>NZ_CAJMZC010000021.1:0-81030 GCF_905220215.1 Paraburkholderia sp. J12
GAAAGCGAAAAAAATTCACCTGCCGCCGTTGGCGAACGGCAGCAGGCTCTTGCGCACTACTTGTTCTTGAAGGCCGGCTTGCGCTTCTCCACGAACGCCGCCATCCCCTCTTTCTGATCCTCCGTCGCGAAGAGCGAATGGAACAGGCGGCGCTCGAAGTGCACCCCTTCGGCCAGCGTGGTTTCGTACGCGCGGTTCACCGACTCCTTAGCCATCATCACCGCCGGCAGCGAGTACTCGCTGATCGTGGCCGCCGCCGCAATCGCCTCGTTCAACAGGTCGGCCGCCGGAATCACGCGTGAGACGAGCCCTGCGCGCTCCGCTTCGGCCGCATCCATCATTCGCGCCGTCAGACACAGGTCCATTGCCTTGGCCTTCGAAACTGCGCGCGGCAGACGCTGCGTGCCGCCCGCCCCCGGAATCACGCCCAGCTTGATCTCAGGCTGGCCGAACTTCGCCGTATCCGCCGCAAAGATGATGTCGCACATCATGGCCAGCTCGCAGCCACCACCCAGGGCGAAGCCGGCTACTGCAGCGATGATCGGCTTGCGGATCGAGCGGATCGTCTCCCAGTTGCGCGTAATGTAGTCGCCCTTATAGACATCCATGAAGCTGTAGCTCGCCATCATGCCGATGTCGGCACCGGCCGCGAACGCTTTCTCGCTACCAGTGATGACGATCGTCCCGATACCTTCGTCCGCGTCGAACGCCTTCAGTGCCGCGCCCAGTTCATCCATCAGCGCATCGTTCAGCGCATTGAGCGCCTTCGGGCGATTAAGGGTGATCAAGCCGACTTTGCCGCGCGTCTCGACCAGGATGTTCTCGTACGCCATACGTCCTCCTTCCATCTATGAAAAGTCCCCCAAAAAAATTTTCACGCCGAACTTTGACTAATGCTAACATTTGCCAACCAACCGGTCGGTTAATTAATCGGCGCGGGCCTGGTTCAACCTCTCAATCTACGTTGCGCCATGACACATCCCTTGTTCGCCAGGCACGAGAGCGTGCTGCAAAAGGCGGTCGCCGCCATCGAGACCCGTGGCTACTGGAGCCCGTTCGCTGAAATGCCCAGTCCAAAAGTGTACGGGGAAACCGCCAGTGCCGAAGGTGAAGCCGCATTCAAGGCGCACCTGAACCATACGTTCGAACTCGACCAGCCGACCACCGGTGCAACCGTCGGCAGCGAAGCCTCGCCGTTCGGCTTCTCGCTGGGCGCACGCTATCCCGAGGCCTCACCCGAGCAGTTGATCGCAGCCGCTCAGACAGCGCAGCGCGACTGGCGCGCCGCCGGTCCGCAAGCGTGGGTGGGTGTCAGTCTCGAAATCCTCGAACGTCTGAACCGCGCAAGCTTCGAGATCGCCTACAGCGTCATGCACACCACGGGTCAGGCGTTCATGATGGCCTTCCAGGCCGGTGGCCCCCACGCCCAGGACCGCGCGCTCGAAGCCGTGGCCTATGCCTGGGACCAGTTGCGCCGCATTCCCGCCGATACGCATTGGGAAAAACCGCAAGGCAAGAACCCGCCGCTCGCCATGCACAAGCGCTACACGGTCGTGCCGCGCGGCACCGGCCTCGTGCTCGGCTGCTGCACGTTCCCGACCTGGAACGGCTACCCTGGCCTGTTCGCCGATCTCGCGACCGGCAATACCGTCATCGTCAAACCGCACCCGGGCGCGATCCTGCCGCTCGCAATCACCGTGCGGATCGCGCGCGAGGTCCTGCGCGAGGCCGGTTTCGACCCGAACGTAGTTACGCTGCTCGCCACCAACCCCAACGACGGCGCGCTCGTTCAATCGCTCGCAGTGCGCCCCGAAATCAAGCTGATCGACTTCACCGGCAGCACGCAGAACGGCGACTGGCTCGAACAGCACGCTCATCAAGCGCAGGTGTACACCGAGAAGGCCGGCGTCAACCAAATCGTGATCGACTCGGTGGACGACCTGAAAGCAGCTGCGCGCAATATCGCCTTCTCGCTGTCGCTTTACTCGGGCCAGATGTGCACGGCGCCGCAAAACATCTATGTGCCGCGCGACGGCATCCGCACGGCCGAAGGCCACCTGAGCTTCGAAGCCGTTGCTCAGGCGATCGCGGGCGCCGTCACGAAATTCGTGGCCGATCCGGCCCGCGCCGTCGAAGTGCTCGGCGCGATCCAGAACGAAGGCGTCACGGCGCGTATCGACGAAGCGCGCACGCTGGGCACGGTGCTGGCCGAAAGCCAGACACTCGAACATCCGCAGTTTTCCGGCGCGCGCGTGCGCACACCGCTCGTGCTCTCGCTCGACGCCGCCCGCGACGCAGCCTCGTTCACGCGCGAATGGTTCGGCCCGATTTCGTTCGTGATCGCCACCGATTCGACCGCGCAGTCGCTCGAACTGGCCGGCTCGATCGCCCGCGACCACGGCGCGCTCACGCTCTCCGTCTATAGCACTGACGACGCGGTCGTCGAAGCCGCCTATGAAGCCGCGATCACCGGCGGCGTGGCGCTTTCGATCAACCTGACGGGCGGCGTGTTCGTCAACCAGTCGGCAGCCTTCTCGGACTTCCACGGCACGGGCGCCAACCCCGCAGCGAACGCAGCACTGGCCGATGCCGCCTTCGTGGCAAACCGCTTCCGCGTGGTTCAAAGCCGGGTCCATGTTGAACCGAAAGCCGCTCCGGTGGTAGCCGGCTGAACGGCCTATGCCGTTTGGCCGAATAGAACCTGACTCGCCATCCCTCTAGCATGTATGGCATGAGCGCACTCCCGCGCTCGTGCCTCAGGAAACCGAGATGACCGAAGCCTATATCTGCGACGCGATCCGCACCCCGTTCGGCCGCTACGGCGGTGCACTGAAAGACGTCCGGGCGGACGACCTGGGCGCCGTGCCGATCCGCGCACTCATCGAGCGCAACCCGGGCGTGGACTGGCGCGTGCTCGACGACGTGCTGTACGGCTGCGCCAACCAGGCCGGCGAGGACAACCGCAACGTCGCGCGCATGTCCGCCCTGCTCGCGGGCCTGCCGACCGACGCCCCCGGCGCCACGATCAATCGCCTGTGCGGCTCGGGGCTCGACGCCGTCGGCAGCGCCGCGCGCGCGATCAAGGCGGGCGAGGCCAGCCTCATGATCGCGGGCGGCGTGGAAAGCATGACGCGCGCGCCCTTCGTCATGGGCAAAGCGGCATCGGCATTCGCGCGAGACGCCAGCATCTATGACACCACCATCGGCTGGCGTTTCGTCAATCCGCTGATGAAACGCGATTACGGCATCGATTCGATGCCCGAGACGGCGGAGAACGTCGCCGTCGAGTTCGGCATCGGCCGGGCCGACCAGGACGCATTCGCGCTGCGCAGCCAGCAAAAGGCTGCCCGCGCACAAAAAGACGGCACGCTCACCGCGGAAATCGTGGCCGTGGAAATCGCGCAGAAGAAAGGCGATCCGGTCCGCGTCGCGCTCGACGAACACCCGCGCGAGACGTCGCTCGAAGCACTGGGCAAGCTCAAGGGCGTCGTGCGCCCCGACGGCACGGTCACGGCAGGCAATGCGTCGGGCGTGAACGACGGCGCGTGCGCATTGCTCATCGCCAACGAGGCCGCCGCCAGCCAGTACGGCCTGCGCCGCCGCGCCCGCGTGCTCGGCATGGCAACGGCCGGCGTCGCGCCCCGCATCATGGGCATTGGGCCGGCCCCCGCCACGCAGAAGCTGCTGAAGCAGCTCGGCATGACGCTCGATCAGTTCGATGTAATCGAGCTCAACGAGGCTTTCGCGTCGCAAGGGCTCGCCGTGCTGCGCCAGCTCGGCCTGAAAGACGACGACGCGCGCGTCAATCCTAACGGTGGCGCGATCGCGCTGGGCCATCCGCTCGGCGCCTCCGGTGCGCGGCTCGTGACCACGGCCCTGTACCAGCTGGAGCGCACCAACGGACGTTATGCGCTCTGCACGATGTGTATCGGCGTTGGCCAGGGCATCGCCCTCGCCATTGAACGCCTCTGATCCGAACGCAACTATCGGCCGGCCGCCGGGCGTAACACGGCGGCCTTGGAGCTGCAGGAGACAACCGGTGCCCTACGATTCGATCCGCGTCGAAACCGACGCATCCACACGCGTGGCGACAATCACGCTCAACCGCCCCGACAAGCTCAATAGCTTCACGCGCGCGATGCACCGCGAGCTTGCGGTCGCGCTCGACGAAGTGGTCGCCGCCGGCGCCCGCGCGCTGGTGCTGACCGGCGCGGGCCGCGGCTTCTGCGCAGGTCAGGACCTCGCGGATCTCGACTTCACACCCGGCGCGATGACGGACCTCGGCACGCTGATCGACGAGCATTTCAATCCGCTCATCAAACGCCTGCAGGCGTTGCCCATGCCCGTGATCGCCGCTGTCAACGGCACTGCGGCGGGCGCCGGAGCCAATCTCGCGCTCGCCTGCGACATCGTGCTCGCCGCACGCTCCGCGAGCTTCATTCAGGCCTTCGTCAAGATCGGCCTCGTGCCCGACTCCGGCGGAACGTGGTTCCTGCCGAAACGCGTCGGCATGGCACGCGCACTGGGTCTCGCCATGACCGGTGACCGCCTCTCAGCCGAAAAGGCCGAGAGCTGGGGACTCGTCTGGCAAGTCACCGAAGACGCCGACCTCGCGGCCACCGCCACCGCGCTCGCCGCGCAACTCGCAAAGCAGCCCACCCGCGCCATCGTCGCGACACGCGAAGCGATGCGCGCCTCGGCCACCCAAACGCTCGACCAGCAGCTCGATCTCGAACGCGACCTGCAGCGCGAACTCGGCGCGTCATACGACTACGCCGAGGGCGTTCAAGCGTTCCTGGAAAAGCGCGCACCGCGCTTCGAGGGCCGCTGAAATGTCCGCGCAAACGCCCACACCGCGCCTCGAAATCGCCGGTATGTCTCCCGATGAGCTCGCCCGCGCCACCGCCCAGGCCATGTACGACGCCGACGCCTGCAGCCGTGCACTGGGCATCGAACTCCTCGAAGTGCGCGCAGGTTACGCGCGCCTTTCCATGGCCGTGCGACCCGAATTCTTGAACGGCCATCAGATCTGCCACGGCGGCCTGATCTTCACGCTCGCCGATTCCACGTTCGCGTTCGCCTGCAATTCGTACAACGTGAACACCGTCGCGGCCGGCTGCTCGATCGAGTTTCTGCGCCCCGTCCAGCCGGACGACGTGCTCACCGCCGAAGCCGTCGAACAGATTCTCTCGGGACGCAACGGCGTCTACGACATCTGCGTCACGAACCGCGCGGGCGAAACCGTCGCGCTCTTCCGGGGCAAGTCCGCGCAAATTCGCGGCAACGTCATTCCGGTTGCGGAGTAAGCGGGAATCCCCACGGCTTTTCAACGTATCCACGCCATCCACGTATAGAACCCAAGGCCCAGCCTTGCATGGGGCCAGAGTCAACGCCCAAGCCCACTCTGGCCGACACAGGAGACATCGATGACTACCACGCTGCCGCTCGAACCCATCGAAAAGGCGAGCCGAGACGAACTTGCGGCACTTCAGCTCGAACGGCTGAAATGGTCGCTCAACCACGCTTACGAGAACTCGCCGGTCTATCGCCGCAAGTTCGACGAGGCAGGCGTTCATCCGTCGCAGCTCCAGTCGCTCTCCGACCTCGGCCGCTTTCCGTTTACGACCAAGAAAGACCTGCGCGACAACTACCCGTTCGGGATGTTCGCCGTGCCGCAGGAGCAGATCTCGCGCATTCACGCTTCGTCCGGCACCACCGGCAAGCCGACCGTGGTCGGCTACACCGCGCGCGACATCGACACCTGGGCCAATCTGGTTGCACGTTCGGTGCGTGCATCGGGCGCACGGCGCGGCGACAAGGTCCACATCAGCTACGGCTACGGGCTCTTCACGGGCGGCCTCGGCGCGCACTATGGCGCCGAACGCGCTGGCCTCACGGTGATCCCGTTCGGCGGCGGCCAGACCGAGAAGCAGGTTCAGCTGATCCAGGACTTCCGCCCCGACATCATCATGGTCACGCCGAGCTACATGCTGGCAATCGCCGATGAAATGGAGCGCCAGGGCATCGATCCGGCCAGTTGCTCGCTGCGCATCGGCATCTTCGGCGCCGAGCCGTGGACCAACGACATGCGCGCGGCCATCGAGCAGCGCATGGGCATCACTGCGGTCGACATCTACGGGCTTTCGGAAGTGATGGGCCCGGGCGTGGCTTCGGAGTGCGCCGAAACCAAGGATGGCCCCACCATCTGGGAAGACCACTTCTACCCGGAAATCATCGATCCGGAGACGGGCGAAGTGCTGCCCGACGGCGAGTTCGGCGAACTGGTGTTCACCTCGCTCACCAAGGAGGCGCTGCCGATCGTCCGCTACCGCACGCGCGACCTCACGCGTCTTTTGCCTGGCACCGCGCGCACGATGCGTCGCATGGAAAAGATCACAGGCCGCTCGGACGACATGCTCATCATCCGTGGCGTGAACGTGTTCCCGACGCAGATCGAAGAGCTGTTGCTCAAGCAGCCTGCACTGGCGCCGCACTACCAGATCGTGCTGACCAAGGAAGGTCCGCTCGATGTGATGGCGCTCAACGTCGAACCGTGCCCGGAAAGCGCACCCGACGGCGCGGCGCTCGATAAGGCGCGCAACGCACTCGCCTACGACATCAAGGCGCTGATCGGCGTGACCGCCCTTGTGAACGTGCTGGAGGTGAACGGCATCGAGCGCTCGGTGGGCAAGGCGCGTCGCGTCATCGACAAACGCCCGAAGTAAGCCCCCGGCGTTTGCGGCGAATAGCCGGACATCACACGCACCAAAGCAAAAGCCGGCACATGCCGGCTTTTTCGTTCAGCTCGAACCTGGGCTCACGAGTTCGGAAACAGCAGCCACATCCGGCCGCCCTGCTTCATCTTGCCGGCCAGATCGCCCGCATCGTCGCCGAGGCCCCAGAAGTAGTCGGCACGCACGCCGCCCTTGATCGCCGTCCCGGTATCCTGCGCGAACACGAGGCGGTTAAGCGGCGTATTCGTCAGCGGCCGCGTGGTCTGCAGGAAGACCGGCGTGCCGAGCGGAATCGACGAGGGATCCACGGCAATCGATCGCTCCGGCGTGAGCGGCACGCCGAGCGCGCCGACCGGGCCGTCGGCACCGCCCTGCGACGAGCCCTCGGAACCCGGCATTTCGCGGAAAAAGACGAAGCGCGGATTCGTGTCGAGCAGCGCGTCCACGCGCGAGGGATTCGCCCGCGCCCAGGCCTTGATGCCCTGCATCGTAGCCTGCGCCGGCGTGAGTTCGCCACGGTCGAGCAGCCACTTGCCGATCGAGCGGTACGGCTGATTGTTGGTCCCGCCAAAGCCCACGCGCATGACGCTGCCGTCTTCCATCACGACACGCCCCGACCCCTGCACCTGCAGGAAGAAAGCTTCGATCGGATCGTCTACCCAGACGAGTTCGTTGCCGTCGAGCACGCCCGAGCGCTCGAGCTGCGCGCGAGGCGGCAGCGGCGTGCCCGCGCGATAGCCGGACGGCCAGCGGTAGAGCGCCGTCTGATAGACGCCGTGGCGCGTGCGCGAGCCATGCAGCAGCGGCTCGTAGTAGCCGGTCACGAGGCCGTCGAGCGTTCCGTCGTTGTTGGCGAACTGGTAAGGCGTAAAGTAGGTTTCGAAGAAGGTCCGGGCGCTTGCCAGATCGAGGTCGTCGAGCTGCGAGGCGGCTGCGCAGGCGCGCTGCCAGCGCGGATCGCGCGCGAGGCGCGTGCAGTTCGCGCGCAGCGCCGCGGTCGCGCCGATCAGCGAATCGTCCTGCCAGCCCGGCACCTGTTGCCAGGCGACCGGCGTGAGGCGGGCCGCCGCGATCTGTCCAGGCACATAGGGCGTTCCCGCCGGCGGCGAGGTCCGCACGTAGCTCGGGCCGCCGCACGCGGCCAGCAGCGCCGCCAGCGTGGCCGCCCCCAGCCAGCCGGCCACGCGGCCGATGGTCCGCCGCGTCGCGCCCGCAGGCGCATCGTCATGCTTGCTGCTGAAGCCGGGCATCAACCCGGAAAACTGCCCCAAATCGCGCATACAATGCTTGTTCTCGATGGATACCGCTATGTCCGATCTGCTCGACGAATACCCGATGCTCATGTTTGGGCTGGAAGCGCTGATCGCGCTATTCCTGCTGGTTTTCATCGTGGTGTGGACCGCATCGGGCAGGAAGAAACGCGCCCCGCACGACCGGCGTCAGGACTAGCAGACTGCAAACGGGCACTACGGTTCAATGAAGTGTGCGCGGCATGCGCAGAACGAACTCGGGAACGGGCGCCTCGAAGCGCTCGGCGTCCTCGGCCACGCAGAAGTACTCGCCGCGCATGGTGCCCACGGGCGTCGCGATCACGGCCCAGCTCGTGTACTCGAACTGTTCGCCGGGCTTGAGGAGCGGCTGATGACCCACCACGCCCAGCCCCTTCACTTCCTGCACGTGGTTTTCGCTGTCGGTGATCACCCAATGGCGCGCGATCAGTTGCGCGCTCACCTGCCCCGTGTTGCGAATGGTCAGCGTGTAGGCGAACGCATATTGCCGGCGCTCGGGGTCCGATTCTTCGGGCAGGTAGCGCACCTGCGACGTCACGCTGAATTCGTACTGGCTCATCCTGATTCCGGTCGATAAGGCGGGCGCGGCAACGTCGCGCACGCTCCGCGCACCAAGGCGGCGCAGGCATCCTGCCCTGCCGGGCATATGGTTTGGCATTCTGCTTCATGCGGCGGGTGCCCGCAACCCGGCGCGCATAGGGGCTCGCCCGGGCAGTCGGCGGTAAAATGGCGTTTTTCCGTCTATCCGCACGCCATCTCGCCATGAAGCCATTCCACATCGCCCCCAGCATCCTGTCCGCCGACTTCTCGCGCCTTGGCGAAGAAGTCCGTAACGTCGTCGCGGCGGGCGCCGACTGGATTCACTTCGACGTGATGGACAACCATTACGTGCCGAACCTCACCATCGGCCCGCTCGTGTGCGAGGCGATCCGCCCGCACGTCGACGTGCCGATCGACGTTCACCTGATGGTGCGCCCCGTGGACCGCATCGTGCCCGACTTCGCCAAGGCGGGCGCGAACGTGATCAGCTTTCACCCGGAAGGCTCGGACCACATCGACCGCACGCTCTCGCTGATCCGCGACCACGGCTGCAAGGCCGGCCTCGTCTTCAATCCGGCCACGCCGCTCAATTACCTCGACTACGTCATGGACAAGCTCGATCTCGTGCTGATCATGTCGGTAAATCCGGGCTTCGGCGGCCAGTCGTTCATTCCCGAGGCGCTCGTCAAGCTGCGCGAGGCGCGCGCGAAGATCGACGCCTACCGCGAGCGCACCGGCCGCGAGATCCATCTGGAGATCGACGGCGGCGTGAAGATCGACAACATCGCCGAAATCGCGGCGGCCGGCGCCGATACTTTCGTCGCCGGTTCGGCGATCTTCGGCAAGCCCGACTACAAGGCCGTGATCGACCAGATGCGCGCGCAGCTCGCCACGGTCGGGCAAGCGTGATGGGCGCGGCGATCACCTTTGCGGCGCCGCGCATCGAGGCGGCGCTGATCGACCTCGACGGCACCATGGTCGACACCGCCGACGACTTCGCCGCGGGCCTGAACGGCATGCTCGCCCAGTTCGACGCCGAGGAAACCACGCGCGAAGAGGTGATGGGCTATGTGGGCAAGGGCTCGGAGCATCTGATCAAAAGCGTGCTCGCGCCGCGCTTTACCGCCGACGACGCCCAGTTGCGCTTCGAAGAAGCGCTCGCGCTCTACCAGGACGAGTACGCGAAGATCAACGGTCGGCACACGCACCTGTATCCGGGTGTCGAAGCCGGCCTCGCGGCGCTGCGCGAGGCCGGCGTGCGGCTTGCCTGCGTGACCAACAAGCCGCACAGCTTTGCCGTCGAGTTGCTGCAGCAGTACGGCCTCTCGCGCTACTTCGAGGTCGTGTTGGGCGGCGACAGCACGCCTGCGAAGAAGCCCGATCCGCTGCCCATGCTGACTGCGTGCGAACGCCTCGGCGTGAAGCCGCAGGCGGCGGTGGCAATCGGCGATTCGGATAACGACGCACTCGCGGGCCGCGCGGCCGGCATGGCGACCCTCACGGTGCCCTACGGCTACAACCATGGCCAGCCTGTGCAAAATATCGATTCGGATGGTATAGTGGCCACGCTGCTCGACGCCGCCAAGGCGATCGCGGCACACAATGACCTGACCTAAGTTATCCACTTAACGTCTCTTTTCCTCATGTTTCTGAATAAAAAACGGAGTCTGAGCAGCATCGACCGGGGAGCTTGGCCCTGGCGTCGCTGGTCGCGCTAACCTCTCCCGAGGTTTGCTGAGTTCGAGCCAGAAACTCGTTTTCAGCCCCGTTTTTTATGTCGCTGCGCACTCGCGCGTGTCTCGTTTCTAAACTGTTGCGGTAACTCCCCCGTCGGCTGGCTGGCCGTTGGCGTTCGTTGTCCTGCATGTCGCTTCGTCTTACCCGGCGAAGCGCGCAGCGCAGAGCGGATTGCCGTGCCACCCGGGCGGTCGAGTAACATCCGCACATCGGCGCCCTGCTTCAAGACCCAGGGCGCCGGGAACACGAGCGAGCGCCGGCCCAGCAAGGCCCCAACAAGGCATCCACAAGCCGCCATCGCGCTCACCGCCGCGCCCTTTCAGAGCCGCGACCGGCCCGCACGAACAGGATCGGAACATGACCGAACTCGAATTCCAGTCCCTCGCCAACGAGGGCTACAACCGCATCCCGCTGATCGCCGAAGCTCTCGCCGATCTCGAAACGCCGCTCTCGCTGTATCTGAAGCTGGCACACGAGCGCGGCGGCGCGAACTCGTTCCTGCTGGAGTCCGTGGTGGGCGGCGAGCGCTTCGGGCGCTACTCGTTCATCGGCCTGCCCGCACGTACGCTGATCCGCACGCGCAACGGGGTCAACGAAGTCGTGCGCGATGCTCAGGTGATCGAAACGCACGAAGGCGATCCGCTCGAATTCATCGCTCAGTTCCAGGCGCGCTTCAAGGTCGCACAGCGCCCCGGCCTGCCGCGCTTCTGCGGCGGCCTCGCGGGCTACTTCGGCTACGACGCGGTGCGCTACATCGAGAAGAAACTCGCCGATACCGCCCCGCCCGACGATCTCGGCCTGCCCGACATCCAGTTGCTGCTGACGGAAGAAGTCGCCGTCATCGACAACCTCGCGGGCAAGCTCTACCTCATTCTCTACGCCGATCCGCAAACGCCCGAGGCCTACACGAAGGCGAAGCAACGTCTGCGCGAACTGAAGCAGCGCCTGCGCACGACCGTGCAGCCGCCCGTGACCTCGGCGAGCGTGCGCACCGAAACCTTCCGCGAGTTCAAGAAGGACGACTACCTCGCCGCCGTGCGCAAGGCCAAGGAATACATCGCCGCGGGCGAGCTGATGCAGGTGCAGGTGGGCCAGCGCCTCACCAAGCCCTATCGCGACAATCCGCTGTCGCTCTACCGCGCGCTGCGCTCGCTCAATCCGTCGCCGTACATGTACTACTACAACTTCGGCGAATTCCACGTGGTGGGCGCTTCGCCGGAGATCCTGGTGCGCCAGGAAAAGCGCGGCGAGGACCGTATCGTGACGATCCGCCCGCTTGCGGGCACGCGAGCGCGCGGCAACACGCCCGAGCGCGACGCGGAACTCGCCACCGAACTGCTCAACGATCCGAAGGAAATCGCCGAGCACGTGATGCTGATCGATCTCGCGCGCAACGACGTGGGCCGCATCGCCGAAATCGGCTCGGTGGCCGTGACCGACAAGATGATCATCGAAAAGTACTCGCACGTGCAGCACATCGTGAGTTCGGTCGAGGGCAAGCTCAAGCCCGGCATGAACAACTTCGACGTGCTGCGCGCGACCTTCCCCGCCGGCACGCTCTCCGGTGCGCCGAAGGTGCGCGCAATGGAGCTCATCGACGAACTGGAGCCCGTGAAGCGCGGCCTCTACGGCGGTGCGGTCGGCTATCTCTCGTTCAACGGCGAGATGGACCTCGCGATCGCGATCCGCACCGGCCTCATCCACAACGGCAATCTGTATGTGCAGGCCGCCGCGGGCGTGGTGGCGGATTCGGTGCCCGAGTCCGAATGGCAGGAGACCGAAAACAAGGCGCGCGCCGTGCTGCGCGCCGCCGAGCAGGTGCAGGACGGCCTCGACAGCGACTTCTGAGCGGGAGAAAAGACATGTTGCTCATGATCGACAACTACGATTCGTTTACCTACAACATCGTCCAGTACTTCGGCGAGCTCGGCGAAGACGTCCACACGTACCGCAACGACGAAATCACGATCGACGACATCGCGAAGCTGAACCCCGAGCGCATCTGCCTCTCGCCGGGCCCGAGCAACCCGCAGCATGCGGGCATCACGCTCGACGTGCTGCGCGAATTCGCCGGCAAGACGCCCATACTCGGCGTGTGCCTCGGCCATCAGGCGATCGGCGAGGCCTTCGGCGGCCGCGTCGTGCGCGCGAAAACCATCATGCACGGCAAGGTGAGCCAGATCGAAACCGACTGCAAAGGCGTGTTCGCCGACCTGCCGAAGCACTTCGACGTGACGCGCTACCACTCGCTCGCCATCGAGCGCGAATCGCTGCCCGACTGCCTCGAAGTTTCAGCCTGGACCGAGGACGGCGAGATCATGGGCGTGCGCCATCGCGAGCTGGCCGTCGAGGGCGTGCAGTTCCACCCCGAGTCGATCCTCTCCGAGCACGGCCACGCGCTCTTCGAGAATTTCCTCAAGCAGACGAAGCGCGCTTGATACGGAGGCGGACATCATGATTACCCCGCAGGAAGCGCTGCAACGCACGATCGAGCACCGCGAGATCTTCCACGACGAGATGCTGCACCTCATGCGCATGATCATGCGCGGCGAGCTTTCGCCGGTGCTCTCGGCGGCGATCATCACGGGCTTGCGCGTGAAGAAGGAAACCATCGGCGAGATTGCCGCCGCCGCGACCGTCATGCGCGAATTTGCGAATCACGTGGACGTGAAGGACAACTCGAACTTCATCGACATCGTGGGCACGGGCGGCGACGGTTCGCATACGTTCAACATCTCCACCGCGTCGATGTTCGTCGTCGCGGGGGCCGGCGCGAAGGTAGCCAAGCACGGCAATCGCGGCGTATCGAGCAAGTCGGGCAGCGCGGACGTGCTCGAAGCGCTCGGCGTGAACATCGACCTGCAGCCCGACCAGGTGGCGGCCTCCATCGCGGAAACGGGCATGGGCTTCATGTTCGCGCCCAACCATCACCCGGCCATGAAGAACATCGCGGCCGTGCGCCGCGAACTGGGCGTGCGCACCATCTTCAACATCCTCGGCCCGCTCACCAATCCGGCCGGTGCGCCGAACCAGTTGATGGGCGTGTTCCACGCCGATCTCGTGGGCATCCAGGTCCGCGTGATGCAGCGCCTGGGCGCGAGACACGTGCTCGTCGTGTACGGCAAGGACGGCATGGACGAGGTGTCGCTCGGCGCGGCCACGCTCGTCGGCGAACTCAAGGACGGCGAGATTCGCGAGTACGAGATCCATCCCGAAGACTTCGGCATGCAGATGGTGTCGAACCGCACGCTGAAGGTCGAGAACGCCGAGGAATCGAAGGTGATGCTGCTCGGCGCGATCTCGAACGAGTCGGGCGTCGCTACGTCGGGCGTCGCGCGCGAAATCGTCGCGCTGAATGCGGGCACGGCTCTCTATTCGGCGAACGTGGTGGACTCGATCGCCGACGGCATCGTGCTCGCGCGCGAAACCATCGCGAGCGGCCGCGCACGCGCCAAAGTCGATGAACTGGTACGCTTCACCCAACAGTTCAAACGCTGACGCATTACTGATCCCACACTGTTTTGGCAAGCCATCATGAGCGACATCCTCGAAAAGATCATCGCGGTCAAGCGTGAAGAAGTGCGCGCCGCGCAACAGAGCGCGCCGCTCGAAGAGCTGCGCCTCGCGGCGGCCTCGCGCGATCTGCGCGATTTCGTCGGCGCGTTGCGCGCGAAACACGCGAACGGCGAGGCGGCCGTGATCGCCGAGGTGAAGAAGGCGAGCCCCTCGAAAGGCGTGCTGCGCGAGCACTTCGTCCCGGCCGATATCGCGCGCTCCTACGCCAGACACGGCGCGGCGTGCCTTTCGGTGCTGACCGACGTGCAGTTCTTCCAGGGCAGCACGGCGTATCTCGAAGCCGCGCGCGCCGCGTGCACGCTGCCGGTGCTGCGCAAGGACTTCATCGTCGATCCGTACCAGATCCTCGAAGCCCGCGCGATGGGCGCCGACGCGATCCTGCTGATCGCCGCCGCGCTCGATCCGGGCCAGATGCGCGAGCTCGAAGCGTATGCGCATTCGCTCGGCCTCGCGGTGCTCGTGGAAGTGCACGACCGCGACGAACTCACCCAAGCGCTCACGCTGAAAACGCCGCTCATCGGCATCAACAACCGCAATCTGCGCACCTTCGAAACGACGCTGCAGACGACCATCGACATGCTCGACGACGTGCCGGAAGAGCGCATCGTCGTGACCGAGTCGGGCATTCTCTCGCGCGCAGACGTCGAAAAGATGCGCGCGCTTTCCGTGCATACGTTCCTCGTGGGCGAGGCGTTCATGCGCGCGGAGCATCCGGGCGCGGAACTCGCCCGCATGTTCTTCTGATAGCGGAGCGCGAGCCATGGGCATCGAGCGGGAAATCAAGCTCGCGCTGCCGCGCGAACAGGTCGAGGCCGCGCTGCGTCTCTTCGAAGCGCGCTCGGGCAAGGCGGGGCATGCCGTGCGCCTCGAAAACATCTACTTCGACACGCCGTCGCTCACGCTCGCGCGCGCGAAAAGCGCGCTGCGGCTGCGCCGCACGCCCGACGGCTGGCTGCAGACGTTCAAGACCGTGGGCCAGGCGCAAAACGGCCTGCACGCACGGCACGAATGGGAAATGCCGGTCGCGGGTGAAGCGCTGGAAACCGGGCGGCTCCTGCACGAATGCGATGAGGCCGGCGTGGCCACGGCGCTCTCCGAGGCCGCACCCGCGCTGATCGCCCTCTTTCGCACCGACTTCACCCGCACGCTGTGGATGCTTTCGGTCGACGGCGCGGAAATCGAGGCGGCGATCGATCAGGGCGAGATCACGGCGAACGTGAACGGTCAGCCGCGAAGCGCGCCGATCTGCGAAATCGAACTGGAACTGAAAGCGGGCGACGAAGCGGCGCTGCACACGCTCGCGGCGCAGCTTTCGGCCGAACTGCCGGGCCTCGCCCCCGACGATATCAGCAAGGCGCAACGCGGCTACCGGCTGCGCGAAGGCTGAGCGCAGCCCGCGAACAACCCGCAAGCCGGGTGCAATACCGCGCAATACGGGCTGGCGCATTGAAACGCCGCCCGTTTGCTGCGACACTTCCCGCCCATGACTTCCACGAAACGCACGCGCGCGGCGGTTCCGGCACAAGCCTCGCTCTTCGAAGACGACCTGCCGGACACGGCCGAGGACTCGCTCGACGACCCGCTCGCGCCCGAAGTCGATCCGCGCCAGATCACGATCTTCTCGCTGCTCGACGACGAGCCGGCGCCCGCCACGCTCCCCCAGGCCGCCATGCCCCGCACCGCTCCCGCCTCTCCCGCTGTTGCCGCTACCCAAGCGTCCATCCCGCGCCTCGAAGACCAGTTCGCCGCGCTACCCGCCGCGTGGCGCGATCTGCTCGCGCCGTTCACGGCGAGCGACGCCTACGGGCCGCTGTGCCGTTTCGTCGATGAAGAGCGCGCCGCGGGCAAGACCGTCTATCCGGCCGACGTGTTCCGCGCGCTGCGCCTCACCTCGCCCGACGACGTGAAGGTCGTGATCCTCGGCCAGGATCCGTACCACGGCGAAGATCGCGGCACACCGCAGGCCCACGGACTCGCGTTTTCAGTCCCGCCTGCCGTGCGACCGCCGCCGTCGCTGCGCAATATCTTCAAGGAGATCGCGGCGAGCCTCGGCATCGAAGCGCCGCCGCACGGTTGCCTCGACGCGTGGGCGCGCCAGGGCGTGCTGCTGCTCAACACCGTGCTGACGGTCGAGCGCGCCAACGCGGCAAGCCACGCGAAGCGCGGCTGGGAACGCTGCACCGACACGCTGATCCGCGAACTCGCCGCCCGCCACGACCATCTCGTGTTCATGCTGTGGGGCGCCCATGCGCAGGCCAAGCGCGCGCTCGTCGAAGGGCAGCCGCACTGCGTGCTGGAAGCGCCGCATCCTTCGCCGCTCTCGGCGCATCGCGGCTTTCTGGGCTGCGGGCATTTTGCGCAGGCCAACGCCTACCTCGAATCGCAGGGCCGCAAACCCATCGACTGGCGTCTGCCCGACGAGGCCGAAGTGCTCGCCTGAAGCCGGCGCCAGGCGGTTGTGCCGGGCAATAAAAAACGCCACGAAATCACTTTCGTGGCGTTTTTTTTGGCAATCGCAGCGCCCTGGGGCGCCGCCTCACCCGGCATTTACGCCGCGGCGATCGCCTCACGCGCGCTCGCCAGTGCGGCGCCCGCCACTTCCGGACCCATGTTCAGGCCTTCGGCGTAGATGAAGTTCACGTCCGTCATGCCGAGGAAGCCGAGGAACGACTTCAGGTACGGCGTCTGGCTGTCGTGCGGAGTGCCCTGGTACTTGCCGCCGCGCGCCGACACCACGAACACCTTCTTGCCCTTCACGAGGCCTTCGGGGCCGGTTGCGGTGTAGCGGAAGGTGATGCCTGCGCGCGCGATCCAGTCGAAGTAGGTCTTGAGCTGCGACGAAATCCCGAAGTTGTACAGCGGCGCGCCGATCACGATGATGTCCGCGGCCTGCAGTTCGGCGATCAGCGCTTCGCTGCGCGCGGCGATGGCTTGCTGCTCCGGCGTGCGCTGCTCGGCCGGCGTGAAGAACGCGCCCAGCACGGCGTCGTCGAGGTGCGGCAGCGGCTCGGCTTGCAGGTTGCGCGTGACGACCTTGGCGCCAGCGTTCGATTGTTGCAGCTTGTTCGTCAATTCGTTGACGAGCAGCGTCGATTGCGCGCCTTGCGAGCGGGCGGCCGAGTTGACTTGCAGGATCGTGGTCATGGTGACTCCTTCGGGGTTGGGGTGCGCGGCGTTGCGCGAGTGAAGGCATTGTGTTTTTTTACGGCGCCCCGAAAAAGTAGTCCGCCGATGACGGATTGTTGCAACGATAGAACAATCGTCGGCATGAAAAAAAACGGTGCGGGTTGTGACACCCGCACCGTTTTTCGTCTGACCTTTACACGCTAAAGCGTGGGTCCGGTCCCACTCAGACCGCCAGCCAGCGCTCGCGCAGCCCGCGCGGCCCGGGGCGCTTGTCCGCCGCGCTCAGCTTGTAGCGGACAACGTCCGGCGCATCGAGCGTGAGGCGCGCGACCCGCAGTTCGTCGCGGCGGAACGCGTGGATTTCCACCTTCGCCCCCGGTTGATAGCGCGAAAGCAGGCTGTCGAGGTTCGCGCCCGTCACGCGCAGTCCGTCGAGCGCCACCAGCGCGTCGCCGGCGGAGAGGCCGGCTTTCTGCGCCGCGCCGCCCTCGTACACCACCGCTAGCGTCGCATCGGCGCCGCCGCGCAGGCGCGCGCCGAGCGAGGGCTTCGCACCGCGCTCGGGCTCGCCTTCGAGCGTCACGCCGAACGGCTCCAGCAGCGCAGCCAGCGGCAGGTCGCGCGTGCCGCGCACCGCGTCGGCAAAGAGGCCGCCCAGCCACACGCCGGTCGCCTCGGCGATCAGCGACTCCACGTCGTCCTCGCCCACGCCCACCGGCTTGCCGCGGTAGAAGTCGCGCCCGTAGCGCTGCCACAGGAGGCGCATCACGTCGTCGAGCGACTTGCGGCCGCCCGTTTCGGCACGGATCGTGAGGTCGAACGCGAGCGCCACGAGCGAGCCCTTCGTGTAGTAGCTCACGATGGCATTCGACGCGTTCTCGTCCTGGCGATAGTACTTGACCCACGCGTCGAACGAGCTTTCCGCGACGCTCTGCTTCAGGCGCCCCGCGCCGCGCAGCACGCCGCCGATCGTCTTGCCGACGAGGCCGAAGTAGTCGTCGACGGAAATGAGGCCGCTCCTCACGAGCATCAGGTCGTCGTAGTACGACGTGAAGCCTTCGAAAAGCCACAGGAGCGAGGTGTAGTCCTCGCGCGTGAGGTCATACGGCACGAACGCGGCCGGCTTGATGCGCTTCACGTTCCAGGTGTGGAAGTACTCGTGGCTGCACAGGCCCAGATACGTGCGATAGCCCTCGCTCATCTCGGGCTTGCCCTTCACCGGCAGATCCGTGCGATTGCAGATCAGCGCGGTGGAGGCGCGGTGCTCGAGGCCGCCGTAACCGTCGCTCACGGCCTGCGTCATGAACACGTAGCGTTCCATCGGCGCGCGCTTCGTGCGCGGCTCGAAGAGCGCGATCTGCGCTTCGCAGACCTTCTGCAGATCGTTCGCGAGACGCTCGGTGTCGAGGCCGACCACGCGGCCCGCGATCACGATATCGTGCGGCACGCCGTGCGCCTTGAAGCTCGCGAGCGTGAAGTCGCCGAGCGTCACCGGATGGTCGATCAGTTCGTCGTAGCCCGAGGCCACGTATTCGCCGAAGCCATAGCGCTTGGTGCCGCGCGCCTCCGCCATGGCGGTCGCGACGCGCCAGTGGCGATACGCGTGGCCGTCCGGGCGCTGGATATCGACGATGCACTGCGCCTCTTCATGGCCGAGCGCCGCGAGAAACACGCTCGTACCGTTGAAGAAACCAACGGTGTCGTCCAGATGCGCCGCCCGCACCGAGAGGTCCCACGCGTACACCTCGTAGCGCAGCGTGAGCGCGCCCTTCACCGGCGCCGCCTGCCACGTATGCTTGTCGGTCTTGGTCACGCGCACCTTGCGGCCCGCGTCGTTGAACGCGCGAAGCGTGACGATGTTGCGGGCGAACTCGCGCACCATGTAGCTGCCCGGAATCCACACGGGCAGCATGACGCGCTGCCCTTCCGGTGCGGGGTCCTCGATGGTGAGCGTCACCTCGAACAGGTGCGCGGCGGGATTCTTCGGAACGATGGTGTATCGGATCGGCTTCATCGGCGGGATAGGCAAAAAAAGACCGGCCGCATCGAGCGGCCGGTGGGGTGATGCGTGGGCTTAGTGCGCCTCGCCCAGCTCGCGTTCGAGCCGGTCGGCGGAGACCGCGCCGGGCAGGCGGCGCCCGTCGGCGAGGATCACGGTGGGCGTGCCGGTCACGTTAATTTTCGCGCCGAGCGCGAGATTGCTGTCGATCGCGGCAGTGTTGCAGGTGCCGGCGGCCGAAGGCGCCTGGCGGTTCAGCATCCACGATTCCCATGCCTTCGCGCGATCCGACGAACACCAGATCGACTTGGCCTTCACCGTCGAATCTGCCGAGAGGACCGGATAGAGGAAGGTGTAGACCGTCACGTTGTCGATCGACTTGAGGGTGTTTTCGAGCTGGTGGCAGTACGGGCAGTTCGGATCCGAGAACACCGCGATCTTGCGGCTGCCGTTGCCTTTCACCACCTTCACCGCGTTCGCGAACGGCAGGCTCGCGAAATCGATGCGGTTCAGGTCGGAGAGGCGCGCGTCGGTGAGATTGCGGCGCGTCTTGGTGTCGACGAGGTCGCCGATCAGCACGTAGTCGCCGTTCGCGTCGCTATAGATGATCTGCGAGCCGAGGTTCACCTCGTAGAGGCCGGCCACGGGCGACTTCGTGATGCCCTTGATGTCGGTGTCCGAGCCGAGGCGCGCCTGCAGCGTAGCCTTGAGCTTGTCGGTGACCTGGTCGGCCTCGGCCGAGCAGCCGAGCAGCGTGGCCGCCGCCGCGAGAACAAACGCGGCAATCCGGATTCGTTTTTGCATGACTTGCTTCCTGATTCTGGCGCGTGCGGTTTGCGCGCGCCGGTGTTCCGTTCGTGTAACGGTTGCCCTGGGTGCCATCCCGTGGATTCGGCCATTCTGACGCCGCACGGCGGCCTCAGCAACCGCCGGCGCAACCGCTGTTCCCATTGCACCGCAACAGCCGTGGCCTTGACCGCGGCCTAACCCAGTGCCGACGCAACCAGCCAGCGCTTGAGGAGAGGCTGGGCGCCCACGAAGGCCATGCCGGTGTTGCGCACGGCCTGCGCAATCGTACCGGGAATCGCGAACAGGCGTTGCAGGCCGTCGGTAGCGACGACGAGCTTGCGGATGTCCTCGCGGCGGCCGCGCTCGTAGCGACGCAGGAGCACGGTGTCGCCGAGGTCGCGGAACGGCTCTTTCTGCGCGATGACGTCGGCGAGCGCCGCCACGTCGCGCAGGCCCAGATTCACGCCCTGGCCCGCGAGCGGGTGGATGAGATGGGCGGCATCGCCCACCAGCGCCACGCGCGGAGCGATCAGGCGATCCACGGTCTGCAGCGCGAGCGGGAAACCGCGCGCGGGGGTCACGCATTCGAGCGTACCCACCTGTTCCTGGGTCACGCGTTCGACTTCGGCGGCGAGCTGCTCCGGATCGAGCCGCAGCAGCGCTTCCGCATGCTGCGTCTGCGCCGACCAGACGAGCGACACATGCTGATCCGGGAGCGGCAGGAGCGCGACGATCTCGCCGTCCCTGAACCACTGGTAAGCGGTTTCGCCGTGCGGGCGCGCGGCGCGGAAATTCGCGACCACGCCTGACTGGTGATACTCGCGCCGCTCCACTTTCGAGCCGATCTGCGCGCGCACCCACGAGTGCGCGCCATCGGCGCCGAGCGCGAGATCGGCTTCGAGCGTGCGGCCGTTGGCGAGCCCGATCACGGCGGCGTGCGGCTTGACGTCGAGCGTCTGGGCGCGCGCGTCGATCCACGTGAGGTTGGGCTGGAAATGCAGCGCCGAGTCGAGCGCGCGCTCGACCACCGACGATTCGGCGATCCACGCGAGCTGCGCCACCGACGCCTGGTAGGCCGAAAAGTGCAGCTCGGCGGCGGCGTCGCCGAAAACGCGCATGTCATAAACCGGGGTAAGGCGCGCCGGGTCGATGGCCTGCCAGACCCGCAGCCGCTCGAACAGCGCCTGGGAGCTGCGCGAAAACGCGTAGACGCGCGCGTCGAAGACGGCGCCGGCGGCCAGCGGCGCGCAGGGCTGCGCGAGCAGCGCGACGCGCAGGCCGCTCTGGGTCAGCGCGAGCGCCGCCGACTTGCCGACGAGCCCGCCGCCGATCACGGCGACGTCGAAGGTCTGGTTGGATGCAGTCATGCGCGCATTATAGCTGCGGGGCACCGCCTGAAAGGGCCGGGTGAACCGGGCGGCACGGGCGGGCCGCCCTTGTGCTGCGCGGCGGCACAAGACCGCCCGGCGGCCTTGAGCGGGCGCCGCAGCCGCCGAAGGGACACGCGCCCGAACGCGCGGTTCATTGCCGCAGGCGCCGCCCCGGCACGCACTGCGGCATCCCCCCCACGCCGCGCGCGCGGCGAAGGCTCCCGCGCAAGGCGAACCCGCGCCCGGACAAGGTTACAATTACGGTTTCGAGCGGCCCGAGCCGCTCTCCCGACGTGCCGCCCGTGCGCTCCCCGCGCGCAGGGCCCGAGCGCCCCGCAGGCGCTGGCCGGCACTGGCAGACACCCCATCCGGCGAGCCGCACGTCCCCACCCTGACAAGCAGAGAATTTCATGAGCCTCAAATGCGGCATCGTCGGCTTGCCCAACGTCGGCAAGTCCACCCTGTTCAACGCGCTGACCAAGGCGGGCATCGCCGCCGAAAACTATCCGTTCTGCACGATCGAGCCGAACGTCGGCGTGGTCGAAGTGCCGGATCCGCGCCTCGCAGCGCTTTCGGACATCGTCAAACCCGAGCGCGTCGTGCCGGCCGTGGTCGAGTTCGTCGATATTGCGGGCCTCGTCGCGGGCGCGAGCAAGGGTGAAGGGCTCGGCAACCAGTTCCTCGCGAACATCCGCGAAACCGACGCGATCACGCACGTCGTGCGCTGCTTCGAAGACGAGAACGTGATCCACGTGGCGGGCAAGGTCGATCCGCTCGCCGACATCGAAGTCATCAATACCGAACTCGCGCTCGCCGACCTCGGCACCATCGAAAAGTCGCTCACGCGCTACGCGAAGGCCGCCAAATCGGGCAACGACAAGGAAGCGGCGAAGCTCGTCGCCGTGCTGGAAAAGGTGCGTGCGCAACTGGATCAGGCAAAGCCCGTGCGCGCGCTCAGCCTGAACGAAGACGAACAGGCGCTCCTCAAGCCGTTCTGCCTGATCACGGCGAAAAAGACGATGTACGTCGCGAACGTGAAGGAAGACGGCTTCGAGAACAACCCGCACCTGGAAGCGGTGCGCAAGTACGCCGAAGCGGAAGGCTCACCGGTCGTGGCCGTGTGTGCCGCGATCGAAGCCGAAATCGCCGACCTCGACGACGAAGACAAAGCCGCGTTCCTCGCCGACATGGGCATGGAAGAGCCGGGCCTCGACCGCGTGATTCGCGCGGGCTTCACGCTGCTCGGCCTGCAAACGTACTTCACGGCGGGCGTGAAGGAAGTGCGCGCGTGGACCATCCACATCGGCGACACCGCGCCCCAGGCGGCCGGCGTGATCCACACCGACTTCGAGCGCGGCTTCATCCGCGCGCAGACCATCGCCTACGCCGACTACATCCAGTACAAGGGCGAAACCGGCGCGAAGGAAGCCGGCAAGATGCGCGCCGAAGGCAAGGAATATGTCGTGCACGACGGCGACGTGATGAACTTCCTGTTCAACGTCTAGTTCGGTCCGTTCTCGTGAAAGCCCGCTTTCGAGCGGGCTTTTTTGTGTCCGCCCCAAGCGTTGCCGAACAAAGGCAAATCCACCAACGATAAGAAACATGAGACTTCATACCCCGCTGCCCGCAGCGCGCATCGCCGCCGCCCTGCTACTGTCGCTTTCCGTCATCGCTCCCGCCTACGCCTACCAGCCGCCCAACGCCACACCCAACGAAAGCGATCTCGACAATCACGGCACCTATCAGAACCGCGACGGCGAAACGGTCCATTCTCCGGCCCATACGCGCTCGGGCAAAGCGCCCGAAGGCGCGAGCGCACGCTGCCGCGACGGCACCTACAGCTTCAGCCGCCATCACAGCGGCACCTGCTCCCACCACGGCGGCGTCGCCCAATGGTTGTAGTCCCCGCCGCCGCGGGCCGGACCGCCGTCCGGATTCACTCCCCGGTCGCCCGCGCCCCGTACAATAGCGGTTTGCGCTTCACCCCAATTCGCGGTCCGGCGCGGCGCCTGCAAGCGCAAAGCCCGCGTCCCGCCCCCTTTTTCTTCCCGTTTCCAAAGACACTCTCATGGCCCAATACGTCTTCACCATGAACCGGGTCGGCAAGATCGTGCCGCCCAAGCGCCAGATCCTGAAAGACATCTCGCTGTCGTTTTTCCCGGGCGCGAAGATCGGCCTGCTCGGTCTGAACGGCTCGGGCAAGTCCACGCTCATCAAGATCATGGCCGGCGTCGACAAGGACATCGAAGGCGAAGCCACGCCGATGCCCAATCTCAACATCGGCTATCTGCCGCAGGAGCCGCAGCTCGACCCGGAAAAGACCGTGCGCGAAGCGGTCGAAGAGGGTCTCGGCGACGTGTTCAACGCCCAGAAGAAGCTCGACGAGATCTACGCCGCCTACGCGGAGCCGGACGCCGACTTCGACGCACTCGCCGCCGAGCAGGCGAAGTACGAGGCGATTCTCGCGACGACCGATGGCAGCGCCGAGCAGCAGATCGAAATTGCCGCCGACGCGCTGCGCCTGCCGGCCTGGGACGCCAAGATCGGCAATCTGTCGGGGGGCGAAAAGCGCCGCGTCGCGCTGTGCAAGCTGCTGCTCGAAAAACCCGACATGCTGCTGCTGGACGAGCCGACCAACCACCTCGACGCCGAATCGGTCGAGTGGCTCGAGCAGTTCCTCACGCGCTTCCCGGGCACCGTGGTCGCCGTGACCCACGATCGCTACTTCCTCGACAACGCCGCCGAGTGGATTCTCGAACTCGACCGCGGCCACGGCATTCCCTGGAAGGGCAACTACTCCAGCTGGCTCGACCAGAAGGACGAGCGCCTGAAGCAGGAAGAAGCGACGGAATCGGCGCGCCAGAAGGCCATCAAGAAGGAACTGGAGTGGGTGCGCCAGAACCCGAAGGGTCGCCAGGCGAAGTCGAAGGCGCGTATCGCGCGCTTCGAGGAGCTGTCGAGCACGGATTACCAGAAGCGCAACGAAACGCAGGAAATCTTCATTCCGGCGGGCGAGCGCCTCGGCAACGAAGTCATCGAATTCAAGAACGTCAGCAAGTCGTACGGCGACCGCCTGCTGATCGACAACCTGAGCTTCAAGATTCCGGCCGGCGCCATCGTCGGTATCATCGGGCCGAACGGCGCCGGCAAGTCCACGCTGTTCCGCATGCTCACGGGCAAGGAGCAGCCGGATTCGGGCGAGATCGTGCAGGGCCCGACGGTCAAGCTCGCCTACGTCGACCAGAGCCGCGACGCGCTGGCCGCCGGCAAGACCGTGTTCGAGGAAATCTCGGGCGGCGCGGACGTGCTGACGGTGGGCAAGTACGAAACGCCGTCGCGCGCGTACATCGGCCGCTTCAACTTCAAGGGCGGCGACCAGCAGAAGATCGTCGGCAACCTCTCGGGCGGCGAGCGCGGCCGTCTCCATCTGGCCAAGACGCTGATTTCGGGCGGCAACGTCCTGCTGCTCGACGAACCGTCGAACGACCTCGACGTCGAAACGCTGCGCGCACTCGAAGATGCGCTGCTCGAATTCGCGGGCTCGGTGATGGTGATCTCGCACGATCGCTGGTTCCTCGACCGCATCGCCACGCACATCCTCGCGTTCGAAGGCGACTCGCAGGTGACGTTCTTCGACGGCAACTACCAGGAGTACGAAGCCGACAAGATCAAGCGTCTCGGCGAAGAAGCCGCACGGCCGAAGCGTCTGCGCTACAAGCCGATCAGCCGCTAAATCGAGGCGGAACCGAAGCGGACGGCGACCGGCCGACGGCGCATCGTTGCGTCCCCGGTCCTCGCGGCGAACGGCAGCCCACGGGCTGCCGTTTTTTCTGGCATGCGCGGCACGGCGGTTGCTCGAAACCCGTTACGCTGTGCCCGTTGCTCCAGGCGGGGTCACACGGCAAGCGCCCCCCGCTCCCGCTTCGTCCACTTCCTGCACGAGGTGTTTCGCATGACGTCGCCGCCCACCCATCGCACACTCCCCCGCTTCGCCCTCGTCGCGGCGATCGTCGTGGCGGTGCTCATACTGGGCGCGCTCGGCGGCCTGTACCTGCTGCAGCGCGAAGCGAAGGCGCGCGTGGCCGAGGCGCTCGCCCCCATCGGCACGGCGGGCAGGATCGACGTGGCGTTCACGCTCAGCTCGGTCGAGCTTTCCGACGTGCACCTCAAAGCGCCGCCAGGCTGGCCGACCGCCGACACCCTGCACGCGGCGCGCATCACCATCACGCCCGACCTGCGCGCGTTCCTCGCGCACCGCATCCATATTCGCGACGTCACGGTGCACGGCTTCACGATGAACGTCCTGCGCCGCGCAGACGGCTCGATCCAGATCATGCCGAATCTGCGCGGCAGCGTAGGAAACACCGGAGCGCCGCCGGCTTCCGGCGCCCCGGCATCCTCGGCATCCTCGGCATCCTCGGCATCCTCGGCATCGACATCGTTGCCTGCCGAAAAACTCATCGACCACGTCGCCTTCGAAGTGGGCGAATTCGTGTTCTACGACCGCAGCGTGAGCAACCCGCCCTATCGCGTAACGGTGAGCGACGCCAACGCCACGGTCGATCACATTCATCTGCCCGCGCTCGCCGAGCCGACGCAGATCGCGGTGACGGGCGCGATCAAGGGACCGCAGCATACGGGGCAGGTGTCGTTTCGCGGCTGGGTGCGCATCGCGAGCAAGGATTCGCAGACCACCACGACGCTGCGCGGCGTCGATATCTCGACGCTCGATCCCTGGTTGCTGAGGAAGACAGGCACGAAGGCGCGCGTGACCGGCGGCACGCTCGATCTCGACATCACCTCGACGGTGAACGCCTACCGCCTGCACGCACCGGGCACGATCACACTGCATCAGCTGCAGCTCGCGCCCAGCAGCGATCCGCTCGACACCTTTCTCGCCATTCCCACGCGCATCGCCGTGGCTGCGCTAAAGGCGCACAACGGCGACATCACGCTGCATTTCGTGCTGGACGGGAATTTGCGCGACCCGAAGTTTCACCTCGACGAAAACCTGACGACGGATCTGCGGGCGGGCTTTGCGAAAGCGCTGGGCGTGAGCGCGGAGGGCGTGGTGCAGGGCGCGGGCCAGACCGCGAAGGGCCTCACGGACGCGCTGCGCAATCTGCTGGGCGGCGGTGGAAGCACAGCGCAGCCGAAGTAGCCGGCGCGACCGGCGCAACCCGCGCGCCGGTTGCGTCAGACCGGCAGGCCCAGCTCGCGCAGACGGGCGTCGGTGGCATCGTTGCTCGTGTGATGCACGCCGTGCCAGCCGAGCGCCGTGGCGGCTTCGGCGTTATGGCGGTTGTCGTCGATGAAGACGAGTTCTTCGGGCCGCACGCCCGGCAACTGGGCCTCGATGCGGCGAAACATCTCGTGGAAGATGGCCGGGTCGGGCTTCACGAGCTTCACGCGCCCCGACACCACGATGTCACGGCAGCGCCGCAGCACGCCGAAGCGCTCCCACGCCCAGGGAAAGGTTTCCGCAGACCAGTTCGTCAAGCCGAAGAGCGGCACGCCGGCCGCCTCGAGCCGCTCGAAAGTCGCCACGCCGCCTTCGAGCAGCCCGCCGACCATCTCGTGCCAGCGCGCGTAAAACGCACGGATCAGCGCCTCGTGCCCGGGAAACTTCGCGACGAGTTCTTCGGTGCCCTCGGCGATCGGCTGGCCGCCGTCCTGGCGCACCACCCAGTCCATCGTGCAGACGTGGGTGAAAAACCAGCGGCGCTCGTCGGCGTCCGGGATCAAGTGGCGATACAGATACTCCGGGCTCCAGTCCACGAGCACGCCGCCGAAATCGAACACCACTGCCTTGATCGCCATCGCCGCCTTTCCTCGGGTTCCGTGCCTGGTTTTGCGCTCAAACCGGTTGCGTGCGCGCTTCGAGCCACGCGAGCGCTTCACCGGAAACCAGCGGCGAAACCCGCAGGCGCACCGTGCGGTGATAGTCGTTCAGCCAGGCGCGCTCGTCGTCCTGCAGCAGCGAAAGGTCGATGCAGCGCGTATCGATCGGGCACAGCGTGAGCGTCTCGAACTGCAGGAAGTCGCCGAACGCGGTCTTCTGCGCGCTCTGGTTCAGCACCAGATTCTCGATGCGCACCCCCCACTTGCCCGGCCGGTAGATGCCCGGCTCGACCGAGGTGATCATGCCCTCTTCCATCGCCGTCCACGGCTCGGCGGGCGCGTAGTGCGAAATCACCTGCGGGCCTTCGTGCACGTTCAGGAAGTAGCCCACGCCATGCCCCGTGCCGTGGCCGTAGTCGGCACCCTCGGCCCAGATCGGCGCGCGGGCGATGGCGTCGAGCATCGGCGACCGGATGCCGCGCGGGAACTGCGCACGCGAGAGCGCCATCATGCCCTTCAGGACGATCGTGAAATCGCGCTTTTGCTCGTCGCTCGGCGTGCCGACCGGCACCACGCGCGTGATGTCGGTGGTGCCGTCCAGATACTGGCCGCCCGAGTCGATCAGGAGCAGGCCGTTGCCTTCGATCACGCTGTGCGATTCGGGCGTCGCGCGGTAATGCGGCATCGCGCCGTTCGCGTTGAAGCCCGCGATCGTGCCGAACGAGAGCGACACGAAGCCGGGGCGCCGCGCGCGCGCCGCGCTCAGCTTTTCGTCGACGGTGAGTTCGGTGATCGTCTCGCGGCCCAGCGCCCCTTCGAACCACGCGAAGAATTCGGCGAGCGCGGCGCCGTCCTGCTCCATGGTCTTGCGCACATGCTCGGCTTCGACCGCGGTCTTGCGCGACTTGAAGAAGGTGCTCGGGTTGATCGATTCGACGAGCTTCACGGCCGGCGCGAGCGCCTGCAGCAGGCCGTGCGTCACGCGACGCGGATCGACGAGGAGCGCGGCCCCCGCCGGCAGCGCGGCAAGCGCCGCCGACGCCTTGCCGTAGGGCTCGATGCGCACGTTGTCGCCCGCAAGCGACTGGGCGAGCGCCTCGGGCACCTTGCCGTCGGCGACGAAGAGCGTGGCCGTATCCGGCCCGATCAAGGCATGCGCGACGAACACGGGGTTGTAGCTCACATCGGCGCCGCGCAGGTTGAAGAGCCAGGCGAGATCGTCGAGGGTCGACACGAAATGCCACTGCGCGCCCTTCTCCTGCATCGCGCGGCGCACGGCTTCGAGCTTGCCGGCGCGGTTCGTATCGGCATGCGGTGCAGCGTGTTCGTAGACGGGCTGCAGCGGCAGCGCGGGGCGCGTGGTCCACACGTCGTCGAGCAGATCCAGATCGGTGCGCAGCGTCACGCCGCGCGCGGATAGCGCATCCGAGAGCACGCGCGCCGAGGCGACGCCCAGCACCGCGCCGTCCACGGCCACCGTGCCGCCGGCCGCCACGTTCTGCGCCAGCCAGTCGATGTGCGGCGCGGTCTGCTGGCCACCCGTCATCTTCATGAGCTGGACGCCGCTGCCCGCGAGCTGGTGCTCCGCCTGTTCCCAGTAGCGGCTGTCCACCCAGACGCCGGCGAAATCCTTCGCCACCACGAGCGTGCCCACCGACCCCGTGAAACCCGAGAGCCACTGCCGGCCTTGCCAGCGCGGCGGCAGATATTCGGAGAGGTGCGGGTCGGCGGACGGCACGAGCACGGCATCGACACCCGTGCGCGCCATGGCGGCACGCAGGGCGGCGATCCGTTCGGGAATCGTGGAGGTTTCAGGAAGTCGGGCGTTCATGATTTCACCTGCGAGAAGATTTCTTGGAAGCGTAGTGCGAGTTCGGCCGGGCTAGCGGGGCGGCGCCTGGCGGCGCAAGCGCAGCGCGAGCGCCAGTGCGACAAAAGCGAGCGCGAAGGCCGTGCACACAGGCCACTCGAGCAGTTCGCCATCGTAGAAAAGGCCGGTGACACGACCGGCAACGCTTGCGAGTGCGGCGCCAAACACGCCTGCCACGATCGCCAGTATGAGGCCGCCGCGCGCGCCGTGGCGCAGCGGATGAAGCCACCAGCCCGCCAGTCCGGCGACGGCCCCGGTCAAAACAATACCGGCTGCGCCCATCAGAATTCCGCCCCGCACACTTTCAGATATGTCTGATAGGACCGTTGCTTCGCCCCGGCTAGCATCTATTTCTCATTAACTGGTTTTCACTGGAAAACGGTCGGCTCGGCGCGTCCCGCGTAGCGAATGAGTGTAGGGGGCGGGATGACGCAAGGCAAGCGCATCGGGCCGCAGCGGCATGGAATCCTCATGCGAATCGCTCTTGTCGAGCCTGACGCGAGTCAGGCCGAAATCATCCTGCGCCTCCTGATCGGTGGCGGCCATGCCTGCCAGCAGTTTTCCAGCAGCGCGGCCTTCCTCGAAGCCCTGGCGGAAGTCCCCTTCGACCTCCTGCTGGCCGCCTGGTGGTGCGGCGACGCCGGCGCCGACGACCTGATCCCCCACGCACGCCGCGCGCTGCCGGGGCTTCCCGCCATCGTCCTTATGGTGGCGCCGCACGAAAGCGAGATTGTCTCGGCACTGCACGGCGGCGCCGACGACTGCATCGCGAAGCCGGTCCGCGGCCCGGAGATGCTGGCACGCATCGACGCCCTGCTGCGCCGAGCGGGCGTACGCCGGCCCCACAACCGCGCGCGCCAGGTATTCGGCGACTACGTGTTCGACTCCGGGCGCTATCAGGTCTCGTTTCGGGGCCAGACCATCACGCTCACGCCGAAAGAGTTCCGCTTCGCCCTGCTGCTCTTCACGAACGCATCGCGCCCCGTTTCTCGGGCGCGCATTCTGGAAACGGTCTGGAATCTGAACCGCGACGTACGGTCGCGGACACTCGATACGCACGCGTCCCGCCTGCGCAGCAAATTGCAGCTGGGACCCGAGCATGGCTGGCGCCTCGGCACGCTGTATGGCTTCGGATACCAGCTGGAAAGGTTGCCGGCATCCACCCGGGCGATGTCCACGGCGGAATACCCGGACTCCGTCGTCGCCCATACCGAAAGCGAGGAAAAGTTATAATATCCGCCTAAATCTTTCCCCCATGGTATGCAGCTTCTAACGATCGGAATCAATCACCACACCGCGCCAGTCGCCTTGCGCGAACGCGTGGCGTTTCCGCTCGAACAGATCAAACCTGCACTCGCCCTGTTCAAGGAAGCCTGGTCGGGCCGCCGCGCGCTCAACGCGCCCGAAGCCGCCATCCTCTCCACCTGCAACCGCACCGAGCTCTACTGCGCCACCGACGACCACGCCTCGCGCGAGGCCGCCGTCCAGTGGCTCTCGCAGTACCACGGTCTGCGTACAGAGGAACTGGCGCCGCACGTTTATGCGCTGCCGCAATCCGAAGCCGTGCGCCATGCGTTCCGCGTGGCATCGGGGCTCGATTCCATGGTCCTTGGGGAAACCCAGATCCTCGGTCAGATGAAGACGGCCGTGCGCACCGCCACCGAGGCCGGCGCACTCGGCACCTATTTGAACCAGCTGTTCCAGCGCACCTTTGCCGTGGCCAAGGAAGTGCGCGGCACGACGGAAATCGGAGCGCAATCCGTTTCGATGGCTGCCGCCGCCGTGCGCCTCGCGCAACGCATCTTCGACAAGATCGCCAATCAGCGCGTGCTGTTCATCGGCGCGGGCGAAATGATCGAACTCTGCGCCGCGCACTTCGCCGCGCAGCAGCCGCGCGAACTCGTCGTCGCGAACCGCACCGCCGAGCGCGGCCGCTATGTCGCCGAACGTTTCGGCGGCCGCGCCATTCCGCTCGCCGACCTGCCCGCGCGCATGCACGAATTCGACATCATCGTGTCGTGCACGGCCTCCACGCTGCCGATCATCGGTCTCGGCGCCGTCGAACGCGCGGTGAAGGCGCGCCGCCACCGGCCGATCTTCATGGTCGATCTCGCGGTGCCGCGCGACATCGAGCCCGAAGTCGGCCAGCTCGAAGACGTGTTCCTCTACACCGTCGACGACCTCGGCACCATCGTGCGCGAAGGCAATGCCTCGCGCCAGGCGGCGGTCGCCCAGGCCGAGACGATCATCGAGACGCGCGTGCAGAATTTCATGCAGTGGCTCGATTCGCGCAGCATCGTGCCGGTGATCCGCCACATGCACACCCAGGCCGACGCGCTGCGCCGCGCCGAGCTCGAACGCGCACGCAAGGCGCTCGCGCGCGGCGACGACCCGTCCGCCGTGCTCGAAGCGCTGTCGCAATCGCTCACCAACAAGCTGATCCACGGTCCCACGCACGCGCTCAACAGCGTGAGCGGCGAGAACCGCGACTCGCTCATCCAGCTGATGGGCGGTTTCTACCGGCATGGCCAGCCGGACCGGGCGGCCGCGCGCGACGCGCAGGCCGCTCCGTCCGCGCAGTCGGCCGCCGATACGCCTTCCGAATCGTCCGGTTCTTCGGACCGTTAGCGGCACGGACCGCTTTCGCGGCGTCAGCCCACGCCGCAGCCCGGGCACGCCGCCCGCTACTCCCTTTCTCTCTCGCAGCCCTACCCGGACCCCGCTCCGAACCGCCCGATGAAAACGAGCATGCAATCGAAGCTCGACCAGCTGACAACACGCCTGGCCGAGCTGAACGACCTGTTGAGCCGTCCCGACGTGACATCCAACCGCGATCAGTACCGCAAACTCACGCGCGAGCACGCGGAGCTGGAGCCGGTGGTCGAGCATTACGCGCAATGGCGCCAGGCGCGCGACGACGAAGCGGCGGCGAAGGATCTGCTTTCGGACGCCTCGATGCGCGAGTTCGCCGAAGAAGAGGTGAAAAGCGCGCGCGAACGCCAGACGCAGCTGCAGCTCGAACTGCAGAAGATGCTGCTGCCGAAGGATCCCAACGACGAACGCAACGTGTTCCTCGAAATCCGCGCGGGCACGGGCGGCGACGAATCGGCGCTGTTCGCGGGCGACCTGCTGCGCATGTACCTGCGCTACGCGGAGCGCAACCGTTGGCAGATCGAAATGATGTCGGCGAGCGAGTCGGATCTCGGCGGCTACAAGGAAGTGATCGTGCGTATCGCGGGCGAAGCCGCGTACTCGAAGCTCAAGTTCGAATCGGGCGGCCATCGCGTGCAGCGCGTGCCGGCCACCGAAACGCAGGGCCGCATCCACACCTCCGCCTGCACCGTGGCCGTGATGCCGGAAGCCGACGAAATCGGCGAGGTGGAGATCAATCCCGCCGACCTGCGCATCGACACGTTCCGCGCTTCGGGCGCCGGCGGTCAGCACATCAACAAGACCGATTCGGCCGTGCGCGTGACGCACATTCCCACCGGCATCGTCGTGGAGTGCCAGGACGACCGCTCGCAGCACAAGAACAAGGACCGCGCCCTCAAGGTGCTGGCCGCCCGCATCAAGGACAAGCAGTACCAGGAGCAGCACGCGAAGGAAGCGGCGACACGCAAGAGCCTCGTCGGCTCGGGCGACCGCTCGGAGCGCATCCGCACCTACAACTTCCCGCAGGGACGCCTCACCGATCACCGCATCAACCTCACGCTTTACCGGCTCGAATCGATCATGGACGGCGAAATCGACGAACTGATCGGCGCGCTCCTCACCGAGCATCAGGCCGAGCAGCTCGCCTCGCTCGGCGATGCGGACTGACGCCGCATCCGACGTGAACGACCCCGCCATCACCGCCGACGCCCTGCTGCGCGCCTCGCCGCTGCCCGCGCTCGAAGCGCGCGTGCTGCTGATGCACGTGCTGGGCTGGCGCCGCACCGAGCTCATCACGCGCGGCGACCAGGCGCTCGATGCGGCGCGCGTGCAGGCCTGGCGCGCGCTCGAAGCGCGCCGCGCGGGCGGCGAGCCGGTCGCGCAACTAGTGGGCGCGCGCGAGTTCTACGGTCTCACCTTCGCAGTCACGCCCGACGTGCTGATCCCGCGCCCCGAGACCGAATTGCTGGTCGAAACGGCGCTGGCCGCCATCGAGGGCCGAGCGCAGCCGCGCGTGCTCGATCTCGGCACGGGCAGCGGCGCGATAGCCGTGGCAATCGCCTCGGCGCGGCCCGACGCACGCGTCTGGGCCGTCGATCGATCGGTAGCCGCACTCGACGTGGCCAGCCGCAACGCCGGGCATCTGCTCGACGCGAAGCGGCCGGGCGGCCCGCTCACCTTCGCCGCCGGAAGCTGGTACGAAGCGCTCGATCCGTCACTGCGCTTCGAAGCGATCGTGAGCAACCCGCCGTACATCGCGAACGGCGACCCGCACCTCGATCAGGGCGACCTGCGCTTCGAGCCCCGCGGCGCGCTCACCGACGAAGCCGACGGCCTCACGGCCCTGCGCGCGATCGCGGCCGGCGCGAGCGCCTATCTCGCACCGGGCGGCGTGCTCTGGATGGAGCACGGTTACGACCAGGCCGAAGCCGTGCGCGCGCTGCTCGCGGCGCAAGGTTTCGCCGACGTACGCTCGGAAAAGGATCTCGCCGGCATCGAGCGGATCAGCGGCGGCCGGATCGTGACCGGAGCGGCCTGAGCGGCCTGAACTGCCGGAGCCGCCGGAGCACAGCCGCCCGGCGCCGCCCGCAGCAGCCGCAACGCCCTTTCTACGCCCGGCCCGCGCGGGCGAAATCCGCTATCATTTCACCCTGTTCCGCATCAATACATTGCAAGGTCAGTCATGGATACCCAACAACGCATCAAGCAGATCGTCGATGAAAACGCCGTCGTCCTCTTTATGAAGGGCAATGCGCAGTTTCCGATGTGCGGCTTCTCGGGCCGCGCGGTGCAGATCCTCAAGGCTTGCGGCGTCGATCAGTTCAAGACCGTGAACGTGCTCGAAGACGAAGCGATCCGCCAGGGCATCAAGGAATTCTCGAACTGGCCGACCATTCCCCAGCTTTATGTGAAGGGCGAATTCGTCGGCGGCTCGGACATCATGATGGAGATGTACCAGAACGGCGAACTGCAGCAGCTGTTCGCACAAGCCTGAAGCGGACCTGAAGCGCGCGGGACGGCAGGCATGCGCCCGCCGTCCTGGCAAGCCGCCCATCCGTGAATCTTTCCGGCACTTCCCCACGCAGGCTGATCGTCGCCATTACCGGCGCGACCGGCGCCATCTACGGCGTGCGCATTCTCGACATGCTGCGCAAGCTCGGCGGCGTCGAAACCCATCTGCTGATCTCGTCGGCGGGCTGGCTCAATATCCAGCACGAACTGCAACTCGCCAAGGACGACCTCCACGCGCGCGCCGACGTCGTGCATTCGGTACGCGACGTGGGCGCAAGCATCGCCTCGGGCTCGTTCGCCACCGACGGCATGATCGTCGCGCCCTGCTCGATGAGGACGCTCGCGAGCGTCGCGCACGGCCTCTCGGACAACCTGATCGCGCGCGCGGCCGACGTCACGCTCAAGGAGCGCCGCCGCCTCGTGCTGCTCGTGCGCGAAACGCCGTTCAATCTTGCCCACCTGCGCAACATGACGGCGGTCACGGAGATGGGCGGCGTGATCTTCCCGCCGCTGCCCGCGTTCTACAACCAGCCTGCCTCGATCGAGGACATGGTGGATCAGACGGTCGCGCGCGTGCTCGACCTGTTCGCACTCGGGCCCGCGCTCTCGCCCTCGTGGCAAGGGCTGCGTAGCGGCAGCGCCGACTGAAGTACCCCTCGCCTGCCCCGCGGGCCGCACATTGCTGCGCGGCAACCCGGCTCGATTACCAACACTGGCGACACAATCAATTCCCATTCGCCACGTTTAATTCTCTGCGGTAGGCACTTATATTGATCGCAACCGAACCTGTCAGGCTGCCTTGCCGCGGCCCGCGATCATGACTACCGCAACCCGATTGCCCACCCTGTTCCTGTCGCATGGCGCGCCGACGCTGCCCATCGACCCGTCGCTGCCCTCCGGCGGCTTCGCCGCGCTGTCCTCGCAGCTGCCGCGGCCCGAAGCCGTGCTGATGCTCTCGGCGCATTGGGGCACGCTCCAGCCCGTCGTCAGCACCGCGGCGCAGCCCGAGACGATCCACGACTTCTACGGCTTCCCGCGCGCGCTCTACGAAATCCAGTACCCGGCGCCCGGCGCGCCCGACACGGCGCAGCGCGCCGCTGCGCTGCTGCGCGAGCACGGCGTGACGGCCGGCGAAGAGCCGCATGGTCTCGACCACGGCGCCTGGGTACCGATGCTGCTGATGTTCCCTGAAGCCGACGTGCCCGTCGCCCAGCTTTCGATCCAGCCGCGCGCCGACGCCGCGCACCACTTCGCCCTCGGTCGCGCGCTGCGCGCCCTGCGCGACGACGGCGTGATGGTGATCGGCTCGGGCCAGATCACGCACAACCTGCGCGCGGCGGACTTCTCGGCACGCCCGGAAGACGCCGACCCGCGCGTGGCGGAATTCACCGACTGGTTCGAGACGCATCTCGCCGCCCGCGACATCGACGCGCTGCTCGACTACCGGCGCCGTGCCCCGCACGCACAGCTGATGCACCCGACCGACGAGCACCTGCTGCCCGTTTTCGCGGCGCTCGGCGCAGCCGACGACGACTACACGCTGGGCGTGCAATCGTTGGGCACCTACCAGCGCGCGCTCGCGATGACGAACTACGTGTTCGGTTCGGCGCATTAACGGCGCCCAGCAACGTAAAGCAGGCACAAAAAAACCCGCCTGAAGCGATTCAGGCGGGTTTTTTCACGTCCCGGTGCGGCGCGAACGCCGCACAGAGGTGACGGCGATCAGTGCGCGCCGATCCCTTCGAGCACCTCGTCGTGCTCCTCACGCTCCTTGAGGTACGGCGTGCGGTAGCCCGAGTGGACGCCCCAGTAATAGAACACGAGCGAGAACAGCGCGACCACCAGCATGTCCCAGCCGTAGGGGATCACGTTACTACCGCCGAACTGCTTGCTGCCGATCAGCGAGAGAACCGCCATCGTCGGCAGGTAGGCGCACAGCCACCAGGCCGCCTTCAGGTCCTGGCCCCAGCCTGCCCAGCCTTCCTTGCCCTGGAAGTAGAAGTACACCGGGAGCGCGACGACCATCAGCAGGATGATCTCGCCCGTCAGCGGCCACTTCGCCCAGTAGAGGATCAGCGAAGCACAGACGAACGCGAACGGTGCGATCACTTTCATGAACGGCACGGAGAGCGGACGCTCGAGGTCCGTGGCCGCACGCTTGAGCGCCATCAGGCTGATCGGGCCGGTGAGGTACGAGATGACCGTCGCCACCGAGATCACTGCCGCAAGCGAGCTCCAGCCGCGGAAGAAGAACATGAAGATGAACGACACGAGCAGGTTGAACCACATCGCGTTGCGCGGCACGCCGTAGAACGGGTGCACGTTGCCGAACATCTTCGGCATCGTGTTGTTGCGCTCCATCGCGTAGATCATGCGCGAGGTCGTCGCCATGTAGGTCGTGCCGGTGCCGCTCGGGCTCACGAACGCGTCCACGTAGAGCAGGATCGCGAGCCAGTTCAGGTTCAGCGCGATCGCGAGTTCCGCGAACGGCGACTTGAAGTTGAACGTGTTCCAGCCCTTGAGCACGTCGGCGGGATTGACCGCGCCGATGTAGGCGATCTGCAGCAGCACGTAGATCACGAGCGCGCAGACGATCGAGCCGATCACCGCGAACGGAATGCTCTTCGACGGATTGCGCGCTTCACCGGCGAGGTTGATCGGGCTCTGGAAGCCGTTGAACGCGAACACGATGCCGCTCGTCGCGACCGCCGTGAACACCGCCGACCAGCCATAGGGCGCGAAGTCGGTCGACTGGCCGAAGTTCTCGTGGTGAAAGCCCGTGGACATCAGGCCGATGATGGTCAGGCCCGGGATGATGAACTTGAAGATCGTGATGGCGCTATTGGCGCGCGCGAAAAGCTTCACGCCCCAGTAGTTGAGCAGGAAGTACACGATCACGAGCAGTGCCGAGAGCCCTAGCCCTGAATGCGTTAGCGACCCGTCGACAAAGAGCGCATGCGCCCACTGGTAGGGCCAGGTGCTCATGTACTGGATGGAAGCTTCGGCCTCGATAGGAATCACCGAAACGATGGCGATCCAGTTGGCCCAGGCGCTGATGAAACCCACCAGGGCGCCGTGCGAGTAGCGAGCGTAGCGAACCATGCCGCCCGACTCCGGGAACATCGCGCCGAGTTCGGCGTAAGTCAGGGCGATGGCCAGAATGACCACGGCGCCGATGATCCACGCGCAGATGGCGGCCGGACCTGCAATCTTCGCCGCTTTCCATGCGCCGAACAGCCAGCCCGAACCGATGATCGAGCCGAGGCCCGTAAACATCAGCGCAAACGGGCCGATGTTCCGTTGAATAGAACTTTTCACGTCTTCTCCTGTTTCAAGAGCAGTTCGACACCGGGAGCCCCGTCTGTTTTGAGGGCGGGTTTTCACAGCAGTCGCACCTGCGCTCACTCCTTCGATTGCACCCGTGGGCGCAACCTTAGCGCGGCGCGTAGTTTAACGGTTGCACTACCAAAAGGCGCCAAAAATCTGCGGCTATCTACAAAAAAATCGCCACCGGCGCAAGGTTTGTAAGCTCTTGTTGCGACCCTAACGTAAAAAAACATTGAGAAGGGGAGTCTTCTAGTTGACCTTCTGATCAATTCGCCGTATAAAGTTCGGGCAGGATTTCAAGCGGCGAGTGTGATTAGGTCTCTCGTAGTTCGCCCATCAACGGTACTCCGGCTGGTCCCATACCCCTTCCTTGATTTTCATGCACCTCAGTTTGGCTTCGGCCTCAATTCATCTTTAGGAAAGTAATATGGAAACCGGTACCGTCAAGTGGTTCAATGACGCAAAGGGCTTTGGCTTCATCACTCCGGACGGCGGCGGCGAAGACCTGTTCGCGCACTTCTCGGAAATCAAGGTCGACGGCTTCAAGACGCTGCAAGAAAACCAGAAGGTGCAGTTCGAAGTTCGTACGGGCCCGAAGGGCAAGCAAGCCGCGAACATCAAGCCGGTCTAAGCGTACATTGCCCACCAGAGTCCCTGACCTGGGATTCTGCCTGGCAAGCTTACCGAAAAACCCCACGCTTCCTCTGGAAGGTGGGGTTTTTTCTTGGCCGCTTCAGCCGAAGAGGCGCTGCGCGTGAATGCCGAGGCCCGTCGCCACGCTGGCGAGGCGGTCGCCGAACACGGGCCGTGCCAGCGGAAACGCCCCGGCAAGCGCCTCGGTGAGGAACAGAAGGCCCGTCGAGCCGCCGGTGAAATAGAGCGCGTTCACGTCGGCCGATTTGACGCCGGCCGCCTGCACCGTCTCACGCGCCGCCTCGACGATACGGCGCGTTTCTTCGCGGCCCGCTTCGACCAGTTGGGCGTCGTCGAAGGCGAGGCGCAGATCCGCCTCCACCGCATCCAGATCGATCAGGGTCTGGCCACCCGCCGAAACGCCGATTTTCGCCTCCTCGCCGCGCGCCGCCAGCGCGTGCCCCAGACGCTGCTCCACCACGCGCATCAAGCGGTCGTGATGCCGCGCGTCGCGATACAGGTGGCGCATGAGCTTGAGTTCAGCCGCGCGCCGCGGCGTATAGACCGTATTGATCAGGTGCCAGGTCGCGAGATCGAAGTACACGCGATTGGGCACTTCGCGCCCTTCGGGGTCGAGCGACTGATAGCCGATTTCGCGCAGGATCGTCGCGAGTTCGACGCGGCGGTCGAAATCGGTACCCGCGACGTGAACGCCATGGTGCGCAAGCACGTCGTCCTTGCGTTCGAGCCGCGGCATACGCTGCGGCCCCACGCGCACGAGCGAGAAGTCCGAAGTACCGCCGCCGATATCGGCCACCAGAACGAGCCCCTCTTCCGTAAGGCGCGACTCGTAGTCGAACGCGGCGGCGATGGGTTCGTACTGGAACTGGATTTCCTGGAACCCCACCGAACGCGCGGCCGCCTCGAGCTGGTCCTGCGCGAGCTGGTCGGCGCGCGGATCCTCGTCGACGAAGAACACCGGGCGGCCCAGCACCGCACGCGCGATCGGCACGCCGGCGCAGGCTTCGGCGCTGCGTTTGAGGTGATCCACGAAGATCGCGATGATGTCCGTGTAGCGGATCGCGCTGCCGTCGCCGAGGTCCGTCGTGCTCTCCGCGAGCGGCGAGCCGAGGATGCTCTTCATCGAGCGCATCAGGCGCCCGTCGAAGCCGTCGATATAGGACGCGAGCGCAGCCCGGCCGAATTCGCGGGTGTGCTCGTCGGTATTGAAGAACACGGCGGTGGGCAACGTGGCGTGCGCATCCTCCACGGGCGCGAGCCGCATGGCGCCGCCGGACGCGGCGGCGGGCAGCGCTACCGCAGAATTGGAGGTCCCGAAATCAATCGCGCAGAACGTGTTCATGGCAGGAAGCACCGCGCAGGATCTGCGCAGCACGAGGGATGGGCTGGGAGGACGGGCTTTGTATCACGAAACTCCGGCGCCCGGCAACCGCAGCCCTGGCCAGGGCGCTGCCGCGATGAAAAACGCGCGGCAAGCCGCGCGTTTTGTCTGATTTTTGGCGCTGCCCGCCAGCGGCGCTCGCGCCAGGATTCCGGGATTCAGCCCTTGAACGGCTGCTTCCAGGCACCCTCGTAGGCAATGTCACCGACTGCCGAACGCGTGCGCTCCGCCTTCTCGCGGTCGCGCAGCACGGGCTCGAGCTTCTCGCTGTCGCCGTAATGGCCGATCGAGATGATTGCGAGCGGTTCCACGTCGTTCGGCAGCGCGAATTCGGTGCGGAACGCATTGACGTCGAAGCCGCTCATCTGGTGCGCGGCAAGACCCAGCGCATGAGCCTGCAGCACCAGCGACATGGCCGCCGCGCCTGCATCGTATTGCGCCGTGCGGTTGACCTCGCCCTTCGCGGTGAGCGTTTGCGCCGCGACCGCGATCAGCACCGGAGCCGGTGCATTCCATTGCTGGTTGAACGGCACGAGCGTGGCGAACGCGCGCTTGAAGGCACCTTCGTTCGTGGTGCGATCGAACACGATGAAACGCCACGGTTGCAGGTTGTAGCCCGAGGGCGCCCAGCGCGCCGCCTCGATCACCGTATGCAGCGCCTCGCGGCTCACCGGCTCGTTCGAGTACGCGCGCGGGCTCCAGCGGCCGGCAATCAGTTCGTGGATGGGCACGGCTGTCGGTGCGGGTTTGTGCTTCGTCATGCCTTGTCTGTCCTTGGTGTGTTCGGGCGCTCGCCCGGGGGACACTAGGATAACCGCGCGATGTGAATCGTGCAGATACCTCCTCGGCCAGGGCGCGGCACCGCGAACGGTCGAGGCACTGCTCAGGCCGCCTGCACGCCCACGGCGCGCGAGCCGCGATTGATCCGCAGCACGAGCACCGACGCGACGAGGCACAAGCCGCCCGAAATCATCGACGCCACGGTGTAGGTGCCGAGGCTCGAACGCAGCAGACCCGCGCCGTAGGCCGCGAACGCCGCCCCCAGTTGATGTCCCGCCACCACCCAGCCGAACACCACGGGTGCGCGTTCCTTGCCGTAGACGTCGGTGGCGAGGCGCACCGTGGGCGGCACGGTCGCGATCCAGTCGAGGCCATAGAACACGGCGAAGATCGGCAGGCCGAAAAAGTCGATGCCGAACGCATGTGGCAGGTAGATCAGCGAGAGCCCGCGCAACCCGTAGTACCAGAACAACAGCAGGCGGCTGTTGAAGCGGTCGGACAGCCAGCCCGAAAGGGTCGTGCCGAACAGGTCGAAGATGCCCATCGTGGCGAGCAGCGAGGCGCCCTGCACTTCCGTCATGCCGTAGTCGCCGCACATGGCGATCAGGTGCGTGCCGACGTAGCCGTTCGTGCTAGCGCCACAGATAAAGAAGCTGAAGAAGAGCAGCCAGAAGTCGCGGGTGCGGCTTGCCGAGGTGAGCGCGCCGAATGCGATCTTGAGCGGATTGCTCTGCGGCTGCGGCGGTGCAACCGGCGTATCGTGGCTTTCGCCGAAGGGGCGCAGCGCCATGTCGGCGGGGCGCTCGGGCAGCAGGAGGGCGACGAGCGGAATCACCACCGCCGCGGCGGCTGCCACCACGAGCACCACGGACTGCCAGCCGTGCTTCTGCGCAATCGCGGCGAGAAAGGGCAGGAACACCAGTTGTCCCGTGGCCGAGCTCGCGGTGAGGATACCCATCGCAAGGCCGCGGTGCGAGGTGAACCAGCGCGTCACCACGGTGGCCGAGAGCGAGAGCGCGGCCACGCCCGTGGCGCCGCCCACCATCACGCCCCAGATCAGCACCATCTGCCACGGATGCGTCATCAGCGACGAAAGCGCCACGCCGGCGCCCATGGTGGCGAGCGCAGCGAGCAGTGTCGGGCGCACGCCGAAACGCTGCATCGCCGCCGCCGCGAACGGCCCCATCAGGCCGTACAGCGCGATGTTCACCGAAATCGCGAGCGAAATCGTCGCGCGGCTCCAGCCGAACTGGTGTTCGAGCGGCACCATCATCACGCTCGGCGTCGCGCGCGTGCCCGCTGCCGCCAGCAGCACCAGAAACACCACCGCCACGACGAGCCATCCATAGTGGAAACGCCCGCCAACCATCCTCGCTGCCCAGTTCATCCTCGCTCCTGTCGTGCCGTGCCCAGCCCCGATCGTACGATCGTCGATCGCGCGTCATGTACGCCGCGGCAACAGATTGTTACCGATCGGTCACAAGTGTGTTGCGATAATAGTGACCGCTCGGTAACATGTCAAGCAGCATCCACCGGTGAGAATTCCATGAGCGATCATTCCCCCACTCCGCGCGCCCGCCGCACGAGCAAGCCGCGCGCACAGGAGCACCTGCTGCTCGCAGCAGACGAACTGTTCTATCGGGAAGGCGTGCGCGCCGTGGGCGTCGAGGCCGTCGTCGAGCGCGCGGGCGTCAACAAGATGAGCCTGTATCGGCAATTTTCGTCGAAGGACGATCTGGTCGTCGCGTATCTGAAGCGCTGCGACGAGCGTTTCTTCGAGCGCCTGGAAGCGAGCGTCGCGAAACACCCGGGCCAGCCGGTCAGGCAGTTGCTCCAGTATTTCGAAGACCTCGCGCAGCGTGCCTCGGCGCCCGATTACCGGGGCTGCCCGTTCGTGAACGTAGCGGCGGAATTTCCGGACGCCTCGCATCCGGCACGTCATTCGGTTGCCGGGAACAAGGCGAAGCTGATTGCGCGGCTCACCTCGCTCGCCGAGGAAGCGCAGGCCGCCGATCCTGCGGCCCTCGCCGATGAACTCGCCCTGCTGATCGAAGGCATCTATGCGGCGAGCCAGACCTACGGCCCGGGCTGCGGCCCGATCCTCGCCGGTCCGCGCGTAGCGAAAGCGTTGATCCAGGCGGCCTGCCCCGCGCCGGTAAAATAGCGCGATGACCGATACCGCCGCAGCCCACGCCGACATTCTCGCCGCCACGCGCCACTGGCTCACCCGTGCGGTGATCGGCCTGAACCTGTGCCCGTTCGCGAAGAGCGTGCACGTGAAGCAGCAGATCCGCTACGTGGTGAGCGAGGCGACCGGTCTGGAAGGCGTTCTCGTCGATCTCGAAACGGAACTGAAGGCGCTGGACGCCGCCGATCCCGAGCAACTCGACACGACCCTGCTGATCCTGCCCCGCGCACTCGTCGACTTCCTGGATTTCAACGACGCGCTCTACTTCGCCGACCGGCTCCTCCAGCAGCTAAGGCTAGAAGGCACGCTGCAGATCGCGAGCTTTCATCCGCAGTACCAGTTCGAAGGCACCGAGCCCGACGACATCGAGAATTACACGAACCACGCCCCTTATCCGATCCTGCATTTGCTGCGCGAGGCGAGCATCGAGCGCGCCGTCGAGGCATTCCCGGACGCTGCCGATATCTACGAACGCAATCAGGCGACGCTGCGCCGGCTCGGCCTGCAGGGCTGGCAGGACTGGATGGCCGGCGGCGACGGCAGCGCCACCGACCGCAGCGGCAATTAGGCCGCCGGCTCTTCGACAACCGGTGCGGGCGCCGGGCCGTTGCCGGCGTCGTCGATGAAGAACCGCTCGTTGAGCTCGGCGAGGCCGAGGGTCTCGAGAATTTCCGTGAGCCGCTCCGCGGGTCGGCGCCGCGGCAGATCCTTGTATTGGGCGACGATGAGTTCGTTCTTCATCGAGTGCTCCCACCCCACCAGCTCCGTCACGCTCACCTGGTAGCCGTGCGCCTCCAGTTGCAGGCAGCGCAGCACGTTCGTGATCTGGCTGCCGAACTCGCGCGTGTGCAGCGGATGGCGCCAGATCTCCGTGAGCGCCTGGCCAAGCGACTTGCCCTTGTTGCGCCGCAGTACGCCCGCCACCTCGGCCTGACAGCACGGTACCACCACGATATGGCGCGCGCGCTTCTTGAGCGCGAACCGTAGCGCGTCGTCGGTGGCCGTATCGCAGGCGTGCAGCGCCGTCACCATATCGACAGTGGGCGGCAGCGCGTCGGAGGCGATCGAGTCCGCCACGGACAGATTCAGAAACGACATTCCTTCGAAACCCAGCCGTTTCGCCAGATCGCGCGAGCGCTGCACGAGTTCGTCGCGCGTCTCGATGCCGAAAATGCGCGAGTGATCGTGAAGCTCCTTGAAAAACAGGTCGTAAAGGATAAAACCAAGGTAGGACTTGCCGGCGCCATGATCGACGAGCGTGATGTCGCGGCCATCCTGCTTGAGGTCCTTGAGAAGGGGCTCGATGAACTGGAACAGGTGATAGACCTGCTTGAGCTTGCGGCGGCTATCCTGATTCATCTTGCCGTCCCGCGTCAGAATGTGGAGCTCCTTGAGGAGCTCGACGGACTGGTTCGGACGGATTTCGTAAGTCTTGCTGGACATCGTGCGGGCGAAAGAGAGACGTCTTTTGTCGCGAAACGTGCGACAGGCGACGGAAGGAACAAGATTTACCTGCCATTTTACGGAAAAAGCATGACGTGGCCGTCGGCAAACAGAAGTCGCAGGCGGCCCGCAGCGTCCGGAACGCTGACCCCACGTCCGGACGGCAGGGAGGGGTTGATTAAAAGAGACACGGCGGACATCCGTCCCCGATGTCCACAAAGGACCACTGGGAGCGTGACCCACCGGCAATGCACCGGCGGGCACGTATGGGAGGTCGCTCCGGCATGGCCGGCGGCGACAGAACAGGCACGTGGCAGTCCATCGTTGCCCAGGAAGCGCACGATGCTGCACGTCCTTGCACGAGGCTTGCAATGAATACGAAACCAGACGGAAATGCTGAGCAGAAATTTCAGGAATTGCTCACGAAGCTGCTCGATGTTCCTTCGTGGACGGAGAAGCAGCAGCTGGAACTCGAAATGGCGCGCGACATATCGGTTGAGATGTTGCGTATTGCCGAGGAAATGCGCGATGGCGCAAGCGACCTCGAAACCTGCCTGATCCTGCTGAAATACGCAAAGGTTCTCGACTTCGTGATGTCGTCCCTCGCCGCCCGCCGGGACATCAAACCGCAGACATTACGCGTGATTTTCAAGCTCGCGGGACTGAAAGTCGACGAAGCCTACCCTGGCTGAGCGTCGACCGGCCCTACCGCACCACCCCACCGAAGCGCCGGCCCTGTGCCCGCGCTTCGGCGATCTCACTTCTCCTGAACCTTCGCCTTCAGTCGCCAGAGCGACGTGACTTCCTTTGCGCGCGCCTCGTGAAGCGGATCGCTGCGGTCCGCCGCCTTCGGGTGACGTGCGCGAATATCCTCGCGCCCCGCCACCTCCAGTCCCGCATTCGCAACCCTCTCCATGAATGCGGCCCGTGTGCGCAGACCGAGATGCTCCGCAAAGTCGGAGAGAATCAGCCAGCCCTCGCCGCCCGGCTCCAGATGGTCCTTCAAGCCGTCGAGGAAACCGCGCAGCATGCGGCTATCCGGATCGAATACGGCATATTCGATGGGCGAAGCAGGCCGCGCCGGCACCCAGGGGGGATTGCAGACGACGAGCGGCGCACGCCCCGGCGGAAAGAGATCGGCTTCGATCACTTCGACTTGATCGGCATAACCCAGCCGCGCGAGGTTCTCGCGCGCGCAAGCGAGTGCGCGTGGATCCTGATCGGTGGCCACGATCCGCCCCACGCCACGCGCCGCCAGCACGGCGGACAGCACACCGGTACCCGTGCCGATGTCGAACGCCTTGTCCACGGAAGGCAGCGGCGTGCGCGCGACGAGGTCGACATACTCCCCGCGCACCGGAGAAAAGACGCCGTAGTACGGATGAATGCGCTCGCCGCCGAGCGCCGGTATCTCGACGCCCTTCTTGCGCCACTCGTGCGCGCCGATCAGACCAAGCAACTCGCGCAGCGAAACCGCCGAGGCCTCCCCCGTGGCCGGCCCCCACGCCTCTTCGCAGGCAAGCTGCGCGTCGGGTGCGCGTCGCAGGGCAATCGTGTAGTCGCCTTCGAGCGGGATCAGCACCATGCCGAGCGTTCGCGCGCGCTGCGACTGCGCCTGGCGGTGCAGGTTGAAGGCCTCCAGCGGCGAAGCAGCGGCTTTGGGCGGCTTGCGGTCGACGCGGCGCGCCATCGCCTGCAGCAACTGGCGGGCGTTCTGGTAGTCGCCGCGCCACAGCAGCGCGGTGCCTTCGCAGGCGAGCCGGTAAGCCGCGTCGGCCGTCGTGCGGTCGTCGGCGAGCACTACGCGCTTCGGCGGCGCGACGCCCGCTTCCGAACGCCAGCGGACGGTGCGCGGGCCATCCGTATCGGGCCAGCTGAGGGTGGGAATGTCGGTCATAGGATTCACAGGCAAAACGGCTCGGCCGCGGCGGCGCCATCATATAGCAGAGCACTGCGGCATGTTGCGGGACTCGAAGCTTGTCACGATGATCGCCCACCCGCGGGCGTCCGTCGACTCGTCCGAACGTCATAGGGCGCGCAGCGCTCGCGACACGCTTAAAATGAGCGGCGATCGACGCCCCACGCGCACCGGCAGGCAACGCGAGGCAGACGCCGCCCCAACAAAATCATGCCCGAGACCAACAAGACGAGACGGATGCGCGCTCGCCACGCAACGCTCGACCAACGCTTCTACGCGGAACTGCTGCATATCGCGGGTTTGTGCGAAACCGCGACGGGCGGCAAGCCGGCCATCGCCCGGCGCGCTGCCCACGCCAGGGCGCCCGGATCGCTGGTCGAAAACGCACTGGCCTGCATCGAGGCGCGCGACGGGAAAACCGCCCAGGAAAATCAGCAGCGGGAACGATTCGAGACAGTGCTGCGCCTGTGTATCGCGTGGCTCAGCCGCCTCGTGTTTCTCAAGCTGCTCGAAACGCGGCTGCTCGCGCTGCACGATGACGATCCGGCTTACGCATTCCTGCGCTCCAGCCACATTCGCTCCTTTGGCGAACTCGATGCGTTGTGCCGCGAAGTGCTCATGAATGAGGCCCCGGCATCGCGCGCGTCGTTCCCGCTGATTCCGCGCTTCGACGGCTCGGTTTTTATCGCGAAGGATCTGGAAAACGCAGGCGTCCCGCTCGGCGCGCTGGCGAATTCGCCGCCATTGCCGGTATTCGCGCAAACCGCGCTAATTGAAGCAAGGGAAGCGCTGAATCCCGTGCGTTATCTGCTCGATTTTCTCGAGGCCTATGACTTTTCCCCGCACGTGAAACGGCCCGGCCATGCGGGAAAACCGAAGGTCGATACTGCAACGCTCGGCTTGATCTTCGAGAAGTTCAATGGCTATAGAGAGGGCGCATGGTTCACGCCAGACGGCGTCGCAACGTACCTGGCCGGCACTGCGATCGAGTCGGCTGCGATCCGCCGGTTCAATGGACTCAAGGGCTGGCACTGCAAATCCATCGATCAGTTATGCCAGGCAATCAGGGATCGCGACGAAGCCCGCGAGATCGTGGACACACTACGCGTCTGCGACCCGGCGGCAGGCTCCGGGCATCTGCTCGTTTCGGCGCTCAACGCCCGCGTGGCGCTCAAGTCCCGGCTCGGCCTGCTGACCGACGCCGCAGGCAACCCGCTTGCCGGCTATGACTTCGAGATCGAGTCGGACCGGCTCGTGGTGAAACGGGAAAACGGCACATCGCTCGACAGCGCGTTGGCAGAGGAGGAACGGCAAAGCCTCGATGCAGTGCTGTTCAGGGAAAAGCGCGCCATCGTCGAAAACGGCTTGTTCGGCGTAGACATCAATCCCGATGCGGTGCGGATGACGCGACTGCAACTCTGGATCGAACTGCTCGAACATGCCGGGTACGACGCGAACGGACAGTTCGCCATCCTGCCCAATCTCGACATCAATATCCAGCAAGGCAACGCTGCCATTCAGCGGTTCGGCTTCCAGTCACCCTTGCACGGCACGGAGCGAGGACGCGTAGCGCTAACCGCCCGTTATCGTGCGGCGGTCTCGCAATATCGGGCCTCGGCGGGCACGAACCGCGCGCAACGCGCTGCTGCCGCCGACCGGCTGACACACGCTCGCGCGGCGCTGGCAGCGAACCTGCCAACGGACGCGCCGCACGAATCGAGCGCCACGTCATCTGTCTACGCCGACGCCAACGCCTTCGAATGGCGCATCGCCTTTCCCGATGTTCTCGACGACGCAGGCGCGTTCCGCGGTTTCGACGCGATAGTCGCGAACCCGCCCTACATCGACTCCGAACGCATGGCGAACGAAGGCATGCTGCCCGTGCGCGAGCATCTTGCGCGGCGCTGGCCGGCCGCGAAGGGCAACTGGGACCTGTACGTCGTCTTCATGGAGCTCGGCCTGGCGCTTCTCACTCCCACGGGCGCGATGGCGTGCCTCACGCCGGACAAGTGGCTCTCCAAGCCCTTCGGCGATGCATTCCGGGCGCGCTATCTCGACAAGATCGAGCACATCGCCGCGCTGGGCCGTGGTGTGTTCGACCGTGCGCGGGTCGACTCGATCGTGACGCTCTATGCGAACGAAGGCATCGGGTTCGTTTCGACGGCGCGTTGCGAGGGAGACATGCTGGTCCCGCTCGCCCAGGCGCGCAAGTCCGGTCTGGCCGCGCCGTGGAGGCTCGACGCGCTGCTCTCTCCCCACTATGCGTTCGTGCAAAAGATGGAGCGCTCGCACGCGACGCTCGGTTCGTTGCTGTGCTGCGAAAACGCGTGCGCGACCTCGGACGCGTACCGGCTCGGGCCGCTCGTCGAGGAAGCGAATGGGCGCTTCGATCCCCGGCGCCAGTTCCGCGTGGTCAATACGGGCACCTTGGGGCGATTCATATCCCGCTGGAACGAGAGGCCGATGACCTATCTCGGCAAGCGGTATCAGGCGCCCGTCGTAGATCGCGTGCGTTTCGCCGCGGAGTTCGCGAATGCGTACGGCGGCAAGGCCCAGGCAAGGAAGGTGATCGTGAAGGGACTGACGCGGCTCGACGCTGCACTCGATCTCGCCGGCGACACGATCCCGGGCAAAACGACGCTGATCCTGCGCGCTGCCGACGATAGCCTGCTGAAGTTCGCAGCGGCGGTGCTGAATTGCCCGCTGTCGGCGTTTTATCTGCGGGCGCGTTATCCATCGGCCAGCTATAACGGCGGCATTGCGTTCACCAAAGCGATGATCGATTCGGTGCCGGTGCCGCAAGCGCCTGAAGTGAGAAGTGCGGTGGTCGGTCTGGTGGATGACCTGCTGACGCATAGCCGCGCCGGGTGTGCGGCCGAAGCCGCGGCAGCCGCGCGCGAAATCGACGCATTGCTGTACAGGGCGTTTGGATTATCCACGCGAGAAGTCGCGCAAATCGCAGGCGACGATTGCTCGCAAAGCTAGGGTCGATCGCGAGAAAAGAGATCGTCTACGATCTTGCGGGCCGCGCTATGCCCACCCATGAGTGCATCCGCCTCCGTCGCGAATGGCCGACCACCCGCTTCGCCGAATCGCAGAGGCGAAAAGATCGCGATGGCGTTACCTTCCTTGAATATCCGGACAATGGCGACAAAACCATGCCGCAATGGCGTGCGCCTGTCCGCCTGGATTTTAGTGTCGGTCTCAACGGAAATCTCAAACATGAAACCGTTGTATTCGTAACTCCTCATCGTGTCTCGTCCCGCTCATCCATCGCGCCGACACGCGCGCACACCGGACATTTTCTCAAGCCGCGAGCAGATCGCTGCAAAGTCGTTTGCAGTCACCCGAGACAGGGCGATCTGTATGTCGTCCAGATCCGGATCGTCTTCCGACTGTTGAACAATGAGCTGCTTGACCCGACTGCTCCCCGTACCGAGGGTGCGATGAAGGGTATCCAGAGTAACGCTTCCACGCTCGGCCAGCACTTGAATGCTTCGTTGCTGACGTACCGCAATGAACCGCCGCTCAAGTGGTTTCACCCCGGCAAGGATGAGCAGGATGATGGCAGTCGCGCCGATGGCGGCGGTATACATGCCCCCACCGACTGCGAGGCCGACACCCGCAACGGACCACAAGCTGGCAGCCGTGGTCAACCCCTTTACAACTTCGCCCCGGAGCAGAATCGACCCGGCACCGAGGAAACCAATCCCCGATACCACCTGTGCGGCAACCCGCGACGGATCGAGCACAACATTCTTCTCTCCCAGCACGTCGGCAAAGCCGAATGCCGACACGAGCATCATCAGGCAAGCGCCAGTGCTCACGAGCATATGCGTGCGCAAGCCCGCGGCCCAGTTCAGGCGTTCACGCTCAAAGCCAATCACGCTGCCCAGCAGCGCCGCCAAAAGCAGCCGCGACAGAATCTCAATGTTACCTATCAAAATATCGGTCCCAATAGCCAAAGGGGTGCAAAGTCCCGAGGCGCGTCGCAACCAATGCGTATGCGCCGGGCTCTGCATGTGGGCTAGATTGTGACATTTTCGTGACTAAAAATGAGACTAACAATTTCGCGCGTCGGCACACTGGTGACGAGTCTGGCCACTTTCCTGGGCTGAAACCATCTGCATCGGAGAATTTCGTTGTTCGGCTCCGGCCTCGCATCGTCAGACAGGACCGCATAGAAGACGTGATGGCGCTTGTTTAGCCCGCCAAACAGGAACAGGTAGCCTAGCTCGTGCCCCGCGAGCGTGGTTTCTTCGCTGAGTTCGCGCCTCGCGGCGTCCTCCGGCGACTCGTCACGCCGAATCGTGCCGCCGGGCAACGACCACCGGGACCGCCCCCGTTCGACGAGAAGGATTCTGTCGTCTCGCCAGCACACGACGGTTGCTCTTTCTTTCATATTTTGGCTCAAACTATGCTTTCAGCAGGGCTCGAAACGGACATTCAGGCTGGTGGGGCGTTCTCCAGCGCCCACGGCCGAGGCAATACATTCTGACGGGGAGAAAATGAGATGAAAACCCGCTCGTCGTTCGAAATCCTGCTACCACTCGGAATCTTCGTGGCTGCCTGCGCGATTTCGCTCCCGACCTGTATCGTGGCCGTCGTCTGGATGACAATCGGCGTCTGTTCGCTGGGCTACCGCAACCTGAACGACTTTCCGACGGATGGCGTCTCCCCGATGTGGCGGCGAGGACGCTGGCGCGCCTGCCTGCTCTTTTATCACCTCGCGTGGTGGCCTTGGTACATGCGGACTGAACTGCGCGATACGATCACGCGCACCCGGCATCGGCTCGCTTCGCAGCGTACGTTGCGCGGGCGGAGCGCAGCGCGTCGGCAAGAAAGGAACGTGAAAAAGCGCTGACGATTTATGTTGAGCGACGCTCCACGAGCGTTATGCGCTCCAGTCTGCAAATGATTGAGGTAATACCAGCGCGGTCAGCCAGGTGAGCCAAAGCAGATACTGGTTGCGTTACGCCAGTTGTCGCCCTCAGGCCGGGCAGCGGCCGCCCGACGCGGCGCACACTCAATCCCCCCTTGCTTGAGATGAGATTGTCATGGAATCCGGGAATGCCGTCGTAAGCCGCCGTGTGCCGTGGAACAAGGGCAAACTCACCGGGCAAAAGCCGCCATTAAAGCTGGGGAAAATCTGGGCAATCCGGACGAGACTTCAGATTGCGGCGTCGGTCGGAGTGCGGCCATGAAGCGACGCTCGCTCGATGGTGACGTATGGCTGAAACTCAACCCGTTTCGGTCATTCGGCCCATTTCATGTCGCCTATGAGATTATCTCGAACACTTTCGACAACGAATGCTCATTCAAGCGCATGGAAAACTCGCTCGCAGTCTCACCCTATGCCTTGGCGGTCTACTTCTACGGCGGAATCCAGTATTGCTTCGAAAGCGCGCCTAAGGATATGCCGTCTATGGATGAAGTCAACCGCAAGCTGGCGCAAATCGTATGGCAGGAAACAGGTCCCTCAAATGTACCCATATCGGCTCGCCGCGATGGTTTCCTGATCTTTGATTTCGACAAGTCTCCAAATCTCGCACAAGTGCCAAGTACGACGTTTGACGAGAAGATTATGCGAGAGCGGCAGGAACTAGCCCATCAGCATTTTCAATACATGAACGCATTCTTGATGGCGCTACATTCGGGTCTCGCCGAGACGATGCAAACCGGAACACCCGTACAGTCGCCGCTGAATCCAACTAGCTACTACAAGGCTTTTGAGCAACAAGGACACTGGCTTATCACGGACACCTCGATCCGCCAAGTGGAAGGATCAAACTTTTTGGCGCAGGATATAAAGCTAGCCGCCCTAGATCATGCGTTGCATGTGATGGCACGCTGCGGCGAAGTGTTTGAGGACGACGGCCTGAAAATCTTGGCACTCTGCCTGACTGCGGGCAATCAGTTGACGCTTCATCAATACGAATCCGCCCATCTTATCGCTTGGTCCGTGATCGAAAAATCACTCAATAAAGTGTGGGCCAGCCTCGTACATGAACTGGATGCAAGAAATGGTGGGCACACAGAGATGAACCGCGATCGCCGAAGGATGCTGCTTGAGGGGCACGATTACACTGCTTCGATCGTGACGCAGATGCTCTCCTTTCATAAGAAAATTGATGACGACATGCTCGCGCGCTTGGACGATGCAAGACGGACGCGTAACAATTTTGCGCACAGCCTCCGTCCGGTGAAGTGGGAAGACGCGGCTCGCGCGATCAACACTGCAAATGAACTTATCAGCAAGGTCGTCGGCACGAAGGTCCATTGTCAGGCTGCGTTGCAGTGGCGCGGCTGAACTAATGGATGTCGTTTTCTCGACAGCTACTTATGCTAGTGACTGCAGCGCTGCATGCGCATGTCTCATATCAGAGAGTCAACTGACCGGTGCCCAGGCTAACTGAGTGACTCAAACGGGTCGATATGAGCCTTTCACCGCTACTGCTCATGAAATATCTATCGAGCGCCTGATAACGCGATCGCACAACCGCAAACGAAAAATACGCTTCCCCTCCCCGCTCACGCTATGAGTGTGTAGCGTCGGCGCACTCCCCCGCTCTGACTCCTCGCCGTCCAAGGCGAGTCAGAATGCCTCTGATCATAAAGAAAATATCTAGCCAGCCGAAAAATAGAGCCTCAATAGACATAGCACGGCCTAACCGGAAACGGCACAAAAATTAAAGGCATCCGCGCGTCCGCGCTCTGGCATCGCGCGGTTGATTTTAGTTCTGCAAAATAAATCCCCCGTTGCTGATGCTTGCACTGCGCGAAAAAAAGTCAGACAGAGAAAGCACCGCCAGGAGTGCCAACTGCCTATCCAGACGCGGCTCAACTCACGAAAGGCAACTTTATGTGTCGGGCCTGCGCCAGCATCGAGACGGTAATCTTGCGCACCTCCAGCTTACTCTGTGTGACATGCGCACGCAGCAGAATCCCCGCCTCCGCCGCCTTGCCGCGCTCAATCAGCGTGAGCATGGTCGCGTGCTCGTCATAGGTCGCATCGGTGCGATGCGGTTTCAGAAAATCGAGCCGACGCACGATGCGGATGCGCTCGGTCACTTCGTTATGAACACGCAGCATCTCTGCGTTGCCGGCGGCTTCCACTAGGCCGCGATGGAAATCCTCGTCGAGCCGGAACATCCGCGCGGCGTCGCTTTCGCGGGCCTCGGGCGCGACGCACCAGACCGCCTTGAGCGTGTCGATGGCGGGATGCGGCGGCCGTGCGCTGGCCACGCGCTCGATCGCGGCGAGTTCCAGCACGATGCGCAGATCGTAGAGTTGATCGAGCCGCTCGAAGTCGATATCGCAGACTTTCCAGCCGCGCCGGAAACCCACCTCCAGATAGCCCTCGCGCAGCAAACGAAACAGCGCATCGCGCATCGGCGTGCGCGAAACGCCATAATGCTGCGCGATATCGGTTTCCGAAAAGCGATCGCCCGGAAACAGCCGGAAATCGAATATATCGTGCTTGAGCCGCTGATAGACCTGCTCAGCCAACGGATTCGCGCCATAGACCACCTTCGCCTCGCCGGCGCTCGTGTCGTCGGGCGCATCCGTCGCATCCCCAGGCTTCGCTTCGGTTTGCCGTTTCGGTTCGATGACCACTCTCCTGCCCGTTCCTCGTCGTTTTGGGGCTTACGCGCGCGCTTCGCCGTCCGCCGGTGCATCCGGCGCCTCGATCAGACTCACATGCGCGGCCACGATGATCCAGCCTCCGAACGGCGCCTCGGCCGAACCGAGGCGCACCCAGGTCTGCATCTGGCGGCCGAGAAGCGGCGTCGCATCACTGGTAAATTCGGTGCTCACCGTCGCGTAGTCGCGGCCGAACGCCGTCACCACCGTGCGATGCCGCCTGCGCGACTTCGGCACCGGCGAGCACGTTTCGCGCCACGCGCGAATGGCTTCGCCGCCGTGCTGGATTTCCGCGATGCCGTAGCGCACCGTCTCGGGCGCGTCCCAGAAAAGGACGTTCATGGCCGCGACATCATTGTCGATCAACGCGCGTTCGTAGGCTTCGAACGCGGCCGTCACTTCGGCCACGATAGCCGGGTCGTTCATCATCGCTTTTTCGCCCGCTTTCCCGTTCATTTTTTCTCACTCATTGGCACGATCACGCTTCGGCCTCCAGCAATTGCGCGAGGCGCGCAGTCCACCCGACGATACCGCCTTGCGAGCGGACCATGGCCAGCGTCGCCTCCTTGAACGCGGGAATGTAGCTCGCGGTTGCGTCCTCGATCAGCAGACACTCGTAACCGCGATCGTTCGCCTCGCGCATCGACGTCTGCACGCAAACCTCCGTCGTCACGCCCGCGAATACCAGATGCGTGATGCCGCGCTGGGCCAGCTCCTCGCCGAGCCGGGTCGCGTAAAACGCGCCTTTTCCCGGCTTGTCGATCACGAGTTCGCCGCCGAGCGGCGCGAGCGCGTCGACAATCGCGTTGCCCGGCTCGCCACGCACGAGAATGCGCCCCATCGGCCCCGCGTCGCCGATCCGTGCGCTCGGCTGCCCGCGCAGCCGCTTGGCGGGCGGACAGTCCGAGAGATCTGCCGCGTGCGATTCGCGCGTATGCACGACGAACCAGCCGTGCTCGCGCGCGTGATCCAGCAGACGCGCGACGTCCGGCACGATGCCGCCGAGTAGTGACACGTCATTGCCGAGCGCCGCGCCGAAGCCGCCCGGCTCGACGAAATCGCGCTGCATATCGATCACCACGAGCGCCGTCTTCGAGGCCTCGAAAGCAAACGGCGAAGGCAGCGCGGAAACGAGTATCGGCATCGCTGATCACCTCTCGTAAGTGCGTTCGGGCGGTTCGAAACCGCAAGGCGTGCCGTCGGTCACGCGCACCTCCCTTTCCCACGGCAGACGATATTCGCCGCGCACCATGTCCTGCATAAAAGTGTACGGGCAATCCTGTGCGCCGCCCTTGACGGCCACATAGCCGCGATGACCGAGCTGATAGATGTTGTTCTCGACACCCCAATGCGCGCGCGCTTCGCGCACTAGATCGGGCCGCATTTCGCAGGTGATAATTTCATCGGGGCGATGACTGCCGTCCACCATGACGGTGCCATCGAAATCGCAGAACATGCCTTCGCCCATCGAATCGAACGTGCCATCACTGCCGCATAGACAGACGCTCGCGGTCTGTGCGAGATTCTGAAACGCATTCGACTGATTGGTAATGCGCCACGCGTGACGGATCGGCGCCGTGTAACCCGCCGTGCGCACGATCACTTCTGCGCCCTTGTACGCGGCTTCGCGCGCCATCTCCGGGAACATACCATCGTGACAGATGATCAGCCCGAGCTTGACGCCGCGCGGCCCTTCGCACACCGGCACGCCGAGATTGCCCGGCTCCCACGGCTCGACCGGCACCCACGGATGCAGCTTGCGATAATAAAGCCGAATCTCGCCGCGATCGTCGATGATCAGGCCGCTGTTATAAGGATTACCGCCCGGATTGCGCTCCATGATCGAAAAGCAGCCCCAGATCCGATGCTCGACGCACGCGGCCTTAAACGCCGCCACTTCCGGGCCGTCGAGCGTGCACATGATCGCGTCGTCGGTGCGCATCGACAGACCGTGCAGCGCGTATTCCGGAAACACCACGAGATCCATCGCCGCATTGTTGCGCCGCGCTTTGCCGACCATATCGACGATACGCTGCGTTTGCGCCGTGAGTTGCCCGGGTGTTTCGACATCGGGATTGCGCAGTTGCACGAGGCCGATCACCACGCCCACAGGCGAACGGTTCAATCCGCCGAGTCCACTCGAACTCATTGCTCAAGCTCCATGAAAGGCGACGGCCGGGGCCGCCGATCCGGTTTGAAGATCGTCGCCGTGGCCGGCCATGTGGCGGCCGAGCACCACGCGGTCCGCGCTCTCCACAGCGGTTTCGAACACGAGCCGCCCTTGCGCGATCACCGCGATGCGGTCGGCCAGCTCCAGCAGTTCGTCAAGATCCTCGCTCACCAGCAGCACGGCTCCGCCCGCGTCGCGCACAGCGAGAATGCGCGCATGGATATCGGCCACCGACGCGAAGTCGAGCCCGAACACCGGATTCGCGACGATCAGCACCTCGACCAGCTGGCCCAGTTCGCGCGCGAGCACCGCGCGCTGCACGTTACCGCCCGAGAGCGTGCCGATGGCGCGTTCCGGCACCGGCGGCCGCACATTGAATTCGGCAATGCGCTGCTTCGCGCGCTCGCGCAGCCCGCGCCGGTTCAGACGCCAGCCGCCCGCGCATAGCGGCGCCTGGTCGAAATCGCGCAGTGCGAGGTTTTCGGCAACGCTCAGGTTCGCCACGCACGCATTGCGCAACGGTTCCTCCGGAAGCGCGAACACAGACAAACGCGTCATCGCTTCGCGCGTCGCGCGATAGGGCTCGCCTTTCACGCGCATCGCGCCCGACTGCGCGCGGCGCTGGCCGACCAGCGCCTCCACCAGCTCTTTCTGGCCATTGCCCGAGACCCCCGCGAGCCCGAGGATTTCTCCCGCGCGGACGGCTAGCGACGCCTCGCGCACTGCTGCGTGGCCGCGGTCATCGAGCACGGTCAGCTTCGAGAGTTCGAGCGATACAGGCGCGTTGGCGGCTAACGGCTTGCGCGCGGGCCGCACGGTATCGATGCCCGTCGTCGCGCGCGCTTCGGCGTTGGCGGCCGCATCGGCGTCGGTGCCCATCATCCACGCCGCCAGCCGGTCGCGGTCGGTATCGCGCACCGCACAGCTGCCGACGAGCCGCCCCTTGCGCAACACCGTGACATCGTCCGCATACGCCATCACCTCACGGAACTTGTGCGTGATCATCAGCACCGTCAACTCGTTGCGCGTCGCGAGATCGCGCATCAAACCGAGCACTTCGTCGGCCTCCTGCGGCGTAAGCACGGACGTTGGCTCATCGAGAATCAGCAGGCGCTGACGCAGATACAACTGCTTGAGAATTTCGAGCTTCTGCTTTTCGCCCGCCGCAAGGCCGGACACCGGGGCGTCGAGCGCAAGCCGGAACGGCATCGCGCGCATGAATTCGTCGAGCGATTTTCGTTCGGCATCCCAATTAATTTTCCATGGCATGCGGCCGCGTGCGAGCACCAGATTCTCTTCAACCGACAAGCCCGCCGCCAGCGTGAAATGCTGATAGACCATGCCGATGCCGAGCGCCTGCGCATCGCGCGGCGAAGCGATGCGCGCCTCGCGCCCGTCGGCAACGATCTGGCCGCTGTCGAGCAGACCATAACCGACGAGCCCTTTCACGAGCGTGCTCTTGCCCGCGCCATTTTCGCCGAGCAACGCGTGCACCGTGCCCGCGCGCACCTTGAGCGTGACGTCGTCGAGCGCGCAAAACGCGCCGAAGCGCTTGCTCGCGCCGAGCACTTCGACGCCGAGCGCGCCGCTTTTCGGCGGCAACGATTTCATGCTGGCGAGCGTCGACATGATCAGCGTCCGAGCGTCGCGAGCAGCGCGCGCGAATCGGAAACGGTACCGAACACGCCGCCTTGCATCAACACCATGTTCAGCGCCGCGTCGTGATTGCCTCGATCGGTCGCGCCGCAGCAGTCGGCGAGGATCGTGCATTCGAAGCCGCGATCGTTCGCCTCGCGCATCGTCGTGTGCACGCACACATCGGTGGTGATGCCGGTCAGCACGAGGTTGGCGATGCCGCGCGTGCGCAGCAAGAATTCGAGATCGGTCGCACAGAACGAGCCCTTGCCCGGCTTGTCGATTACGATCTCGCCCGGCAGCGGCGCGAGTTCGTCGATGATTTCCCAACCCGGTTCGCCGCGCACGAGGATCTTGCCGCACGGCCCCTCGTCGCCGATACCTATGCCGTTCGTGCCCGCCTGGCGGCTGCGCCAGCGCTTGTTCGCTGGCAGATCCGAGAGATCGGGGCGATGGCCCTCGCGCGTGTGGATGATCGTAAAGCCTTGCACGCGCATCGCCGCAAGCACACGCTTGATTGGCTCGATCGGCGCGCGCGTGAGCGACAGGTCGTAGCCCATCTTGTCGACATAGCCGCCGAATCCGCAAAAGTCGGTCTGCATGTCGATGATGACGAGCGCGGTATTATCGGCGCGCAACGCGCCGTCGTAAGGCCACGGATACGGACGGGCTTCGATGAAACGGGTCATGTCGGTCTCCGGTGAGACGAGATAAATCGATGGCGAAATCAGGCGTCAATCAGGCATCAGCGCGTGAGGCTCAATTCCCCGGGTGCGCCCGCAAGCGTGCGGTCCGGACGGCAGTTGACGATCATGATCGCGAGCGTCAGCACGTAAGGCGCGGCGTTGAAGAGGTAATAGCCACTCGTCACGCCGATTGCCTGCAGCGCGGGGCCGAGCGCGCCCGCGGCCCCGAACAGCAGCGCGGCCCACAAACAACGCAGCGGCTGCCAACGCGCGAAGATCACCAGCGCGACGGCCATCAACCCTTGACCGCTGGAGAGGCCTTCGTTCCAGCTGCCCGGATAGACGAGCGACAGATACGCGCCGCCGACGCCGGCGAAAAACCCGCCGACCGCCGTCGCGGCAATGCGCACGCGCGTGACCGGATAGCCCATGGCGCGCGCGCTCTCCGCGTTGTCGCCGACGAGCCGCAGCGTCATGCCCCAGCGCGTCGAGCGCAGCCCCCACTGCAGGGCGAACGCCATCGCCACGCCGATCAGAAACAACGGATTCACGTGCAGCGCGTTATGCAATTGCGGCGACGCGCTCCACGCGCCGAAATCAAACGAGCTCAGCATCGGCGCTTGCGGTTCGATGAAGGGCTTGCCGAGATAGAACGCGAGGCCGGTGCCGAACAGCATCAGCGCAATGCCGAAAGCGATATCTGAGACGCGCGGCAGCGAGCAGATCAAGCCATGCAGGCAGCCGAGCAGCAGGCCCGCGCAACCGGCAACCAGCACGCCGATCCACGGCGAGCCGCTCAGATACGCGCCCGCATAGCCGCTCATCGCGCCCGTGACCAGAATGCCTTCGAGTCCGAGATTCACGCGACCGCCCTTCTCGGTCAGGCATTCACCGAGACTCACAAACAGATACGGTGTGCTCACGCGCAAGGCGCCCGCGATCAGGGAAAGCAGCAGCACGGCAACCGGCGAATGCAGATCAGACATGGCTTTGCTCCAGCGAAGACACCGCTTCGGATGGCGCGGCGTTCTGCAATGTCAAGCGCCACGCGGCAAGCCGCCCGCCGAGCGCCTCCCACGCGAGCAGGTTGGCGAACAGCAGGCCTTGAAGCACGAGCGTGGTCGCGTCGGGCAGATCGAGACGGCGTTGCAGCAGACTGCCGCTCGCCTCGATACCGCCGATCATCAGCGCGCACACGATGATCGCGAGCGGATTCTGGCGCGCGGCGAACGCCACGAGAATGCCGGCGTAACCGTAGCCCGCGAGCAGCGACGCGTTCGCGCTGCCCTGCACCGCCGCGACTTCGAACATACCCGCGAGACCCGACGCCGCACCGCCCAGCACGCACGCAGTCAGCGCGAGCGAATTTACCGGCAGGCCGACGAGACGCGCAGCGCGCGCATTGCCGCCGGTCACGCGCATCGCGAAGCCCTTCGTGCTGTGACGCACGAACACCCACGCCGCCACGCACGCCAGCGCGCCCCAGAACAGGCCCCAATGCACTTCGAGTCCCGGCAGCGAGCCGATCGAAAACGCATCGGGCAGCGGCGGCGTCGACGGCTTGTTCAGGCTCGCCGGATCGCGTAGCGGCCCTTCGACGAGAAACTTGAACACCGCGATCGCGATATATGACATCAGCAACGAACTGATCGTCTCGTTGACGCCGCGCCACTGACGCAACGCCCCGACCGCGCCGATCCACGCGCCGCCAACGATCATGCCGGCCAGCGCCATAACAGGCGTCGCGACGAACCACGGCGTAGCGTGCGGCAGCAGTGACGGCACGACCGCCGCCGCGAGTCCACCGAGCGCGAGCGCGCCCTCGCCGCCGATCACGATCAGGCCAACCTGCGCGGGCAGCGCCACGCACAGTGCGGTGAGCATCAGCGGCGCGGCGCGCAGCAGCGTGCTCTGCCACGCGAACGACGAACCGAACGCACCTTGCGCGATCAGCGCGATCGCGTCGCCCGCCGGTTGGCCCTCGATCAGCAGAAAGAGCGAAAACAGCAGCAGTGTGCCGACGATCGCCGCGAGCGTCGGCAGGGCGGGCAACAATCCGATCAGCGCGCGGGCGCCGGCGGACATCACCGAGGGAGCGGGAGCGCGCATCATCTCTCCTTGCGGGGTTGCGCGATTTCGAACGTCATGGCGGAATCGCGTGGAACTGGGTCATCGTTCAGATCTGCCCGACCACGCCCGCGACGAGGTAATTCATGCTTTCGAGCGTGATGTCGGTTTGCGCGTAGTTCGTGCCCGCTGCGATGGCCGTGCCGCCCTTGTTGTCCTTGAGCGGACCCTTGAAGATCACGAACTGGCCCGCCATCATTTGCGTCTTGATCGCGTCGGCGTTCTTCTTCGCGTCGGGCGTGACCTTCGCGCCATACGGCGACATCTTCACGAAACCTTCCTTGAGACCGCCGCGCAGAATGTTCGGCTGCGGCTTGCCCACCCGCGCATCGGCGACGAGTGTCTGGTACGGCGTCGCCCAATCCCACTCGGCGCCCGTGAGATAGCCCTTCGGCGCCAGTGCGGCCTGGCTCGCGTGATAACCGCAACTCATCGCGCCGCGCTTTTCGGCCGTCTCGATCACGACCTTCGGACCGTCGACGTGACAGGTCAGCACATCGCAACCCTGATCGACAAGACTATTGGTCGCCTCGGCTTCCTTCACCGGCATCGACCAGTCTCCCGTGAAAATCACATGCGTCGTGATCGACGGATCGACCGACTGCGCGCCGAGCGTGAACGCGTTGATGTTACGCAGCACCTGCGGAATCGGCTTGGCGGCGACGAAACCAAGCTTCTTCGTCTTGCTCATATGGCCCGCGACCACGCCGTTCAAATACTGGCATTCGTCGATATAGCCGAAGTAACTTGCGATATTAGGCGGATTGCCCTGTTTCCACAGGCCGCCACAATGCGCGAAACGGATCTTCGGATATTTGGCCGCCATCTTCAGCACATGCGGATCGAAGTAACCGAACGAAGTCGCGAAGATCAGCGTCGCGCCGTCCTGCTCGATCATGGCTTCCATCGACTTCTGAACCGCGACGGTTTCCGGCACATTCTCTTCCTCGACCACCTTCACGTTCGGCAGCTTCTTGATGACCGCCGCCGCTTGTGCCTGCGCCTGGTTGTAGCCGTAATCGCCTTTCGAGCCCACGTAGATCACGCCGACCGTGAGCGTCTCGGCAGCGAACACGCTTTTAAAAGGCAGCAGGCTGCCGAGCGCTAGCGCGCCGGCCTGTTTGATGAAGTCGCGACGTTGCGTCATGATTGGGATTCCTGATGGTTGTCGGTCACTGGTTTCGGTGTTCGCTGCTGCGTTCGCTTTTGCATTTGTTGGGCGCTTCACTTCAGCGCTTCGGCGCGCTGTGCGCCAGATACGCGCGCCAGCCGCCGTAAGCGGTAATATCGGCCGCACCAGCGTCGGTGGCCAATGCGGACGGCTCGCAGACGAAGCCTTTCACGGTGCGGCCATTGGCGAGATCGAGCGAGCCGATCGCGAGCGGCGCGGGCACGGCGGCCACGAATGCGCCGAAGCTGCGCAATGGCACGTCCCACAGTTCAATGGCGATCGCATCGCCTTCCGCGCCGGCGCTCTGCCGCACAAGACCCGGCTTGGGCGGCGAGGTGCCCGCGAGCGCGTAGAGGCGGTAATGCGGCGCCGTCGTGGTCGCTTCGATAAAGCGCGCGCCCGCCTGCAACAGTTGCCAGTTCAGCGGCTCACCGCGCAGATGCGCGCCAACCACGGCGAGCGTGACGCTCGGTTCCTGAATCGGCATCGGACTTGCGGCGATCGCCTCGGCATTGCGTGCTGCCGTGGTTTCGGTTGCTTCAGCCGCTTCGCAAAACAGCGCCTGAATGCGCGCACCGAGCACCGCGAGTTGCTGGTCCGCGCCCGACGGTCCGATCAGCGTGACGCCCGCGGGCAAGCCATCGGTGCGCGGTACGCCCGGCACGGCGAGCGCGCACCAATCCAGCAGATTGACGAAGTTCGTATATACGCCGAGACGGCTGTTCACCTCGATCGGATTCGCCTGCACCTCGGCGATAGTCGGATGTGTCGGCGCTGTCGGAACGATCAGGATATCGAACTGTTCGAACAGCGAATCCGCCTCGCGCTTCAGACGCGCGAGCGTGTACTGGCCGTCGAACACCGTGGCGGCATCGAAGCGCTGCGCCTGACCGATCACCTTCGCCACGGTCGAGTCAATCTCCGCTCGATGCGTGTCGAAGAACTCGCCAAGCGCAGCGCGCCGCTCCGCCACCCACGGTCCGTCGTAGAGCAGCGCAGCAACCTGCTGCAGCGGCGCGAACGCGAAGCGCGCGGGCGTGAGGGCCAGATGAGTGGCGATGCTGTCGAGCGTCGCGGCGAACGCCTGCTGCGCGCGCTCGTCGCCGAAAAACGTGAGCGTGTCGGGCACGCCGAGGCGCAGCGGACCATGCGTCAGTCCGCGCGAGACGAGCGGCTTCGAATAACTGTCGCGCGTATCGAAGGCCGCGAGGCGGTCAAGTACCGTCCACGCATCGGCGACATCGTGCGCAAACACCGAGAGCGTATCGAGCGTGCGGCACGCCGGCACGACGCCGCGTTTGCTGACGAGCCCGAGCGATGGTTTGAGGCCGACGATGCCGTTGCAGCCCGCGGGCACGCGCCCCGAGCCCGCCGTATCGGTGCCCAGCGAGAACGCGACGATGCCCGCTGCCACCGCGACCGCCGAGCCGGAACTTGAGCCGCCCGAAATGTAGTCGTCCTGATCGACCTGACGCACCGCGCCATACGGCGACCGCGTACCGACGAGGCCGGTCGCGAACTGATCGAGATTCGTCTTGCCGATCAGGATCGCGCCCGCGTCGAGTAGACGCGCGACCGCGAATGCCGTTTCGCCGGGCGTGTAGGCGAACGCCGCGCAGCCGGCCGTGGTCGGCAAGCCCGCGACATCGACGTTGTCCTTGACCGCGAACGGCACGCCGAACAGCGGCATGCGCTCGAACAGCGCGGGACCTTCGTCGGCGAGCTGTCGTTCGAGTTGCGCTGCGCGCGCGATGAGATCGGCGTCGGCGACACGCAGTATCCACGCTTCGGGACGATGCGTGGTCACAAGGCGGTGCAGCACGGTGCCGATCGTCTCACGCGGCGAGGTCTCGCCACGGCGATAGGCGTCGAGCAGTCCGCGAACTTTCAACGGGCGGGAGCGGCGCATGAGTTCAAACTTGAATACAAGATGGCACGCAACACGCAGCATCCATGCCAGATGACCCTGCGCGCGCCGCGCAAGCTTGCCTGGCGTGCCTGTCCGGTGATCGCTCACATGTCGCGCAGGCGGCGTGCGGCGCGGTGCGTGCGCCGCCTTGGGCCATTTGGCGTCGCGTGCCGGTGCAACGATTCACGTTGCTTGTGCACGCATCCCGCCGCTGCAACTCCGTGCAGCGTGCCCCGCTTCGGGGCACGCGCGCGCCGCGCCGGATCGCGGTGCGCCCAGCTTCTATCGCCTGATTTTCCTGTCGCCCCGCTATGGCAAGCGCTTGCGCCTACGTTCCGCGCTGGCATCGATCTTGCATATTTCAGTAAGTATCTTATTCATGAACGAACGCTACTCGCGGAGAGCCCCAGCCGATGTCCGAAGCCAACCTCCCTAACGACGCGCCCGCCACAAACCGTCTCGGCCGCGCCGACGCCTATCACTGGCTCGCGAGCCCGGCGCTCGTCGACATGGCGGCTCGCGGTCCCGAACCGCGTCTCGCGACGCTCGCCTGCGAACCGCAACACGTGCGTCTCGACCTGAGTCGCACAGCCATCGTGGTGATCGACATGCAGAACGACTTCTGCACCGAAGGCGGCTGGGTTTCGCAGATCGGCGGCGACTACACCGCCGACCGCGCGCCCATCGCGCCACTGCAAACGCTGCTGCCCGCGCTGCGCTCGCGAGGCGTGCCGGTGATCTGGGTGAACTGGGGCAACCGCCCCGACCTCGCCAACATGCCGCCGAATCAACTGCACCTCTACAAGCCGACCGGACACGGCACCGGTCTCGGCGAACCGCTCGCGAGCAACGGCGCACACGTGCTCGAAAAAGACTCGTGGGCCGCTGCCGTGGTGGACGAACTGAAGCCGTTGCCACACGACATCTGCGTGGATAAATATCGCATCAGCGGCTTCTGGGACACGCCGCTCGACAGCATCCTGCGCAACCTCGGCGTGCGCACGCTGCTGTTCGCGGGCGTCAACACCGATCAATGCGTGCTGCACTCGCTCACCGACGCCAACTTTCTCGGCTACGGCTGCGTGCTCGTCGAGGATTGCTGCGCGACGTCCTCGCCCGCGTTCTGCACCGAAGCGACGATCTGGAACGTGAAGAAGTGCTTCGGCTTCGTCACCGACTCGAAGCGCATCGTCGATGCGGTCGAAGCGGTGGAGCAGCCCGCGTGAGCGCCTTCGTGCCCGGCAACGTCACACGCGTCGCGCCGCTCTCTCAAGGCCCGCTCGACGGTCTGCGCTTCGCGGTCAAGGACCTGATCGACGTGGCGGCCGTGCGCACGGGCGGCGGCAATCCCGACTGGCTCGCCGCGCAACCGCCCGCGCGCGAGCACGCGTCCTGCGTCTCGGCACTGTTGCGCGCGGGCGCGGTGCTCGAAGGCAAAACGATCACAGACGAACTTGCCTACAGCCTCGAAGGCGCGAATCATCACTACGGCACGCCGCTAAATCCGCGCTGGCCGCATGCGCTGCCGGGCGGTTCGTCGAGCGGATCGGCTTCGGCGGTCGCAGCGGGCACGGTGGACTTCGCGCTCGGCACCGATACGGGCGGCTCGGTGCGCGTGCCCGCCGCGTTCTGCGGGCTCTACGGCATGCGCCCGACGCACGGCGTCATCGCGCTCGACGGCGTGGCGCCGTTCGCGCCGAGCCTCGACACCATCGGCTGGTTCGCGCGCTCCGCCGCTCTGTTGACGAGCGTCGGCGACGTGCTGTTACCCGCCGACAGCGCAACGTCATCGCACACGCCGCGGCGTGTGGACGAAGCGTTCGCACGCCGCGCCCGCCACGAACCCGACGACGCGGCGCGCCTCGACGCCCTCGCGCGTTCGCTCGGCGCGCAGGATTCGGTGCCACTCTTCGATCTCACGCCGGCCGCCGATTGGCTCGCGTGCTATCAAGCGGTGCAGGACGCCGATATCGACTACGCACTCGGCACGTGGATACGCGCGGCGGAACCGCGCTTCGGGCCGGCAATCGCGCCGCGCTTCGCGCGCATCGACTCATACGACCGCACACGCACGCCGCATTGGCGCGCGCTGCGTGAGACGCTCGCTGCACAACTCGACGTGCGGCTGCGAGACAGCGTTCTCGTCATGCCGACCACGCCGTGCGCGCTGCTCGCGAAGGATGCCGACGGCGATACGCTCGCGCACTTCTACGAAGACGCGCTCACACTCAACGCCATCGCCTCGCTTGGCGGCCTGCCCCAAATCACACTGCCGTTCACTGACGAATGCGACCGCCCGCTCGCGCTCTCGCTGATCGGCGCGCGCGGCACCGACCGAGCGCTGCTGCGGCTCGCGCAAACGCTGCCCACACACCGTGGCGAGACCGCGAAAATATAACGGAGACCAAAATTTTGAATGCTTCAAACGCCCGCTCGCGCGAGGGCATGGTGACGAGCCCGCATGCACTCGCGAGCGCCGCTGGGCGCGATGTTCTGTGCGCGGGCGGCAACGCCATCGAAGCCGCCATTGCCATCGGCGCAGTGTTGTGCGTGACGTATCCACATTTCACGGGCTTGGGCGGCGACGCTTTCTGGGTCGTCGCGGATCGAAGCGGCGACGTGCGCACGATTTCGGGCGCGGGCCAGGCTGCGATGCATCTGCCGCATCACGGCGAAGCGATTCCTGTGCGTGGCGGCGCTGCTGCGCTCACGAGCGCGGGCACGCTCGACACGTGGGCGCGCGCTTTCGCACACTCACGCGAAGCGTGGGGCGGCACACTCGCGTGGTCGACGCTGTTCGAACGCGCAATCGAATACGCGCGAGACGGCTTTGCCGTGACGCAATCGCAGCACTTCTGGCAAACGCTTCGCGCCGACGAACTGAACGCGCAACCCGGTTTCGCCGCGACCTTCGCGCCCGACGACGCATCGGGCGCAGCGCCCGCGCCCGGTTCGCGCTTTGCGCAACCGGCACTCGCGCGCAGTCTGGAACGCATCGCTCGATTTGGCGCGCGCGAATTCTACGAAGGCGATCTCGCCGGGCGTATCGAGCGTGGTCTGCGCGATGCGGGCTCGCCACTCGACGCGCACGATCTCGCCAGCACACGGGCACGCGAGCAAGCGCCCCTGCGCGTGCCGTATCGCGGCGGCGAACTCGTCGGTTTGCAGCCGCCCACGCAAGGCGTGACGATGCTGGAAATCATGGGCACGCTCGCACATTTTGATTTCACCAATGTCGAGGAAGGCAGCGCCGACTACTATCACCTGCTCGTGGAAGCCATAAAATGTGCGTTCGTCGATCGCGACCGCTACGTGGCAGACACCGATTTCGCCGACGTGCCCATCGACATGCTGCTTGCGCCCGAGACGCTCGCGGCGCACGCACGCTCCATCGACATGCGCCGCGCGCGTGCGTGGCCGCATCGTTTTCGTCACGGCGACACGGTGTTCATCGGCGCGACCGACCGCGAAGGACGCGCGGTGAGCCTGCTGCAAACGGTGTATTTCGATTGGGGCAGCGGCGTAGTGGCCGGCGACACCGGCATTCTCTGGCACAACCGCGGCGCGGCATTCTCCACCGACGCAAGGCATCCCAATGCACTCGCGCCAGGCAAGCGGCCGTTCCACACGCTCACGCCGGGCATGTATCTGCGCGACGGGCGCCCACACCTTTTGTTCGGCACACAAGGCGCGGACGGCCAGCCGCAAACGCTCGCGGCCATTCTCACTCGCTTGATCGATTACCGTATGGACCCGCTAACGGCCCTCGCGCAGCCGCGTTTTCTGCTCGGCCGGACCTTCTCCGACACACGCGACGCACTCAAGCTGGAAGCCGATGCGGGCACGGCCGTGCTCGCGGAACTCTCGGCGCGCGGCCACGAAGTATCCGCGATTGCTGCGCAAAGTCCGCTCGCGGGGCATCCCGGCGTGATCCGCATCGACGCCGATGGCTGGGCACTCGGCGCACACGATCCGCGCAGCGACGGCCTCGCGATGGCCGCCGATGCGAGCCAGCAAGCCCATTCGCTAACCGTGGGCTGAAACCTCAGGCGCGCACGAACGCGCGCACCATCTCCTGCGCCTGCCGCTTCTGCTCGTCCTGCCAGCTCGGCGCGAGCAGATCGGCGTTAAAGATGCACGACAGCGTATACGCGTTCGACTTGTGGAACGAGCACAAGCTAACGAGCGCGACGTAGAGATGCAGCGGTTCGAGCCCGGCGCGCAGCGTCTTGTCCTTCTCGCCGCGCTCGATCAGCGTGCGCAACAGCACCAGCACCGGTGAAGCCATTTCGGGAATTGCCTTCGAACGCTTCATCACGCGCGCGCGATTCAGGTTCTCGAACGAGAGCAGTTTGCCGAGTTCCTGATGGGCCGCGAAATGCCCTTCGATGAACTCGTAAAGCAGCACGATGCCTTCGACGGGCTTGACGCGATCAACGTCGAGTTCAAGCTTGAGTTCTTCGGCACGCAAACGGCCGAGCACGAATTCAAGCACTTCCAGATAGAGCGCTTCCTTGCCGCCGAAGTAGTGATAAATCATGCGGATATTGACCTTCGCGCGGCTCGCGATGGTTTCCACGCGGGCGCCGCTCAAGCCCTTCTCCGCGAATTCCGCGAGCGCGACGCGAAAGATGCGCCCGCGCGTCGCTGCTGCCAGACGCTGGCGCATGGTTTCGCGCACGGGTTCCTGCGCGGACTCTTGCGCCTCCTCCCCTGCGGCACGCGCCGGATTTTTTGCGGCGTTCTTTTTCGGCGTCAAAGAACTGGCGGAGCGAGCGGCGACACGCGTCATGGCAAGAGTAAGTTCGTTCGTGCGGAAGAAAACCCATCGGCGCATGCGCCGCCTGCCGCGAATATAGCAGCACGGCGCGCACTGTGCGAACTCGCGGGCCGTCGCGCCGAATGACGCGAAGCCGCACCACGCGCCGCCATGGTGCGCGTGCGCGCAATCGCTTGCGCTCACGCCCCGCGCACAGGCATCGAAACCGGCTTTGGTGCACGCGCGGCGCGCTCGCACGCGCGAATACGCCGCCGCATGCGCTACCTCACCCCACGTGCAAACCCCGATGCGAATGGGCATTTCGCCGCTTTCGGCAAGGCACGAACATGCGTTCGACATACATGGCACCCAACTTGCTTTTAACCATTTCGTTCATGAATAGTTCACTTACTGAAACTGCAAAACGAAACTCAAACGCTACGGCAAACAAGGAGTGTCATGATGTCTTCCGCGAAGCTGCTTTTGAATCGATTCCCGCAACGTTCGGCAACGGATCGCCTGCGCGCGCGCGTGCTCGCCACGGTCGGCCTCGCGCTGGGACTGGGCGCGGTGATGCCGCCCGCCATCTACGCCGCTGACGACGCCATGCATGTCGGCGTCCTGATTCCTGGCTCGAAGACCGACAAGGGCTGGATGGAATCCGGTTATGACGGCGTGATGGCCGCGCAAAAGGAATTCGGCCCGAAGCTGAAGACGCAGATCATCGAGAACATCAATTACGCGGACATGGAGCAGGCGCTCACGAATCTCGCCGCGAAAAACGAACTCGTGATCGGCGTGGGCGGCCAGACGCAGGCAGCCGTCATTAAGATCGCGAAGCGGTTTCCGAAAGTGAAGTTCTCGATCGTCGGCGGTAGCAAGGGGCAAGCGATGCCGCCCAACGTTGCGGGCTACGACGTGAAGCAGGCAGAAATTGCGTTCGTCGCGGGCGCGGCCGCCGCGATGCTCACGAAGACCAACGCGGTGAGTTACGTCGGCGGCATGGAAATTCCGTCGATCGTGAACGCGGGCAAGGAGTTCGGAGAAGGCGCACGCTATATCAATCCGAAGATCAAATACTTCGAGAGCTACACCGGCGATTTCGACGACGTCGCCAAGGCACGCGAAGCCACCGCCGCCGCCATCGCCCAGGGCGCCGACATTCACTATCACATTCTCAATCTCGGCTTGCGCGGCATCGAGCAGGCAGCGAAGGAAAAGAACACGCACATCATCGGCAGCTACACAGATCGATGCGGCAGCGATCCGCTCTATGTCGCGTACAGCATCACCGGCGTCGGCTATCAGGCGCAATACGCCATCGAGCAGTTGGAGAAAGGCACGTGGCAGCCCGGCTACAAGGCCTTCGGTCTTGCGATGGGGCCGAAGTCGTCGGGCATGGTCGTGTGTCATTCCACGCCCGCCATCGATACGAAGCTCAAGCAGATCGAAGACGACATCCTGAGCGGCAAGATCAAGGTACTGGAAGGCTGACCATGAACGCCGTCGTGTCTCCCACGCCCGCGCCGGTGCTGTCGCTCGAAGGGATTGGCAAGCACTTCGGTGCGTTTCAGGCTCTCGACGATGTGTCGCTCGATCTCATGGCCGGCGACGTGCATTGCCTGCTTGGCGAAAACGGCGCGGGCAAATCCACGCTCTGCAACGTGATCTTCGGCGTGCATCAGCCCGATGCGGGCGCGATGCGCATGAACGGCGTCGCGTACCGCCCGCGCAATCCCCGCGAAGCTATCGGGCACGGCATCGCGATGGTGCATCAGCACTTCAGTCTCGTCGACGACGCGAGCGTGCTCGACAACCTGCTGCTCGGCCAGGCGCGCGGGCGCATCGATCGCGCGCGCGAAGCCCGACGCGTCGAAGCAACACTCATGCGCGTGGGCCTGACGCTGCCGCTCGACGCGCGAATCGCCGATCTTTCGGTGGGCGAGCGTCAGCGCGTGGAAATCGTGAAGTGTCTGATGCGCGAGCCGCGTCTGCTGCTGCTCGACGAACCGACCGCCGTGCTGCTGCCCGCCGAAATCGACGCGCTGCTCGACACCTGCGCGCGCGTGGCCGCCAACGGCTGCGCCGTCGTGCTCGTCACGCACAAGCTCAAGGAGATCTGCAGCATCGCCACGCACGCGACGGTGCTGCAATCGGGCCGCGTGGTAGCGCGCTCCGAGGCGCCCGCGAACGACATCGACCGTCTCGTCGACGCGATGATCCGCCGCGCGTCGACCGCGCAAGCCGCCGATCTGCACGCGCAACTGTCGCTCGCGCAGCCGCATGAAGGCTCGCCGTGGTCGCGCGCGCTGAGCGACGAGGTGTTGCAGATCGACGGCCTCGCCGCGCGCGACGCCGAAGGCGTGCTGCGTCTCGCCGATTGCACGCTCGTCGTGAATCGCGGCGAGATCGTCGGCATCGCGGGCGTGGAAGGCAACGGCCAGAGCGAACTGGGCGCCGTGCTCGCGGGCATGATGCCGGCGGCGGCGGGACGCTTTTTCGTCGCGGGCCAGAACATGACGCACGCGACGCCGCGCGAACTCACGCGCGTGGGCGTGGGCATCGTGCCCGAGGACCGGCACGCGGTCGGCTGCGTGACCGGCATGAGCCTCGTCGACAACCTCATGCTCAATCACCTCGATCGCTACTCGCGCGCGGGCTGGCTGCAACGCCGCGCGATGCGCGAACGCGCGGTCGAACTGATGGAACGTTTCGATGTGCGCGCGAGCGGACCCGACGCGATCTTCGGCGGACTCTCGGGCGGCAATCAGCAAAAGGCCGTGCTCGCGCGCGAACTCACGCTCGATCCGCTGCATTTCCTGCTGGCCGCGCAACCGACACGCGGGCTCGACGTCGGCGCTGTGGCCGCCGTCTACCGGCACATCCGCGCGGCGCGCGAGCGCGGCGTAGGCGTGCTGCTGATCTCATCCGAGCTCGACGAACTGATGAGCGTTGCCGACCGCATCGTCGTGCTGTATCGCGGCCGCATCATGGGCAGTTGCACGCCCGAGGCGGCCAATCGCTCACGTATCGGCGCATGGATGGCCGGCGCAGGAGAATTGCAATGAATTCGCTTCGTAAATCGCTGGCCGCGCGCGCCTGGCCGTTGGCGGCGCCCGCCACGCGCGACGGCGCATCGCCGTTGCGCGCCGCAGCCGTGATCGGCGGCGCGATCGTGTTCGCGTTCTGCATCGCGCTAGGCCTGATCGCGCTAATGGGCGTGAACGTGCGCGACGCGCTCGCCGCGTTCGCCGACGGCGCATGGGGCTCGCCGTATGCCATCGGCGCGTCGGTAAATCGTGCGCTCGTGTTCGCGCTCGTCGGCATCGGCTTCGTGATCGCACATCGCGCGCAACTGACCAACGTCGGCGCGGAAGGACAAATCGCCATGGGCGGCATCGTCTCGACGGCGATGAGCCTGTATGGCCATTGCGCGGGCCTGCCCTTCGGGCTCGCCTTCATCGTGCCAATGCTCTGCGCCGCCGCTGCCGGCGCGCTCTGGGGCGGCGTGTCCGGCGTGCTGAAAGCGAAGGCCGGCACGAGCGAAGTCATCAGCACGCTGTTGCTGTCGTTCGTGGCCGTGTGGCTGCTTTACTGGTGCGTGCAAAGCGAAGCGCTACTGCGCCAGCCGATGACCAGCGGCGCCACGCTGCCCGAGTCGCTGGAGATTCCCGACCCCACCCACCTGCCCGCCCTGTTCGCCGACAGCGGCCTCGGCCTGCATATCGGCCTGCCCGTGACACTCGTACTCGCCGTCTCCGCGACACTGATGCTGCGCTACACGCGCTTCGGCTTCGCCTTGCGCGCGACCGGATTGAACGCGGTGGCGGCGCGGCGCGCGGGCTTGCCGATCACCTCGACGATCGTCGCCGCGCTGGCGATCGCGGGCGCATTCGGCGGCCTCGCGGGCGCGCTGATGCTGCAAGGCGATCAGGGCTCGCTCAAGGCGGGGTTTTCGTCGGGCTACGGCTTCGACGGCCTCGTGGTCGGACTGCTCTCGCGCGGCTCGATCACGGGCGTGTTCGCCTGTGCGTTGCTGTTCGGCTTCCTGCGCTCGGGCGGCATCAACATGGAAATGGTCGCGGCCGTGCCGTCCGCGCTCGTGCTGATCGTGCAGGGCATCGTCACGATCGCGCTTGCAGGCGGAGCAATCTGGCTCGAACGCAAGGGGGAACGTCAATGAACACCGAACTGTTCGCGGTATTCGCGGGCTCATCGATCCGTCTCGCGGCCCCGATGCTGCTCGCCTCCACCGGCGAACTCGTGAGCGAGCGCGCGGGCGTGCTCAACATGAGCGTCGAAGGCATGATGCTGACCGGCGCATTCGTGGGCGCGACGGCCTCGTGGTGGACCGGCAATCCGGCCATCGGCCTGCTCTGCGGTGTGCTGGGCGTGCTGCCGGTCGCGCTGCTGCAGGCGTTCCTGAGCGTCACGCTGCGTGCGAACCAGGTGGTGACGGGTATCGGCATCAATATCCTCGCGCTGGGCGGCACGACGCTCGCGTATCGCGAGATATTCGGTTCGCGCTCGGAGGCCGCGATTCCGGGCCTCGCCCGCTGGTCACCGCCAGGTCTCGGACAATTGCCGCTGATTGGCGACGCCGTATTCCACCAGGTCTGGCTGCTCTACGCAGGCCTGGCAATCCTCGCCGCAACGGCATGGACGATGCGCCACACGGCACTGGGTATTGCGCTGCACGCGGTGGGCGTCTCGCCCCGAGCGGTTGATCAGTCGGGCGTCTCGGTGACAAAACTGCGCTACGGAGCGGTACTGTTTTCGGGCGTGATGTCGGCGGCGGCTGGCTGCTTCATTTCAATAGGCGACATCCACACCTTCACGGAAGGCATGACGAACGGCACCGGCTATCTGGTGATCGCGGCGATCATCTTCGGCAACTGGAAGATTGGCCGAACCGCGCTGGCGTGCCTGCTGTTCGGCGCGGCGACGGCGATGCAATTCCAGTTGCAGATGTTCGGCCTGCACGTCCCGACGGCGTTGCTGGTCATGCTTCCTTATTTGCTGGCGCTGATAGCGGTAGCAGGTTTGATCGGCAGACAAACGGCCCCGCCGTCACTGACGCGCCCATTCACCCGATGACCGGGAACCCAGACGGTGCGGGACCACTACGGAGGAATACGCGTGGTGGACAGCGTCGCACTAGCGTGTGAGCTTTTTTGCAAACTTTTCTTTGCAGCAGCGGAGAAAAGCAGGCATTCCGACAGTCAATCAAGGAAAGGCCAGCAAAGAAAGCGAGCACTCAAAAGAAACGAAAGACCACACCTTAAAAAAGCGTCGGCGGACACCCTTCGCACCCAATAAATTTTTTCACTTTTAAAATTAGTTATGCTAATCAAAATGAAAAACCCGACAATCGCATCAGCGGCATGGGCACTCCTTGCAATGGGAGCACTGGCACTCACGACCTCATCGGCATCGGCGCAATCGAGCATCCAGCTCTACGGCCAGGTCGATACGTGGATCGGCGCACAAAAAATGCCGGGCGGCCAACGCGCATGGGAAGTATCGGGCGGGGGCATGTCCACCTCATACTGGGGCCTGAAAGGCTCGGAAGACCTGGGCGGCGGTTACAAGGCTGTCTTCGCACTGGAAGACTTTTTCCTGCCCCAAAACGGCCAGGCAGGCCGCTTCACCGGCGACACATTCTTCTCCCGCAACGCCTATGCAGGCATCGAATCGGTCTACGGGACGCTGACACTCGGCCGACAGACCACACCGCTCTTCGTCTCGACCATCCTCTTCAACCCGTTCGTGGATTCATACGAATTCTCGCCGATGATCTGGCACACGTATCTGGGTCTCGGCAGCGGCCCGACCTATACGACGGACATGGGCGTAATCGGCGACTCGGGCTGGAGCAATACCGTGCAGTATTCGACGCCGAGCTTTAACGGCCTCTCCGGCTCCCTGATGTACGGCCTCGGCAATCAGGCCGGAGAAAATGGCGCGAAGAAATGGAGTGCGCAATTTCTCTATTTCCACGGACCGTTCGCGGCTACCGGCGTTTATCAATACGCGAATTTCAACAGCACGCCCGGCGATCTGACCATGCTCGTCGAAGGCATGCGCAGCCAGAACGTCGCGCAAGTCGGACTGTCCTACGATCTGAAGGCGGTGAAATTCTTCGGCCAGTATATGTACACGAAGAACGACGAGCTCGCGAGCAGCTGGCATGTGAACACGTACCAGACCGGCGTATCGGTCGCTCTGGGCGCAGGCACTGTGATGGCGTCGTATGCGTATTCCCGCGACAGCGGCGGCCTTGACCAGACACGGCAAACCGCGGCGCTGGGCTACGACTATGCTCTGTCCAAACGCACCGATGTATATGCGGCGTATATGTACGACCACTTCGACAAGCTATCGGGCGGCGACACCTTCGGCGCGGGCATTCGCACGAAATTCTGAATCGACATTGGCCGCTTGACGGCGCGTCGGGCCGGGTCGTGCCGGTTAGTCGGCCACTCTCCGGCTTGTCGACGCAAGGCGCAGAAGGCATATGGGACCAGTTTCGGACGTTCGCTGCGACGGTCAGTCAGTTTGATGAGAATCAAGACGACGACGGCGCTCCGGTATGAACGCACTCGCAGCAAACATGGGAACGTACCACGGTACCCGGGACTGGTCGCCGACACGACGATTGCGACGGGGCCGCGCAACAGGCCCAATCACCGCACGGAGTATCAGCCAGGGCCGGGAGTTCGTCTGGCAGTCGCCCCGGACCGGCGCGGGCGGCCCTGAAGAGCAACGCGGGTGGCCGGCGACCGTGCGTTTGAGAAATCGGCATTTCTGGTAACCGCCGTTAGCGGCGGCGTTGCGCTTCGAGGCAGACTCGCCTTCCACAGGCTGGCGTGAATCACTGGTCGCGGACGGTAAGTCAGGCGCTAGCCGGCCACAACCTGTCGTTCAGCGAGCGGACGGAACTGTCATTGGAAGACCGCACGACTCCACTAACGGCCATTGACTAACCCCCAGATTCCACCGCTGCCATAGCCCTACGCATGACTAGCTCACCGAGCGCAACATCGGCAAGCGCGATCCCAAGGGATTTGAAGACGGTTATATCGCCTCGTCGGCGCTCCTGGACATAGCCGCTGGCGATGACGTCGCCAAGCTCCACAACGTCGTGCCAGTCAATCGCTTCCGGCGCCGCCATCAACAGGTCCCCCGCCTCCTTCGCCGCCTGTTCCAGCGATTCGACAACGATCGTGCCAGCGCGCGCAAGTGTCGTATCGTCGATTTCGCGTGCGTCCGGCTTGCTGGAGCCGATCGCTGCGACGAAGGTTCCAGGCTTGAGGCCGGCACCATCAAAGAGCGGAACGGTGCTGCGCGTAGCGGTGACGACGATGTCGGCTGCCTGCACCGCCGTTTCCGCCGCGGACGCCTCGAAGCATACGCCAGCGTAACGTGCCTGCATTTGCGCAACCGTTTCCTGCACGCCCTCGATGCCGACTATCAGAACGCGCTCGATGTTCGACTTCTCAACGAAAGCCCGGATGTGCGCCCTGGCCTGCACGCCGGTTCCAAACACTGCGAGCACCTTCGCATCGGCGCAGCCGAATGCATCAAACGCGATGCGGGTCACCGCCGCCGTGCGGTATTCCGTCAATGCTCCACCGTGGATGATGGACAGCAATCTTCCATTATGCGTAGAGAACAGAGGAATCACGAAATCGAAGACCCCCTTGTACGTCGAATAGACCTTCGCGCCGCACACACCGGCACCGGGCAGGATTGCCCCCATCGTACTCAACGACACATTTTCGCCGAGCGTCCTGACACGTGGCTGCATCCTGGCTTGTCCGCTGCCTTGTTCAGCAAGCGCGGAGCGCAGCACTTCGATGGCGTCGCTCATCGTGATGAGTCTATGAACCTGATCGTCGGTGATGATGTACATTGTGTTTCCTGGCAGTTTTCAAAAGCGATAGAAGGCCGCCTGCAACGCGCGGCGCTCATCCGGATTGCTCAGCATCGCCAGCATCAAAAGAATGCGGGCTTTTTGAGGCGACTGATCGTCGACGTCGATCCAGTCATAGTCGTCATCGGGCTGCGCGCCGTTGCGGACGACCACACCGCTGCCCGTGCGTGAAGCCCTCACCACATGCAGCCCCCGCTGCGTCGCCTGCCGTAGCGGCTCGACCAGATGATCCGCGATGTTGCCGTTGCCGGTGCCGGCGAAGACAAGGCCGTTCGCATCTGCCGCAATGGCGCGGATCAATTCGCTCTCGAGCGCTCCATAGGCATAAACGACATCGACTTTCGGCAGCAACTCGATGTCGTCGATGGACCACGGGGTGAAAACAGTGTGATCCCTCAACGGCGTACGGTAGTACCGAGGCTTTCCCTGGATCACATAGCCGAGCGCACCGTAGGGCGAGCGAAATGCCTCGAGCTTGAAGCTGTTTGTCTTCGTAACGTCTCGAGCGGTGTGGATTTCCTCGTTGGCGACGACAAGCGTGCCTTTTCCGCGCGAGGACGGATGAATGGCTACCGCAATCGCATCGTAGAGATTCAACGATGCGTCGGAACTCATAGCCGACGGTGGCCGCATGGAACCGACCACGACGACGGGCTTCACGCTCTTCAATGTCAGATGCAGAAAGTATGCAGTTTCCTCGATGGTGTCGGTGCCGTGCGTGAGGACGACGCCGTCTACGGTGTCGTCCTTGAGCACCTCGGACACCCGCTTGCCGATCATGAGCAGGTGCTGCTCGTTGAAGTTCTCCGAGCCTGCTTGCAGCAGCTGTTCGGCACTCAGGTTCGCGAGCGATGATGCTTCCGGAATAGCCGACAGGATTTCGTCGATAGCCAACACCGAGCAGGCGTAGGCTGAAGTGTCTGCGGCGCTTGCGCCACGGCCGGCAATGGTGCCGCCCGTGCCGATGACCGCGATATTGGGTTTGTCTTTCATTCGATATCAATTCGAGGCATTTGGGATGGAGCACAGCCGTACGCCATGTGGTGCACCGCTCATTGCGCGAGCAGGAAGAGGTCCGACAGCGATGGATTGGGTCGTCCGTCGATCCAGCCGGCAAGCAGCTCGGCCGATCCCGAAGCCAACGTGAAGCCGAGCGCACCATGCCCTACGTTAAGCCAGAGATTTCTGTAACACGTGGGCCCGATGATCGGCGTACCGCGCGGTGTGGCGGGACGCAGCCCGGCCCATTCAGCGGTTTCAGCATGACCGGCTGCGACCTGCGGGAAGAGCCAGGCCGCCTCCGCACGCAACGCGGCAATGCGGGAGGGGTCTGTTTTCAGGGAGTAGCCGTCGAGATCGGCTATGCCCGCCACGCGCAGCCGGTCGCCAAGACGCGCATAGACGACCTTGCGGGCGAAATCGGTGACACTCAGCGTCGGCGCAAGCGACTGCGGTCCCAGCGGGTAGGTCAGACTGTAGCCCTTGAGCGGATAAACGGGCACACGAATACCCAAAGGCCGAAGCAGACGTGGTGCGCTAGCCCCGGCGGCAACGACGACATGATCCGCTTCGAGCACCCTCGTGCCGCTACGCGCCACGATGTGTCCGCCTGGGGCGACATCCAGCGCGTCGACGTGCGTACTCATCGCGAACTGCACGCCCCGCGCCCTCAAAATAGCTTCAAGCCCCTTGCCGAAGCGATAGCAATCGGCCGTATCTTCGCTGCGCGTATAGATGCCGCCGGCAATACGGGAACGTACATTCGCCAGGGCGGGTTCGAGCGCAACACACTCGTCGGCAGACAGCGCCTCCTGCTCGCAGCCGAGCGAGCGCTGAAAATCGAGTAGATCGATGGCGCCTTGCATGGCGACCGGATCGCGGTGCAGGACAAGCTTGCCGGAGTGCCGGAAGTCGAAATCGAGCGTGGGTTCGTCGCGCAGGAATTGGTGCATGAGCGTGCGGCTCACGAACGAGAGAGCGAGCAAGTCACGCGTGGTGAGATTGCTGCGCCGGCGCGTGCAGGCGAGCGCGAATTTTAGGCACCAGAGCCACTGCTCCGCGCTCACAGATGGCCGGAAGCGCACCGGTGAGTCCCGACGGGCGAGCCACGCTGGCAACTTGGACAGCACGCCCGGTCCAGCAAGCGGCGCGACGTAGCTATAGGACAACTGCCCGCCGTTGCCGAAGCTGGTCTCGGCGGCCACCTCACCATGTCGGTCGACGACGATGACCTGATGTCCGGCCCGGTTCAAATAGTAGGCGCTAGTCAGACCGATGACGCCCGCACCCAATACGGCAATCTGCATGTCGCTTGTTTCCCCTGTTTCACGGTGCACTTACACGAAACAGGATGTTGAGCCACGCGAAACCAGCAGGATTGCACTAGTGAGCAAAAATATAGAAGAAACGCGACAACGAATCGCCGCCCAGGCAGGGCGTGCCAAGATGGCGCTGCGCCCCTCGCACAGCTTCAGTCCTCTGTTGGACCTGTGCGCGAGCCGCGCAGCTTGCCCGGCGTCACGCCGTAGGTTTCGCGGAAAACCCTGATGAAATGCGCGGAATCCGCGAAACCGCACTCGTATGCGATGTCCGTGACCTTGCGTCCGGTATTCAGCAGCATCCAGCGCCCGTAGCGTAGCCGCATACCGCGATAGAACTCATTCGGCGACACCTTCATCTCGGCCATAAACGCACGCTCGAGCTGACGCACGCTCGTGCCAATCATCTTCGCGATCACCGAGATATTGAGCGGCGCTTCGAGGTTTTCCTCCATGAGCAGGGCGGCATGGCGTACGTTTGCATCGTCCACCGACAGGTAACCCAGTGCGCGGCGGCGCTCAATGAACGATGCGCCGGCCTGCCGGCTGACGGTCATCTGGTGAATTACCTTCGATGCGCGGTCAGGTCCGCAATGCAGATTGACGAGCCGCGCGGCGAGCTCGATGACCGAAATGCCGCCAGCACACGTGATGCGATCGCCATCGATCAGGTAGTCAGCGTGTGTGACGGCGCGCAGCTCGGGAAACATCTTGCGATAGTCGTCGAAGTGAAAGCTGTGTATACACGCGACGTGATCCTGCATCAACCCGGCATGAGCAAGGACGAAGCTACCGGTGCAGATGCCGACCAGCGGAACGCTGGCTTGCGCAGCTGCTCGCAGATAATCCCAGTAGCGCCGGTCCACCTTCTCCAGATGCGAGAGCAGACCACCGACGACGACGACGTAATCAAACTGCCCCACGTCTGGGAACGCCGCCTGAACCGGTACGGCGATACCGCAGCTCGATTCGACGGTGGTGTCGCGCGCACCGATCGTCGTCCAGAGACAGCGCAACTGGCGACTCTGATCGCCGCGATCGGCAGCGTGGCGCAACGCGTCGCAGAGGCCGCCGAGCGAGAGGAGCGGAAAACGCGGCCATAGCAGGATTCCGACATTGAGCTCCACGCCGGAGCGTCCCGGGGGCGACTCGGGTGCAGTGGAAAGCGAGTCGAGCCGATCCACCAGTTCGTGGGCAGAACTCGTACGGGCCTGGGGATGGTCGGACGGAAGCATAGGCGGCGCAAATAATCGGTGTGACAACATTATAGGACTGCACAGCGTACGTTTCTGCTGTCGCATTTCTTCTATTTTCTGGCAAATCGGTGCAATGCCGCTGGTTTGTGTTCGCATAAATTTGTCTCGCCTGCACGGACCGCAGCACCGCGCAGTACAAGTACGGAGGCGACGGGGACAATCCAGCGGATCGCCCTTGATGAAGATAACTATCGATGAGGTAATGCAATGACCAAGAGCAAGATATTGGGTCGCCGTGTGATGACCTTAGGCATCCTGGGGGCGCTGGCCGTCGTATCTGCCGGGGTAGCGCGTGCCGACGAAACCGTGAAGATTGGTGAAGTCGCGCCGTTGACTGGTCCCGCTTCGTATCTGGGCAAGGACACTGAGAACGGTGCAAGGCTCGCAGTCGAGGAAATCAACGAAAAGGGGCTTGTCGTTGGCGGCAAGAAGGTCACCCTCATTCTCGACGCCGAGGACGATGCCGGCGATCCGCGACAGGCCACGCAGGTCGCACAAAAGCTTGTCGATGACAGAGTGGCGGCGATAGTCGGTCACATGAATTCGGGAACGACGATTCCGGCGTCCAAAATCTACAATGACGCCGGTATCGTGCAGGTCTCGCCATCGGCTACGAATCCGGCATACACGCAACAGGGGTTCAAAACCGCATACCGTGTGGTTGCAACCGATGCCCAGCAAGGGCCCGCCCTCGCCGACTACGCGATGCGGACGCTGAAAATCAGGACGGTCGCCATCGTTGACGACGCCACTGCATACGGGCAAGGTCTGGCCAATGAATTCGAGAAACGTGCGAAGGCAGACGGTCTTTCGGTGCTATCGCACGACGCGACCAACGATAAGGCTACCGATTTCCGCGCCATTCTTACCAAGATAAAAGGTGAGCATCCAGACGTGATTATGTATGGTGGTCTGGACGGAACGGGTGGCCCGTTCGCAAAACAGGCGAAACAACTCGGCATGGCACAGAAGATTCTGGCAGGCGACGGTCTGTGCGCCGACGACCTGTCTAAACTGGCCGGCGACGCGGCCGACGACGTGATCTGCTCTATCGCCGGCTCGCCGCTCGAAAAAATGCCGAAGGGCCCAGCCTTCACACAGCGCTATGAAAAGCGCTTCGGTACTCACCCTGTCCTGAACTCACCCTTCGCTTACGACGCGGTGTACGTCATCGCGGAAGCGATGAAGCGCGCCGGATCGACTGACCCCGACAAGATTCTTGCCGCGATGCCGGCCACGAACTATGAGGGCGTGCTGGGCCAGACTCAGTTCGACTCGAAGGGCGACCTGGTCCACGGAACGATTTCTCTCTACAAGTACGTCGGTGGAAAACAAACCCTCCTCGACTACGTGAAGAATTAACCCGCCAGCGTCTGCTGATCGAACCGGCACACCTGCAGCGATGCGGTTGTGCCGGCCGTACGCCTCCCCTTTTCTCTCACTCCCGCCGCATTGGTAGCGAAAACGCGCTAACTGCCGACGCGATGCCGTCGCCCAGAGCGTAATCCCCGTGAACGCACAACGGCCGGACGTTCTGAACCGGATATGGACATCTTTCTTCAGCAGTTGATCAACGGGCTGGTGCTGGGCAGCATCTACGCCATCATCGCACTGGGCTACACCATGGTGTACGGGATTCTGGGCATCATCAACTTCGCGCACGGCGACGTGCTGATGGTCGGCGCCATGGTCGT
>NZ_CAJMZC010000022.1:0-74092 GCF_905220215.1 Paraburkholderia sp. J12
GTCGCATGTCGGGCGAGCAGCGCTCGTAATGCCTGTTCGATCGCTCGGCTAAAATCATCCCACGGCCTGAAAGTCAGGCCGTCGTTTGCGGATTGGCACGACGTGCGTGAGCGGGCGGAGCCACGCGCACTGAATTCAGTGCCTGCGGCGCACCCGGTCGAGCACGTGATGCGCGGCCAGCCAGTGATGCATCATGCTTTCACCGTCATGCTCCTTACGGTAGGCTCGCGACTCGAAGATCGATAGTCCGAGCAGCACGAGCAGACCGACCGCCAGGCCACTCAGGCCCGCAATAGTTTCGGCATCCATGGCAGCCTCCTTGGGTTGCAGCCATGTGACTATCTTAGGACAGCGGCGCGCAGGAAAAAATGGTGAGGATGCCTGGTCAAATGGCCCAAGCCGTTCTCCGCAGGTCTTCGAAATAAATTTGAAAGGATTTGAGCCGATGCATCGTATCTTTGTGGCCGTTGCGATGACCGTATTCCTCTCGGCGTGCGCCGACGACATGACGATCAAGCACCATAATCCCCCGCAGGATCCGCCCGACTATCACGGCGTGCCGACCGATACCCGGCCGCCGACGATGATCGACAACCCGCCTCCAGCTCAATAACGGCCTAAGCCGGCGAGCTACTTCGCCAGAGAGGCGCCCGGGCCGATCGCATCGGCGATACGAGGCAGCAACGGCGAGAGCGTCAGCCCGCGTGCGGCCATGAAAATCAGCAGCGCGACCCAAAGGCCGTGATTGCCGAAAGGGCCAACCAGACCCCACGAGGCCGCCAGAAAGGCCAGCAGCGATATCGCCATCGCACGCATGAGGTCGTGCGTGCGCGTGGCGCCGATAAAAACGCCGTCCAGCAGAAAGCCCCACACCGAAATGAGGGGGGAGAGCGCCGCCCAGGGCAAGAAAGCCTCAGCGGCGGCGCGAACGGCGGCCTGATCCGTCAGCTTTTCGATGATCCAGCCACCTGCGGCCCAGTAGATCAACGAAAATCCGAGCGCCCCCAACGCCGCCCAGAGCAGGTTCACCTTGACCGCCTGGCGGAAGGCATGTCGGTCTCGCGCGCCAATAGCGGCTCCCACCAGCGCCTCGGCGGCGTGCGCGAAGCCGTCCAGGCCATAAGCCATGAAAGTCTGGAAATTCAGCAGCAGGGCATTGGCAGCGAGTATGGCGTCGCCTTGCTTCGCCCCGAGGTGTGCAAACCAGCCGAACGACCCTACGAGACACATCGTCCGCAGGAAAATATCGCGATTGATCGCGACAAGACGCTTGAGCGCCGTGGGTTCAAGAATACTGCTCCATCGAAGCGGCGCGAGGCCGCGCGGCCGGATGTGCCAGAGCACGCCGGCGCCGAAGACGAACCCGAGCGCATCCGCTGTAGCGGTGGCCGCACCGATACCCGCGATGCCCCAGCCCAACCCATAGACGTAAAGCAGCACGGCGGCGACGTTGGCCAGGTTAATGAATACCTGCGCCGCGAGCGCGACGCGCACGCGCTGAGTGCCCAGCAGATACCCGAGCACGACGTAGTTCGCGAGAGCGAAGGGGGCGGAGCCGATGCGGGCCTCGCAGTAGAGACGGGCGTTGTGCTGCACCTCGGCGCTGCCGCCGATCAAGGCAAGTGCATACCGGATCAAGGGCAGCTGGATCGCCAGGACCGCGGCGCCGATCACGAACGCCAGCATCAACGCGCGCACCACGTTGGCTCGCAGCGCGGCCTGATCGCCCGCGCCGAACGCCTGAGCGACGAGCCCGGTCGTGCCCATGCGCAAGAAGCCGAATCCCCAGAACACGAAGTTGAAGAACAGGCCGCCCAAAGCCACACCGCCCAGATCGGCTGCGCTGCCCAGGTGGCCCGCAACCGCCGTATCGACGGCGCCGAGTATCGGCTGGGTGAGATTGGCGAGGACGATAGGAAAGGCGAGCGTCAGAACCCGCCGATGCCAGCCGCGCTCCGCAGGGAGGGGGAGACTCTCGCTCAACCGCGTTCCTGCACGCAAACCCAGGGCGAAACGACCACGGCCCAGAGCTCCGGCTTGCGATCGGCGTAATCGGCGGCGGTGGCGGCCTGCATCCGCTCCACGTGTCCCGCGGAGAGCCACTGGGTCACGCGCTCGGTGTCGTCGCTGGCAATCGCCTCGGCGACGCTGACGAGGTCGAAATCGCGTGCCACGGAAAGCAGTTTGCCTTGCGCAAAGAAACGTTCGAGATCTTGCCAGTCGATTTTTGCGGTTTCGCCCAGCAATCTGGCGTAGAGCGGACTGGGTGTGGCGTCGGTGGTCATGATCGTCGGGAAAGAGTTTTCGGCCGATACTATAAACGATCCTGCGCTGGGGGCGGCGCCCTGACTCGACGGCCGTTTTACCCTCAACCTTATTATTAATACAGAAGTGATTTTCTCCCTGATAAGGCAAAGCGCAGACAAAACCGGCATCAATAAAAGTGTTTCGGGCTCGCACCGGTTCTGCGGCTAAATCATTTCATGCGTGCGTTTGCCCACTAAATGCCTGGGACCACCAAACGATCAAATCGGCAGTCCAGATTCTTGCCGAAATCGTGGTGCGAATGAGCATCGTCCATATCGGAAGGCTAGCCCGAAAGCCCCATCAGCCAAGGTGTTGACCGATAATGTATTGATTTTGTAATGTCAAATCACCAGGCGCGTATTATGCACTGCGGCACGGTTTCCGGCGATTGCGTTCAGTGGTCAAAAGTAACGAGACCCTTAATCCGTGCGCCGCGACACATTTTTCATCGAATTAAGTGATTGCGCCGGTCCATGCCGGTTGATAGATTGCACTCGGCGCATGGTAAACCGGTCCTTTGCCGATATGCGCCAAACCCCCGTTAGCCCGGCGCCACGCCGGGCTTTTTTTTCGTCGTGCTGATGGATTTCGCGATGCTCAGCGCGACGGCAGATCGCGCGCCGGGTCGATCGAGCGGCCCTGATAACGCAGCTCGAAATGCAGCATCACGCGGTCGTTGTCGGTGCTGCCCATCTGCGCGATCTGCTGCCCCTGGGTCACCGTCTGGCCTTCCTTCACGAGCAGTGCCTGGTTGTGCGCGTAAGCGGTGAGATAGTCGCCGCCGTGTTTGATGATCAACAGGTTGCCGTAGCCGCGCAGCCCATTGCCGGCGTAGACGACGGTGCCGGCTGCGGCTGCCACCACGGGCGTGCCCGCGCTGTTGGCGATATCGATGCCCTTGGAGTTGCGTCCGTCGAAGTTGCGGATCACGGTGCCGTTGGCGGGCCAGACGAGCGAGATCGACGAGGCGGGCGCCGCTGCCGGTGCCGGAGAATCGTCGGCGGGTGCCGGCGCCGGGCGTGTCGCGCGCGGCGTGCTGCCGGACGAGGACGCGGTTGTGCCCGCTGCGCCGACGGAGCCCGCGGGTGGCGCCACGCGCAGGACCTGGCCGACTTCGATGGTGTCCGGATTGGACAGATTGTTCCAGCGCACGATGTTCTGTACCGATTGCCGGTTGCTGCGCGCGATTTTGCCCACCGTATCGCCGCGCTCCACGCGGTAATAGCCAGGGCCGACCGGGGCCGATCCGCAGGCGGCGAGTAGCGCGACTAGCGTCGCACAGGCGAAACGTCTGATTCCTGTTGCCAACATTGAACCTCGCAAGACGCTGCCGGGCGGGGCAGCCGCGCCGGCAAAACGTCTGATTTTAGCGGGTTTGACGTGGCAGACGCGTTTTCGTCCGCGCGGAGGGCGCAGCGCGAGGGCATTTCAGCAGCCGCTCGCCGCGCACGATGTCAGGCAAGCGTGCCCACACGGATCCGCAGATCGGCACGTTCGGAGGCGCCGGGCGCGAGCCAGCGCAACCCGAGTCCGTTGTGGATCGCATCGGGCAGACCGAGCCACGGCTCGATGCAGTAGAAGTCGGAATCGGCGGCTTCGGTCCAGGTCGTCACCGCGTACCACGGCAGCGAGCCAGGGCGGTCGAGCTCGATCGTCACGGTCCGGTCGAGTCCCGGCGCGATCATCTTTACCGGGGCGGAGGGTGGCGTCGGCTCGAGTACATGGAAGCGGTCCACGATGTCGGGATCGTCGAAACGGTACTGGGCTTCGCCGATTTCGGCCGCGCTGATCGAACCGTCCGGCTGCTGATGGCGGCGCACGGTGGGCGGCAATTCGAGCGTGGTTTGCCCGCGCTGCGCATGGGGCAGGGCGAAGTAGAAGTGGTGGCCCGCGTACCAGGGCAGCGGGTCGGCGCCGGTGTTGGTTGCGCTCAGCGAGACGTCGAGCGTGTGGTCGTCGGCGAGCCGGTAGGCCGCTTCGAAACGGAACGCAAACGGATAGCCCGTGCGGGTCGCCTCCGAATCGACGAGCGTCATGCGGATGCCGCGTCCGTCTTCGTCGACCTGTGCGGCAAACGGCAGATCGCGGGCGAAGCCGTGCATGGGCAGATCGCGGACGACGCCTTGCGCGTCGCGCCAGCGGCCGATCTGTCCATCGACGCGATGGCGGCCGAGGAAGGGGAACAGCAGCGGGTTGCCGCCACGCACGCGTGCGGGTTCGGCCCAGTTCGCGTGCTCGGGCCAGAAGATCACCGGCTGGCCGTCGATATGCCAGGAGAGCAGACGTCCGCCCGCCGAGGGGGCGAAGCTCAGCGTCGAAGCGCCGCTCGCGAGATCGAGGATGTCGTGCTGGGGACTGGATTCCATAAGCTCACGTGAGAAAGGGAGTGGGAAGTCGGCGTCGCCCGCGCGCGCCGTGCTCGCGGATTGTGCGCTGCTTTCGGATGCGTGAAAACCCTTCGTCGGGAAAGCGCGGGTATGGCGCGCGAAGGTGGGGACCGATAATCGCGCTACATCGTGCGATGGGGCACGGACTGATGCAGGAGGTTTCCATGGATATCGCCATGGCCATGAGTACCGCGTTGTTCGGGCTGTTCGTCGGCAGCAGCGCCTACTTTTTCTACAAAATGGCGCGCTAGGGCGCCCGCGTAACACCGCCTTTCGCTCTTCTACCTTGACGTCGCGCGCCGCTGCAGGCGGCCCTCAATAGCGCGATTCGCTCCCTCGCTATAGCACGGCTTGGTTCCGTGCGTCAGTCCGCGAAATTGTTGCGGCGCCGTAAATTTACCGACAATTTGGCCTCGAAGCTTGGCGCTCTCTGGTAGCCCCGGCATAATCGGTGCGCTTCGCCGCGCCGGCACTGCCTCGGTCCGGCTCCCTTCCACCCACTTCGAGGATCCGCGCGTGAGTCTCTGGTTTCTACTATTTCTGAGCGTGCTGCAGGGTGTCACCGAGCTCTTCCCCGTGAGCAGTCTCGGCCATACGCTGCTCGTGCCCGCGCTGTTCGGCATGCACATCGACAAGCATGCTCCCCAGTTGCTCCCGTTCCTCGTCGCGCTGCACCTGGGCACGGCGGTCGCGCTGCTGTGGTATTTCCGCAAGCGCTGGGTTGCGCTGATCCGCGGCTTCTTCGGCTCGCTCGCCGGCCGCCGCAGCGACGACGGCCACATGATGTGGGCGCTCATCATCGGCACGATTCCGGCGGGGCTGGTGGGCCTCGTGCTGGAAAAGCGCATCGAGGCGATTTTTCACGACCTGCGCATCGTGGCCGCGGCGTTGATGATCAACGGCGTACTGCTATGGTTCGGCGACCGCCTGCAACGCAGCCGCATGCATCTGGCGCCCGAGCGCCTCACGTTTGGCCAGGCGTTTCTGGTGGGCCTCGCGCAGATCGGCGCGCTGATTCCGGGTTTTTCGCGCAGTGGCCTCACGATGATCGCGGGCAATGCCGCGGGGCTGACGACCGAAAAGGCCGCCGAGTTTTCGTTCCTGCTCGGCACGCCGATCATTTTCGCCGCGGGCCTGCTCGAACTGCCGAAGCTTTTTCATGCGCGCGATCAGCTGACGACGGCGCTGGTGGGCGGCGTGCTGACGGGCATCGCCGCGTGGCTGAGCGTGCGTTTTCTGATGCGCTATTTCGAGGGCCGTGGGCGCCTCGCGTCGTTCGGGGTGTACTGCGTGATCGCCGGAGCGATCTGCCTTGGCTGGTTCGTGATGCATCCGCAACCGGTTTGACGCGGTGCGGGACGGATGCAGTCTGTAAGGTTCGGACGCGGTATAATCCACGCCCGTCTTGCCGTGCTCGACACAAGAGCGAGGCGGGTAGCGCGCTAAACGCGCTTTTACGCGACAGTAGCTCAGCTGGATAGAGCATCGGCCTTCTAAGCCGAGGGTCGGGGGTTCGAGCCCCTCCTGTCGCGCCAATGTTTTCAGGCACTTGGCCCGGTCATTGCGATCGGGCTTTTTGCTTTCTGGGATCCATGTAGGCCCCGTGTAGCCAAAATCGATCGACAAGCTTCGAGATCGACTAACCGTTCAGCGTACGACCGCCGTCGACGATGATCTCGGAGCCAATGGTCCACCTCGATTCATCAGAGGCCAGGTACAGCACTGCCTTGGCGATTTCCTCCGGGGCGCCGAAGCGACCGGCCGGAATCGTCGCCGCAATGTCCTTGTTGACTTGTTCGCGGTACGCATCGGGAATGCCGAGCTTGTCGTAAAGCGGCGTTTCGACCGGACCGGGACTGACCGCGTTGACCCGGATGCCGCGTTCCAGCAACTCGCTCGACAGCGTCTTCGACAGATTCAGGAAAGCAGCCTTGGTGGCCGCGTAGACCGACGAACGTGCTGCACCGACGTGTGCGTTGATCGAGGTATTGAGCACCACGGAAGCCGGGTTCGCGAACACGGGGAGCAGCGCCTGAATCAGGAAGTACGGCCCCTTTACGTTGATGTCGAATGAGCGGTCGAACATCTCTTCCGTCCATTGTTCGACGGGCACCCAGACCGATACGCCCGCGTTGAGGAACACCACGTCGAGCTGGCCGTAGTGATCGGCGATGACACGCGCCAGGTGCTGCTGCTCGGCGACGTTGGCCGAATCGGCGCGCAAGACGAGCACCTCGTTGCCGAGTTCGGCCTGGGCGCGGGCGATGTTCCCGGGGTTGTTGCCGGTCACGACGACGCGGGCGCCTTCGGCCAGAAAGTGTTTGGCGGTTTCGAGGCCGATACCGCTGGTGCCGCCGGTGATCAGCGTGCGTTTTCCTTGCAGGCGGGACATGGTCATTCTCCTGAGAATGAAGGGAGCAAGGCGGGTGGTGTTCCCATCCGCCATGACCGAAGAATGGACTCATGCCGATAATTGGATAAGATGGTCAGTTTGTATATATTTCATGCTCAAACTGCATGAATGGAGCAGGGTATGGACCGCTTCCTGTTGATGACCTGCTTTGCTCGAGCCGTGGAGACGGGAAGTTTCTCGGCGGCAGGACGCGATCTGGGGCTGGGTCAGCCCAATGTGAGCCGATACGTGGCGGCGCTCGAGGCGCACGTGCAGACCCGGCTGCTTCACCGGTCTACGCGGCGTCTGGCGCTGACGCCGGAAGGCGAGCGTTATTACGCCGAGGTCCGACGGATTCTCGATGCCGTCGACGATGCGGAGTCTTCGCTTCGGGACACCGTAGCGCCATCGGGACTTTTGCGAGTCGCCTGTCCCACTGCGCTGGCGCATGCATTCGTGCTCCCATGGGTGCCAACTTTTCTCGATCGATATCCGGGCATAGAGCTGGATCTGCAGATTGGCGACCGGTATGTGAATCTCGTCGACGAAGGCGCCGAACTTGCCATCCGGATCGGGCATCTCGAAGACAGCGCTTTGCGGGCACGACGCATCGGCATGTTCGAACGAGTCTGCGTCGCAAGCCGCGAATATCTTGCCAGGCGAGGTACGCCCCTTACCCCTGACGATCTGCAGCATCACGACTGTATCGTCTACACGTTGCTGTCCTCGGGCAGCACCTGGCGTTTGAGCGATCAGGAAGTTGCCGTATCCGGGCGATTGCGCGTCAATTCTCCGCAAGCCGTGCAGGAGGCCGTCAGATCGGGCGTCGGTATTGCCCATGGACCACGCTGGCTATTCGAAGCGGGTTTGACGGACGGCAGTTTGCGGTTGCTGCTGAGTGAATATGTTCCGCCGCTGGTGCCGATCCAGATTCTTTACGTAGCAAACCGTCTGTTGTCGAAGCGGGCGGTTGCCTTCATGGACTTTATTTCGGAAGCCTTTTCCATTGTTCCGGCGCTTAGTGCCGATCGACCTGCAAACGACAAATAGCGCTCAAAGGCAGGCGACACTCCGCTATCGATGTCGCATCGATGCTTTCAGGTACTTGGCGTGGCTTTTTTGCTTCGTGGCTTTCGCACAGGCCGCTTCCCTGGGCCATATCAAGAACAACCGCAGTGCAACATCAGCATCCCGCTTCGTCGCGTGCTAATTTGTAGGTTCCTTAACAACAAGGACGGAGACACGATGAACATCGACATCCATATCAAGTACACCGAGAGAGCCATCGCCGCTGCCGGCCAGTTGCCGTCCCGCCGGTTCTCGTATTCGACGGGCGTTCCTTTTCCTCAACCCGGTGACCTCATCGAAACGGAGGTCAACTCCGAAACGATGGCCTTCAAGGTGGTTGAGCGGGTGTTTTCGTTCGAACATCACTCGCTGGATATCCGTCTGTTGCTCGATCTTCCGTCCTGAGTCTGTCTGCAAAAAAACGGGGCGACCCCAAGGCCGCCCCCAAAAACACCCCGAAACCATTCAGGCCTTCAGGCGCGTCTTACCCACCCACGTGATTCAAAGCTGAATATCGAGCGCGTTGGTCAGATCACCCATCGCCGGTGCGCCGTTGCTCTTGAGCGCGGCGTCGCGGGCCGCGAGACCCGGCAGCGTCGGCAGAGCGAAGCGGCGCGTGATGAGGCGCAGGATCGACGTGGTGTCGTACTGCGTGTGATCCACGTAACCCTTCTTCGCGAGCGGCGAGACGACCAGTGCCGGAATGCGCGAGCCCGGCCCCCAGCGGTCGCCCTTCGGCGGCGCGACGTGATCCCAGAAGCCGCCGTTCTCGTCGTACGTGACCACCACGACCATGTTGTTCCACTGCGGGCTCTTCTGCAGATGCGCGATCAGGTCGGCGATGTGCTGGTCGCCCGAGCTCACGTCGGTGTAGCCCGCGTGTTCGTTCAGGTTGCCCTGCGGCTTGTAGAACGAGACTTGCGGCAACGTGCCGGCATCGATGGCCTTGATGAACTCCGCGCCGTTCATGCCGCCGTCGAGCAGATGCTTTGCGCGCGCGTCGGTGCCCGGTGCGTAGTTCGCGAAGTAATTGAACGGCTGATGGTGCGGCTGGAAGTTCGGCGCGCTCATATTGGCGCCGTAGATCACGCCGGACGTGCTGTTCTGCGCGGCCGTCAGGGCCGCACCCCAGGCGCCGCCATACCACGCCCAGCTCACCCCCGCGCCCGAGAGCAGGTCGCCGATGTTCTGCTGCGTCTGCGCCGGCATCGTCGTGGCCTGGGTCGGGTCGGCGTAGTTTGCGTCGCCGCCCGATGCGGCGGCATTGCCGCTCGGCTGATACGGCGGCTGCATCGTGTTGACGGCGTAGAAGTCCGGCGTGAGGTTGCCCGACTTCACGAACTTCGGCGCCCCCGCGAGCGCCGAAGCGGGCGAGTTCGAGGCGAGCGTGAGCGACACTCCATCGGCATTCACAGCCGAAATCGAGCCCGACGCCGGGCTCTTGTCGGCGCTCGCGTAGTACGGCGTGCAGGCGCAGACGAGCCACTGGTGATTCAGGAAGGAGCCGCCGAATGCGCCCATGAAGAAGTTGTCGGCGAGCGTGTATTGCTGCGCGAGCTTCCAGAGCGGGAGCTTGTCGGCATTCGGCGTGTAGTGGCCCATCACGAGGCCGCCCGAGTCCGCATAGGCGGCGAACATGTCGTTCTTGCCGCCGTGGATCTGCATTTGATTCTCGTAGAAGCGGTGATACAGGTCGCGCGTCGTGACCGAGAGCGGCGTGTTGAAGCCGTTCGGATCGTCGATGGCGAAGGGGCTGTTCGGCAGGTTGGCCGTCATCGCTTCGGTAATGGCCGGCGTCACGCCCGTCTGCGTCAGGCCGTTCCAGACCTTCGGCAGCGTGGGCAGCGCGGAGCCGTCGCGGTCGAGCTGCTGGGCGCTCGCCGCGCTCACGTTCTGCAGGCCGTTGGCGCCCGGGAAGTTGCCGTACAGGTTGTCGAAGCTGCGGTTTTCGGCGTAGATCACGACGATGTTCTTGACCGACGAGAGGTCGGGTTTCGTCTTCTCGCCGCCGCAGCCGGCGATGGCGAATGCGGCTGCCGCCGCTGCGGCCGTTGCCACGGGCACGAGGCGCGGCGTCCCACGGATCCATTTCCTGTTCATCATTTTTTCTATCTCTCTCGCGTTGGGGGCCCGGCCGGCGCGAGAGGGCGCCGGCCGTTGGGCGAGGCGCAGTGTCTCAATGGATTTTGACAGCAAGATGTAAATAATTACATTTAGCTTTTTATACCCCTGTGATCATCTGACTTTTGTAATTTAATGGTAATGAACATGACATACGCTTTCGCGGCTGCCGGGATGCCCATGGGCACCGGCTACCGCAATCGTTATTCAGGGATCTGTTCATGCTGTGTCGTTCGACGAAGTCGTGGGCCTCTCGGCCTTTTTCATGGCGCGCGGTGGCGCGTGCGGGTGGGTTCGCGCTGACCGCCGGGTTCGCGCTTACGCTGGCCGCCTGCGACGGTGCGGCGCCTTCGCAGGCAGGGGCAGCCGGCGAGCCCGCGCCGACGAGCGCGGACGGCAACGCCGTCGCCCCCAAAGGTGCAAAGCTCATGAAGATCTCGGCGCAGGCGGCGCCCGGGGGCCAGACGCGTGCCGAAGTCTATGCACACGTTCGCCAGATGACGGCGCTGGGCAAGCAGCTGTTTTTCGATCCGTCGCTCTCGGGCTCGGGCAAGCTCGCGTGCGCGTCGTGCCACGATCCCAGGCGCGCGTTTACGCCCGCCAACGCGCTGGCGGTGCAGATCGGCGGGACCGACATGCGCCGCCCGGGCATGCGCGCCGTGCCGACGCTCAAGTACCTGCAATCGGTGCCCGCGTTCAGCGAGCATTATCACGACTCGGACGACGAGGGCGACGAGAGCGTCGATGCGGGCCCCACCGGCGGTCTCACCTGGGACGGCCGCGTCGACCACGGTTCGGACCAGGCGCGCATTCCGCTCACGTCGGCGTTCGAGATGGCGAGTTCGCAGGAGCGGGTTGCCGCCGCGGTGCGCGCGGCGCCGTATGCCGGCGCGTTTCGCGAGGCATTCGGCGCGCGCGTGCTGGACGACGATGCCGCGACCTTCGACGCGGTGCTGCAATCGCTGGAGGCATTCGAGCAGTCGCCCGAAGTGTTCTATCCCTACACGAGCAAATACGACGCGTATCTCGCGGGCAAAGCTACGCTCACGCAGGCGGAATTGCGCGGCCTGCAGCTCTTCAACGACGAGAAGAGGGGCAATTGCGCGAGCTGTCACATCAGCCAGCGCGCGCGAGATGGTTCGCCGCCGCAGTTCTCGGACTTCGGCCTGATTGCGGTTGGCGTGCCGCGCAACCGGGCGCTTGCCATTAATCGCGATCCGCGTTTTTACGATCTGGGTGCGTGCGGTCCCGAGCGGACCGATCTGAACCATCGCGACGAATTCTGCGGACTCTTCCGCACGCCGACGCTACGCAACGTCGCATTGAAGAAGGCGTTTTTCCACAATGGCGTGTATCGCTCGCTCACGGACGTGCTGCGCTTCTACGCGCGCCGCGATACGAATCCCGAAGAGTTTTATCCCGTGGTGAACGGCAAGGTGCGCAAGTTCGACGACTTGCCGCGCCGCTACTGGGCGAACCTGAACACGGATCCGCCGTTCGACCGCAAGCCCGGCGATGCGCCGGTGTTCAGCGAGGCGGAGATCAAGGATGTGCTGGCGTTTCTGGATACGCTGACCGACGGCTGGCAGCCCCCGGCTCATTGACGGCATGCGACGGCATGCGTCAGGCGTTTGCGATCATGAAGCAGGTGATGGCGAGGGCGACGAACGATACGAGCAGGCAGACCACGCCCCCGTGCAGCAGCCGTTCGGGCCAGCGCGAGCTGGGCACGCGGATGCGCACGGCGCGGGGCACTCGCACGACGCCGCTCGGAGCGGGGAGGTAGTGGGCGACGACGGCCATGAGACCAATGCAGATGAGGGCGAGTACGAAGGCGAACGCCTGTAGGGCGATGGAGTAGGTCATGTCGGAAAAGGATGAGAAACAGCGTGGATATCGAGTGCCTCCAGAATAGAGAGCGTGGCCGCGCGCGGGTACAGGACTTGTCCGAAATGACGTGCGCGTTTGTCTGAAACGGTATGGTCGTTTGCTCAGTGTCGCGTGGGAAAAATGGGGTACATGCTATCCTCCCGGGCAACGTCAGACCGCCAAGGAGAAGTGCGATGTCGAAGATCACCCGTATGCTTTCCGGCCTCGGTGCGGCGCTGCTGCTGACCGTGGGTACGAATGCCGCTCATGCGGCCAATCTCGGTTTTCTGCACGACACGCCGGCTTCCTACATGAAGCAGGCCGACTACGACTCGCTGACCAAGGCCGTGCGCGAAGCCGTAGACCAGAAGCAGGACGGCCAGAGCACGACCTGGACCAACGAGGGCCTGCGCAACAGCGTGCAGATCGAAGCGACGATCACGCCGACCAAAACGGACAAGGACGGCGACAATACCTGCCGTACGATGCAGGTGGTGGTCACCGCGAAGCAGCAGACCATGAGCTTGCTGCCGGTCTTCTGCCGCCAGGGCTCGGGCGCCTGGGTCTACCAGAAGAAGCACTGAGCGCGACAGCGTGAGTGGCAAGATCGTGTCGTGCGGCACCGTCCTGCTCGATCCGGACGGACGCGTGCTGCTCGCGCATGCGACAGGCACGAACCACTGGGACATCCCGAAGGGGCAGGGCGAGCCCGGCGAGACCGAGAGCGAAAGCGCGCTGCGCGAGATGGTGGAGGAGACAGCCATCGTCATCGACGCATCGCGGCTCATGGATCTCGGGCGCTTCGCCTATCGGCGGGACAAGGATCTGCATCTGTTCGCGGCACGGGCGTTGCCCGACGAGCTCGATCTCTCGCGTTGCCGCTGCACGTCGCTCTTTCCGCGCCGCGAAGACGGCGTGATGATTCCCGAAATGGATGCCTGGCTATGGGTCGCGCCCGGCGACGTTGCGCGCTACGCGAGCCGGAGCCTCACGAGGCTCTTCGATACCACGCTTTCGCTGGCGGAACTGCATCGCAGGCTTTGAGGCCGGTGCAGGCGCGAAAAAGCGAGAAAAAAGCGCGAAAAAAAGCCCGTACTGCGAAGTACGGGCTTTTTGCATCCGGCGCCGACCGAACGCCGACAGCGCACTGGCGCATGCCGGGTTACTTGCCCCAGCTGTCGCGCAGTCCGACGATACGGTTGAACACCGGCTTGCCCGGCTTCGAATCGTAGCGGTCGGCCACAAAGTAGCCGTGGCGTTCGAACTGATAGCGGTCTTCCGCTGCCGCGTCGCGCGCGCCCGGTTCGAGATACGCCTGCACCACGCGCTTCGAATCCGGGTTGAGCGCCTCGAGGAAGTCGCGGCCGCCGGCATCGGGCTGCTCTTCGCGGAAGAGGCGGTCGTAGAGGCGCACTTCGGCGGGGTAGGCCTGCGCGGCGCTCACCCAGTGAATGTTGCCCTTCACCTTGTAGTTGTTCGCGCCTTCGGTGCCCGATTTGCTGTCCGGGAAGTAGTTGCAGTGCACGGCGATCACGTTGCCGTTCTCGTCCTTGTCCGCGCCCGTGCACTCGATCACGTAGCCGTAGCGCAGGCGCACCTTGTTGCCCGGGAACAGGCGGAAATAGCCCTTCGGCGGCGTTTCGTTGAAGTCCTCGCGCTCGATCCACAGTTCGCGCGAGATCGGAAACGTGCGCACGCCGCGCTCCGGATGATGCGGATGCACGGGCGCCGTGCAGTCTTCGGTCTGGCCTTCCGGATAGTTGTCGATGATGAGCTTCACCGGGTCGAGCACGGCGACCGTGCGCGGGGCCTTGGCGTCGAGGTCGTCGCGCAGCGCGCCTTCGAACACGCTCATGTCGATCCACGAATCGACCTTGGTCACGCCGATGCGCTCGCAGAAGAGCTGGATCGCTTCGGGCGTGAAGCCGCGGCGGCGCACGCCGACGATGGTGGGCATGCGCGGATCGTCCCAGCCGTCCACGTGGTTTTCGGTCACGAGCTGCAGTAGCTTGCGCTTGCTCGTGATCGCATAGGTGAGGTTCAGGCGCGAGAATTCGATCTGTTGCGGCAGCGGGCGCGAGAACACGCCGGCGTCGGCGAGTTCGGCCAGCACCCAGTCGTAGAGCGGGCGGTGGTCTTCGAACTCGAGCGTGCACAGCGAATGCGTGATGTTTTCGAGCGCGTCCGAAATGCAGTGCGTGTAGTCGTACATCGGATACACGCACCATGTGTCGCCGGTGCGGTAGTGATGCGCGAAGCGGATGCGGTAGATCACCGGATCGCGCATGTTGAAGTTCGGCGACGCCATGTCGATCTTCGCGCGCAGCACGTGCGCGCCTTCCTCGAATTCGCCGGCCTTCATGCGGCGGAACAGGTCGAGGTTTTCCTCCACCGGGCGGTCGCGGAACGGCGAGTTCTTGCCGGGCTCGGTGGCCGAGCCGCGGTTCGCGCGCATTTCGTCGGGCGACTGGCTGTCCACGTAGGCGCGGCCGCGCTGGATCAGAAGCTCGGCGAACTCGTAGAGCTTGTCGTAGTAGTCGCTCGCGTAGAAGAGGTAGTCCTTGTCGTCTTTCTTCCACTCGAAGCCGAGCCACGTGACGGCGTCGATGATCGAGTTGACGTATTCGACGTCTTCCTTCTCCGGGTTCGTGTCGTCGAAGCGCAGGTGGCACACGCCGCCGTAGCTCTGCGCGACGCCGAAGTTCAGGCAGATGCTCTTCGCGTGGCCGATGTGCAGATAGCCGTTCGGCTCCGGCGGGAAACGCGTTTCCACGCGCTGGCCCCACTTGCCCGAGCGGTTGTCGTCGTCGATGATGTTGCGGATGAAATTGGATGCCGCAGGCGCGTCCGTGCGGTCGGCGTCTTTACGTTCGGTATTCATGCGAAAAGGGGAAGATCGTTGGAGAGCGCGCGCTTTTATCGGAATTTCGCCGGGATCGGGTCGGAATCTCGCCGGCGCGCGCCAACTGGTAACAATCATTCTACCTGACGAAAAGGGGGGCGGCAGCCCTTGCGCCTGGCGGGCGGGGCCGCGCGTCATGCAGGGACCGTCTCGCGCGCCGCAAGGGCCGCTGCGGGAGCGGGCCAACGGGTCCCGCGCAGGGAATCACAACGGGTCCCGCGCAGGGAATCACGAGAGAGGCGACGATGAGCGAACAACGGGTGCTGGTGCTGCCGGGTTATCTGAATTCCGGGCCGGGGCACTGGCAGACGCGCTGGGAAGAACAGCATGCGCGCTTCACGCGCGTGCAGATGCCGGACTGGATCCACGCCGATTGCGACGCCTGGTGCGAGGCGCTCGAATCGGCGGTAGCGAAGGCCGCGGCGGCGGGCGGGGCGCGCGTGCTGCTGGCGGCGCATAGCCTCGGCTGTCTGACGGTGGCGCATTGGGTGGCGCGCTACGCCAGCGCCGAGCGGCTCGCGCAGGTGGCCGGGGCGCTGCTCGTCGCGCCGCCCGATCCGCACGGCCCGGAGTTTCCCGCCAAAGCGCGCGGCTTCGGCCCGGTGCCGCTCGTGCCGCTGCCGTTTGCGAGCATCGTCGTGGCGAGCAGCGACGATCCCTATGGCAGCGTGCCGTTCTCCGAGCGTTGCGCGCGGGCGTGGGGCAGCCGCTGGATCGGCATCGGCGCGCGCGGGCACATCAATGCAGAAAGCGGCCTCGGCGACTGGGAAGAGGGACGCGAATGGCTCGAGTCGATGGCGGCTTGATGGCGGCTTGAGGGCCGCCATCGTGTGACAGGCGGGTTAGCCGGGCACGTGAGCCCGCGCTAGACCACGCCCTTGTCGCGCAACGCGGCGACCCGATCCGTGTCGTAACCCAGCACCTCGCGCAGTACCGCTTCGGTGTGCTCGCCCAGCATCGGCGGATGGCTGGCCACGCGCGGCGGCGTCTCGCTCATGCGCACGGGGTTGCGCACGAGCTTCACGGTGCCGCCCGAAGGGTGCGGCAGATCCACCTGCAAGCCCCGCGCGAGCACCTGCTCGTTCTCGAACACCTCGCCCAGATCGTTGATGGGCCCGCACGGCACGCCTGCCGTTTCGAGCGCCGCGATCCAGTCGGCCTTGCTGCGCGTGCGGACCATCTCCGCGAGGATCGGCACGAGCGTGTCGCGGTGGCGCACGCGTTCGGGGTTGGTCGCGAAGCGTACGTCGTCGGCCAGCTCGGGCCGGCCGCCCATGTCGACGAACTTGCGGAATTGCCCGTCGTTGCCGACGGCGATGATGATCCAGCTGTCGCTCGTCTGGAACGCCTGGTAAGGGACGATGTTCGGATGCGCGTTGCCCCAGCGCGCAGGCGCCTTGCCGCTCGCGAGGAAGTTCGAGTTCATGTTCGCGAGCATGGCCACCTGCACGTCGAGGAGCGCCATGTCGATGTACTGGCCCACGCCCGTGCGGTCGCGGTGCGCGAGTGCGGTGAGCACGGCGACGCTCGCGTACATGCCCGTCATCAGGTCGGCGATGGCGACGCCCGCTTTCTGCGGACCGCCGCCCGGCAGGCTGTCGCGCTCCCCGGTGATGCTCATGAAGCCGCCCATGCCCTGCACGATGAAGTCGTAGCCCGCGCGCGAGGCGTACGGCCCGGTCTGGCCGAAGCCCGTGACCGAGCAGTAGACGATATCGGGCTTCACCTCGCGCAGCGACGCGTAGTCGAGCCCGTACTTCTTCAACTGGCCGGCCTTGTAGTTTTCGAGCACCACGTCGCTTTGCGCGGCCAGCTCGCGCACGATGCGCTGCCCCTCGGGCGTGGCGATGTCCACGGTCACGGAGCGCTTGTTGCGATTGGCCGCGAGGTAGTAGGCGGCTTCGGCCGTATCCGCGCCGTCCGGCGTCTTCAGGTAGGGCGGCCCCCAGTGGCGCGTGTCGTCGCCGGCGCCGGGGCGCTCCACCTTGATCACGTCGGCGCCGAAGTCGGCGAGGGTCTGCGCGCACCACGGCCCTGCGAGCACGCGGGTGAGGTCGAGTACGCGGATATGGCTCAGAGCGCCCATACAGTGTCGTCCCATGTCGTTATCAGGCGGTCCGCGAGCGCGGTCCGTTCCGGCATGGTAAGCGATTCGCGCCCGATAGTGGAATTTTCGGTACGATGTTTCGCATGGCGGAACATCGCGAAACGCCGCGTGATTCCGCTCGACCGCGCCCGACCGCACCCGATGTCGCGCCTTCGCACGCTGCTTGGGGCGCGCTGCCGCGAGCCCGCGTCGATCCCGTATAATCGACCGATTCCCCCAGCGTGCAACGGCAACGCGAACGGGCCCGGAAGGGCCGTTCGGTGGCCGGCGCGTCGCTGATCGAAACCGCTACGAACCAGTACGAACCCGGCCGGATGCTGCCGGGCCGTCAGGCCGGCGCCTCGCGCGCGGCGTGCCGGCCACGCGGCCCGAGAACCGGGATCCACGCACAGGACGCCCGCAAGCACGCCATGAAAGCCGCCGAAATCCGCGAGAAATTCCTCAAGTTCTTTGAATCGAAGGGCCACACGATCGTGCGCTCGTCGAGCCTCGTGCCGGGCAACGACCCGACGCTGCTGTTCACCAACTCCGGCATGGTGCAGTTCAAGGACGTGTTCCTCGGCACCGACAAGCGCCCGTATTCGCGCGCGACCACCGCGCAGCGCAGCGTGCGCGCCGGCGGCAAGCACAACGACCTGGAGAACGTCGGCTACACCGCGCGTCACCACACGTTCTTCGAGATGCTCGGCAACTTCTCGTTCGGCGACTACTTCAAGCGCGACGCGATCCACTACTGCTGGGAACTGCTGACGAAGGTCTACAACCTGCCGGCGGAAAAGCTCACGGTCACGGTCTACCAGGAAGACGACGAAGCCTACGATATCTGGGCTAAGGAAATCGGCGTGCCGCCCGAGCGCATCATCCGCATCGGCGACAACAAGGGCGCGCGCTACGCGTCGGACAACTTCTGGCAGATGGCCGACACCGGCCCCTGCGGCCCGTGCTCGGAAGTGTTCTACGACCACGGTCCCGAAGTGTGGGGCGGCCCTCCGGGGTCTCCCGAAGAAGACGGCGACCGCTTCATCGAGATCTGGAATCTCGTGTTCATGCAGTTCAACCGCGACGCCCAGGGCAACATGACGCCGCTGCCCAAGCAGTGCGTGGATACGGGCATGGGCCTCGAACGTCTCGCCGCCGTGCTGCAGCATGTGCACAGCAACTACGAGATCGATCTGTTCCAGACGCTCATCCAGGCCGCCGGCCGCGAAACGCATACGGCCGACCTCACGAACAACTCGCTGAAGGTCATTGCCGACCACATCCGCGCGTGCTCGTTCCTGATCGTCGATGGCGTGATTCCCGGCAACGAAGGCCGCGGCTACGTGCTGCGCCGGATCGTGCGTCGCGCGATCCGCCACGGCTACAAGCTCGGCCAGCGTCAGGCGTTCTTCCACAAGCTCGTGGCGGACCTCGTGGCCGAAATGGGCGCGGCCTACCCGGAACTCAAGGAAGCCGAGCAGCGCGTGACCGACGTGCTGCGCCAGGAAGAAGAGCGCTTCTTCGAAACCATCGAGCACGGCATGTCGATTCTCGACGCCGCGCTGGCGGATCTCGAAGCGAAGGGCGGCAAGACGCTCGACGGCGAACTCGCGTTCAAGCTGCACGACACCTACGGCTTTCCGCTCGACCTGACGGCCGACGTGTGCCGCGAGCGCAACGTGACGGTGGACGAGCCGGCCTTCGACGACGCCATGGCGCGTCAGCGCGAGCAGGCTCGCGCGGCGGGCAAGTTCAAGATGGCGCAAGGCCTCGAATACTCGGGCGCGAAGACCACGTTCCACGGCTACGAAGAGATCGTGTTCGACGACGCGAAGGTCATCGCGCTCTACGTGGACGGCGTTTCGGTCAACGAAGTGCAGACGGGCCAGGATGCCGTGGTGGTGCTCGACCACACGCCGTTTTATGCGGAGTCGGGCGGCCAGGTGGGCGACCAGGGCGTGATCTCGAACGCGAGCGTGCGCTTTGCCGTCGCCGATACGCTGAAGGTTCAGGCCGACGTGGCGGGCCATCACGGTACGCTCGAGCAGGGCACGCTCAAGGTGGGCGACGTCGTGAAGGCGGAAATCGACGCCATCCGCCGCGCCCGCACGGCGCGCAACCACTCGGCGACGCACCTGATGCACAAGGCGCTGCGCGAAGTGCTGGGCGCGCACGTGCAGCAGAAGGGCTCGCTCGTCGATGCGGACAAGACCCGCTTCGACTTCGCCCATAACGCGCCGATGACCGACGACGAAATCCGCCGCGTGGAAGCCATCGTCAACGCGGAAGTGCTCGCGAACGCACCCGGCATCGTGCGCGTGATGTCCTACGACGAAGCGGTGAAGGGCGGCGCGATGGCGCTCTTCGGCGAGAAGTACGGCGACGAAGTGCGCGTGCTCGATCTCGGCTTCTCGCGCGAGCTGTGCGGCGGCACGCACGTCACGCGCAGCGGCGACATCGGCCTCTTCAAGATCGTGATGGAAGGCGGCGTCGCGGCCGGCATCCGTCGTGTGGAAGCGATCACGGGCGACAATGCCGTGCGTTTCGTGCAGGACCTCGATGCGCGCATCAACGCGGCCGCGGCGGCGCTCAAGGCGCAGCCTTCGGAGCTCACGCAGCGTATCGCGCAGGTGCAGGACCAGGTGAAGTCGCTCGAGAAGGAACTGGGCGCGCTCAAGTCGAAGCTGGCGTCGAGCCAGGGCGACGAACTCGTGGGCCAGGCGGTCGAGGTGAACGGCGTGCAGGTGCTCGCCGCGACGCTCGAAGGCGCCGACGCGAAGACGCTGCGCGAAACCGTGGACAAGCTCAAGGACAAGCTCAAGAGCGCAGCGATCGTGCTGGCGGCGGTGGAAGGCGGCAAGGTCAGCCTGATCGCGGGCGTGACCGCCGAGGCGAGCAAGAAGGTCAAGGCCGGCGAGCTCGTGAACTTCGTCGCGCAGCAGGTGGGCGGCAAGGGCGGTGGCCGTCCCGACATGGCGCAGGCGGGCGGCACGGAGCCGGCCAACCTGCCGGCCGCGCTCGCGGGCGTGAAGGGCTGGGTCGAAGCGAAGCTGTAAAGCAACGCGTTCCGGCAGTGCGGTGTTCATGCCGCACGCGCCGCGATCGAAGGGCTGCTCCTCGAGGGCGGCCCTTTTCGTTTGGGGCGGCCGGTATCGTTCAGGCCGTTGCCTGCACGCCTTCGGCTGAGGTGGCCGCTGCGCCGCTTGCCGTATGGCGGCCCGCGACAGACGCGGCGCTCTCCAGCAACGCATGCTTGAGCGCGTCGAGCGCCGGCGAATAGTGCCCGCGCCGCCAGACCAGCAACGTGTCGATGAGTCCCTGCGCGCCGAGCGAGTGCATCGCGATTTCATCGACGTTGCGTTGCAGTTCCAGCACCGAGCGCGGCGCGACGGCCACGCCCGCACCCGCGGCCACGCACGCGACGATCGCGTGGTACGAGCCCAGTTCGAGCACGCGCGTCGGCCGGATGCCATGTTCGAGATACCAGCGCTCGACATAGCTGCGGTACGCGCAGCCGCGCTCGAACGCCACGAGGGTCGAAAGCGCGACGTCGCCGGGCTGGCGGATGGGCCGGTGCCCGCGCGGGGTCAGCATCACGAGTTCTTCGCGATAGACCGGCACGTATTCGAAGACTTCGGTGTCCGGTGCTCCCGAGAGCGGCGTGGAGATGAGCGCCGCGTCCACCTCGAATTCGCGCAGGCGCTCGATCAGGCGGCCCGTGGTGCCCGTCTCCAGTTCGAGCGTCACGTCGGGCCAGTTTTGGTGATAACGCGCGAGTACGCTGGGCAGGCGGCTCGCCGCCGTGCTCTCCATCGTGCCGAGACGCAGCCGTCCCGTGGGCCGCCCGGCCTTGACCGCGTGGCGCGCTTCGTCGGCGAGGGCGAGCAGGCGCTCGGCGTAGGGCAGGAGCGTCTCGCCCGCGGGCGTGAGGACGAGCCGGCGACCGTCGCGCGTGAAAAGCTCGGCGCCCAGTTGCTCCTCCAGCTGCTTGATGCGGGTCGTGACGTTCGACTGCACGCGGTTGAGCTTCGCCGCCGCGCGCGTGACGCCGTTTTCGCGGACCACGGCCCGGAAAATCGCGAGCGCCGCCAGATCCATGATTCTCTCCTTGGGATGGATTAATTCATGATAATTCATTTTTCGTGAACGGTTCGCCGGCCTAAGATGCAATGGAGCCGCTTTGCCATTGCGCCGTCTTTTGCCCCAGTTTTTGCCCCGTTTGCCGCCATGAACGATCTCGCCCGCCGTCCCGCCGTTGCCCGCGTCGAACCGCATGCCGCCATGACGGCCGCTGTGGACGGGGACGCGCACCGCCCCGACGCCGCCCGCCGCGCCGCGCTGGCCTGCATGGTCACGCTCGCGGTGGCGCTGGGCGTGGGGCGCTTTGCATTCACGCCGCTCCTGCCGCTGATGCTGCATGGCGGCGGCCTCGATCTGCGGCACGGCGGCTGGCTCGCCTCGCTCAACTACGCGGGTTATTTCGCCGGCGCGCTCAGCTGCGTGGCGCTGCGCATCCCGCACGCGAAGATCGTGCGCGCGGGACTCGCCGCGACCGTGCTGCTGACCCTCGCGATGGGGCTCACGCAACAGTTCTGGATCTGGGCCATCGTGCGTTTCGTGGCTGGCGCGGTGAGCGCGTGGACCTTCGTGTTCGCCTCCCAGTGGGGCTTGCGGCGCCTCGCGCAACTGGACGCGAACGAATGGGGCGGCGTGATCTATACGGGCCCGGGTTTCGGCATCGTGGCGACCGGGCTGCTCGTGAGCGCCGCGGGCGGGCTTGGGGCGCGGGCCGGGTGGATCGGCTTCGGCCTTGTCAGCGCAGTGCTGGCCGTGCTCGTATGGAAAACCTTCGGTGAGGATGTGCGTGCGCCGGCATCTCCACCCACCAGCGGGGCCGCGAACGCTAATACGCCTGCCACGCCTGCCGCCGAACCCGGCGCGCGCCACGTCGATGCCTTCTGGCTCGTTCTGCTCTATGGCGTGCCCGGCTTCGGCTACATCATCACCGCGACCTTCCTGCCCGTGATCGCGCGTCATGCGCTGCCCGGCTCGGCGTGGCCCGACCTGTTCTGGCCGATGTTCGGCGCGGCGCTGGTGGTGGGCGCGCTCGTCGGGGCGCGGCTGCCGTTTCACTGGGACAACCGCCTGATGCTGGCGGGCTGCTACGTGCTCCAGGCGGTGGGTATCGCTCTTGGGATCGTCTGGCCGAATGCGGCGGGCTTCTCGTTTGGCAGCGTGCTGATCGGTTTGCCGTTCACGGCGATCACGCTGTTCGCGATGCGCGAGGCGCGTCTGCTGCGCGGCGAGCATGCCGCCGCGCTGATGGGTTATGCGACGGCCGCCTACGGCATCGGCCAGATTGCCGGGCCGCTCGTGGCCGCGCCGCTGGCGGCCGCGACGGGCTCGTTCTCGCCGTCGCTGTGGCTCGCGGCGGGAACGCTCGTCGCCGGCGCGCTGGGGCTCGTCTGGCGCACGCGGGTGTGAGAGGGCGCGCAGGTAGCAGTCGTGGCCTGAACGGCGGCCTTCTGCGGCCCCGCACGCGCGGCGGGATAGCACACTAAAATAAGCGCTTCGCGTCCGCCGCGAGCGTGCCCGCCGGGCCGCGCGGCCGCGCTTCTTATCCCGTGCGCGCCCTCGCCATCATGAGCGATTACCAGTTCTGCCCCCGCTGTGCCTCGCCTCTCACCGAACGCGCCGATCCCGCCCACGAAGGCGGCCGCGTGCGCCAGGCCTGTCCCGATTCCGGGTGCGGCTACGTCCACTGGAACAATCCGCTGCCGGTCGTCGCGGCGATCGTCGAATACGAAGGCCGCGTGCTGCTCGCGCGCAACGCCGCCTGGCCCGAGGGCATGTTCGCGCTCATCACCGGCTTTCTCGAAAACGGCGAAACGCCGGAAGAAGGCATCGCGCGCGAAGTCTTCGAAGAGACCGCGCTGCGCGCCGAGAGCGTCGAGCTCATCGGGGTCTACGAGTTCATCCGCAAGAACGAGCTCATCATCGCGTATCACGTCAAGGCCACGGGCACGGTCGCGCTTTCGCCGGAGCTGCTCGAATACCGGCTTGTCGAGCCCGCGAAGTTGCGGCCGTGGCGCGCGGGCACGGGCCAGGCGCTCGGCGAGTGGATGCGCCGGCGCGGCCTGCCGTTCGAATTCGTCGAGCGGCCCGGGCAGTAATGTCCGCGCCGCAACCGCCGATCTTTCGCCCCACCTGTCCAGGATCTTGCCGATGAACCGACCCGTCACCGTCGTCCGCGCCGCTTATCGCCACTTCTTGCCGATCGGCACGCGCTGGATGGACAACGATGTCTATGGCCACGTGAACAACGTCGTCTACTACAGCTACTTCGACACGGTGGTGAACGAGTACCTGATCCGCGCGGGCGCGCTCGACATCGAGCAGGGCGCGACGATCGGGCTCGTGGTCGAGACGCAGTGCAACTATTTCGCGCCGCTCGTGTTTCCGGAGCGCGTGGATGCCGGGCTGCGCGTCGCGCGCCTCGGTTCGTCGAGCGTGCGCTACGAGGTGGGGCTCTTTCGCGAAGGCGAGGAGACGCCCGCGGCGCAGGGCCATTTCGTGCACGTGTACGTCGATCGTGCCACGCGCCGCCCCGTGAGCGCGCTGCCTGACGCGCTGCGCGCCGCGCTTGAGCCGCTCGTCGTGACGGGCGCAGCGGCCGCCGCGGTCGATTCTGCGCGCGGCTGAACCGCCGCGCCAGACCGACTCGCGCATCGAGAACCGGGACCCCCGCGTGCAGGCCTTCGCCATCGACGTGCTCAACGGCCTCAGCTACGGGCTCCTGCTTTTCATGCTGTCCGCGGGGCTCACGCTGATCTTCAGCATGCTCGGCGTGCTCAATTTCGCGCACGCGAGCTTCTACATGCTCGGCGCCTACCTGGGCGTGAGCTTCGCGATCTGGCTGGGCTTCGGCTGGGCGCTCGTGCTCGCGCCGCTCGTGGCGGGACTGGCCGGCGCGGTATTCGAATGGGCGCTGCTGCGGCGTGTGCGGCCGGCCGGACCGCTCAATGCCTTGCTGCTCACGTTTGGCGCGGCGTGGGCGATCGGCGAACTCGTGAAGCTCGTCTGGGGTTTGCAGCCGCTCGCCGCGCCGCTGCCCGCACGCCTCGACGGCCCGCTCTTCACCCTCGGCGGCGCGGCGTTCCCGCGTTATCGCGCGTTCGTGCTCGTCGTGGCCGCGTGCATGCTCGGGCTGCTGTACGCCGTGCTGCGCATTTCGCAGACAGGGCTCGTGGTGCGCGCCGCGCTCACGCATGCGCGCGCCGTCGAGGCGCTCGGCCACGACGTGCCCCGTGTTCAGACGATGGTATTCGCGTTCGGCACGGCGCTCGCCGCGCTGGCGGGTGCCGTGGCTGCACCGCTTTTCGTCGTCGAACCGGCGATGGCCGAGTCGGTCGGCTCGATCGTCTTCGTCGTGGTCGTGATCGGCGGCCTCGGGTCGCTGGGTGGCGCGTTCGTGGCGTCGCTCGTGGTGGGGCTGCTGCAGACCTTCGCTGTTTCGAGCGAGGTTTCGTTGGGCAACTTCGTCGAGCTCTGGGGTGTGCCGCTGCCCGACGCCTGGCGCGCGCTGACGCTCGCGCAGTTCGCGCCGCTGCTGCCGTATCTGCTGCTCGTCGCCATGCTTGCCGTGCGTCCGCAGGGCCTCTTCGGCCAGCGCGGCGAGGACGATTGATGGAAGGCCGCTTGCGCGCATGAACTTCGATAAACGTCCTCGCGTCGTGCCGTCTGCACACACAATCCGTCTGCCGCGACGGCGGTTGTTTGCACTCGCGCCGTGGCTCGCGCTCGTCGCGCTCTTCGTCGTGCCCCCGCTCGTGAGCGCAGCGGTATCGGCAACGGGCGTGCCGCAGGGCTGGCTGCTCGCCTGTCTCGCCCAGGCTGCGGCGATGATCGTCCTCGCGCTCTCGTACAACCTGTTGCTGGGCGAAACCGGCTTGCTCTCGTTTGGCCACGCCGTGCCGGCTGGCCTTGGGGCGCTTGCCGCCGCGCAGCTTTTCACCCGCCACGTTTTGCCTTTGCCGCTCCTGCCGCTGGCGGGCGGTCTGGGCGGTGCAGCCTTCGGCGCGCTCACGGCGCTCGTCGCCGCGCGCCGTTCGGGCACGGCCTTCGCGATGATCACGCTCGGGCTCGGCGAGCTCGTGGCCGCGGCCGCCTGGGCGCTGCCGGGCTGGTTCGGCGGCGAAGCCGGCGTGGCGATCGATCGCGCGAGTGGTCCGGCCATCGCGGGCTGGACCTTCGGTCCCGATCGTGAGGCGTACTGCGTGATTGCCGCATGGTGTGTGCTCGCGTCGGCCGCGATCTTCGCGCTTTCGCGTACACCGTTTGCACGCCTGGCGAATGCAGTGCGCGACAACGCGGTGCGCGCCGCGTCGATGGGTGCAACGCCCGCGCGCGTGCGGGCCGCGATGATCGTCTGGAGTGCTGCATTCGCGGGCGTGGCGGGTACGCTCACGCTCATCAACGTCGAACTCGCCGCGGCCGAGAGCGTGGGCATGACGCGCTCGGCCGCCGTGCTGATTGCCACCGTGACGGGCGGCGCGGCGTCGTTCTTCGGGCCGGTGCTCGGTGCGCTCGTGTGGGTCGCGTTCAGCGTGGGTGTGGCGAGCGTCACGCGTGCGTGGATGCTGTACGTGGGCCTGTTTTTTATCGCCGTCGTGCTGGGGGCGCCCGATGGACTCGCGGGTTTCGTTGCGCGTCAGCGCACGCGTTTCGTGCGGCACGGCTGGCGGCGCTGTCGCCTGGTCTGGCTGACGGGGACAGGAGCCGCGGCAGGCGCGGTGCTTGCACTCGTGTTGGCCGTTCAATGGGCCTATGCGTGGCGCTTTTCTGATGAGGGCGATACAGGCACCGGGTTCGTTGCACTCACACCTTTCTATTCGTGGTGTCTTGCCGCTGTCATCGTCGTGCTGGCGTTGTTCGCGTGGGTCGCGGGCCGGCATGCGTGCGTCGCCGCGCGTGCGCTCGACGAAGCGGGCCAGGAGGTGCAATGAACCGCATCGCACTGCGCCTGACCGGGATCGAAAAACGCTTCGGCGACACGCCCATCCTGCGCGGTGTCGATCTTGCCGTGCGGGCCTGCGAACGCCATGCGCTGATCGGCCCGAACGGCGCGGGTAAATCGACGCTCTTCAGTCTGATCGCGGGCGAACGCCGGCCGAGCGCAGGCCGCATCGAACTGGACGGCGCCGATACGACACGTCTTTCTCCGCCCGCGCTGAGCCGGCGCGGCCTCGCGCGCAGCTTCCAGACAACGCGTGTGTTCGCACGCCTCACCGTGATCGAGAATCTGCGTTGCGCCGTGCTGGCCTCGCAGCGCGGCGGCGCGGGTTTCGCGGCGCGCTGGATGCGTTCGCGACGCGTCGAGGCACGCGCGGCCGAGGTGCTCGAAGCGATCGGCCTCGAAGCGGTGGCGCAGTGCGAGGCCGTCACGCTCGGCTATGCGGCCCAGCGCGCGCTCGATCTGGGCCTCGCGCTCGCAGGCGGCGCGCATACGCTGTTGCTCGACGAGCCCACGGCGGGCATGAATCGCGCCGAAGCCGCGCGCGCCGTCGAGCTGATTCGGGCCACTACGGCGGACAAGACGCTGCTGCTGATCGAACACGACATGGACGCCGTATTCGGTCTGGCCGACCGCGTCTCCGTGCTCGTTCAGGGCCGCGTGATCGCCACGGGCACGCCGGCCGAGATTCGTGCCGATGGCGCGGTGCGCGAGGCGTATCTCGGCGGGTTCGCGCCATGAGCGGGCTGCTTGAAGTGAGCGGCCTGCGCGCGTGGTACGGCGCGAGCCAGGTGCTGCACGGCGTGGACCTGCGCGTCGGCGAGGGTGAGATCGTCGCGCTCGCGGGGCGCAACGGGTCGGGGCGATCGACCTTCGCGAAAGCGCTGATGTCGATGGTGCGCACGCAAGGCGAGCGGCGCTTCGCCGGCGCGAGTCTCGCGGGGCTGCGCACCTTCGAGATCGCGCGGCTCGGCCTGGGTTATGTCGCGGAGCAACGCGATGCGTTTCCCACATTGAGCGTCGAAGAGAACCTGCGGCTCGGCATGGGGTCTCGTTCGAAGCGCGACGGTTTATCGCACGAGGAAGTGCGCTCGTTGTTTCCGGTTCTTGCCGAGCGTCGCACGGTACGCGCCGGGGTGCTCTCGGGCGGCGAGCAGCAGATGCTCGCGCTCGCACGCGCATTGATGAACGGCCCGAAGCTGCTGATCGTCGATGAACCGACCGAGGGCCTTTCCGCAGAAATGGCTGCCCGCGTGGGCGACTGTCTCACGGCACTGCGCGAGCGTGGCGTGGCGGTATTGCTGATCGAGCAGCGCCTCACACTCGCGCCTGCGCTGGCCGATCGTGTGGCGGTGATGGGGCATGGGCGCATCGTGTTCGACGGCCCACCGGATGCGCTGGCGCAGAACGAGAGCATCGTTCGCGAGTGGCTCGGGATCGGCTAAAAGGCAAGTTATCCTGACTATGTGCCGGATATCACGCCAACGTGTTCCAGCGCCTTCATCGGGCCGAGTTGCGCGAGCGTCTGCAGTTGCGCCGTGTCGCGCACGAAGAACGAGCCCGCAAAACCCAGCGTATTCACCGAAATTCCTTCGATGCGTTCCTTCGAACGCGGCACCAGCAACATCCATCGGCGCGTGACGAGCAGGTTGTATGGCGAGCCCTGATGCGCGATGCCTTCCACTTCGATGGCGTTCACGCCGGCGGCATCGAGCAGTGTGCGGTAGCACGCCGTCGCGGTGCGAGCGGCCTCAATCACACTAGCGGCACGGAGGTCGAGGCGTGCAAAGGCATGCCGGAACTTCAGACCCGGCACCACCGCGAGGGCTCGCGTGCCATCCACCGCCCGCGCATGGTCAAGCAGCGCTTCCATCGGCACCGGCGGCCAGCTCTCGTCGAGCGGCAGCGGCACCATCTGCAGATGTTTGTGCGGTTGGCTCGCGCCCGCTACCGCTCCGCCGTTGTAGAAGCCGAGTCCGTCGATGTCTCGCAACGCCGTCACCAACGCCGCGAAATCGGCAACGTCGAGCAAGGCCTCCTGCGGTTCGAAGCGGCGGGTCACGATCAGGAGGTGCCGGTCGATCACGTTGAACTTGTTGAGCAGCGCAACGTGCGTGGGCGAGAGATCGGCGACGAAGAGATCGGCTTCGTAGGGCAGAAACGGATCGCGCGGCGGCTGTGCATCGCGCGGGCGCGTGGCCGCGTCCTTGCGCACGAGATTCTCCGCCACGCGGACGGAAAAGCGCACGCCGCCGTCTTCGATATGTGTAAGCGCGGTTTCGATGGGCAGGAGCGCACCGCGTTCGAGCGCGAGCACGGTTTGCCGTTCGAGCGCCGCGCGCAGCTCCCCGATTGCGACGGACGCAGTCATCGGCGCTCAGGCCTTGTAGCCGATGGCGCGCAGCAGATCGCGGCGCCAGCGCACGTCGTCTTCCGTCTCCATGCCAAGCGGGGCAAAACCGTCCACCACGCCGACGATGCCGCGCCCCTGGTCCGTTTCCGCGATCAGCACCTGGGTGGGGTTCGCGGTCGCGCAGAAAATGCGGCAGACCTCGGGCACCGCCTTGATGGTGTTGAGTATGTTGATGGGGAAAAAGCCGTCGCCCAGGAAAACGATGAAGCTGTGGCCCGCGGCGATCCGCAGCGCGTTGTCGCTCGCCATCTTCACGAGCACTTCGTCGGTGCCCGAGCGGCGCACGAGCCGTTTGCCCGAGGCCTCGCAGAACGCAAGGCCGAACGTGATGCCGGGCACCGCGCCGACCATGGCCTCGTGCAGGTCCTCGACCGTTTTGATGAAATGCGACTGGCCGAGAATGAAATTGGTGGCTTCCGGTTTGTCGATGGCTACCGTGGACAATTGCATGGCGGACCTCGCGCGGGACGTCTCGAAGAAGGTCCGCACGGCGTGCTGCGCGGTCCCTCATCAAGACTAGTACGAAGTCGCGGCGGGGCAAAGCGCGAATGTCCAGAAGGAAAAACGGCCGGACCCCTCGCGGGCGTCCAGCCGTCGTGCCGTTCAGGCGTGTCAGAGGTGTCAGACGCGTCGGGTGTGTTGCGCGAACCTCAGGCCGCCGCCTTCTTCGCCCGCTTGCCCTCGATGTCCGGCAGCAACACGGTGAGGATGCCGATGAGCGGCAGGAACGAGCACACCTTGTACACGAAGCCGATGCTCGTCGCATCCGCGAGCTGGCCGAGCACGGCCGCGCCGATGCCGCCCAGGCCGAACGCGAAACCGAAGAAAAGCCCCGCGACCATGCCCACCTTGCCCGGAATCAGTTCCTGGGCATACACGAGGATGGCCGAGAACGCCGAGGCCAGCACCACGCCGATGATCACCGTGAGCACGCCGGTCCAGAACAGGTTCGCGTAGGGCAGCAGCAGCGTGAACGGCGCCACGCCCAGGATCGAACCCCAGATCACATACTTGCGGCCGATGCGGTCGCCCACCGGGCCGCCGATGATCGTGCCCGCCGCGACCGCCGCGAGGAACACGAACAGATGCACCTGGGCGGCCTGCACGGGCAGATGGAAGCGGTCGATCAGATAGAACGTGAAGTAGCTGTTGATGCTCGCGAGGTAGAAGTACTTCGAGAACACGAGCAGCACGAGAATGCTGATCGCCGTGGCGACGCGAGCGCGCGAGAGCGTGACGTGCGGCGCCTCGGCGCGCTTTTTCTTCATGCCGGGATGGGCCTTGTACCAGCGGCCGATCTGCGTGAGCACGACGATGGCGACGAGCGCCGCGACCGAGAACCAGGCGATGCTGCGCTGGCCGTGCGGGATGATGATCGCGGCGGCGAGCAGCGGCCCGAGCGACGAGCCCGCGTTGCCGCCCACCTGGAAGAGCGACTGGGCGAGGCCGTGGCGGCCGCCGGAGGCCATGCGCGCGACGCGCGAGGACTCGGGGTGAAACACCGACGAGCCGCAGCCCACCAGCGCGGCCGCGACGAGCAGCACGCCGAAGGTCGGCGCCACCGACATCAGCAGCAGGCCGCACAGCGTGAAACCCATGCCGACGGGCAGCGAATACGGCATGGGCTTTTTGTCCGTATAGATGCCCACGAGCGGTTGCAGCAGGGAAGCCGTGATCTGGTAGGTGAGCGTGATGAGGCCGATCTGCGTGAAGGACAGCGAGAAGTTGTCCTTGAGCATGGGGTAGATCGCGAGAATCAACGACTGGATCATGTCGTTGAGCAGATGCGAAAAGCTGATCGCACCGAGAACGGAGTACACCGTGCGTTGCGCGCCGGACGTTGCGGACGCCGCGGGCGCGGTGCCCGCCAGGGCACCTTTGTTGAGGCTCGTTTCCATATTGTCGATCACAGGAGAGTTCGCGCGGGCACCGCACGGAAAGGCGCGGCGACGGCACGAAATGGACATGTATAGGAGTTATGAGCGCAGTGTAATGTGTCTTGAGCGAGTCGTGCGGACATCTTTTGTCGAGAATCGGACACGGTGACGCACGCCAGGACGGGGCGTTTCAGGGTTGCGGATTTTTGGCCCCGGATTTTGGTCGGGTATAACCCGGCGGTGCATGCGCCCAAAAAGCGCGGTGTTACGGGGCCGGAACGCGGCAGCGCCACCAGAGCGCCGCTAAAGATCGGAGGCGGATCTGCCGTTGACCGGGTTGTAGCGGACCGGCATGCCTGCCGGTCCGTCGAACGACAGCAGCAATGTGTGGGATCCGGGGCGGTGCCTACGCGCCAGCCCGGGTCGACAGGAGACCGTCAAAACATGAAAGCAGTATCGCAGGGCAACCGGCAAGCCGGTTTCATGCCGCAGGACACGGGCGCCGCAGGCGCGGCCCGGGCCTCCTCGAAGAAGACCGCGCGCGGCCGCGCGGGCAAGCCGTTTTCGGTCAAGGCGACGCTGCGCGTCGCGTTCGCGGTCTTGCTGATCGGCACGCTCGCGATGGGCGTGTTTTCGCTCACGCAGATCAGCCGCCTGAACGGCTCGACGCAATCGATCTACGAACAGGGCTACGTGGCGAGCCGCGCGGCCGAAGAGGCGCGCGGCCACGTGCTGCGCGCGAGCCGCGCCCAGAAGATGCTGCTCACCGCCACCACGGCCAGGGAGCGCGACGAACTGGGCGACGACGTCGACCACGATCTGCAGGCGCTCGGCCGCGAGATGGATCAGCTTCAGCAATACGCCGGGCAGTCGGGCGCCGACGGCCTTGCGCTGCAAAAGAAGCTGGCGGCCGCCACCGCGACGTGGAGCGGTCATCTGCGCGATTTCGTGACGCTCGTGAAGGCGCAGCCGCTCGATCTCTCGCAGATGAGCTGGCAGGTCGGCACCCAGGACGTGTCGCTGCTGGTCGAAACGGAAAAGCTCGAAACGCTCGTCGATCAGCTCGTCGAACAGCGCGGCACCGCCGCGAAAGCCACCATCGAGGCGGCGTCGTTCATCTTCAAGTCGTCGTTCGTGATGATCGCCGCGGCAACGGTCGCGCTCTTCGTGCTCGCGTTCGTGGTGAGCGAGTGGGTCGTGCGGCGCATCGCGCGGCAACTGGGCGGCGAGCCGGCGCTCGCCAAGGCGATCGCGAGCCGCATCGCATCGGGCGACCTCGCGCAGCCGGTGAAGGTCGATGCGCGCGCCACCACGAGCATGCTGGGCGCGCTGCGCGACATGCAGCAGGGGCTTTCCACGACGGTGGCCGAAATCGCCGCGAGCGCGGAAGCGATTGCGTCCGCATCGGGCGAGATCTCCACGGGCAACCTCGACCTCTCGCAGCGCACCGAAGAGCAGGCCGTGGCGCTCGAGCGCACGGCGAGCAGCATGGAGCAGCTCACGTCCACGGTGCGCCTGAATGCCGAAAACGCGGCGCAGGCGAGCACGCTGGCGGGCAACGCATCGGAGATCGCGGAGAAGGGCGGCACCGTGGTGAGCCGCGTGGTCCTCACCATGAACGAGATCAACGACAGCGCGAAGAGCATTGCCGACATCATCGGCGTGATCGAGGGCATTGCGTTCCAGACCAATATTCTCGCGCTCAACGCGGCCGTCGAGGCGGCGCGCGCGGGCGAAGAGGGGCGCGGCTTCTCGGTGGTGGCGGGCGAAGTGCGCAACCTCGCGCAGCGCAGCGCCACGGCGGCCAAGGAGATCAAGACGCTCATCAGCGCTTCGGTGGAGCGCGTGGCGAACGGTTCGACGCTCGCGCAGGATGCCGGCCGCACGATGGACGAGGTGGTGAAGGCGGTCAAGCGCGTGAACGACATCATCGGCGAGATTTCGGCGGCCTCGCACGAGCAGCGCGCGGGCATCGAGGAAATCAGCCGCGCGGTCTCGCAGATGGACGCGGGCACGCAGCAGAATGCGGCGCTCGTGGAAGAGGCGACGGCCGCGGCGCAGTCGCTCGACGATCAGGCGAAGGCGCTCAAGCGCCTCGTCGGGAAGTTCCGGCTGGCTTGAGCCTGCATGTTGCGATGAACTCGCCTTGAACGACAAACGCCGCCTTTCGGGCGGCGTTTCTCATTGGACGCAAGACCGGACGCTCACTTCGCGTCGCGCTCGATGATCCACTCGTGCGCGGGATCATTATGGAAGTGCCACTCGCGGCGCGGCCCGGCCATCACGTTCAGGTAGTACGAGTCGTAACCGTAGGGCACCACCACCGGGTGGTAGCCGCGCGGCACCTTCACCACGTCGTGGTCCTCCACGGCCAGGGTTTCGTCGAGGTCGCGCGCGTCGGTGTAGACGCGCTGGAACGCGAAGCCCTGCGGCGGGCTCAGCCGGTGATAGTAGGTCTCTTCCAGCGCGCTTTCCTGCGGCAGCCGGTCGGCATCGTGCTTGTGCGGCGGATAGCTCGACGAATGCCCTGAGGGCGTGCGCACCTCCACCACGAGCAGCGATTCGGCGGGCTCGGTTTGCGGAAGAATGTCGCAGACGTAGCGTGTATTCTGGTTCTTGCCGCGCGTCGAACGCTTCATCTGCGCCGGTTCGATCAGGCGCACGGGCAGCGTGCCCGTGGCCGGCGCCGTCGCGACGCCCACCTCGGCGGCACGCGTCGCGCGTACCGTGGCTCGCACGCCCGGCGGCAGGTAGAGCGCGTAAGGCGCGGCATCCTCGAACACGCTGTCGCGCGAGCCGAGGCTCGACCACCGCTCGCCGCCGGCTTCGATATCCACGGCGCCCGACAGCACGACGATGCAGCTTTCGCGGCCTATTTCGTGCACGTAAACAACGTCGCCCTCGGCGAGCCGGTAGGCGGCGAAGCCCACGTAACGCCAGCCCGCCGTGGCGGGCGTGACGCGCGCGATGGTCTGGCCTTCGCGCGCGGCTTTCACGAGCAGAGTCATGCTGCCTCCTTCGTTGCCTTTTCCGCGGTCTGCAGCGGCGCGTCGACGAGCGCGCGCAGCGTGCGATAGCCCTTCTGTGCATACGCATACGAAGGCGCGACCACGGGATCCTGTTCGGCTTCCACCACGAGCCAGCCGCGATAGCCGTGCCGCTTGAGGCGCTCGATGATGGCCGGGAAATCGACGGCGCCGTCGCCGGGCACCGTGAACGCGCCGGCGAGCACCGCGTCGAGGAAGCTCCAGTTGCGATTGCGCGCGAGCTTGATGACGGCAGGGCGCACGTCCTTGCAGTGCACGTGGCACACGCGGGCGATGTGCTTGTCGAGTTCGACGGCGGGGTCGCCGCCTGCGAAGGTGATGTGGCCCGCGTCGAACAGGAGGCCCACCGCGTCGCTCGTGCGCGCCATCAGCTTGTCCACGTCGGCCGGCGTTTCGACATAGGCGCCCATGTGATGATGATAGGCGAGCCGCACGCCGCGCGAGAGCGTGTGCTTCGCGAACGCGTCCACGCGCGCCGAGTAGGCGTCCCACTGTGCCTCGCTGAAAAAGCGCGGACGCTGGTACAGCGGGCGCGGCGCGCCCTGGATCGAATCGGCGACTTCGCCGTAGACCATCACCGTTGCGCCGTTCTGCGCGAGCAGATCGAGGTGCTTGTCCACGGCGGCCATCTCTGCTTCGACGCTGCGCTGCGCGAGCATGCCCGAGTACCAGCCGGAGACGAGCGAGAGATCGTATTGCGCGAGCAGGGCCTTGAGCGCCTGCGGCTCGCGCGGGAACTTGTTGCCGAGCTCGAAGCCTTCGTAGCCGATCTCGCGGCCCTCGGTCAGCGCGACTTCGAGCGGGGTTTCGCCGCCGAGCGAAGGCAGGTCGTCGTTCATCCACGAAAGCGGATTGATGCCGATGCGTACGTCAAATGCGCTCATATGCGCTCCTCAAGCTTGACCGGTTTTGCTGTTGCCATTGCATGTGCCATTGCGGTTGCCATCTTCACTGGCCGCCGTCCTGCGCGTCGTCGTCCGCGTTCGTTGTCGGTTCTTCGCGGCGGATGCGCTGCGCGAGACGCTCGTCGTAGTGTTCGCGCGCTTCGCGCACGGCCGTGCGGGCGGACACCTCGGGCACCGCCACTTCCCACCACCAGCCGCCGTCTTCGGTCGTGCGGGCGGGGTCGGTGTCGATGCTGATGAGGTAGGTGCGCGTGGCGGCCCGCGCGCGCTGCATGGCCGCTTCGAGTTCGGCGACGTTCGCGACATGCTCCGCCTGCGCGCCGAGCGAGCGCGCATGCGAGGCGAAGTCGATGCGCGGGGCGCCCAGCGGCCCCTGCGCGCAGTCGTCGAAGAGGTTGTTGAACGGGGCGCCGCCGCAGGCCTGCTGCAAGCGGTTGATGCAGCCATAGCCGCGGTTGTCGAGCACGACGATGATGAGCTTCGCGCCGAGCATCACCGACGTGGCGATCTCGCTGTTCATCATCAGATAGCTGCCGTCGCCCACCATCACGATCACTTCGCGTTCGGGCCGCGCGAGCTTCGCGCCCAGGCCTCCCGCGATCTCGTAGCCCATGCACGAATAGCCGTACTCGACGTGATATGCGCCTGGCCGTCCCGCGCGCCAGAGCTTGTGCAGTTCGGCGGGCAGCGTGCCGGCCGCGCAGACCACGATGTCGTCGGTGGGCGAGCGGCTCGACGAACGCTGCACGGCGCCGATCACATCGGCGTCGTAGGGCAGGGTATTGCGCTCTTGCGGCGAATGCGTGAGTTGCTGGACCCGCTCGCGCCATTCGGTGGCCTGCAAGAGGGCGCGCGCGGTCCAGTCGGCCTCGGCGCACCAGTCGGCGAGCTCCTCGCCGAGCGCCGAGACGGCGAGACGGGCGTCGGCCTGCACCGTGAGGGCGTTGTGCTTGAGCGCGTCGAAGCCGTTGGCGTTCACGCCGATCACGTGCGCATGCTGGAAGAGCGAATTCGAGCCGGTGGTGAAGTCCTGCAGCCGCGTGCCGACCGCGAGGATGCAGTCGGCTTCGTGCGCGAGCGCGTTCGCGGCGGGCGAGCCCGTCACGCCAAGCGCGCCCACGTTGAGCGGGTCGTCCCATGCGAGCGCGCCTTTGCCTGCCTGGGTCTCCGCGACCGGAATGCCGCGGGCCGCAGCGAGCGCCTGCAAGGCTTCCGAGGCGCGCGAATACAGTACGCCGCCGCCCGCGACGATCAAGGGCCGCTTCGCGCGCGTGAGCTGCGCGAGCGCGGCGTCGATCTCGGCTTGCACCGGGGCGGGCGCATGGAAAGACACGAGACGCGGCGTGAAGAAACTCGCCGGATAGTCCCAGGCGGTGGCCTGCACGTCCTGCGGCAGTGCCAGCGTGACGGGGCCGCACAGCGCCGCATCGGTGAGCACGCGCAGCGCGCGCGGCAGGGCGGTAAGCAGTTGCGCGGGATGCACGATGCGGTCGAAATAGCGCGACACGGGCTTGAGTGCGTCGTTCGCGGAGAGGCCGCCGTCGTGCAGGTCCTCGATCTGTTGCAGCACCGGGTCGGGCTCGCGCGAGACGAAGATGTCGCCGGGGAGCAGCAGGAGCGGCAGCCGGTTGACATGCGCGAGCGCCGCGGCGGTGACGAGGTTCGTCGCGCCCGGGCCGATCGAAGTGGTCACGGCCATCATGCGGCGGCGGAAATGCGCCTTCGCGTAGGCGATCGCGCTGTGCGCCATCGCCTGCTCGTTGTGCGCGCGCAGCGTCGGCAGTTCGTGGCGCCAGTGATAGAGCGCCTCGCCGAGACCGGCCACGTTGCCGTGGCCGAAGATCGCGAATACGCCGCCGAAGAGCGGCTCGGTGCGGCCCGAGCCGTCTTCGCAGGCCACGCGCTGCGCGGCGAGATAGCGCACGAGCGCCTGCGCGGCGGTCAGGCGCACGGTGGGGCCGGGCGCGGCGTGCTGGGCGCCCACGTGGCCCGGGTGACTCTCCGGGTGGCTCTCCTGCGCGACGGGAACAATGCGCTGGTTCATGCTGCTTTCTCCTCGCGCGTGAGCGCCGCGGCCGGGGCGCCGGATTGCGCGCCCGCGCGGCTCGAACGCCACGCGGCGATCAGCGTTTCGAAGGTGCCGCGCACGCGGGCGATCAGTGCGTCGTCGCCGATTTCGCCGGCAAGCCATGCGAGGCTCGGCTCGTAGAAGATCGTGCGGCCCACGGTAAAGCCACGGCACGTGGCCGATTGCGCGGCGAGCCGGAAGCCCTCCACCAGCTGGTCCACCGGCGCGGAAAGACCGAGCAGCACCACGCCGCGACAGTGCGGGTCGCGTTCGGCGATCAGCGCGTCGATGGCTTGCCACTGCGCGGCATCCACCGGTTCGAGCTTCCACCACTCGGGGTAGAGGCCGATGTTGTAGAGGCGCTTGAGTGCGCGATAGAGGGTGTCGGGCGCGTTCGGTACGCCGTCGCGCTTCGGCGGAATCACTTCGAGCAGCAACTCGTGGCCGCTTACCTGCACGGCGTCGTAGAGCGCACGAAGTTGGGACTCCTGTTCGATGCGCTGCTCGACGGGATCGTCGGGATGGAACTGCACGAGGCATTTCACCGTATGGCCGATGGGCCAGGCGGCGAGCGTCGTGCCGATCGAGCGGCCGTGGTCGAAGACGAGCGGATTCGATCCGGGCAGCTCTACCGGCCGGCCGATCCACCAGCCGCGCCCAGTCGCGGCATTGAGCGCATCCTGGCCGTAGCGGTCGTCGATCAGCACGCCGATGCGGCCTTGCAGGTCGAGCGCGCGCTCGGTCTGCGCGACCGCTTCGACGAAAAGATTCTTCAGCTTCGAAATGCGCGCCTCGTCTGCGCCGGTCTGCTGCGCGAGGTCGAAGAACTGGTTGCGATGGTCGAAGGCGAAGCCCAGCACTTCGTCGCGCGGCGTGCGCGCGGGCGTTACGCGATGCAGGCGCGCAAGCGTCGCGTCGCGGTCGGGGCGGCGCATGCGCACCGGGTCGGCGGCGGCTTCGCGCAGGAAGTAGTCGAGCTCGGCAGGTGTCGGCATGGCCGGCGCGCAGCCGTGGCGCGACACGACGAGCGCGCCGCACGCGTTCGCGGCGCTCGCGCAGTCGTCGAGCGGCGCATCGCGCAGCCAGCCCGAGAGAAAGCCCGAGGCAAACGCGTCGCCGGCGCCGAGCACGTTGAGCACGTCCACCTCCACGCCGCGCTGCATCGGCAGCGCCTCGAGCGAGGCGGGCACGGCGCCCTCGACGATCTGGCAGCCGAGCGGCCCGCGCTTGACGAGCAGCGTGGCATCCGTCACCTCGCGCACGCGTGCGAGCGCGTCGATGAGCGACTCCTTGCCGCCCGCGATGCGGAACTCCTCTTCCGTGCCGATCACGAGATCGAAGAGCGGCAGGATGCGCTGCAGGTGCGCGGAAACGCCCTCGCTCGCGACGAAGCGCGTCTCGCCGTCGGCCTTGCCGGTGAGGCCCCACAGCACGGGCCGGTAATCGATGTCGAGCACGGTGCGCACATTGTTGCGGCGCGCGTAGTCGAGCGCGGTGAGGCTTGTCCGGTTCACCTGCTCGGTCGAAAAGTGCGTGCCGGTGATGAGGAGCGCCCTGGAAGAAGCGATGAATGCCTCGTCGAAGTCGCGCGCATCGACGGCCATGTCGGCGCAGTCCTCGCGATAGAAGATCAGCGGGAACGTGTCGCGGTCCTTGATGCCGAGCAGCACGAGCGCGGTCAGGCGTTCGTGGTCCACGCGCACGTGGCTCGTGTCGCAGCCTTCCTTCGCGAGCGTTTCCAGCAGAAAGCGGCCCATGTGGTCGTCGCCCACGCGCGTGAGCATGGCCGACTTGAGGCCGAGCCGCGCGCAGCCGAACGCGATGTTCGCCGACGATCCGCCCAGGTACTTCGCGAAGGTCGAGACGTCTTCCAGACGCGCGCCCACCTGCTGCGCGTAGAGATCCACGCCGAGGCGGCCGAGGCAGATGATGTCGCGCGTCTTGCCGGGCGCGAAGCGGCCCGGGCCCGGGCCGCTTTCGGCCGGCGTGGCGGTTGAACGGGTGATTGCCATATGCATTCCTGTTGAATTCGTGCCGTCGTGCCGCGCTCAGATGGTGGCGCCGTCGAGTTCCGCGATCATCTTCTGCATCTCCGCGCCGCCCGCCATCATGTCGAGCACTTCGTTCTTGCTGATGGTCTCTTTCGTATAGGTGCCGAGCGAGCGGCCGCGATTGAGCAGCGTGAACGAGTCGCCGATGGGGTAGGCGTGGTGGACGTTGTGGGTGATGAAGATCACCGAGATGCCTTTCGCGCGCGCGGCGTGAATCAGCTTGAGCACGTTGAAGCTTTGCTTCACGCCGAGCGCGGCCGTGGGCTCGTCGAGGATCAGCACGCGGGCGCCGAAGTGGATCGCGCGGGCGATGGCGAGACACTGGCGCTCGCCGCCCGACATCGTGCCGATGGCCTGGTGCGGGTCGCGCACGTGAATGCCCATTTCGGCAAGCCGGTCCTTTGCGATCTGCGCGCTCGAATCGAGATCCATTACGTTGAGGAACCCGAAGAGTTTCTTCTGCGGCTCGCGGCCCATGAAGAAGTTGCGCGCCACCGAGAGCAGCGGCACGAGCGCGAGATCCTGATAGACGGTGGCGATGCCGAGATCGAGCGCGTCCTTGGGCGACTCGAACCGCACCGGCTTGCCGTCGACGAGGTACTGGCCCGAGGTGGGCTGGTGCACGCCCGCGAGCGTCTTGATGAGCGTCGATTTACCGGCGCCGTTGTCGCCGAGCAGGCAGTGCACTTCGCCGCGCTTCAGGCGTAGTGTCACGCCGTTGAGCGCGATGACCTTGCCGAAGTACTTGCTGACGTCTTCGAGCGCGAGGATGGTATCGGGGGACGCTGCGTTGGGGGTATCGGACATGGGAGCCTCCGGATTACGACTGCGCGACGCGGCGGCGCACATAGTGATTGAAGAGCACGGCCATGAGCAGCATCATGCCGAGGAACACGCGGAACCAGTCCGAGTCGATGTTCGTGTAGGTGATGCCGATCTGCACGACGCCGAAGATCAGCGCGCCGAATGCAGCGCCGATCACCGAGCCGTAGCCGCCCGTGAGCAGCGTGCCGCCGATCACCGCGGCGATGATCGCTTCGAACTCCTTCTGCAGACCGCGGTCGGCGGCGGCCGAGCCGATGTCGCACACCTGCAGCACGGCGAACAGGCACGAGCAGAACGCGGTGAGCATGAAGAGCGAGATCTTGATGCGCTTGACCGGCACGCCCACGTTCTTGGCGGCGTTGGCGTCGCCGCCCACGGCGAGGATCCAGTTGCCGTAGCGGGTCTTGGCGAGCACGAAGGCGCCGATGGCGGTGAGCACGAACCACCAGAGGATCACTTTCGGTACGCCCGGCACGAGCGGCTGGCCGTTGTCGAGCATCTTGCCGATGCCCATGTGGGCGAGCGCCACGAAGAGGCCCTTGAACGCGGTGCCGTGAAAGAGCAGGTTGGTCAGGTAGTCGTCCTTGGCGACGTCGCCCACGCCGGAGACGATGGTGCGATCGGCGAACATGATCGAGAGCGCGAGCGTGAGGCCGCGCAGGATGAACATGAACGCGAGCGTCACGATGAACGAGGGCAGGCGCGTGCGCATCACGAGATAGCCGTTGAGCGCGCCGAGCGCGGTGCAGCCCGCGAACGCGAACAGGATCGAGAGCGCGATGGGCCAGTGGAAGTACATGGTCGGAATGGCGACCATCATCCCGGCGAAGCCGATCATCGAACCGATGGAGAGGTCGAACTCGCCGGCGATCATGAGCAGGCACGCGCCGACCGAGAGGATGCCCAGGTAGGCGGCGACCTGCGACCAGTTCATCACGCCGTCGAGATCGAACATGCCCGAGCCGCCCGCGCCGATGGCGAACACGGCGAAGATGAGCACGGTGCCGGAAATCGCGGCGAATTCGGGCCGGCCGAGCAGATGGCCGAACCAGGATTCGCGGCGCACGCGTTCGTCCGCGGCGCCGGTCCCCGCCGGGGGCGGCGTCGCGCCGTCCTGCGCGCTGCCGTCCTGGGAATGCGAGGGGAAGTGTTTGCCGGCTACACCCATGATGTCTCCTTTGTCGACCGGAGTTGGCGCTTTAGCGCTTACTCCGGTCCCACGTAGAACGGTGGATTCCGGCAAGTGCCTTGGCGCTTGCCCGGATCCCTTGCAATGTCCGATGCCCGGTACGCCGCCCGGCTGCATGTCGCAACGGGGCAGGGGGCGCAGTGGCGGCGTACCGGTGAAAGAGCGCGCGGCGCGGTGAGCGAAAGGCGAAGCGGATATCGCGAGGGGCGAACCGTCGCCGCGCGTGGCTGACGAAAAACCGTGCTGCTTTACATCGATGCGAGTACTCAGTGATCGTTAAGCGATCACTCAGCGATCAACGGTACTGACCCGCGTACTTGATGACCTTGTCGATGTTCTCCTTCGTGATGAAGCCCGGGCCCGAGCGGATGTCACGCGGACCGTACGACGGCTGCAGGCCATAGGTTTCGAGGCGCTGCTGGAACTTCGGATTGGCCTGCAGGATCTGGCGGATCTTCACGGGGTCCGTGGTGTGCTCCTTCTTCACGATCGCGAGCACGGCCACCGGGATATAGCCCTGCAGATACGGCTGCTGGTCGATGGCGAACTGGATCGTGCCGGCCTGGATCGCCTTGGCGATGTCGTCGGAGAAGTCGAAGGTGCAGAAGTAGATCTTGCCCGCGAGGCCCATCTGCTGGACGGCCTTGAGCGACGCTGCCGCCGGCACCGGACCGAGCGTGAGGATCGCGCCCGTGTTCGGGTGGTTGCGCAGATAGGCGCTCACCTTCGACTGGATTTCCGTCGGGTCCTGGCCCGAGTCGATCGTCGAGGTCTTGTAGTCCACGCCGATGGCGTCGGCAAAGCCGCGGCAGCGTTCGAACGAGACGGTGTTGGTGGCGATGTGGTTCACGCACAGGAACGACTTCACGCCCGCGGCCTTGGCTTTTTCGCCGGCGGCGTGGCCCGCCACGTATTCGGGCTGGCCCACGTGCATGATCGCGCCCAGCTGCTGGCTCTGCTCTTCGGTGCCGGAGTTGATGGTCACGAGCGGAATGTGCTTGTCCGTGACCTTCTTGATGGAGCTCTTGAGCACGTCGAAGTCGGCGATGGTCGTGATCACGCCGTCGTAGTTGCGCGCGGCGGCCTGCTCGATCAGGCGCGCCATGTCGGCGATGTCGCCGTTGGGGGGATTGCGGTAGTCGGTTTCGACGTTGAAGTCTTCGTCGGCCTGTTTGATCGCGTTCTTGATCGTGTTCCACCACGAATCCGAATCCGGCGCGTGGCTGATCAGCACGAAGTGCGCGTCGGCCGCCTGGGCCGCCGGCGTGCCTGCGGCGGCGAGGCCTGTTGCGAGTGCGAGCGCCGCGGCGAGCCGCGCAAACCTTGCCTTGCCCTTGCGTTGAGTCATTGTCTCCACCTTTCTCGGTCTTTCGTTTTTAGGGATGAACCGGACGGCTTCGCGAGTCCATGCCGTCCCGCTCATCGACAAGATTAGGCGATCGGCAGACAGGATGCAACAGAAATTTCATTGCAAATAAAAATGGAAAATCTGTTCCATTTGTGTGCGGGGCTTCCTATAATCGGCAGCGTCGACATGTCGTGAGAGCCCCGCCCGGCAAGGGTTTTGCGGCATTGCGGCAAGGAGCAAGGAAAAACGACCATGACGGACGAGACAACCGACGCCGCACCGGGCGTCGAGGAATTGATGCAGCGCATCGCGCACGATTACGAGGCGCTGCCGCGGCAGTTGAAGAGCGTCGCCACCTACATCGAGCAGAACCGCGCGAGCGTGATGATGGACCGCACGAGCGACATCGCGGCGAGCTGCGGCGTGCATCCGTCCGCCGTGGTGCGCTTCGCGCAGCGCTTCGGCTTCTCCGGCTTTTCGGACCTGCAGGCGGTGTTCCGCCAGGCCTATGCGGGACAGGGGGCGTCGGCGACGAGCTATCAGCAGCGCATCCGGCAACTGATCGACGAGAAGGAAGGCAAGGCGAGCCCGGATCTGGGCGGGGCGGTAGCGCGCGAATTCATCGGCGCGTGCCGCAGCGGCCTCGACGAGCTCGAAGCGGGCCTCGACGACGCGCAGTTCGACGAAGCCGTGAAGATGCTCGAAGCCGCCGACAACATCTATGTGATCGGCGTGCGGCGCTCGTTCCCGGTGGCGAGTTACATCGTCTACGCGCTGCAGCACACGAGAAAGCGCGTGCATCTCGTCTCCGGTCTCGGCGGCATGTATCACGAGCAGATCCGCAGCGTGAAGAAGGGCGACGTGGTGATCGCCATCAGCTTCGCGCCGTATGGCAAGGAAACGCAGTACTGCCTGCGCGTCGCGCAGCAGCACCATGCGAAAACCCTCGTCATCACCGACAGCCAGCTTTCGCCGCTCGCGCGCCACGCGAACGCGCTGCTTTACGTGAAGGAGGGGAGCGCGTTCGCGTTCCGCTCGCTCACGAGCACTTTCTGCCTGTGCCAGGCGCTTTTCATCGCGCTTGCGTACCGGCTCGAACTGAACGTCGAAGAATCGACCGACACTGGAGGATACGATGACTGAACAAGCAGGCAAGACGCTGGACGTAGCCGTATTCGGCGCGGGCCGCATCGGGCGCATACACGCGGCGAATCTCGCGCGGCAGCCCGGCGTGCGCCTCAAGTACGTGATCGACGTGAACCGCGAAGCCGCCGCGGCGCTGGCCGCGCAGCACGGCGCGCAGGTGGCCGACGTGGACGGCGCTTTCGGCGATGCATCGATCGGCGCGACCGTGATCTGTTCGAGTACCGATACGCACTCCGAACTGATCCTGAAATCGGCGGCGGCGGGCAAGCACATCTTCTGCGAAAAGCCCGTCGATCTCACCGTCGAGCGGGCGCGCCTGTGCGCCGACGCGGTAGCGCGCGCGGGTGTGGTGGCGATGATCGGCTTTCAGCGCCGCTACGATCCCACCTTCGCGGCGCTCAAGGCGCGTCTCGATGCGGGCGAGATCGGCACGCCGGAGATGCTGGTGGTGACGAGCCGCGATCCGGGCGCGCCGCCGGTCGAGTACATCAAGCACTCGGGCGGCATCTTCAAGGACATGCTGATCCACGACTTCGACATCTTCCGCTGGATACTCGCCGACGAAGCCGATACGGTGCACGCCACGGGCAGTTGCCTCTCCGATCCGGCGATTGCCGAAGCGGGCGATATCGATTCGACCGCGGTGACGATCCGCACGAAGCGCGGGCGCCTGTGCCAGATCAATACGGCGCGGCGCGCGGCCTACGGCTACGACCAGCGTTTCGAGATTCTCGGCAGCGAGGGCATGCTGCAGGCCGGCAACATGAAGCCTACGGAAGTAGTGGCATGGTCGAAGAAGGCGGTGTCGCAGGACGTGCCCGAGGCGTTTTTCCTCGAGCGTTACCGCGCCGCCTATGCGAGCGAGATGGCGCACTTCCACGACGCGGTGACGAACGGCACGCCGGTGCGCACGACGGTGGCGGACGGGCTGAAGGCGCTCGAGCTTGCCGAGGCGGCGGCGCTGTCCTGGCGCGAAGGGCGTGTGGTGAAGGTGGGCGGTTAACCGCAAAGGCGAGCCACGGCGGCAGAGGTCAAGAGCGGCGCGGGCACCTGCGCAGTCCGGTGAAGGACCGCTCGTGCGGTCCGTTCGGGCGTGAGGAAGGTGTGAGGCAGCCGTGACGCAGACGTGAAGCAGACGTGAAGCGGACGTGAAGCAGGACACTGGAGGAGAGGCAGGATGCAGGCAGCAGAACACCCCGGGCAGCACGCTCGGCCGTTGCGCGTGGGCGTGGCGGGACTTGGGCGGCTGGGGCGGCGGCACGCGCAGAACCTGGCCTTTCGCGTGCCGGGCGCCACGCTCGCCGCGGCGTGCAGCCCGCTCGAAGACGATCTCGCGTGGGCGCGCGAGGCCTTGCCCGCGGCACGGCTTTACGCGGACTACGCCGCGATGCTGGCCGACGACACGCTCGACGCCGTCTGGCTCGTCACGCCCTCGGCGCTGCATGCGCAGCAGATCGTCGAAGCGCTGCACGCGGGCAAGCACGTGTTCTGCGAGAAACCGCTCTCGCTCGACGTGGCCGAATGCGAACGCGTGGTGGCCGAGGCGCGGCGCTACGACGGCCAGCAGGTCACGATCGGCTTCATGCGGCGCTTCGATCCGAGCTATCAGGACGCCTGGGCGAAGGTGCGCGCGGGCGCGATCGGCCGGCCGTTCCTCGTGCGCTCGCAGACCTGCGATCTCAACGATCCCGAAGGCTTCTTCGTGCGTTTCGCGCCCACCTCGGGCGGCATTTTCCTCGACTGCACGGTGCACGACATCGACGTGGCGCGCTGGCTCCTCGGCAAGCCGCGCGCCACGCGCGTCTATGCGAGCGGCACCATCGCGCTGCACGAGGGCCTGCACGCGGCGGGCGACGTGGACAACGGCGTGGCGATCTGCGAGTTCGAAGGCGGCGGCCTTGCCATGTTTTATGCGTCGCGCACGATGGCGCACGGCAACGATACGTCGAGCGAGGTGATCGGCACGGCCGGCGCGCTCGCCATCGGGCATATCCCGCGCACGAACCGCGTCGAGATCTACGACGCGCACGGCGTGCGCAGCGAATGCACGCCCACCTTCTTCGATCGTTTCGAAGAGGCGTTCCTCGTGGAGGCGCACGCGTTCGTGTCGGCGGTGCGCGAGCGCAAGGAGGGGCAGGGCCGCAGTGCGGCCGCCGCGCAGGGTGCGACGCTGGAAGACGCGCTGGAGGCCACGCGCATCGGCCAGGCGCTGCGCCAGTCGTTGCAGACGGGGCAGGCCGTCACGCTGTGAGCGTGGAGCATGGCCGGGCCTTCGGGGCGGCGCTCTGAGCGCCACGCGCGCCTGCGGTAGAATTAGCGCTTGTCGCTAGCGCCGCGTATGGCGCCTCCCCCGAAGGATCCAACCCCGATGCAGATTCAGGTTCACAAGGAAGTGGATGCGCGCGGGCTGAACTGCCCGCTGCCGATCCTGCGCGCCAAGAAGGCGCTCGCCGATATGGAAAGCGGCCAGATTCTCAAGGTCCTCGCCACCGACCCCGGCTCGCAGCGCGATTTTGCCGCGTTCGCGAAGCAGACCGGCAACGAGATCGTCGAGAGCACGCAACAGGACAAGACGTTCGTGTTTCTGATGCGCCGGCGCTGAAATCCGGCGCCCGGCCGCCGCTGTCTGGTGCAGGCGGCTTTCGCGAAAGGTGGCCGGCACAGAAAAATGGCCCGCGTATGCGGGCCATTTTGCTTGCAGCGCCAGGGGCGCTCAGCCTTCCATCGTCGGCTTGCGCGTGTGCAGATAGTCGGCGAATTCGGCGGCCACCTCGGGGTGGCGCAGCGCGAACTCCACGGTCGCCTTCAGGTAGCCCAGCTTGCTGCCGCAGTCGAAGCGCGTGCCGTGGTACTTGTACGCCAGCACCTGCTCGTCGGCGAGGAGCGACTGGATCGCATCGGTCAGTTGCAGCTCGCCGCCCGCGCCGGGCTTGATCGAGCGCAGGTGGTCGAAGATCCGCGGCTTGAGCACGTAGCGGCCCACCACGCCGAGGTTCGACGGTGCGACTTCGGGCGCCGGCTTTTCGACGATGCCGGAAAGCTTGACGATCGAGTCTTCCCACTCCTTGCCGTCGACGATGCCGTACGAGCGCGTTTCCGAAGGCGGAATCTCTTCCACGCCGAGCACCGAGCTATGGTAGTGGTCGAACACCTCCACCATCTGCTGCATGACGGGCGGCGTGCCGTAGAGCAGATCGTCCGCGAGAATCACGGCGAACGGGTTGTCGCCCACGAGCTTTTCGGCGCACAGCACGGCGTGGCCGAGACCCAGCGCTTCGGGCTGGCGCACGTAGAAGCAGTCGACGTGGCTCGGCTTGATGTTGCGGACCAGTTCCAGCAGCTTGGCCTTGCCGCGCGCCTCGAGCTCCGCCTCGATCTCGTAGGACTTGTCGAAATGGTCCTCGATCGCGCGCTTGCTGCGCCCGGTCACGAAGATCATCTCGGTGATCCCGGCCGCCACGGCTTCCTCGACGGCGTACTGGATCAGCGGCTTGTCGACGATCGGCAGCATCTCCTTCGGGCTCGCCTTGGTGGCGGGAAGGAAGCGCGTGCCGAGGCCCGCTACCGGAAATACCGCCTTTGTAACTTTTAGCATGTCTTTAGTCCTGGTCCTGTTCTGTGGCCGGATCGCCCCTCAGCTTCCGGCTGCCCCTCGCTTTTACGCGGTTGCCAGCCAGTTGCGAATCAGGCAGGCAGCCGCGCCAGCTGGGCAGTCAGCTTCTCCAGCGTGGCCCGGAATTCTGCCAGCCTTTTTTGCTCCTGTTCAACCACGGCCGGCGGCGCTTTTGCAACAAAACTTTCATTTCCCAGCTTGGCATCGCACTTCGTCACTTCGTTCGTGAGGCGGGCGATTTCCTTGCCGAGCCGCTCGCGCTCGGCGGCCACGTCGATCTCCACCTTCAGCACGAGCTTGTCCGTTCCAACGATAGCAACCGGCGCGCCTGCCGAAGCGGCGTCGAGCGCGGCCTCGTCGGCGATGATCTGGACCTCCGAGAGGCGCGCGAGCGCCTGCGCATACGGCGCGAAGCTCGCGAGGCGTTCGCCGTTGCCCGTCACGAGCAGCGGCACCTTCGTGGCGGGCGAGAGATTCATCTCGCCGCGCAGGTTGCGGCATGCATCGATCACGGCCTTCAGGTCGGCGGTCCACTGTTCGGCGGCTTCGTCGATCTTCTTCGGCTCGGCCACCGGGTAAGGCTGCATCATGATCGATGCCTCGCCCTCGGCCGCGCCTTGCGGATACTTGTCGGCAAGTGGCGCCACCTTTTGCCACAGCGCTTCGGTGATGAACGGAATCACCGGGTGCGCGAGGCGCAGCACCGTCTCCAGCACGCGCAGGAGCGTGCGGCGCGTGGCGCGCTGCTGCTCGGGCGTGCCCGTCTGGATCTGCACCTTCGCGAGTTCCAGATACCAGTCACAGTATTCGTCCCAAACGAACTTGTACAGGGCATTGGCCACATTGTCGAAGCGATAGTCGGCGAAACCCTTCGCGACTTCGGCTTCCACGCGCTGCAGGAGCGAGACGATCCAGCGGTCGGCCTGCGAGAAGTCGAGATAGCCGCCGGGGCCGCAGTCGCCCGCGCCGCACAGCTCGGGCTTGCCGAAGCCGCAGTCGTGGCCTTCGCAGTTCATCAGCACGAAGCGCGTGGCGTTCCAGAGCTTGTTGCAGAAGTTGCGGTAGCCCTCGCAGCGCGCGAGGTCGAAGTTCACGTTGCGCCCGAGCGTGGCCATCGAGGCCATCGTGAAGCGCAGCGCATCGGTGCCGAACGACGCGATGCCGTCCGGAAATTCCTTGCGCGTCTTCTTCTCGATGCTGGCGGCCTGCTTCGGGTTCATGAGGCCCGTGGTGCGCTTGGCGACGAGCGCTTCGAGGTCGATACCGTCGACGATGTCGATCGGGTCGAGCGTGTTGCCCTTGCTCTTCGACATCTTCTGGCCTTCGGCGTCGCGCACGAGCCCGTGCACGTACACGGTGCCGAACGGCACCTTGCCGGTGAAGTGCGTGGTCATCATGACCATGCGCGCCACCCAGAAGAAGATGATGTCGAAGCCCGTCACCAGCACGGAGGAGGGCAGGAACGCCTTCAGCTCGGGCGTCTCCTGCGGCCAGCCGAGCGACGAGAACGGCACCATCGCGGAGGAGAACCACGTGTCGAGCACGTCTTCGTCGCGCCTGAGCGAGCCTTGATAACCCTGGGCGTCGGCCTTCGCGCGCGCCTCTTCCTCGCTCTTCGCGACGAAGATCTCGCCGTTTTCGCCGTACCACGCCGGGATCTGGTGGCCCCACCAGAGCTGGCGCGAGATGCACCAGTCCTGGATGTTCTCGAGCCACTGGTAGTAGGTGGTGGTCCAGTTCTCCGGCACGAACTTGATCTCGCCGCTGCGCACCACGTCGAGCGCGGTTTCGGCGATCGACTTGCCCGGGTTGAACGTGCCCTCGGGCGCCGGCTTGCTCATCGCGACGAACCACTGGTCGGTCAGCATCGGCTCGATCACCACGCCCGTGCGGTCGCCGCGCGGCACCATCAGCTTGTGCGGTTGCACCGATTCGAGCAGGCCCGCCGCCTCGAAGTCGGCCACCACCTGCTTGCGGGCCTCGAAGCGGTCGAGGCCGCGATACTTCTCGGGCGCGTTGTCGTTGATCTTCGCGTCGAGCGTGAGGATCTCGATCATCGGCAGGCCGTGGCGCTGGCCCACCTGGTAGTCGTTGAAGTCGTGCGCGGGCGTGACCTTCACGACGCCCGTGCCGAACTCGCGGTCCACGTATTCGTCGGCGATCACGGGGATTTCGCGGTCGGTGAGCGGCAGCTTCACCCTCTTGCCGATCAGGTGCGCATAGCGCTCGTCTTCGGGGTGGACCATCACGGCCGTGTCGCCGAGCATGGTTTCCGGGCGCGTGGTGGCGACCGTCAGATGGCCCGAGCCGTCCGCGAGCGGGTAGCGCAGGTGCCACAAATGGCCCGCTTCCTCTTCGCTCGCCACTTCCAGGTCCGAGACGGCGGTGAGCAGCACTGGATCCCAGTTCACGAGGCGCTTGCCGCGGTAGATGAGGCCCTGTTCGTAGAGGCGCACGAACACGTCGCGCACGGCGGCCGACATCTTGTCGTCCATCGTGAAGTACTCGCGCGACCAGTCGATCGAGGCGCCGAGGCGCCGGACCTGGTTCGTGATGGTCGAGCCCGATTTCTGCTTCCACTCCCAGACGCGCTCGACGAACTGCTCGCGGCCGAGGTCGTGGCGCGAAATCTTCTGGGCGTCGAGCTGGCGCTCCACCACGATCTGCGTGGCGATGCCCGCGTGGTCAGTGCCGGGGACCCACAGTGTGTTGTCGCCGAGCATGCGGTGATAGCGCGCGAGGCCGTCCATGATCGTCTGGTTGAACGCATGGCCCATGTGCAGCGTGCCCGTGACGTTGGGCGGCGGCAGCTGGATCGAGAAGTTGTTGCGGCCGGGCGTGAAGGTCGCCGCGGCGTAGCCGCGGCGCTCCCATTCGGGGCCCCAGTGGGCCTCGATCGTCTGGGGCTCGAAGCTTTTCGCTAGCGTGCTGTCGCTCATGGGTGGAATCTGCCGAAAAAATGGATGCGGAAACCATCAATTATAAGGGGAAGTGCCCATGGCACCGCGCCAGCAGAGGGGCAGGGCCGGCCGGGCGGCGGATTTTCGCGCCTGCGCCGCAGGCGCGTTGTGCCCGAAGCCGTGGGCGCCTCGCGTCTGGGGCCGGCGGCAGATTGTCTCCGGCCGCGGGCGGCAGGGCGGTGAGGGGCGACTTATAATGACGGTCGGTCCCGCACCGGCGCGCCTTGCTGCGCGCATCTTGCCTCCCTGATACCTGCGCACCCCATGCCCGACCTGCTCGCGAACCTGAACCCCGAACAACACGCCGCCGTCACGTTGCCGAACGAACCGGCGCTCATTCTGGCCGGGGCCGGCAGCGGCAAGACGCGCGTGCTGATCACGCGCATCGCGTGGCTGATCCAGCAGGGCCTCGCCTCGCCGATGACGATCCTCGCCGTGACCTTCACGAACAAGGCCGCGCGCGAAATGGTGGGGCGCCTGCAGGCGCTCCTGCCCATCGACACGCGCGGCATGTGGATCGGCACCTTCCACGGCCTGTGCAACCGCATGCTGCGCGCGCATTACCGCGACGCGGGCTTGCCGCAGACCTTCCAGATTCTCGACACGGCCGACCAGCTTTCGGCGCTCAAGCGGCTGATGAAGGGCCTGAACGTCGACGACGAGAAGTATCCGCCGAAGAACCTGCAGTACTTCATCAACAACGCGAAGGAGCAGGGCCTGCGGCCGAAGGACGTGGACGTGACCGACGACTTCAACCGCAAGTTCGTCGAACTCTACGAGGCCTACGACCAGCAATGCCAGCGCGAGGGCGTGGTCGATTTCGCGGAGCTGCTGCTGCGCTGCTATGAGCTGCTCGCGCACAATCTGCCGCTGCGCGCGCACTATCAGGCGCGCTTTCGCGACATCCTCGTCGACGAGTTCCAGGACACCAACAAGCTGCAGTACGCCTGGCTCAAGCTGCTGGCGGGCGCGAACAACGCGATCTTCGCCGTGGGCGACGACGACCAGTCGATCTACGCGTTCCGCGGCGCGAACGTGGGCAACATGCGCGACTTCGAGAACGAGTTCCGCGTGAAGCACATGATCAAGCTCGAGCAGAACTACCGCTCGCACGGCCATATTCTCGATGCGGCCAACCATCTGATCGCGCACAACTCGCGCCGCCTCGGCAAGAACCTGCGCACCGACGCGGGCCACGGCGAGCCGGTGCGCGTCTACGAAGCCGCCACCGATTCGCAGGAGGCGGGCTGGATCATCGAGGAGATTCGCGCGCTCATCAATCAGGGCCTCGCGCGCAACGAGATCGCGGTGCTCTATCGCAGCAACGCGCAGTCGCGCACCATCGAGCACACGCTCGTGAATGCGGGCGTGCCGTACAAGGTGTATGGCGGCCTGCGCTTCTTCGAGCGCCAGGAAGTGAAGCACGCGCTCGCGTATCTGCGCCTCATCGACAACCCGAACGACGACACCGCTCTCGCGCGCGTCGTGAACTTCCCGACGCGCGGCATCGGCGCGCGCTCGATCGAGCAACTGGCCGACGCGGCGCGTCTTTACAACTGCTCGATGGCGGCCGCGATTCCCTACGTGACGGGCAAGGCCGGTTCGAGCCTCGCGTCGTTCGCGAACCTGGTCGCGAAGATGCGCGCGGAAACGGCGCAGCTGAGCCTGCCCGAGACGGTGGAGTACACGGTGCGCATGAGCGGTCTCGCCGACTTCTACCAGAACGAGCGCGAAGGCCAGGACCGGCTCGAGAACTTGCAGGAACTCGTCAACGCGGCCACGGCGTTCGTGAGCGAGGAGGGTTATGGCCTCGACACGCCCGCACGTTCGATTCCGCTGCGCCGGGGCGCCTCGGCCGCGTTGGAGATCGTCTCCGACGACGGCGAAGTGCAGGTGCTCGACGCGCCCGCGATCACGGACCCGGCGCAGAATCCCGATGTGATGACGCCGCTGGCGGGTTTCCTCTCGCACGCGTCGCTCGAGGCGGGCGACAACCAGGCGCAGGCGGGTCAGGACGCCGTGCAGCTCATGACGGTGCATGCCGCCAAGGGTCTCGAATTCACGGCGGTGTTCATCACCGGGCTCGAAGAGGGCCTGTTCCCGCACGAGAACAGCGCGATGGAGGCCGACGGCCTCGAGGAAGAGCGGCGTCTGATGTACGTGGCGATCACGCGCGCGAAGGAGCGGCTCTATCTGTCGTTCGCGCAGAGCCGCCTGTTGCATGGCCAGACGCGTTACAACGTGCGCTCGCGCTTTTTCGACGAACTGCCGCAGGAAACGCTCAAGTGGCTCACGCCGAAGGTCGAGGCGGGCGCGCGCTGGGGCGGCCGCTCCGATAACGCGGGCTGGGGCCGCGACTGGTTCGCGCGCTCGGGCTCGGGCGGCGAGGGCGGCAGGAGTTCGGGCGGGCGCGACGCCTATGTTCCCGACACGGCGCCGCTGCCGTCGTTCGCGAACGAGCAGCGGGCCGCCGACGCGGGCTTTCGCGTGGGGCAGCAGGTATTCCACACGAAGTTCGGCGAGGGCACGGTCACGGCGCTCGAAGGCAGCGGCGCCGATGCGAAGGCCCAGGTGCGCTTCAAGCGCCACGGCGAAAAGTGGCTGGCGCTCGCGGTGGCCAAGCTGCAAGCGGTGGAGTGAGCGCGGCCTTCGCAGCGTTCGCAGTTTTTGTGTTCTTTGAAACCTGCTTCTGCAACCTTCACGGAAAAATCGAACGATGAATCCTACGCGTGCGCTCGGCGTGCTCGCCGCGCTGCCTGAGGAACTGGGCGACCTGCTCGCGACGATGCGCGCCGAATCCGGCGTCGTCACCCGCACTTTGGGTCAGCGCGACTATCACGTGGGTACCGTGCACGGCGTGCCGTGCGTCGTGACGCTTGCGCGCATCGGCAAAGTAGCGGCGGCCGCCACGGCGAGCGCGCTGATCCATGCATTCGACGTGAAGGCGCTCGTGTTCACCGGCGTGGCGGGCGGTGTCGGGCCGGCGGTGCGGGTGGGCGACATCGTGGTGGGCGAGACGCTGCTTCAGCACGATATGAATGCCGAGCCGCTCTTTCCCCGCTTCGAGATTCCTCTGCTCGACCGCGCGCGCTTCGACGCCGACCCGGCGCTTTCCGTGGCGCTCGCCGACGCCTGCGAGCGGTTCGTCGCGGAAGAAGGCGCGGCGCTGGCCGGGCGTTTTCAGACCGGGCATCTGCCGGGCGTGCATCGCGGTCTCGTGATCAGCGGCGATCAGTTCGTGGCGAGCGCGCAGGCCGTGGGTGCCTTGCGCGCCGCGCTGCCGGACGCCCTGGCCGTGGAGATGGAGGGCGCGGCCATCGCCCAGGTGTGTCACGAATACGGCTTGCCGTGCGCCGTGGTGCGCACCATTTCCGATACCGCCGACGAACACGCAAGCACGTCGTTCACTACCTTCCTTACCGATATCGCCGGCACGTATTCGAGCGGCGTGCTCAAGCGTTTTCTCGCCGCTTACGCCGCGGCGGCGCGTTAAGCCGTTAATCCACTAAGCCGCTGTCCGCTAAGCCGCTCCGGCCACCGCGTCGCGCACTTGCTGGAGCGCCGACGGATCCTCGATCGTCGGCAGATCGCCCGGGTCGCGCCCTTCGGCGAGCGCTGCAATCGCGCGCCGCAGCAGCTTGCCCGAGCGCGTTTTCGGCAGGAGCCCGACGAAATGCACGCGCGCCGGCCGCGCGATTGCGCCGAGCTGGCGGTCCACGGTCGCGGCAATCGCCGCTTCGAGCGTCTGTGCTGCCTGCGGATCGGCGGCGGCCCCCGCGTCGCGCAGCACGACGAACGCCAGCGCGGCCTGGCCCTTCACCGCGTCGTTGACGCCCACCACGGCCACTTCCGCGACCGCCGCATGCGAGGAGATCGCCTCTTCGATCTCGCGCGTGCCGAGCCGGTGGCCCGCGACGTTGATGACGTCGTCGGTGCGGCCGAGGATCGTCACGTAGCCGTCGGCGTCCTGCACGCCCCAGTCGAAGGTCGAATACACCGTGTGGCCCGGCACGCTCTCCCAGTAGGTTTTCACGAAGCGCGCGTCGTCGCCCCACACGGTTTGCATGCAGCCCGGCGGCAGCGGGTAGCCGAGCGTGATCACGCCTTTTTCACCCGCCGCGCACAGCTCGCCCGTCTGTTCGTTGCGCAGCTTCAGGTCGTAGCCGTACACCGGCACGCCGGGCGAGCCGAGCTTCTGCGGCAGCGCTTCCACGCCGTGCTGGATCGCGAGCATCGGCCAGCCGGTTTCGGTCTGCCAGTAGTTGTCGACCACGGGCTTGGCGAGCGCCTCTGAGATCCACGTGGCCGTGGGTTCGTCGAGCGGCTCGCCCGCGAGGAACAGCGTGCGCAGGCTGGACAGATCGGCCGAGCGCAGCAGCGCCGGGTCCTGCTTCTTGAGCACGCGGATCGCGGTCGGCGCGGTGAACATCAGGTTGATGCGCCACTGTTCGACGAGGCGCCACCAGATGCCGCCGTCGGGCCGGATGGGCGTGCCCTCGTACATCACGGTCGTCATGCCCGCGAGGAGCGGCGCATAGATGATGTAGCTGTGGCCCACCACCCAGCCGATATCCGAGGCCGTAAACATCGTGTCGCCCGCGCGGCCTTCGAAGATGTATTCCATCGAGGCGGCGAGCGCCACGGCGTAGCCGCCCACGTCGCGCTGCACGCCCTTGGGCTTGCCGGTCGTGCCCGAGGTGTAGAGGATGTACGAGGGCTCGTTCGATTCGAGCCACACGCAGGGCACGTGCGCTTCGTAGTGCTGCTCGCGCAGCGGCTCGTAATCGACGATGTAGGGCGCTTTCAGGCGGGCGGGCGCGAGTTGCCGGTCGATCAGCAGCACGTGCGGCGGCGCGTGCCGGGCACGCGCCATCGCTTCGTCCACGAGCGGCGCGTAGTCGATCACCTTGCCGCCGCGCGCGCCGGCGTCGGCGGCGACGATCAGTGCCGGCTTCGCATCGTCGATGCGTGCTGCGAGCGATGGCGCCGCGAAGCCGCCGAACACCACCGAATGGATCGCGCCGAGCCGCGCGCAGGCGAGCATCGCGAACACGGCCTCGGGAATCATCGGCAGATAGATCAGCACGCGCGCGCCACGCGTGACGCCCAGCGACTGCATCACGGCGGCCATGCGGTTCACTTCGGCATGGAGGTCGGCGTAGGTGTAGCGGCGTTCGATGCCGGTTTCGGTCGAGACATAGACGAGCGCGTTCTGCGCGGCACGCGAGGCGAGATGGCGGTCCACCGCGTTGAAGCACAGGTTCGTGCGACCGCCGCAGAACCAGCGCGCGAACGGCGGGTTCGAGCGGTAGAGCACGGTGTCGAACGGTGTTTCCCAGTGGATGCGTGCGGCCTCGCGGCGCCAGAAGTCCTCGGGGTGGTCGATCGATGCGCGGTGAAAGTCGCGGTAACGGCTCATGAAGACGTTCCTCCCTGGCAGCCGGCCGCGTGGGGCCGGATCCCGCAGCATAGTGCAGCGCAATGGACGCGGACAACGCGGGTTCTCCATGATGCCGCGCTTTGCGCCACGGCTGCGCGCCGTCGTCTTGCCGGGGAGGCGTGCGGGCCGCTCAGGCCCCGGGCTTCACGACCACCGTGCAGGTCGTGCCGGCGGAGAGGATCATGTCGTCGGGCACCTTGTCGATATGGATGCGCACCGGCACGCGCTGCGCGAGGCGCACCCAGTTGAAGGTGGGGTTCACATCGGCGAGGAGCTCGCGGCTTTGCGGATTGTCGCGGTCGTAGATGCCGCGCGAAATGCTTTCCACGTGGCCCTCCAGCGTGCCGCCGCTCATCAGCTTGATCTCGGCCTTGTCGCCGACCTTCACGCGCGGCAGCCTGGTTTCCTCGAAGTAGCCGTAGACCCAGAACGAATGGCTGTCCACCACGGCGAGCTTCGCCTGGCCGCTGGTCGCGTAGTCGCCCTTGAACACCTGCAGGTTGGTCACGTAGCCGTCCACGGGCGAGATCACGCGCGTGCGTTCGAGGTTGAGCTTCGCGGCGTCGAGCGCGGCGAGTGCCTGTTCGTACTGCGCCTCGGCCGAGTTCGCGGTGTGCGAGGCGTTTTCGCGGCTCTCCTGCGAGACGACGAGGCTGTCCATGTCGGCGCGGCGCTTCGCGTCGTCGAGGCGCATGGTGAGCTCGGCCTTGCGCGCGGCCACGGCGGCCTGTGCCTGCTCCACGGCGATCTGGTAGTGCGACGGATCGATCTGCATGAGCAGGTCGCCCTTGTGCACGAACTGGTTGTCCTGCACGGGCAGCTCGACCACGGCGCCCGAGACGTCGGGGGCGATGTTGACCACGTCGGCGCGCACGCGGCCGTCGCGCGTCCACGGCTCGTCCATGTAGTGGACCCAGAGCACGCGCCCGGCCGCGATGGCGACGACGAAGATGAGGGCCGTGGCGATGAAGCCAATGATGTTTCGGAGTGTCATGATTCTTCGAATCCGGTTCAACGGTTCAACGATAGCGAGCGGTATCCGTCGGTATCGGGCGATATCAACGATAAACAGCGAGTCCGAGCGCGCAGCTCACGATCACGAGCAGGCTCACGCGGAAGAGCGAGGGGTGCCACACCACGCGGTACAGGCCCGTGCGGGCGAGCAGCGAGTCGAGCACCCAGGTGATCGCGGCGCCCAGAATGAAGAGCAGCACGATCGCGGGAATGTAGGCGTCGAGCAACGCGACGTCACGAGGCATGGTGAGCTCCTGGAGTGCCGGGCGCGGCGCCCGGGTGCGTGCCCTCGGGGGCCGCAAACGCCGCATACGCCGCGAGCGGCGACTGCGGGTCGATGAGCGCGGTGCGGATGAAATGCAGATGGCTCAGGATGCGCTGGAGCTGGTGGCGTTCTTCGCGCGGCGCGTCGAACCGCAGCGCGCCCTGGGCCGCTTCGATGGCGGTGCCCGTCGCCGCGAGCGCGGCGGCGTAGCGCCGCGAGGCCGGTCGGTCGAACAGGGCGCTCACGGACTTGAGCGCGGCGTCGATCGTTTGGCGCCACGCCGCGCCCTTCGCGTAGCGCGGCTGCGCGGGCAGCGCGGCGAGTTCGTGGCGCAGGTCGATGGCCGCATTGCCGACTTCGAGCGTGGCGAAGAGCCAGCGCAGCGTGTCGCGGCGCAAGTCCTGATCGTTGCCGGCCAGCGCGCTCAGCTGGAACACGAGGTCGCGCGCGCCGCTCTCGAAGCGGTTGCGCAAGCCCGCGAGGCGCGCGCGGCACGCCTGCACGGCGGCGCCGCGCAGCTCGATGAGCAGCAGCGTGCGCAGCCACTTCGCGGAGGTCGGCAGGAACACCGCGAACGCCGCCGCCGTGACGATCATCGACATCGCGAGCGCGAGCGCGTCGTTCATGTAGCTGTCGGGGTTGTACTGCATGACGTTGTCGGGGCCGGCGAGGAAGCACAGGAAAATGCAGTAGCCCATGCCGTAGCCCGCGTACTGCGGCCGCGTCGTGAGGAACACGCCGAACGCGAGCGCGGGCGTGAGCGCGACACACAGCATCGGAAAACCGTCGATGTGCGGAAACACGCCGAACACGAGGATCATGCCCACGAGCGACGCGAGGATCGTGCCGACCGCCATCTGGCTCGACATGCGCGCGGGCTGCGGCGAGGACGAAGCCAGCGCGCAGGTGGCCGCCGCGGTCAGCACGAGGGTTGTGCCGCTCGGCCACGCCGTCGCGATCCAGAAGGCGCCGAGCAGCCCCATGACGATCGCCGCGCGCAGCCCCGAGACGCCTGCGGCAATCCAGCTCGTCTTCGGCACGTAGCGCGCGATCCACTTTTCGCGCGCGTGCGTATCGACGGCAAGCGAGGCGTAGGTGGCCGTGTACTCGTGCATCTCGTGGACGAAGCGGTAGAAGAGCTCCGTGGCCGTGTCGAAGTCGAGCAGGTTCGCGGCGCCTTCGGTTTCGCCGGCTTGCGCGAGCTGCGCTTCGAGTTCCGCGCGGGTGTCGCGCACGCGTTTGGGCAGCGTCGCGCGGTAGGCGTCGAGCTGGCTCGCCACGTGCGCCGCGTCGGCGGCCGTGAGCACCGGCTCGCCGGCCTTGGCGAAGAGCGGCGCGATCTCGCGGAAGTACGGTTCGAGCGCATCGACTGTGGCCGAGGCGCCGTCGTGGCGCAGCCGGTTCATCAACTGGTGCAGCGCGTGAAAGCGCGTCGAGGCGCTCATGAACTCGGTGTTCAGGCGCGCGATGCGCGCCGAGCGCATGCGGGCGTCGGGCGTTTCGAACACGGCCGTGCTGCGGCTCGCTTCCAGCCCGACGACGTCGGCCACGAAGCGCGCATTGGTCGATTCGATCTGCGAACGATCGACGTTTCCGGCCAGCGATGCCGAGATGTAATCGACGAACGACGAGAAGCGCCGCCGCACGCTCGCGCGCAGCAACTCGCCCGTGTACTGCGGAAACACCACGGCGCTCACGAAGCCCGACGCCAGAATGCCGATCGAGATCTCGCACACGCGCGTCATGGCCGACATGAACGCGCCGTCCGGATGCTGCGAGGCCGGGATGCCGATCAGCGCGGCCGTGTAGCCCGCGAGCACGAAGCCGTACGAGCGGAAGTTGCGGTTGCGCGCCGCGCCCGCGGTGCAGATGCCGACCCACAGCGCCGTGGAGGCGATGAAGAGTTCGGGCTGCTGCGCGAACAGGCCGATCAGCGCGAGCATCACGACGAGGCCCACGAGCGTGCCGCAGAGCCGGTAGAAGCTCTTCGCGAACACCGGGCCGCTTTGCGGCTGCATGACGATGAAGACCGTGGTCATGGCCGTGCGCGGCTGCGGCAGGTCGAGCTTCATGGCCACGCCGAGCGCGAGGAGCGCCGCGGCGATCGCCTTGAACAGATAGATCCAGACGAGGCCGTCCGTGCGCGCCCATTCGGCGAGCGCCGTGAACAGGCGGCGCTCGCTGCCCGGCTGCGTGGGAGAGGAGGACGCTTGCATGGCCGCGTGCCTTAGTCGAGCGCCGGGGCCGCGCGGTCCGCGGGCTGTGCGGTTGCGCCGGTCGCGGAGCGCGGTGCGAGCAGCGCGGCGGGCGCGAGCGGCACCTCGCGGGTCTTCTTGCCGTGCGCGGGCAGTTGCTCGGCATCGGTCGGCATCGCGACGGCAGGATCCGCCGCCGCGTCGATCACGCCGCCGCCGAGCGCGGCCGCGAGCGTCGCCTGGGCGGTGAGGCGCGCGGCCTGGATGCGCGCGACGCCTTCCTGCGCACGCAGCAACTGCGTCTGCGCGATCAGCACGTTCACGTAGTCGGTGAGGCCGCGCCGATAACCTTCCTCGGACAAGTCGAAGTTGCGCTGGGCCACCGCCACCGAGCGGTGCGCATCGTCCTCCTGGGTCGCGAGCGAGCGCATGCGCACGACTTCGTCGGCGATTTCCTTGAGCGCGGTGACGATCGTCTGGTTGTACTGATCGACGGCGATGTCGTAGGCCGCCGACTGCGCGCCGAGCTGCGAGCGCAGGCGGCCGCCGTCGAAGATCGGCAGCGAGAGCGCGGGGCCCGCGTTATAGCTGCCGCTCATCGACTTGAGAAACTGGAAGAGCGGTCCCGCAGCCGCGTAACCGCCCATCGAAACGAGCAGATTCACGTTCGGATAGAAGTCGGCCCTGGCCACGTCGATGCCGCGCGCCTGCGCGGCCACGGTCCAGCGCGCGGCGACGATATCCGGGCGATGGCCGATCAGCTCGGCGGGCAGCGCCGAGGGCAGGCCGGCCGGGCTCGCGAGCGAGAGCGCGGGCCGCGTGATCGCTTCGCCGGCGCCCGGGCCCTGGCCCGCGAGCGCCGCGAGCTGGTTCTTGCCGAGCGCGATGGCCTCTTCGAGCGCGTCGATCTGGCGCTCGTACTCGGGCAGCGGCGTTTGCGCCTGGCTCACGTCGAGCTGCGTGCCGATGCCGCCCGCCAGGCGCCGCTGGGCGAGCGCGAGCACCTTCTGCTGTTCGGCGAGCGTCTGTTTCGCGATGTCGAGCAGCGCGTAGTTCATCGAAAGCTCGATATACGCACGCGTGACGTTCGCTTCGAGTTCGAGTTGCGCGGCGCGTTCGTCCGCGGCGCTGGCGTGCGCGAGGTCGAGCGCGCGCCCGGCGGTGTTCTTGTCCTGGCCCCAGAGATCGAGGTGATACGAAAGGCCGAGCGCGGCCGTGTTGTTCCAGGTGTTGGCGCCGGCGAGCGGCCCCGGGCCGTAATACACGTTGTCGGACCAGTGCTGGCGCTGGACCGACAGGTTGCCGTTCACCTGCGGCAGCAGCCCGGCCTCGGCCACGCCCGCCATCGAGCGCGCTTCGCGCACGCGCGCCTGCGCGGCCGCGAGCGACGGATTGCCCGAGATCGACGCCTCGATCCACGCATCGAGTTGCGGATCGTTGTAGCTTTTCCACCAGTCGCTGGCGGGCCACCGGGCGTCGGTATTGGCCGCGCGGATGGCCGATCCGGCATCGAGTTGCGCGGCGTCGGCCGGCTTGTCCTGCGGGGCGACGCCTCCGGTACTGGCGCAGCCCGCGATTATCAACGAGAACGTAAGAACCGTGAGCGCAGCGAGTCCTTTCGGTACCGGAGACTGCACGATTTACTCCTTTTCCTGGCTATAGATTAATGTCAGGCATTATATTTTTCGATCGATTCCTGAATAACCGGTAAGGATGCAAGGGATTCTTACGGGTTCTGTGATAATCGATCTTGCAAAATATGTAACAATGCCTCCGACATCACGAGGAAGGCTATGGATACGCTCCAAAACATGCGGGTATTTGTGCGGGTGGTCGAAGCGGGGAGCTTCACGGGCGCCGCGCAGCACCTGAATACGACGACGGCTTACGCTTCGCGCGCCGTGTCGGATCTGGAGGCGCATCTGCGCACGCGGCTGTTGAACCGCACGACGCGCCGCATCGCGCTGACCGAGGCCGGCGAGCGCTATCTGCAGCGCTGCGAGCAGATCCTCGCGTATGTGGACCAGGCGGAAGCCGAGGCCGGCGACGCGCACGCGCGGCCCTCGGGCAAGCTCAAGGTCTATTCGATGACGAGCTTCGGCCAGCACTACGTGGTGCCGGCGGTGGGGCGGTATCAGCAGCTCTATCCGGAGGTGAGCGTCGAGCTCACGCTCGCGGCCCAGCGCATGCCGGATCTGCTCGACGAAGGCTACGACATGGCGCTCATGCTCGCGACCGATCTGCCCGACTCGGGTTTCGTCTCGCAGCGCATTGCGAGTACGTTCAGCATCGCCTGCGCGTCGCCCGCCTATCTGGAGCGGCGCGGCGTGCCGCAAAAGCCGACGGATCTCGGGGGGCACGTGTGCCTGCAGATGGTCACGCCGGTGTTTCCCACGGCGCAATGGCGCTTTAACGGGCCGGAAGGCGAGCAGCACATCGACCTCGGTTCGACGACGTTCCAGGTGAACGTGGCGGAGGCGCTCGCGGTGGCGATCCGCGAAGGCATGGGGATCGGCCTCCTGCCGCTCTATTCGGCCATCAGCGGGCTGCGCAGCGGCGAGCTCGTGTGGATCCTGCCCGAATACCGCTCGCAGGAAATGAATCTCTACGCGATGTATCCCTCGCGCCAGTATCTCGACGCGAAGATCCGCACGTGGATCGAGTTGCTGCGCGAGACCTTGCCCGCTACGCTCGCCACCGATCAGGCTGAACTGCGCAAGTTCGCGCGCACCTGAGGGCAGGGCGCCGTGGCGGGCTTGCCGCGGCGGCGTGTGACAGGCTGTTACACCTGCGGCGGATCGCAACACTTCCTTACGCCTCGGCGTGCGGCGCTTTGCTAACGTAGCGAAACCCTTTTGCTAACGTTCAATTCGCCAGACCCCGAGGACTTCCATGGATACGCATCTGATGATCGGCATTGCCGTGATGATGGGCCTGATCGGCATCGCGGCATCGCGCGATCTGCTGCGCATGCGCCGCGCGCAGCTTCAGCCGGCGTCGCTGCGCGTGCAGCGCGATAATGGCGCCGCCGGGCGTGCGCGCGGCGGGCTGCACTGAGCTTTGTTCTGATTTTGATGGAGGACGCGGTTTTACAGGCGCCTCATTCCCCGATCTCCACCACCTTGTCCCACGCAAACGCCGTATTCTCCGGCACACCGGTACGCCGGTCGCGGTAGCCGCGCGGATTGCATACCACGCGCGCGCCGTTGACGGTGTAATCGAAGCTCGTATGCGTGTGCCCATGCAGCCAGAGCGCGACCGGCGGCCGCACGAGCGTATCCAGATCGCTCACGAAGCCCGCCGAGACCGGATCGTTCGCATAACGCGCCGCGAGGCTCAGCCGGTGCGGCGCGTGGTGCGTGACGACGATCGTCTTGCCCGCGAAGGGTTTCGCCAGTTCCGTCTTCAACCATGCCAGCGCTTGCGCGTGCAGCGCGAGCGAGTCTTGCGGCGTGAAGTCCCGCGCGAGCGCGGCGGGACTATCGGGCCACGACACCTGGATCAGGCCGCGAAAATCGAGCATCACGCGCTCCGCGGCGGCGATGGCATTCGCGCGTGCGGCGTCGTTGGCATCGTCGGCGCCGAAGAGCGCGAAGTCCGTCCATAGCGTCGTGCCCAGCACGCGCCAGCGTCCCGCTGCGTCGCTCACGGTCGCGTTGTTGAGGAAGTGCACGTTGTCGAGCGTGGACGCTGCGTCGTGCATCGCGGCTTCGAGTGCGCCGAACTCGCCGTCGTAGTACTCGTGATTGCCCGGCACGTAGACCACCGGCACCTGCGGATCGAACGTTTCCGCCGCCCAGCGCAGGCCGAGCGCGTGATTGTGGATGTCGCCCGCGAGCACGACGAGATCGGCGTTGGCGTGCGGGATCGTCTGAGGCTCGTCGTTTTCCAGATGCAGGTCGGACAGCACGCGGATTTTCACGCTGGGGTCTCCTGTCGATCCCGGTGGGCGCGTCAGCGCAGCACCTTGCCCGGATTCATCACATTCAGCGGATCGAGCGCGGCTTTGATCGCGTGCATCAGCTTGAGCTCGACGGCGCTCTTGTAGTGGGCCGCTTCGTCCACCTTCAATTGCCCGATGCCGTGCTCCGCGCTGATCGTGCCGCGATGGCGATGCACGCTGTCGTACACGATACGGTTCAAGGTTGGCTCGTTATCTGCGAGGAAACGTTTCGGGTCGCCGCCCTCGGGCGCCTGCACGTTGTAGTGCAGATTGCCGTCGCCCAGATGGCCGAAGGTCACCATGCGCGCACCCGGCACGGTACGGGCGATTTCGGCGTCGGTTTCCTCGATGAAGTGGCCGATGCGCGAGATCGGCACGCCGATATCGTGCTTCACGTTCAACCCTTCCTGCGCCTGCGCGAGCGGAATGTGCTCGCGGATATTCCAGAACGCCTGCGACTGCGCGAGGTTTTCGGCCACCACGGCGTCTTCCACCAGTCCTTCGTCGAGCGCCGCTTCCATGAGACGCTCGAAGAGCGCGCGCGCGTGTGCTTCGCTCTCGTTGTCCGAGAGTTCGAGCAGCACGACTTGCGCGTGACGCGTCTGGAACGGATAGCGCAGCTGCGGGAAATGCCGGCCGACGAGCTGCATGCAGAAGTCCGACATCAGTTCGAAGCCGGTGAGGAGCGGTCCTGCATAGCGCTGCGCGAGCGCGAGGAAATCGAGCGCAGCATGCGCCGAGCCGAGCGCCGCAAGCGCGGTGACGCGCGCGGCCGGCTGCGGATGCAGTTTCATGACCGCGGCCGTGATCACGCCGAGCGTGCCCTCCGCGCCGATGAAGAGGTCGCGCAGGTCGTAACCCGTATTGTCCTTGCGCAGTCCGCGCAGCCCGTCCCAGACTTCGCCTTGCGGCGTGACGACTTCGAGGCCGAGGCAGAGCTCGCGCGTGTTGCCGTAGCGCAGGACGGCGGTGCCGCCCGCGTTGGTCGAGAGATTGCCGCCGATGGTGCAGCTGCCCTCGGCCGCGAGCGAGAGCGGGAAGAGACGCCCCGCTTCGGCGGCGCGCGCCTGGACTTCGGCGAGGATCACGCCGGCTTCCACCGTGATCGTGTTGTTGTGCGCATCGATTTCGCGCACGCGGTTCAGGCGGCGCAGACTCAGCACGGCTTGTTCGCCCGAAGCGTCGGGCGTCGCGCCGCCGGCGAGGCCGGTGTTGCCGCCTTGCGGCACGAGCGCGACGCGGTGGGCGTGCGCGAGCTTCACGATGGCGGCCACCTCGGCGGTGTCGGCCGGGCAGAGCACGGCGCGCGCGGCACCCTGGTAGCGCTTGCGCCAGTCGGCCGTATAAGCAGCGGTGTCGTGCGCATCGGTGAGCACGTGCTGCGTGCCGATGGCTTCGGCGCAGGCGGCGAGGAAGGCGGCGTGGGTATCGGGAAGGGTATCGGGTTGGGCCTGGCTCATGATCATTGGGGGCGGTCCGCGGGCGCGGGGCGGCGCGCGAGTCGCGGGCCCGGCAACACTCGGTTGGGCAGAGGGATCAGTGTGACACGGTGTGCTGGCAAGCGGGGCGCCGGCGGGCAGGCGGGTGCCATGCCGATGCGTTTTGAGGCGCTGTGGATCGCTTCAGGCCGCTTCGCGTTTTGCACGCCGCGCCGCACGCTTGAACGGCGCGACATAGGCGAGCGCGCAGGCAAAAAAACCGAGCGCGAGGGCGACTTCGATCCAGCCCAGCCGGTTTTCCGGCGCCGGATCGCTCATGCCGCGCACGATGCCTTCGGCGAAATACAGCAGCACGAGCATCGACGCCCATTGCAGCGTATAGATGCGGCGACGCAGCACGCCCGGCAGTGCGATCGCGAGCGGCAGCGCCTTGAGCACGAGCGCACTGCCGCCGGGCCGCAGCGGCGCGAGCCGCCATTCCCAGGCGAGGCAGAAGAGCGCGAGCGCGGCGAGCGTGACGAAGGCGCCGAGCGCGGCGGCGCGATTGCCGGTGACAGGCTGCGGCGCAGCCGGCCGGGGCGCGTTCACGGCCGCCCGGTCAGCGCGAGTGCCGTGCGCGCGAGCCGCGCGCCCAGCGCGAACGCCAGCGCCTTTTCTTCGGCGACGAGGCCATGGCCGCGGCCGTCCGCGCGCGCGTGATGCGAGGCGCCGTAGGGCGTGCCGCCGCCTTGTGTCGTGGTGAGCGCGGTTTCGGTATAGGGGATGCCCACGAGCAGCATGCCGTGATGCAGGAGCGGCAGCATCATCGAGAGCAGGGTGCTTTCCTGGCCGCCGTGCAGGCTGCCCGTGGAGGTGAACACGCAGGCGGGCTTGCCCGCGAGCGCGCCCGAGAGCCACTGCGGCGTGGTGCCGTCGAGAAAGTATTTGAGCGGCGCGGCCATGTTGCCGAAGCGCGTGGGCGAGCCGAGCGCGAGGCCCGCGCATTCTTCGAGGTCGCGCGGCTCGGCGTAGGGCGGGCCGTCGTCGGGAATATCGGGCTGGGTGGCCTCGCAGACGGTCGAGACCGCCGGCACGGTGCGCACGCGTGCCTCGGCGCCGGGGACGCTGTCGATGCCCTGGGCAATGGCGCGCGCGAGTTCGAGCGTCGCGCCGTGCCGGCTGTAATAGAGCACAAGAATGGGTTTCATCGGGCCTCGTCGGTGGACGGGATATTATAGGGGTTGGGTCGGCCGCGCCTGCGGGTTCACGCGGCGCATCGCTTCACGCTGTGTTTGACACTGTGTTTGACGTTTTTTCCGACGTTTTTTTGAGGTAGGCAGGCTGATGGACGTGTTGTCGAGGGTTCGTTTCGATCTGGATGGGGTCAGGCGTCTTGCGCGCTTCGCCGCGAGGCGCAGCCGCGAAGACCGCATCCCGCAGGTCGCGGGCAGTCTCACGTTCACTACGATGCTCTCGCTCGTGCCGCTCGCGACAGTGGCGTTCGCACTCTTCACCGCCTTTCCGATCTTCGCTTCGTTCCAGAATTCGCTGCAGGGCTTTCTCGCCGATCACCTGATGCCGGCGCAGATCAACAGCCAGATCTTCAAGTATCTGAACCAGTTCGCGTCGAAGGCCAAGGGTCTCACGACGATGGGCATGATCGTGCTGTTCGTCACCTCGGTGATGACGATGATGACCGTCGAATCCTCGTTCAACGTGATCTGGCGCGTGCGCAAGCCGCGCCCCTTCGCGCAGCGCGTGCTGGTGTACTGGGCGATCCTTACGCTCGGGCCGATCCTGATCGGCGTGAGCCTGTCGATCTCGTCGTACTTGTTTACGCGCTCGCTCGCGCTCGCCACGGAGCAGCATGTTTCGATGGTGTTCGACTGGGCGCTGGCGGGCGCCACGCTGCCGCTCACCGCGCTCGCGTTCACGATGCTCTACGTGTACCTGCCGAACTGCCGCGTGCAATGGCGCGACGCCGTGGTGGGCGGGATTGCCGCGGCGATTGCCTTCGAGCTGGCCAAGCGCGGCTTTGGCTACTACGTGCGGCGCATTCCTACCTATACCGCCGTGTACGGCGCGTTTGCGGCGGCGCCGATGTTCCTGCTGTGGATGTATCTGAGCTGGATCATCACGCTCGTGGGCGCGATGATCACCTCGGCGTTGCCGGAGATCCGCACGGGGCGCTTCGACCGGCCGCGTTTTCCGGGCAGCGACCTGCTCGATGCGCTCGAACTGCTCGCGCGGCTGGCCGAGGCGCGCGAGGCGGGGCAGCCCGGTTTGACGGCGGAAGAGCTGGCGCAGATGCTCAGGCGCGATCTCGCGACCGTCACGCGCCTCACGAACGACATGGAAGACGATGAGCTGGTCGCGCGCCTCGAAAACGACGGCGTGAAGCCGCGTTTTTTGCTGGTTGCGAATCCGGCGCGGATCACGGTGGCGAACCTGTTCGGACGCTTCGTGATCGACCGCAAGGAGCTTGCGTATCAGTTGCAGCTGAAGTCGAGCGGGCTCGATGCGGATACGCTGCTCAACGCGCTCGACAACGACAAGCTTTCGGTCTCGCTGGCCACGCTGCTGGCCGCGCGGCGCGCCCATGCGGCCGCCGCCGAGGAAGCCGGGCACTCGCACGCGCCGTTACCGCATCTGCCGGCGTGAGGCCCGGGATGCGGGAAAGGGCGGCGGCCCGTTGAAGGCTCGCGCGGCCAGAGCGAAATCTAGAGCGAAATCTTCCCGCGGCAAATATCGGAGAACATCACCCAGTCGCCCATCAGGCTATAGAGGGGATGGCGGAACGTGGCGGGCCGGTTCTTTTCAAACGCGAAATGGCCGATCCAGGCGAACCCATAGCCGCAGACGATGGCCGCCGGCAGCCAGAGCCAGTCGCCGGTGGCAATGGCCATGGCGATACAGCCGATCACGCCCAGCGACCCGATGAAATGCAGCCGCCGCGACGTGCGGTTCGCATGCTCGCTCAGGTAGAACGGGTAGAACTCCGCGAAGTTCGCGAAGTGCTCGGTGTGGGTGGTATGGTTCATTGTCTCCCCCTTTTTGCGCGCCCATGCGCAGTAGACAGCTTCGCGCGCTGTCCGGACGCCTTGCGCGGGTCCGTGGACAACCCCATTCTCCGGCGATCCTCGAGGCGGCGCAACCGGGGCGCGCGGCGCCGCTGAAGGGGGGCTCGCCGCCTCGGCAGCGGCGCTAGCGCTCTTTGGCGAATGCGTACAGCGCGTCGAGCGTCGCGTCCGGCTGTTCGGTCATCAGCGCGTGGCCGGCCTCGAGCGTCACCGTATCCACCCGCACCCCCGCTGCGCCCAGCGCGTCGGCGATCGCGCGGGCGGCGCGCGGCGGCGTCATCGCATCGCGCTGGCCCACCACGAGCCGCACGGAGCAGCGTACCTTCGCCGCGCTCGCGAGGCCGTCCGTGTAGTCGTTGCACGCCGCGAAATCGGTGTGGAAAAGCTGCGGGGCGCCGCGCGCCGAAACCCGCTCCATGAGCCGCTGGTTCGTGCCGCGCAGCCAGAAGCCGGGCCCGGGGCTCGACGGCTTGGCCGCGAGCGTCGAATGTGACCACTGGTTCACCATCGCGATCGCTTCCGGTTCGCGTTCCCGCGCGGCTTCGAGCAGCGCCGGCGAGACCGCCATCGGGAAAGCCGTGGCAAGCAGCGCGATGCGCCGCGCGCGCGCCGGATGGCGCGCCGCGAATTCGAGTGCGACAAGCGAGCCCATGCTGTGTCCGGCGACGAAGGCCTCTTGCACGTGCAGCGCGTCGAGGAGCGCGGCGAGCCAGTCGGCCAGCGCGCCGATGCTCGCGAGCGCGGGGCCCGCGCTGCGCATGTGGCCGGGCAGATCGACGGCGAGCACGCTGAAGCCGTGGTGCGCGAAGTAGCGCGACTGCAGGCCCCACACGCTGTGATCGTGCTCCGCGCCGTGCACGAATACGGCGACGGGAAGCGCCGGATCGAACGGCCGGCCGCCGGTATAGGCGTAGGCCGCCTTGCCTTGCACCTCGACGATCATGACGCCTCCTTGCCGGCTGCCTTTTGACCGGGGGCGAAGGCCTTCTGCGACGCCTTCAGGGCGCGCTTGAGATCGTCGATGAGATCGTCGGGATCTTCGAGGCCGATCGACAGCCGGATCGTCCCTTCCGCGATGCCGGCGGCGGCGAGCGCAGCCGCGTCCATGCGGAAATGCGTGGTGGAGGCGGGGTGGATCACGAGCGAGCGCGCGTCGCCCACGTTCGCGAGATGCGAGAACAGCGTGAGCGACTCGATGAAACGCTTGCCGGCCTCGCGGCCGCCCTTGAGGTTGAAGCTGAACACGGCGCCGGCGCCGCGCGGCAGGAGGCGTTTGGCGAGCGCGTGATCGGGATGGTCGGGCAGTTCGGGATAGGCGACCGACTCCACGGCTTCGTTGGCCACCAGATATGCCACCACGCGCCGCGTATTCGCGATATGCCGCTCCATGCGCAGCGGCAGTGTTTCGATGCCTTGCAGCAACTGCCAGGCGGCCTGCGGATGCAGGCACGCGCCGAAGTCGCGCAGGCCTTCGCGGCGCGCACGCAGCAGGAAGGGCGCCACGGTGCTCTCTTCGGCGAAAACCATGCCGTGAAAGCCCGCGTAAGGTTCCGTGAATTCGGGAAAGCGCCCCGACGCCTCGAAGTCGAACGTGCCGCCGTCCACAAGCACGCCGCCGATGGTCGTGCCGTGGCCGCCCAGGAATTTGGTCGCCGAGTGATAGACGAAGTCCGCACCGTGATCGAACGGGCGCAGCAGCCAGGGCGTCGTAAAGGTCGAATCGACGAGGAGCGGCACCTTGTGGTCGTGCGCGATCTGCGCGACGGCGGCGATATCGAGCACGTCGAGCCCCGGATTGCCGAGCGTTTCGCCGAACAGAAGGCGCGTGTTGGGCCGCAGCGCGGCGCGCCAGGCGTCGAGGTCGCCCGGCTTCACGAAGGTCGTTTCGATGCCGAAGCGCTGCAGCGTGTAGTGCAGCAGGTTGTGCGAGCCGCCGTAGAGCGCCGCCGAGGCGACGATATGCGAGCCCGCGCCCATCAGCGTCGCGACGGCCAGATGCAGCGCCGCCTGGCCGCTCGCGGTGCCGATCGCACCCGCGCCGCCCTCGAGCGCCGCGACGCGCTCTTCGAAGACGGCCACCGTGGGGTTCGAGATGCGCGAATAGACGTGGCCGGCGCGCTCCATGTTGAAGAGGGCGGCGGCGTGGTCGGTGTCGCGGAAGCTGAACGAGGTGGTCTGGTAGATCGGTGTCGCGCGGGCGCCGGTGGCGGGGTCGGGGGCCGCGCCGGCGTGCAGCGCGAGCGTGTCGAATCGGGTGTCTGGCATGGTGGCGGCGGCGCCGGTGCCGAACCGGCGTCATGTCTGGAGTGCGGCAATCGTATAACAGCGCCTGCCGCCCGCGAAAGCGCCCGCGCGCCCGGCCGCCCGATCCGGCCCGACAGGAGAGCGGCGCCCGGCGCCCTGCGAGGGCGTTTTTCGTGCCGGATGGCCGTGCCGCGCGGCTTTTCGGCCCGCGGCGGGACTTGATCCCTACTTTCCCTGGTTGCGCTCCCCGGGTTGCTTTCTTTTTGGTGCCCTTTCCGCTAGGATCGAAAACAGGTAGGCATCTTTCCAGCATCTCCCCTATATATGCGGTATTTCAGGAGACACATCATGCGCGTGAGCGACATTCTCAAGGTCAAGGGCAACGTGCTCTTCACCGTCACGCCCGACACGGCACTGCAGGACGCCGTCAATACCATGGCCGAACACGACATCGGCTCGCTCGTCGTGATGGAATACGGCGACCTCGCCGGCATGCTGACGTTTCGCGAAGTCATTCTGACGCTGCGCAAGAACGGCGGCAGCGTCGGCACCTCGACGATCCGCAAGGTCATGGACGACCACCCCATCACCTGCACGCCCGAAACCGACGTCAACGAAGTGCGCCGCATGATGCTCGAGCATCACGTGCGTTATCTGCCGGTGATGGAGAGCCGCGCGCTGATGGGCGTGATCTCGTTCTACGACGTCGCGAAGGCCGTGGTGGAAGCGCAGGGTTTCGAAAACCGCTTGCTGAAGGCCTATATTCGCGACTGGCCCGAAGAGGACCGTCAGCCGGCGCGTTGAGCCGTCCGTCTTCCAGCATGAGAAAGCGCGCTACAGGCGCGCTTTTTCGCGTCTGGCTTCGCCGTTTTTTCGCGCTGTCTGCCCGATTTCATTTCTCTCGATGAACGATCGCCCGATCCCCGCCGTAGAAGACGCTTCGCGCGAACATGACGGCCACGCTCCGCATTCGCAGTTCGCGCTGCTGCGCGAGCGCCGCTTCGCGCCGTTTTTCTGGACGCAATTTCTCGGCGCGATGAACGACAACGTGTTCAAGATCGGCTTCACGTCGCTCGTCACGTACCAGGCCGCGCGGTTTTCCGGCGTCGATCCGAAGACCGTTGCGTTTCTTATCTCGGCGATCTTCATCGCGCCGTTCGTGCTTTTTTCCGCCACCTCGGGCCAGGTCGCCGACAAGTACGACAAGGCCACGCTCATGCGCTGGGTCAAGACCTTCGAGATCGCGGTGATGCTGATCGGCGCCACGGGTTTCTGGCTGCACAGCGTGATGCTGCTCTATGCCTGCACGTTCCTCATGGGCGTGCACTCGACCGTGTTCGGACCGGTCAAGTACGCTTATCTGCCGCAGAAACTGCGCGCCGATGAACTCGTCGGCGGCAACGGGCTCGTGGAGATGGGCACTTTCGTTGCGATTCTCGTGGGGACGATATTGGGCGGCGTTGCGGCCGGCCTCGGCGCGACCGATACCGCTGCCGCTGGCGTCGCGCTGAATGGCGTCGCGCAGAATGGTGGCGCCCCGGCCGGAGCCGTGTGGCTGGGCGGCATCTGCATTACCGTGGCGCTCGTCGGGCGCGTGGCTTCGACGTTCGTGCCGCCTTGCGCGCCTTCGCAGCCGGGCCTCGCCATCAACTGGAATCCGTTTTCCGAAACCTGGCGCAACCTGCGCCTCGCCCGCGGCAACCGCACGGTATTTCTGAGTCTGCTCGGCATCTCGTGGCTCTGGTTCGTGGGCGCGACCTTCCTCGCCTCGTTCTTCAACTTCGCGAAGGACGTGCTGTCCGCCGATCCCGACGTCGTCACCGTGCTGCTCGCCATGTTCTCGCTCGGCATCGGCATCGGCTCGCTGCTGTGCGAGCGGCTCTCGCGGCGGCGCATCGAGATCGGGCTCGTGCCGCTCGGCTCGATCGGCATGAGCGTGTTCGGCATCGACCTGTTCTTTGCCAGCCATGCCGTGCCCGCCGCTTCGCATCTGCTCACGGTCGGCGAGTTCCTGCGCGTGGGCGAGCACTGGCGCGTGCTGGCCGACCTGTTCCTGCTCGCGATGTTCGGCGGCTTCTACAGTGTGCCGCTTTATGCGCTGATCCAGAGCCGCAGCGAGCCGAGCCATCGCGCGCGCATCATCGCCGCGAACAACATTCTCAACTCGTTCTTCATGATCGTCTCCGCGCTGATGGCCATGGCGCTCAGCAAGGCGGGCGTGGGCATTCCGGGCATCTTCCTCACGACCGCGCTGCTCAACATCGTGGTGGCGGGCTACATCTATGCGCTCGTGCCGGAGTTCCTGCTGCGCTTTCTCGCCTGGGTGCTCGTGCGCACCGTGTACCGGATCAAACTGCTGAACGTCGGGCGCATTCCGTCCGAAGGGCCGGCCGTGCTGGTCTGCAATCACGTGAGTTATGTCGATGCGATCGTCATCATGGCCGAAAGCCCCAGGCCGATCCGCTTCGTGATGGATTACCGCATCTTCCGGCATCCGCTCTTCGGCTGGGTGTTTCGTCACGCGAAGGCGATTCCCATCGCTCCCGCGCACGAAGACCCCGCCATGCTCGATGCGGCCTACGACGCCTGTGCCGCGGCGCTGGCCGAGGGCGATCTCGTCTGCATCTTTCCGGAGGGCAAGCTCACGCGCACCGGCGACATCAATCCGTTTCGCCACGGCGTGACCGAGATCCTGCGGCGCTCGCCCGTGGCCGTCGTGCCGATGGCGCTGCGCGGGCTGTGGGGCAGCATGTTCTCGCGCGAAGCGGACTCGGAGCAGCCGCAGGACCGGCGACGCGGACTGACGAGCCGGCTGACGCTGGTCGTGGGCGAGCCGTTCGCGCCCGGCGAGGCGACGCTCGACGGGCTGCAGGCCGCCGTTGCCGCACTGCGCGGCACGCGGCGCTGAAGCGGGCCGGGGCTGCCGGGCGGCCCGCCGCATGGACTGGCATAATAGAGGATTACCCGATTCACTTTGGACGACCGCCATGTCCGGCAACACGCTCGGTACGCTTTTCACCGTCACCACCTTCGGCGAATCCCACGGGCCGGCCATCGGCTGCGTCATCGACGGCTGTCCGCCCGGCATGGCGCTCACGGAAGCCGACATCCAGCACGATCTGGACCGCCGTCGTCCCGGCACGTCGCGCCACGTCACGCAACGCCAGGAAGAGGACAAGGTCGAGATCCTCTCGGGCGTGTTCGAAGGCACGACCACCGGCACGCCCATCGCGCTCCTGATCCGCAACACCGACCAGCGCAGCAAGGACTACGGCAACATCGTCGAGACCTTCCGCCCGGGCCACGCCGACTACACCTACTGGCAGAAGTACGGCATCCGCGACTATCGCGGCGGCGGCCGCTCGTCGGCGCGCCTCACGGCGCCTACCGTCGCGGCCGGCGCCGTGGCGAAGAAGTGGCTGCGCGAGCGCTTTGGCGTGGAGGTGCGCGGTTACATGGCAGCGCTTGGCGAGATCGACGTGCCGTTCGTGGACTGGCAGCACGTGCCCGCTAACCCGTTCTTCGCGCCGAACGCTGAGATCGTGCCGCAACTCGAGGCCTACATGGACGCGTTGCGCAAGGACGGCGACTCGATCGGCGCGCGCATCAACGTGGTGGCGTCGGGCGTGCCCGTGGGCTGGGGCGAGCCGCTGTTCGACCGGCTCGACGCGGACATCGCGCACGCCATGATGGGCATCAACGCGGTGAAGGGCGTCGAGATCGGGGCGGGCTTTGCGAGCATCGCGCAGCGCGGTTCGGTGCACGGCGACGAACTCACGCCGAACGGCTTCCACGGCAACCACGCGGGCGGCGTGCTCGGCGGCATTTCGACGGGGCAGGACATCACGGTGTCGATCGCCATCAAGCCGACGTCGAGCATCCGCACGCCGCGCCGCTCGATCGACAAGGCCGGCACGCCGGCGACGGTCGAGACGTTTGGCCGCCACGATCCGTGCGTGGGCATCCGCGCGACCCCGATCGCCGAGGCCATGCTCGCGCTCGTGCTGATCGACCATGCGCTGCGCCATCGCGCGCAATGCGGCGACGTGGTGGTGGGCACGCCGAAGATTGCGGCCAGCGACAGCTGACCGGTCTGCGCGCAAGAGCCCGGCGTTCCCGGCAGCCAAATCGAGGGCGCAAGACGGTTGCGCGAGCAACAAAAGAAAAACCGCTTCGTTCGAAGCGGTTTTTTGTTTGTGCGTTCCTGGCTTACATGTTCGGATAGTTCGGTCCGCCGCCGCCTTCGGGCGTGACCCACACGATGTTCTGCGTCGGATCCTTGATATCGCAGGTCTTGCAGTGCACGCAGTTCTGCGCGTTGATCTGCAGCCGGTCGCTGCCGTCGTCGTTCTTCACGAACTCGTACACCGCCGCCGGGCAGAAGCGCCCCTCCGGACCCGCATAGGTGCGCAGGTTCACGTCCACCGGCACGCTCGCATCTTTCAGCGTCAGGTGCGCGGGCTGGTTCTCCTCGTGGTTCGTATTGGAAACGAACACCGAAGAGAGCCGGTCGAACGTGAGCTTGCCGTCGGGCTTCGGATATACGATCGGCTTGCACTGCGAAGCCGGCTTGAGCATCTCGTGGTCCTGGTGCTGGTGATGCAGCGTCCACGGCACGTTGCCCCTGAACAGCTTCTGCTCGATGCCCACCATCAGCGTGCCCAGCACCAGGCCCTTGCTCATCCACTGCTTGAAGTTGCGCGCCTTGTACAGCTCCTCGTGCAGCCACGAGTTCCTGAACCCTTCCGGGTAAGCCGTGAGTTCGTCCTGCTGGCGCCCCGCCTGCACCGCTTCGAAGGCCGCATCGGCGGCCAGCATGCCGGTCTTGATCGCCGCGTGGCTGCCCTTGATGCGCGAGGCGTTCAGGAAACCCGCGTCGTCGCCCACCAGCGCGCCGCCCGGGAAC
>NZ_CAJMZC010000023.1:0-63023 GCF_905220215.1 Paraburkholderia sp. J12
GCGACCATGGCGCCGACCATCAGCACGTCGCCGTGCGCGAAGTTGATGATGCCCAGAATCCCGTACACCATGGTGTAGCCCAGTGCGATGATGGCGTAGATGCTGCCCAGCACCAGCCCATTCAGGATCTGCTGGATGAAGATATCCATTTAATGCTCCTTAGCCCGTGCGACCGGATTCGCGCTCGTCATCGGCCGGTGGGCGATGTTTTTACGGAACCGCAACGACACTCTCGGGTACTGAAGTAAAAGACCGCTAACGGTTGGCCGCAGCCGGTTTGTCTTGCCGCAGCGGTAGCAGCGGCATCACGCACCGGATGCGGATGCAAAAACGGCACCGTCGGATGGTTCGGTGCCGTCGGGTTCAACTACCTGCCACGAGCGCGGCGACGTTCGCACGAGCGGCACGGTGGCCGCCCTTGCATGCGTCGTACGTCATGACTCCCTTTTTCGGGCCGTTTCCGGCGCCGGCGGTGAAAACAGCGCTCGCGCCGGTGCGTACGCGAGCAAGTTGCATGCCAATTCTCATGACATGGGTCACGACGGCGGGGACAGCGGTCATTCCGGTCCTTTTCGCGGCACGCGTCCCGAAGGAGCGCGGCTTGCCGCATTCGTCGTCATGTCCGGAATGCACAACAGCCCCTGCGTGGTGCACAGCCGTAGTCGGCACTGCACCCCTGCCTGCCCTGGCCCCGCTGCCGAACCGCGCATCGCGCGGCGCAACCGCAGCCGCCAGAGACGCGGCATAAGCAAACTTGTCTTGCATTAATCAGGTCTCCTGCACCTTCCGAATTCCTCGCCGGAAGGCTGTCAAGCCCTCAGGACGCGCGCATTGTAACTCCAATTATGCGACGGGCAATATGTTGAACCGGCAGGGTTTTCCTGCATTGCAACCACTTTTTGAGACAAGACGTTAAATACGGTTGCACCAAGGGTTGCGCCATTTTTTCGTGCATCAGTTGCACCAAATGCGAGAAGAATGGCATCAACTGTTGCGACAGGCGGCCGGAATACCTTGACGGGTGGGCGTTCAGTGCCGAAGTCGTGCACGGGCACACGCGCATCCCGGTTGCATCATTTTGGTGCAACGACCTCGTAACGAGCCCAAACACACGTTTTAATTGGGGACGGATTTAAAAATCACGCCGGAAATCCCCACGAGCGACGCCCGGGACAATGGCGATGCAACCGGGTTTTCGGGGTTTTTATTTTTATATGGCCCCAATTTAATCAGCCCCTCGCCCAAACAGGGCTAAAAAGAAAAGCGCGCCCGGGGCGCGCTTTCTTTGGGAACGACTGAAACCGATATCAGGCCGGGATGCCCAGGCCTCGCGGCAACGGAAACGCGATGTTTTCCTCGATGCCGTCGAGCGCGCGCACACTGCGCACGCCCAGTTCGTTCAGCCGGGCGATGATCTGCTGCGCGAGCGCCTCCGGCGCCGAGGCGCCGGCCGTCAGGCCGATGCGGCGCTTGCCCACGAGCCACGCCGGATCGATCTGGTCGGGTGCATCGACCATATAGGCCGTCACGCCGCGCTTCTCGGCCACTTCGCGCAGGCGGTTCGAGTTCGAACTGTTGGGACTGCCCACCACGATCACGAGATCGCACTGCGGCGCCATGAACTTCACCGCGTCCTGGCGATTCTGCGTCGCATAGCAGATGTCCTGCTTCTTCGGCTCGCGAATCGCGGGAAAGCGCGTCTTGAGCGCAGCGATGATCTCGGCGGCGTCATCCACGGAAAGCGTGGTTTGCGTCACGAACGCCACGCGCGCGGGGTCGCGCAGGCGCAGCGCTTCCACGTCGGCGATGTCCTCGACGAGGAACATGCCTTCGCCCGCCTGCCCCATCGTGCCCTCGACCTCCGGATGCCCCTTGTGGCCGATCATCACGATGTCGAGGCCCTCGTCGCGCATCTTGGCCACCTCGACGTGGACCTTGGTGACGAGCGGACAGGTGGCGTCGTAGACGCGCAGGCCGCGCGCCGCGGCGTCCGAGCGCACCGCCTTCGAAACGCCGTGCGCGCTGAAGATCACCGTGTTGCCTGCCGGCACTTCGTCGAGCTGCTCGATGAAGATGGCGCCCTTCTTGCGCAGGTCTTCGACCACATAGGCGTTGTGGACGATCTCGTGACGCACGTAGATAGGCGCGCCGTGCTGCTGGATCGCACGTTCGACGATTTCGATGGCGCGGTCGACACCCGCGCAAAAGCCGCGCGGTTGCGCGAGCAGGATTTCGGCGTCGGCGGTCAAGGACGTGTCCGTGGAGCTCATGGGTTCAGAGGATTCCGATGATTTTCACTTCGAACGCAACCGCCTGGCCTGCAAGCGGGTGGTTGAAATCGAACAGCGCGGAGGTCTCGTTCACCTCCTTGAGCACGCCTGCGTAGCGGCCGCCGTCGGGTGCGTTGAATTCGATCAGGTCGCCGGGCGTGAAATCCTCGCCCACCATACCGTTCTCGCGCAGCGTGGCGAGCGAAACGCGCTGGATCAGGTCGGGATTGCGCTGGCCGAACGCGACACCGGGCGCTAGCTGAAAGGTCGAGTGGTGCCCCACCTTCAAGCCCAGCAAAATGTCTTCCAGCGGCGGCGCGAGTTGCCCGGCGCCCAGCAGCAGCGTGGCGGGCCGGTCAACGAACGTATTGACGATTTCGGTGCCATCGGCGAGCGAAAGCCGGTAGTGAAGCGTCACGTGGGAACCGGGTTTCACCTCGGAGATGTCGATGATGCTCATGCGGTACTCATTTTCGTCTGGACGCGCGCTTCCTATAAGGAGAAGCGCGTGCGCGCCGCGAGGCGCCGGCCCGGCCGCGCGGGGGCGACCGGAAAGGTTCTATTGTAAGCCACATATCCACGGCGGTTGGGCTCGGGCGTATGAAACGCCGCGTGCCCCGCCGCCTCAGAGAGATCACTCAGGGAGATCAGGATGCTGGAAGCCGCTTGCGCGAAGCCCGTCTGGGACGGCGACGATGGAGGGAAGGACGCAGCCATGCCGCTGCCAGCCGCGAATGACGAGGTGCGCTCGCACGCAGCCCGGCTGGCCCTGCCGGGCGCCGACGCAGTCGTGCCGGCACGCGCTCAGGACATGCCGCGCGAACGGCTGCGCACGGCCGGGCCCGGCGCCCTGTCCGATATCGAACTGCTCGCGCTGCTGCTGGGTTCGGGCTTGCCCGGCCACGGGGTCTTCGAAGTCGCCCGCTCGTTGATCGAGCGCTTCGGCAGCTTGCGCGCGATGCTCGACGCGCAGCGCGAAGAACTCGACGGCCTGCGCGGCATCGGCCCCGCCAAAGCGGCGAAGCTCCAGGCCGTGCTGGAACTGGCGCGCCGCGCGCTCGTAGAAGAGTTGAACGACCGCCCCGTCATTGACACCCCGGGCGCCGTGGAAGACTACCTGCGCCTTCTGATCGGCGGCCGGCCGTACGAGGTTTTCGTGTGCCTGTACCTCGACGTGCGCCACCGGCTCATCCGTCCCCCTGAGGAAAGCTCGCGGGGTTCGCTCTCGCGCCTCGTGGTGTACCCGAGGGAAATCGTCCGGCGCACGCTGACACTCAACGCCGCCAGCCTGATCGTCGCCCACAACCATCCTTCGGGGGCGGTGCAGCCGAGCGCAGCCGACCGGCGCCTGACGCGGGTGCTGCGCGAAACACTCGCGCTCGTGGAGGTTCAGTTGATCGACCATCTGGTGATCGGTGCACGCGAAACCTATTCATTCGCGCGCAATGGCTGGAACTGAGGATCGGAAGTGACCGGCGGTAAGGTTGCATGCAGCGCCCGGCCACCCTACCCTGTTGCGCAGAAAAAGGCCCAAAAGGTCCATATCGTGCAGACACTCTCCACACGGCGCAGTCAGCGATATCTGCAAATCGGGTTTGATTTTCCTGCGATTTTTCTGCTAGAATCGTGGTTTGCCTATTTCCAACCCTGTTCCGAAGCCCGTCAAGGCATTCCGGGGGGAAATATGCGCTGGGTTCGAGGTTGTCTCTCATCCATACGTGAGCGCTCCTTTTCCGGCCATATTTCGCCTGGGAAATTTCAGCGGCTCTCGAACTCAGAATTATTGTAGGAGTGCTCTCATGGCACGCGTATGCCAAGTCACTGGGAAAGCGCCGATGAGCGGCAACAACGTTTCCCACGCGAACAACAAGACCAAGCGTCGTTTCCTCCCGAATCTGCAAAACCGCCGGTTCTGGGTTGAAAGCGAAAACCGTTGGGTGCGTCTGCGCATCTCGAACGCAGGCCTGCGCCTGATCGACAAGAACGGCATCGACTCCGTGCTCGCAGATCTGCGTGCGCGCGGCGAAATCTAAGGAGTAAATCATGGCCAAGGGCGTCCGCGACAAGATCAAGCTGGAATCGACCGCAGGTACGGGTCACTTCTACACGACCACGAAGAACAAGCGCAACATGCCGGAAAAAATGTCGATCAAGAAGTTCGACCCGGTTGTTCGCAAGCACGTCGAGTACAAGGAAACCAAGATCAAGTAATTGATCGGGTTTCAAGCCTGACGAAGACAAGAAAAACCCCGCTCTCGCAGCGGGGTTTTTCTTTTGGATCTCGCGTTCCCCACGATCCGCCGAACGCACAGCACTTTCAGCGGCCCTGCCCTGTGTGCGGCTTTTCGTCCTGGCGCCGAAAAGAGTATGCTTCCCGCTTCATCGGCACACGTGCGGCACACACCGCCCGTGCGCCGCAGTAGAACAAGAGACGGAGAAGCAGGACCATGAATTTCGATGTAGCGATCGTCGGCAGCGGACTGGCCGGACTGAGCGTCGCGCTGAATCTCGCCGACACGCGGCGCGTGGTGGTGATCGCCAAGCGCGAGATGACCGAAGGTGCGAGCGATCGCGCGCAAGGCGGCATCGCTGCGGTGCTCGACTCGGCCGACAGCGTCGAGAACCACGTGGACGATACCCTCGTGGCCGGCGGCGGCCTGTGCGACGAGGGTGCGACGCGCTTCATCGTCGAGCATGGCCGTGCGGCCATCGAGTGGCTGATCGCGCAGGACGTGCCGTTCACGAAAGACGCGGCCGCCGAACTGGGCTTTCACCTCACGCGCGAGGGCGGCCACAGCCACCGTCGCATCATCCATGCCGCCGACGCCACGGGCCACGCAGTCGTGCAGACGCTGCTCGAACGCGCGCGCCAGCATCCGAACATCACGATCCTCGAAGACCATCAGGCCATCGACGTCATCACGTCCGATCGCCTCGGCCTGCCCGGGCGCCGCTGCCACGGCCTCTACGCGCTCGACCTGAAAAACGACCGCACCGTGACCATCCAGGCGCCGCATACGGTCCTCGCGACGGGCGGTGCAGGCAAGGTCTATCTCTACACGACGAATCCCGACACGGCCACCGGCGACGGTATCGCGATGGCCTGGCGCGCGGGCTGCCGCGTGGCGAACATGGAGTTCATCCAGTTCCACCCCACCTGTCTCTTCCACCCGCACGCCAAGTCGTTTCTGATCACCGAGGCCGTGCGCGGCGAAGGCGGCGTGCTGCGCCTGCCGGACGGCACGCGCTTCATGCCCGCGCACGATGCGCGCGCCGAGCTGGCGCCGCGCGACATCGTGGCCCGCGCAATCGACTTCGAGATCAAGAAGCACGGCATCGACTGCGTGCATCTGGATATCAGCCACCAGCCGGCGGCGTTTCTCGAAGAGCACTTCCCCACCGTCCTCGCGCGCTGCCGCGAGTTCGGCATCGACATCACGAAAGAGCCCATTCCGGTCGTGCCGGCGGCGCACTACACCTGCGGCGGCGTCGTCACCGACCTCGCCGGCCGCACCGATCTCGCGGGCCTCTACGCGGTCGGCGAGACGTCCTGCACGGGGCTGCACGGCGCGAACCGGCTGGCGAGCAATTCGCTGCTCGAGTGCCTCGTGATCGGCCGCTCGGCTGCCGAGGCGATCGAGGCCGAAGGCTTCGGCGCAGCAGCGCATGCGCCCCTGCCCGACTGGGACGAAAGCCGCGTTTCAGACTCCGACGAAGAAGTGGTGGTCGCCCACAACTGGGACGAGCTGCGCCGGCTGATGTGGAATTACGTGGGCATCGTGCGCACGGACAAGCGGCTCGAACGCGCGCAGCATCGCATCGCCCTGCTGCGCGACGAAATCCTCGAGTACTACGCGAATTTCCGGGTCACGCGCGATCTGCTCGAACTGCGCAATCTGGTCGAGGTGGCATCATTGATCGTCGATAGCGCCCGCCAGCGGCGCGAAAGCCGCGGCCTGCACTACAGCCGCGACTGGCCGAACGCTCTGCCGAAGGCGCTGCCTACCGTTCTCTCGCCCGAGCGAGTACGCAACCGCACGATCCGATAAACGCTCAGGCTTGGCGTCTACCTGTACGCACAGCCTGCGCGCCGCCCCAAAAACGAAGGGCCGCCTCGCAAGAGACGGCCCTTCGGCCATTCAGGCAGTCATGCCGCGCGTGGCTTCAGACGATCCGCATCGAATAGTCGGTCGCGCGCACGTCCTTCGTCAGGGCTCCGATCGAAATGCGATCGACGCCCGTCTCGGCAATCGTGCGCACCGTCTCGAAGTTCACCCCGCCTGAACCCTCGAGCACCGCGCGGCCCGCCGTGAGACGCACGGCGTCGCGCATTGCGTCGAACGAGAAGTTGTCGAGCAGGATCGACGTCGCGCCGTGCGCCAGGGCTTCGTCGAGCTGCGCGAGCGTTTCCACTTCGATCTGGATCGGCACGCCCGCATTCAATGCCAGCGCGGCATCCATCGCCGCACCCACGCCACCCGCCGCGGCGATGTGGTTTTCCTTGATGAGGATGCCGTCGTAAAGCGCCAGCCGCTGGTTCGCCCCGCCGCCCACGCGCACCGCGTACTTCTGCGCGAGGCGCAGGCCAGGCAGGGTCTTGCGCGTATCGACGATACGCGTCTTCGTGTGCGCAATCGCATCCACGTAGCGACGCGTGGCCGTCGCCACGCCCGAGAAGAGCTGCAGGAAATTCATCGCGTTGCGCTCGGCCGTGAGCAGCGCGCGCGCCGGACCGCGCAGCGAGCACACCGTCGACCCGGCGCTCATGCGATCGCCTTCGCGATAGTGCCAGCGCACCTCGATGCGTGGATCGACACTTCGCATCACGCCGTCGAACCACAACACGCCGCACAGCACCGCCTCTTCGCGCACGATGATGCGCGCGTCGCGCATTTCGTCGGCCGGCACGAGACGGCCCGTCTGGTCGCCCGCGCCCACGTCTTCGGCAAGCGCGTCGGCAATGTTGCGCGCGATCGCCGCGTCGAATGCCGCGCCGTATTGCTCACGCACTTCGGCGAGGAGCGGCGAGGCCGCCTCCACGCCCATCAGTTCCATCGCACCCATTTACGCCGCCCCCACGTTCGCGAACAGCGCACCGTCGCGCGCGAGGTCGCCGCTTGCCTGCACGCGGCGCTTGTGTTCCGCCGCAAAGGCGAGCATGCGGTCGATCGGCAAGCGGGCGCGCTCGCCCAGTGCGGAATCGACGAAGATCTCGTTGTGGCCGCGTTCGAGCACGTCGGCGAGATTCTCGAGGCCGTTCATCGCCATCCACGGGCAATGCGCGCAGCTCTTGCAGGTGGCGCTGTTGCCGGCCGTGGGCGCTTCGATGAAGGTCTTGCCGGGTGCGGCGAGCCGCATCTTGTGCAGGATGCCGAGGTCGGTCGCGACGATGAAGCGCTTTGCGTCGAGCTTCACGGCCGCGTCGATGAGCTGCGTGGTGGAGCCGACCACGTCGGCCTGCGCGACCACGCCTTCGGGCGATTCCGGGTGGACCAGCACCTTCGCATCCGGATACTCGGCGCGCAGCAGGTCGAGCTCGATGCCCTTGAATTCATCGTGCACGAGGCACGAACCTTGCCACAAGAGCATGTCCGCGCCGGTCTTCTTCTGGATGTAGCCGCCCAGATGGCGGTCCGGTGCCCAGATGATCTTCTCGCCCTGCGCATGCAGATGCGCGACGATCTCGAGCCCGATCGAGGACGTCACCATCCAGTCCGCACGCGCCTTCACGGCCGCGCTCGTGTTCGCGTACACCACCACAGTGCGGTCCGGGTGCTGGTCGCAGAACGCGGAAAATTCGTCGACGGGGCAACCCAGATCGAGCGAGCAGGTTGCGTCGAGATCCGGCATCAGAATGCGCTTGTTCGGCCCCAGGATCTTCGCGGTCTCGCCCATGAAACGCACGCCTGCGACCACGAGCGTCTGCGCCTCGTGATCGCGGCCGAAGCGCGCCATCTCGAGCGAATCGGCCACACAACCGCCGGTTTCGTCCGCCAGTTCCTGCAACTCGGGATCGACATAATAGTGCGCGACGAGCACTGCCTTCTCGCGCTTGAGCAGCGCACGAATACGCTCCTTCAATGCAATGCGCTCCGCTGCGGACGGTGCATCAGGCACGCGTGCCCAAGCCTCGCCCACCCTGCAGACGGCGCCTTGCGGCCGGTCGTACTCGACCTTCATGATCGCCTGGCTCATGATCTCCCCTTCGACCGAAGTGGGCGCTTCAGCGCCGGCTGCGGTCCCATGCCGATGGCTGCGGAAAATGCCCCTGCAAACGGCAGAGGTTTTCGCGGCCCCAAAAAGAAAAACCCCGCCAACGCGGGGTTTTGTGACGTATCCGAATTCTAATGGATTTTTTTACGTCTCATGCATAGCGGCGAAGACGCGAAGCGAATTCCTGGAGCGCCTTGATGCCGCTTTGTTCGGCACGATGGCACCAATCCTGGAGCTGCGTCAGCAGTTGTTCGCGCGACGCGCTCGAACGGTCCCAGATCGCCGCGAGTTCGTTACGCAGTTCGATGAACGTGCGCAGCTTCTGGCTGTCCGCGAAGATCTGCGGCAACTGGCGCTTTTGCGGCTCGTTCAGGCTGCCTTCTTCCTTGTCGAACCACTTGCGCGCACCGCGCATCAGCAGGTACTTCTCGCGCGCGCCCACTTCCTTGAGGTGCGCGAGCTCCTGGCGATACGCCTGCTTCACGGCCTTCGCATAACGCGCCATCACTTCATAGCGGTTCGACAGTACGGCCTGCAGCGTTTCGTGATCGGGCACGAGCTTGCCCGCGATGAGACGCGGCGTGGGCGCGACCTTCTTGACCTTCGCGAGACCGCACATCGACATCAGGCGGATATACATCCAGCCGATGTCGAACTCGTACCACTTGTTCGAGAGCTTCGCCGAGGTCGCGAAGGTGTGGTGGTTGTTGTGCAGTTCCTCGCCGCCGATGATGATGCCGATCGGGAACAGGTTCGTGCTGGCGTCCGCCGAGTTGAAGTTGCGGTAGCCCCAGAAGTGGCCGAGCCCGTTGACGACGCCGGCCGCCCAGAACGGGATCCACGCCATCTGCACGGCCCACACGGTCAGGCCGACCGCGCCGAAGAGCGCCACGTCCATGACCATCATGATGCTCACGCCGAGGATCGGATAGCGCGTGTACACGTTGCGCTCCATCCAGTCGTTGGGCGTGCCGTGGCTGAAGCGGCGCAGCGTTTCTTCGTTCTTCGCTTCGGTGCGATAGAGTTCCGCGCCTTCGAGCAGCACCTTCCAGATGCCGCGCGTTTGCGGGCTGTGCGGATCTTCTTCGGTCTCGCACTTGGCGTGGTGCTTGCGGTGGATCGCGGCCCACTGGCCGGTGAGCATGCCCGTGGTCATCCACAGCCAGAAGCGGAAGAAGTGGCTCACGGCCGGATGCAGGTCGAGCGCACGGTGCGCCTGGCAGCGATGCAGGTAGACGGTGACGCCGACGATCGTGATGTGCGTTGCGATCGCCGCGAACAGCAGGATCTGCCACCACGAGAAATGCAGCAGCCCGTGGGCGAGGAAATCTAACAGGGAGTTCAACAAGGTCTATACCCGTGTAGCGAATGACTACGGACTTACGGGTGGCCGGAGTCAGGAAAGTGAAAGCACTGCGATAGGGTTCGACGGCATTCTACTCGAACCGTTCCAAGTGTTTGTAACAAATAGAGATTTTTTTCTCTATCGGAGCCCGCGTCAATGGCTGAATGCACCGAGGAGGCGGTTTGCCGCACCGCGCACCGTTCAGGACGCCGGCCGCGTGCCTCCCATCCGTCCCTCTAATCCCGCGCCGCCGCCCCATCGGCATCCTGCCCGTGTTGTCGGACCGCCACGGTTGCGGCGGCCAGCGCCGCGCCGTCCGCGCCGACGATCCGCACCTCGCGCTGGGCGAACGGAATCGAAATGCCATGCTCGCCAAAAAGGCGCCAGATGTTCAGGTTCACGGCCGAGCGCACGCCCGAGGTACCGGCGGCCGCATCGTCGATCCAGAAACCCAGCTCGAGGTTGATGCCGTCCGCGCCGAACCCCACCAGGTACGCTGTCGGGGCCGGATCGGTCAGCACACGGCTCACGCCCTCGGCCGCGCGGGCGAGCAAGCCAAGCGCGAAATCGAGATCCGTGTCGTAAGCCACCTGCACCGGCGCCTTGGCGTAGCCGCGCGTCAAATACGACGACTGGTTCTGCACCACGTCGGTAATCAGCTTTTCGTTCGGGATCAGCGTTTCCACGCCGTCGAGGCCGCGCACGACCGTGTAGCGCGTGCGGATCTGCGTGACCTTGCCCGCGAGACCGCTCACATTGATCGTATCGCCGAGGCGCAGCGACCGGTCGATCAGAATGATGAAACCTGAGACATAGTTGCTGGCGATCTTCTGCAGCCCGAAGCCGAGGCCGACGCCCAGCGCGCCGCCGAACACCCCGAGCACGGTGATGTCGATGCCGACGATCGAGAGGCTGAACAGCACCGCCGCGAACACCAGCAGCGCCCGGCCCACGCGCGCGAGCACGACGCGCAGGTTCGCGTCGAGGGTGGTGGCGCGCATGAGGCGCTCTTCGAGCACCGAGCCCGCCCAGATGGCCACCACCATCGTCACGCACACCCACAGCACGCCACTGGAGAGCGACAGCAGGCTCACATGCGCCGAGCCGATGCGAAAGCGCACGCTCCCCATCCAGTCGAGCACGTCGTCCTGGATGCCGAGCACGGTCAGCACCATGCCCACCCAGACGATCAGCGAGACGAGCTTCTCGACGATCGAAAGCCACGCGTGCGTCTCGCCCTTGCTGCCGAACACCCGGCGCGCGAAAAAGAACGCGAAGTAGATGAGCCCGATGCCGATGAGCGGCACGAGCGCGAGGTTGAGGAGCGAAGTGTGGATGAAATTGCCGGCGATCGCGCGCGCGACCCAGACGCAGCCCGCGCCGATCAGCGGAAAGAGCGCCTTGGCGAAGCTTTCGGCGCCGAACTGCCGCGCCTCGTCGGGCGTCCGCCGGCGCGCTTCGAGCGCGCGGCGCAGCAGGCGCGCGAGCACCCAGGCGACCAGCAGCGCGCCGATCAGCACGCCGGCCTGCCAGAGGATAACGGGCTGGCCGTAGTCGCGGAGCACCCCGCCCAGCATGTGAGAGAGCAGTCGGTTTTCGAACATGATGCGTGAAGTGCGCAGCGCGCGTTCGCCCGGCACCTGCCGGGGAACGTGCGCTGTACTGTCTTGCTAAGGCTGGGCAGCCAGCCCGTAGAGCCGCTGGCGCCAGTCGCGCGGATTACTCGAGCGCGGCATCCGGCTCGTCGGCGGTGTCGCTCGCCTTCGCGATCGCATCGGCCGTTTCCTGCTGCGCCGCCGATTCGTCCGGCGTGGCGGCCGCCTTTGCCTGCTGGGTCTTCGGCCGGGCGTCGCCGCGGCGCTCCAGCACCGCCGCGAAAAAGCCGTCCGTGGCGTGGCGATGCGGCCAGAGCGACAGGTAGTCGCCCGTCTCGAGGTCAACGCGCTGCTCTGCGAGCACGTCGCGCGCGCTCACCAGCTCGAACTCCGGATGCGCTTCGAGGAACTGCTTCACCACGCCCTCGTTCTCGGCTTCGAGGATGCTGCAGGTCGCGTACACGAGCCGGCCGCCGCGCTTGAGCAGGCGCGCGGCGCTCGTGAGAATCGACAGTTGCTTCGGCGCGAGCTCCGCCACCGACTCGGGCGTCTGGCGCCACTTGAGGTCGGGGTTGCGGCGCAGCGTGCCGAGGCCCGAGCACGGCGCATCCACCAGCACGCGGTCGATCTTGCCGACGAGGCGCTTGATCTTCGCGTCGTGCTCGCTGTCGATCAGCACCGGATTGACGTTCGACAGCCCGCTACGCGCAAGGCGCGGCTTGAGCTTGGCGAGGCGCCGGTCCGACACGTCGAATGCGTAGAGACGGCCCGTCGAGCGCATCATCGCGCCGAGTGCGAGGGTCTTGCCGCCCGCGCCCGCGCAGAAGTCGACGATCATCTCGCCGCGGCGCGGCGCCACGAGCGAGCAGAGCAGCTGGCTGCCCTCGTCCTGTACTTCGAACCAGCCGTTCTTGAACGCGTCGAGCTTCGAGAGCGCCGGCTTGCCGACCACCCGCACGCCGAACGGCGCGAACGGCGTTTCGCCGGCTTCGATGCCCGCTTCGCCCAGCGCACGCAGCAACTCGTCGCGGCTCGCCTTGATGGGATTCGCGCGCAGGTCCAGCGGCGCCGGGTAGTTCAGCGCCGCGGCCAGTTGCGCGAGCTCGGCCGGCTCGAAGCGCGGTTCGAGCGCGCGCACGATCCAGTCGGGCAGGTTCAGCTGCACGCGCTGCGGCAGGCTCGCCGGGTCGACCTTCGCGACGTGCTCGAGCCAGTTCGCTTCAGCGTCCGAGACGAACGGGCGAATGGCCGTGCGGCCCGCCGTCGCCATCAGGCCGAGCAGCGCCAGGCGCCGCGCCGGGCTGCCGGTGCCGCTCTCGGCCAGATGCGCGAACTCCATGCGGCGGCGCAGGACCGCGAACACGGCTTCGGCAATCACGCCGCGCTCGCCGTGACCGAGCTTCGGATGCTCGCGGAAGAAGCGGCTCGTCACCGCGTCGGCGGGGCCCGTGAACTTGAGGACGTCGGCCAGCAACGTCTCGGTTTGTCCAATCAGGAATCCATGTAGCCTCATACGCCCTCCCCGGCGGCCTGTGTCGTTGCGTTTGCGTTGGTATTGTCAAGGAAAAGCCACTGCGGCTCGGGCGGCGTGAGCGTCACGTGCGCGCCGTCGAGCGCCACGCGCCCTTCGACGAACCAGCGCACCGCGCGCGGATAGATCACGTGCTCGGTCGCCAGCACGCGCGCGGCCAGCGCCGCGGCGTCGTCGCCCGCGCGCACCGGCACGGCCGCCTGCGCGACGATAGGGCCATGATCGAGCTTCGACGTGACGAAATGCACCGTGGCGCCATGCACGCGGCAGCCGGCGTCGAGCGCCTGCTGGTGCGTCTTGAGCCCCGGAAAGCTTGGCAGGAGCGAGGGATGGATATTGAGCATCCGACCCGCATAATGGTCGACGAAGCCTTCGGTCAGCACGCGCATGAAGCCCGCGAGAACGACGAGGTCCGGCGCATAGCCGTCGATGGTCTGGGCGAGCGCCGCGTCGAATGCAGCGCGATCGGGATACGGGCGGTGATCGACGACCGCCGTGGCAATACCGTGCGACGCCGCGAATGCGAGGCCTGCGGCGTCGGAACGGTTTGCAATCACGGCGGCGATCTTCGCCGGCCAGGCTTCGTGCGCACAGGCGCGCACGATGGCTTCCATGTTGCTGCCCCGTCCCGAGATCAGGATGACGAGATTTTTCATCCGCGGATTTTATCATTGCGGACAAGGCCCGACGCCCGGACGGCGGCGGCCCGCGCCCTGAGCGTTTATAATCTTCTGTTTCGTCGCGGCCTGCGGGCGCGGCGGCTGGCGCAATGCCTCGCAACGTCGGGCAAGGCCCCAGGCGAAATCCGGCCAACCGAGGCCGCATCAGGTCACATTAGCCCCCTAACCGGTCCGAACCGCTATCGTGAGAGTCTTCCGCGGTCTTCCCAACGCCGAGAGCCGGGCGCCCTGCGCGCTCACCATCGGCAACTTCGACGGTGTCCACCGCGGGCATCAGGCGCTGCTCGCGCGCGTGCGCGCGGCGGCGGACGCGCGCGGCCTGCCCGTCTGCGTGATGACCTTCGAGCCGCACCCGCGCGAGTTCTTCAACCCGGCGGGCGCGCCGCCGCGCATCGCGATGCTGCGCGACAAGCTGGAGGCCCTGCGCGATAACGGCGTGGACCGCGTGGTGGTCGAGCACTTCAACCACACCTTCGCGAGCCAGTCGCCCGATGCGTTCGTCGAGCGCATCATCGTGGGCGGCCTGCACGCGCGCTGGATGATGATCGGCGACGACTTCCGCTATGGCGCGAAGCGCGCGGGCGACTTCGATTCGCTCAAGGCGGCCGGCGAGCAGTACGGCTTCGAAGTCGAGCAGATGGCGACCGTGGCCGACCCGTCGGGCGCGCGCATCTCCAGCTCGGCCGTGCGCGCCCAGCTGCAGGCGGGCGACCTCGATGCGGCGCGCGCCGCGCTGGGCCGCGGCTATGCGATCAGCGGCCACGTGGTGCATGGCCAGAAGCTCGGCCGCGACCTCGGCTTTCCCACGCTGAACCTGCCGATCGGCCACAAGCGCCCGGCGCTGAACGGCATTTTCGTCGTGCAGGTGCACGGTCTCGCCGATCATCCGCTGCCCGGCGTGGCGAGCCTCGGCGTGCGCCCGACCGTGGACGATTCGGGCCGCGTGCTGCTCGAAGTGCATCTGCTCGACTGGCACGGCAGCGCGTACGGCAAGCTCGTGCGCGTCGAATTCCTGAAGAAGCTGCGCGACGAAGAGAAGTTCGTGGACCTCGAAACGCTCGGCGCCGCCATCGCGCGCGACGTGGTCAACGCGCGCGCCTGGTTCGCCGCCGCCGGCGCCGATGCGTCCGGCTCCCGTTCCACCGGATTCGCCACCTCGGCCACCGACCGAATTAGGTGACCCGCGGCCCGTGCGCGCGCCATCGGGCGCGTGCATGGATCGCCCGCCCCCTGCGCTGCCCGCCCGCTTCCATGCAGGCAGCGCGCGAGGCGACGGTTGCGCGGCTACGCCGCTCTGTCCGACGCCGTGCATCCCCCGAATTCACCGTGATCTCACCATGAGCGACAAAAAAGCATCCTCCGGCAAGGCCGGGCAGAAGTCCGAATCGAAATACCCCGTCAATCTGCTGGACACGCCGTTCCCCATGCGCGGCGATCTGCCGAAGCGCGAGCCGCAATGGGTCAAGGAATGGCAGGACGGCAAGATCTACGAGAAGATCCGCGCCGCCTCGAAGGGCCGCAAGAAGTTCATCCTGCACGACGGCCCGCCGTATGCGAACGGCGACATCCACCTCGGCCATGCGGTGAACAAGATCCTCAAGGACATGATCGTCAAGGCGCGCAACCTGGCGGGCTATGACGCGGTATACGTGCCGGGCTGGGACTGCCACGGCATGCCGATCGAAATCCAGATCGAAAAGCAGTTCGGCAAGTCGCTGCCGGCCCAGGAAGTCATGAAGAAGGCGCGCGAGTACGCGGCCGGCCAGATCGAGACGCAGAAGGCCGGCTTCCGGCGCCTCGGCGTGCTGGGCGACTGGGACAACCCGTACAAGACCATGAACTTCGCCAACGAGGCCGGCGAGATCCGCGCGCTCGCGAAGATCATGGAGAAGGGTTATGTGTTCCGTGGCCTGAAGCCCGTGAACTGGTGCTTCGACTGCGGCTCGGCGCTCGCCGAAGCGGAAGTCGAGTACAAGGACAAGACCGACCCGACCATCGACGTGCTGTTCCCGTTCGCGCAGCCCGCGGAAACGGCCGCTGCCTTCGGCCTCGCGGCCCTGCCGCGCCAGGAAGGCGGCATCGTGATCTGGACCACCACGCCCTGGACCATTCCCGCCAACCAGGCGCTCAACGTCCATCCGGAGGTGGTGTACGCGCTCGTCGACACGCAGCGCGGCCTGCTGATCCTCGCCGAAGAGCGCGTGGAAGCCTGCATGAAGGACTTCGGCCTCGAAGGCCGCGTGCTCGCCACGGCGCCGGGCGAAAAGCTCGCGAACCTGCGCTTTCATCACCCGCTCGCCGCCGCGCATCCGGGCTACAAGCGCACCTCGCCGATCTACCTCGGCGACTACGTGACGACCGACACCGGCACCGGCATCGTCCACTCGGCGCCCGCCTACGGCGTGGAAGACTTCGTCTCGTGCAAGGCGCACGGCATGGCCGATTCGGACATCATCAGCCCGGTGATGGGCGACGGCCGCTATATCGAATCGCTGCCGCTCTTCGGCGGCCTCTCGATCTGGAGCGCGAACCCGAAGGTCGTCGAAGCGCTCGACGCGGCCGGCACGCTCCTGCGCAGCGAAAAGTACCAGCACAGCTACATGCACTGCTGGCGCCACAAGACGCCCATCATCTACCGCGCCACTTCGCAGTGGTTCGCGGGCATGGACGTGACCCCGAAGGGCGGCGGCAAGACGCTGCGCGAAACGGCGCTCGAAGGCATCGAGGCGACCGCGTTTTATCCCTCGTGGGGCAAGCAGCGCCTCTACGCGATGATCGCGAACCGCCCGGACTGGACGCTCTCGCGCCAGCGCCAATGGGGCGTGCCGATGGCGTTCTTCGTGCACAAGGAAACCGGCGAGCTGCATCCGCGCACGCCGGAGCTGCTCGAGGAAGTCGCGAAGCGCGTGGAAAAGGAAGGCATCGAAGCATGGCAGACGCTCGATCCGCGCGAGCTGATCGGCGACGACGCCAACCTGTACGAGAAGAATCGCGACACGCTCGACGTGTGGTTCGACTCGGGCACGACGCACTGGCACGTGCTGCGCGGCTCGCACAAGGACGAACTGCAGTTCCCGGCCGACCTCTACCTCGAAGGCTCGGACCAGCACCGCGGCTGGTTCCACTCGTCGCTGCTCACGGCTTCGATGCTCGACGGCCGCCCGCCCTACGACGCCCTCCTCACGCACGGCTTCACCGTGGACGGTGAAGGCCGCAAGATGTCGAAGTCGCTCGGCAACGGCGTCGATCCGCATGAAGTGGCGAACCGTCTGGGCGCGGAAATCATCCGCCTGTGGATCGCCTCGACCGACTATTCGGGCGAGCTCGCGATCTCGGAGGAAATCCTCAAGCGCGTGACGGAAAGCTATCGCCGGATCCGCAACACGCTGCGCTTTTTGCTCGCGAATCTCTCGGACTTCGAGTTCGACAAAAACGCGCTGCCCGCCGACGAGTGGCTCGAAATCGACCGTTACGCCGTGGCGCTCACGCACACGCTGCAAAACGACGTGCTCTCGCACTACGACCGCTACGAGTTCCACCCGGTCGTCGCGAAGCTGCAGACGTTCTGCTCGGAAGACCTGGGCGGCTTCTACCTCGACGTACTGAAGGACCGCCTCTACACGAGCGCGCCGGATTCGAAGGCCCGCCGCGCCGCGCAGACCGCGCTCCATCACATCACGCACAGCCTGCTGCGCATCCTCGCGCCGTTCCTCTCGTTCACGGCCGAAGAAGCGTGGAAGGTGTTCCAGCCGAATAACGAAACGATCTTTACCGAAACGTTCCATGCGTTCCCGGACATCGCCCAGGCCGACGACCTGATCGCCAAATGGACGCTCCTGCGCGACGTGCGCAGCAACGTGACGAAGGCGCTGGAAGAGGCCCGCGTGGCGAACCAGATCGGCTCGTCGCTGCAGGCCGAAGTGCGCATTCTCGCGAGCGGCGCGCGCTACGAGGCCCTCGCCGCGCTCGGCGACGACCTGAAGTTCGTGCTGATCACCTCGGCGGCGAACGTCGTCAAGGTGGACAACGAAGCCGATGAAGCCGTCGAGGTCATCACGTCGAAGTACCTCAAGTGCGAGCGCTGCTGGCACTACCGCGAAGACGTGGGCGCCCACGCGGAGCATCCGGGCCTGTGCGGCCGGTGCGTGGCGAATCTGTTCGGCAACGGCGAAACGCGGAGCGCGGCATAATGGCCAAGACCCTGCCGAAACAATCGCGTACCGGTGGCAGCGGCGGCACGCTCGCGCCGTGGCTGGGCGTCGCGGTGATCGTGATCCTCGCCGACCAGCTCACGAAGATCGCCATCGCCAAGGTGTTCAGCTACGGCGAAGGCCGCGCGATCACGCCGTTCTTCAACCTCGTGCTCGTGTACAACAAGGGCGCCGCATTCAGCTTCCTCGCCGCGGCGGGCGGCTGGCAGCGCTGGGCGTTCACGGCGCTCGGCGTGGTCGCGGCGCTCGTGATCTGCTACCTGCTCAAGCGTCACGGCACGCAGCGCCTGTTCTGCACCGCACTCTCGCTGATCCTCGGCGGCGCGCTCGGCAACGTGCTGGACCGGCTGATGTATGGCCACGTGATCGACTTCCTCGACTTCCACGTGGGCACGTGGCACTGGCCGGCGTTCAACGTCGCGGACAGCGCGATCTGCGTGGGCGCCGTGCTGCTCGTGTTCGACGAGCTGCGCCGCGTGCGCGGAGCCCGCTGAACCCGCGCCTGAGGTTCGACGGCGGTGGCCGCGTCCGCCACCGCCCGAGCGCAACGATCTTGCATGGACCGGAGACCTGATTTGAACACGTCCGCAGCGAACCCCGGAGAACTGGCCGGCAAGCACCTCGTGATCGGCATGACGGGCGGTATTGCCTGCTACAAGATCGCCGAGCTCACGCGGCTTCTCACCAAGGCCGGTGCGACGGTGCAGGTCGTGATGACCGAAGCCGCTACGCAGTTCATCACGCCCGTCACCATGCAGGCGCTCTCGGGACGCCCGGTCTACACGAGCCAGTGGGATGCGCGCGTGCCGAACAACATGGCGCACATCGACCTCTCGCGCGAAGCGGATGCGATCGTGATCGCGCCCGCCTCCACCGACTTCCTGGCGAAACTCGCGCACGGCTTTGCCGACGATCTCCTCTCCACGCTGTGCGTCGCGCGCGACTGTCCGTTGCTCGTCGTGCCCGCGATGAACCGGCAGATGTGGGGCAACCCGGCCACGCAGCGCAACGTCGCGCAACTGCGTGCCGACGGCGTGACCACGCTCGGCCCGGACTCGGGCTCGCAGGCGTGCGGCGAGATCGGCGACGGCCGCATGCTGGAGCCGGAAGCAGTGTATGAAGCGATCGTGTCGTTCTTCGCGCCGAAGGTGCTTGCGCACCGCCGCGTGCTGATCACGGCCGGCCCGACTTTCGAGCCGCTCGACCCCGTGCGCGGCATCACCAACCGATCCAGCGGCAAGATGGGTTTCGCGCTCGCGCGCGCCGCGCAGCAGGCCGGCGCCGACGTGCACCTGGTAGCGGGCCCGGTTGCGCTGGAAACGCCGTGGGGCGTCTATCGCGAGGACGTGCAGACTGCACAGCAAATGTACGACGCGGTGATGCGCGCCGTACCCGACTACGACGTGTTCATCGGCGTGGCGGCGGTGGCCGACTGGCGCGTGGATCACGTCGCGACGCAGAAGATCAAGAAGACGGCCGGGCACCGCATGCCGACCTTCAACTTCGTCGAAAACCCGGATATTCTCGCCTCGGTGGCCGCCCTGCCGCACGCGCCGTATTGCGTGGGTTTTGCAGCCGAAAGTGGCGACCTCGACGTGCACGGCGAAGAAAAGCGCCAGCGCAAGAAAGTGCCGCTCCTGATCGGCAATCTCGGTCCGCTGACCTTCGGTCTCGACGACAACGAAGTCGTCCTCTTCGAGCCGTCGGGCAGCACGAAGCTGCCGCGCGCGGCCAAACAGGCGCTCGCGCAGACGCTGATCGCCGAAATCGCCCGACGTTTGCCGGACGAGAGCATTATTTCGTGACGCACGGTTCGTGACGCGCGGTTTAGTGACGCGCAGGCGCGCCATCGGCCGGCACGACGATTCGAGCCACGCGTCGCAAACGAAAGCAAGGTGAGCTGTCATGACGCTACTTTCCGTACTCGATCAGTCGCCCGTGATTGCCGGGCACACGGCGGCCGATGCCATCGCCGCCACTATCGAACTCGCGCAGCTCGCCGACGACCTCGGCTACACGCGCTACTGGTGCGCCGAGCATCACGGCCTGCTCGGCGTCTGCAATCCCTGCCCCGAAGTCATGCTCGCGCGCCTCGGCAGCGTGACGAGGCGCATCCGCATCGGCTCGGGCGGCATCATGCTGCCCTACTACAGCCCGTTCAAGATCGCCGAGCAGTTCCTCATGCTAGAGGCGCTCTTTCCGAACCGCGTGGACCTGGGTGTCGGCCGCGCGCCGGGCGGCGACCTGCGCACGGCCCAGGCCGTCGCCGCCGGGGAGTACGACCGCGGCGAGCACTTCGCGCAACAGGTGCAGGACCTCGTGGGGCTGATGGACGGCACGCTGCCCAAGGACAATGTCGCGAGCGGCGTCGTTTTGCAGCCGCACATCGCAACGCGGCCGCAGCTCTGGGTGCTCGGATCGAGCGACTTCGGCGGCATGCTGGCCGCGCAACTGGGCCTGCGCTTTTCGTTCGCGCATTTCATCAATGCGCACTTCGGGCATCTGGTGGCGAACGCCTATCGCGAGCGCTTCCAGCCAGGCCACGAAGCGAAGTCGTATCTGGCGTGCGCCGTGTTCGTGATTTGCGCGGACACCGAGCAGGAAGCCGCCGACCTCGAAAAAGCCGTCGATCTGCGCCGCGTGCAGATGGCGCTCGGCCTGAACGCGCCCATTCCGAGCGTCGAGCAAGGGCTCGCCCAGGAATACGGCGAGCGCGAGCAACTCGTGATCGACCGCGAGAAGCCGCGCAGCATCATCGGCACACCCGAAAGCGTGACGGAGCGCCTCTACGCGCTGCAGGAACGCTTCGCCGCCGACGAACTGATCGTACTCACCGTGGCCGGCAGCTATGCCGCGCGGCTGCGCTCCTATGAATTGCTGGCGCAAGCGTTCCAGCTCTCTTCCCAACCCTGATCTTTCGCCAATGAAAATCGACATCAAGATCCTGAACGAGCGCATGCGCGACCAGTTGCCCCACTATGCGACGCCGGGCAGCGCGGGCCTAGACCTGCGCGCCTGCATCGAAGCGCCGCTCGTACTCGAACCGGGCGAAACGAAGCTCGTGCCCACGGGCCTCGCCATCCATGTGGCCGATCCCGGCTATGCTGCGCTGATCCTGCCGCGCTCGGGCCTCGGCCACAAGCACGGTGTCGTGCTCGGCAACCTGGTCGGTCTCATCGATTCGGATTACCAGGGAGAACTGATGATCTCCACCTGGAATCGTGGCCACGCCACGTTCACGCTGAACCCGCTCGAGCGCCTCGCGCAACTCGTGATCGTGCCGGTCGTGCAGGCGCAGTTCAATATCGTCGAGGACTTCGAAGCAAGCGAGCGCGGTGCAGGCGGTTTCGGCAGCACGGGCAAGCACTGAGCCTCGCGTCTCGAGACTGCCCCAAAGAAAAAGCGCGCCGCGGCGCGCTTTTTTCTTTCCTGGAGACTGCGCTCTCAGACCGGCGCATCGTGCGCTGCTCCCGCAGGCAGCGCGCGATGCCGGTACCACAGCGCATAGACGATCACGAGCACCGCGAGAAACGCGAAGCCGTACGCAAGCGTCATCCGGAATTCGCGCGTGAACGTCGTGCCGACGAGCACGCCGATCATGAGCAACGCACCCAGCACGCTCGTGAACGGAAAGCCCCACATGCGAAACGCGAGCGACGCGCCGCGGTTGCGTACACGGAAGAAAATCTGCGTGACGAAGATCATGAGCCAGGTAAACATCGCGCCGAACATGGCAATGGACATCATCAGCGTGAATGCCGTCTGTGGCCAGAGTGCGTTGAGCACGGCCGCCACGCCGATGCCGATGGTCGAGAGCGAGAGCGCCGCCGTGGGCACGCCCTGGCGCGTGAGACGCCCGAACACCGCCGGCGCGTAACCGGCCCGCGAGAGGCTGAACATCATGCGCGTGGTGATGTAGAGCTGACTGTTCATCGCGGAAAGCGCGGCCACCAGCACGATGAAGTTGATCGCGCCCGCAGCATACGGCACGCCCGTTTCGGCCATCACCTTCACGAACGGGCTTTCGTTGCCGCCCGCCTCGGTCCACGGCACGATGGCGAGCATCAGTGCGAGCGTGAGCAGGTAGAAGAGCACGAGACGCAGCACGGTCGCACGGAACGCACGCGTCACGGCGCGCGCGGGATCGTGAGCCTCGGCCGCCGCGACCGCGATCGTCTCCACGCCCAGATAGCTAAAGAGCGAGACGATCGTGCCTACCCAGACGCCCCACCAGCCTCTGGGCAACAGCCCGCCATGCGACGTGTAGTTGGCGAAGCCGACACCGGAGCCGGCCGGTGCGCGCCAGACAAACCCGGCGCCCAGCACGATGAAGGCGACGATGGCCGCGATTTTCAGGCTGGAGAAGAGATACTCGATCGAACCATAGGCGCGCACGCTCATGGCGTTCACAAGAATCAGCGCCGCCGAGAAACCGACGATCCAGTAGAGTCCCGGCACGTCGGGAAACCAGAACTTCATATACACCGCGATGGCGGCCACCTCGGTTCCCACCGCCAGCACATAGGCCGACCAGTAGGCATAGCGCACCACGAAACCCGCGAGCGGCCCGATGTAGTGCTCGGCGTAGGCGCCGAACGAACCGGAAGTGGGATGCGCGACGGTCATTTCGGCGAGCGCCCCCATCAGCAGCAGCGCGATCACCGCACCGATCGCATACGAAATCAGCACGCCGGGACCCGCGAAGCCGATCGCAAAACCGCTGCCGAGAAAGAGCCCGGTGCCGACCGCGCCGCCAATGGCGATCATCGTCATCTGCCCGGCCGAAAGACCGTGTCGCAGACCGCGCTCGCGCTCGACGATCGCCTCGAACGCATCTTTTTTATCTGTTGCCACAACGAACCTCTGCACAAACCCCAGCGGCGCGCCCCCACCGGCCAGCGAGGCGCGCAAAAAACAAAACGGCGCGGACTGTGACGTCCGCGCCGTTTCTCTTCAAATGAAGCGGAAACGAGCCGCTTATTCTACTTCGACCGCTTCCGGGTTCGGATTGCGCGGCGCAGGCTGCTCGTCGAACGTGAGCAGCACCTTGTCTTCCGCATCCACGTCCACGGTCACGCGGCCGCCGTTCATGAGCTTGCCGAACAGCAGTTCGTCGGCGAGCGCGCGGCGGATCGTGTCCTGGATCAGGCGCTGCATCGGGCGCGCGCCCATGAGCGGATCGAAACCGTGCTTGGCCAGATGCTTGCGCAACGCGTCGGTGAAGAGCGCATCGACCTTCTTCTCGTGCAGCTGGTCTTCGAGCTGCATGAGGAACTTGTCGACCACGCGCATGATGATTTCCTCGTCGAGCGCGCGGAAGCTGATCGTCGCATCGAGCCGGTTGCGGAACTCGGGCGTGAACATGCGCTTGATGTCGGCCATTTCGTCGCCCTGCTCGCGGCGGCTCGTGAAACCGATCGTCGACTTGTTCATCGCCTCGGCACCCGCGTTCGTCGTCATGATGATGATGACGTTGCGGAAGTCCGCCTTACGGCCGTTGTTGTCGGTCAGCGTGCCGTGGTCCATCACCTGCAGCAGCACGTTGAAGATGTCCGGGTGCGCCTTCTCGATTTCGTCGAGCAGCAGCACGCAGTGCGGCTTCTTCGTGACGGCTTCGGTCAGCAGACCGCCCTGGTCGAACCCGACATAACCCGGCGGCGCGCCGATCAGACGGCTCACCGCATGGCGCTCCATGTATTCGGACATATCGAAGCGAATCAGCTCGATGCCGAGCGTGAACGCGAGCTGGCGCGCCACTTCGGTCTTGCCGACGCCGGTCGGACCCGAGAACAGGAACGAGCCGATAGGCTTGTCGGTCTTGCCGAGGCCCGCGCGCGCCATCTTGATCGAAGCCGACAGCGCGTCGATGGCCGGATCCTGGCCGAACACCACTGATTTCAGATCGCGGTCGAGCGTCTGAAGCTTGCTGCGGTCGTCCTGCGAGACGCTCTGCGCCGGCACGCGCGCGATCTTCGAGATGATCTCTTCGATCTCGCTCTTGCCGATGGTCTTCTTCTGCTTCGACTTCGGCAGGATGCGTTGCGCCGCGCCCGCTTCGTCGATCACGTCGATCGCCTTGTCGGGCAGATGACGGTCGGTGATGAAGCGCGCCGAGAGTTCAGCCGCCGCATTCAGCGCGCCCGACGAATACTTCACGCCGTGGTGCTCTTCGAAACGCGACTTCAGGCCGCGCAGGATCGCGACGGTCTGCTCGACCGTCGGCTCGACCACATCGACCTTCTGGAAGCGCCGCGAGAGCGCCGCGTCCTTTTCGAAGATGCCGCGATATTCGGTAAAGGTCGTCGCGCCGATGCACTTGAGCGTGCCCGACGAAAGCGCGGGCTTGAGCAGGTTCGACGCGTCGAGCGTGCCGCCCGACGCAGCGCCTGCGCCGATCAGCGTATGAATCTCGTCGATGAAGAGAATCGCATGCGGACGCTCCTTGAGCTCCTTGAGCACGGTCTTTAGACGCTGCTCGAAGTCGCCGCGATACTTGGTGCCGGCGAGCAATGCGCCCATGTCGAGCGAATACACCTGCGCGTCGGCCAGGATGTCCGGCACTTCGCCGCGCGTGATGCGCCAGGCGAGGCCTTCCGCGATGGCGGTCTTGCCCACGCCGGCTTCGCCCACGAGCAGCGGATTGTTCTTGCGGCGGCGGCACAACACCTGCACCACGCGCTCGACTTCCAGCTCGCGCCCGATCAACGGATCGATGCGGCCGTCCTTCGCCATCTGGTTCAGGTTCTGCGTGAACTGGGCGAGTGGCGTTTCCTTCTGGCCGGCGGCGTCTTCGGCTTCGGCATTCGCGTCGCTCGCCTTGGCGGCTTCGCCGCTGCTCGTCTTCGCTATGCCGTGCGAAATGAAATTCACCACGTCCAGACGCGTGACGCCCTGCTGCTGCAGGTAGTACACCGCGTGCGAGTCCTTCTCGCCGAAGATCGCCACGAGCACGTTCGCGCCCGTGACTTCCTTCTTGCCGTTCGAGGTGGACTGGACGTGCATGATCGCGCGCTGGATCACACGCTGGAATCCCAGCGTGGGCTGCGTGTCGACGTCGTCCGTACCGGGGACCGTAGGGGTATTGTCGTGAATGAAGTTGCGCAGGTTCTGACGCAGGTCTTCGATATTCGCGGCACACGCGCGCAAGACTTCTGCCGCTGTCGGATTGTCCAACAACGCCAGCAGCAAATGCTCGACTGTGATGAACTCGTGCCGTGCCTGACGTGCTTCCATGAACGCCATGTGCAGGCTGACTTCCAGTTCCTGGGCAATCATGCTTCCTCCATCACACACTGCAGCGGATGCCCGGCCTGCCGTGCGTGGGTAACGACTTGCTCAACTTTGGTCGACGCGATGTCCCGCGTATAGACCCCACAAACACCCCTGCCCTCGCGATGAACCTTCAACATGATCTGTGTTGCGGTCTCGCGGTCCTTGTTGAAATATTCCTGCACGACCATCACGACGAATTCCATCGGCGTGTAGTCGTCATTCATCAGCACGACCTTGTACATGGAGGGCGGTTTTACCTTCTGTTCCTGCCGCTCCAGTATGGTTGAGTCCTGCTTGTCCGGGATAATCGCCATACACCCATTCTAAACAACTCGGACAGGCCCGCAATCCTGCCGAAACCCGACCGGACGGACGGTGAACCCGCTCTCGCAATCGCCGTGCATGCCGCGCCCCGTCCAGCCACTACCGGCTGTGCGGGGCCGGCCTGAATCTGCTCGTGACTACTGCTCGTGACTACTGCTCGTTACTACTATTGTTGCTGCTGCGCGAACGACTGCCTGGATCGCTGCCCGATTAGTTGCCAGTGAATGACGACGATCAGGATTTGGTTGCTTCCAGCAGCTTTCACGCCAGCGTTGAAATCAGTATCGCACAACATGCGCCGTGCGGTTGTTCGCTACTGTCGGAGTCCGCACGCAAAGTACGAAATCGATGAAAGTGCGGCAACGCTGTGCTTCCCATGTGCGTCGATTATGCGACTTTTCAAGATGCGTCGCTCGCCTCCGTGCGGCGCACAAGAAAAGCAGGAAAAACCCTGGAAATGCGCTCTTTACAACGCGTCGCAGTGCGTCTCAAATTGCTCTTGACAACAGAATAAAGAGCCCCAACAATCAAGCTGGCACTTTTTTCAACCGACTTAAACTTCGAAAAAATGCCGTTGGTGAGCTTGTGAGGAGGGGGCGGTCGCGGTAAGCGATCGTTAAGCTTTTCGAACTGCTCGTGGTAGTGACATGAGTTACAGGGGAAGTAGGTATGGCAACCGGTACGGTCAAGTGGTTCAACGACGCGAAGGGTTTCGGATTCATTACGCCGGACGAAGGCGGTGAAGATCTGTTCGCTCACTTCTCGGCCATCCAGATGAATGGCTTCAAGACCCTCAAAGAAGGTCAGAAGGTGAGCTTCGAGGTCGTGCAAGGCCCGAAGGGCAAACAGGCATCGAACATTCAGGCAGCAGCCTGATCTGTTCGGTACCCGTACCTTGGAAACCCGGCTTTTGCCGGGTTTCTTTTTTTTGTGACACTGTTTTGCGATCCTGCGCAAAATCAGACCACGCGTAATGTCCCCATCATGCCGAGGTCCTCGTGCTCGAGGATATGGCAATGGAACATGCGCTCCCCCGCGTCGTGCTGGATCGTGGCGATATGCACCGTCTCGTCCGGCTCCACGTTCACGGTGTCGCGCCAGGCCAGATACGATTCGGCCACGCGCTTGCCGCCCCGCTCCCGCGCCAGCACCTGAAACTGGGTACCGTGCAGATGAAACGGATGATCCATGTCCGTGCGGTTTTCGATCGACCACTGCTCGACTTCGCCGCGGCGACTCGTAAGCGTCACGCGGGCCGGATCGTAGGTCGCGCCATTCACCATGAACTGCATTCCGCGGGGCATCGATAGTGCAGACGCACCCGGTTGGTGCATCGCCTTCATGTCCATGGCTTCGCTGAAGACGACCGTTTGCCGTGCCCGGAACGGCGAGAGGGGTGCGATCTTGCGCAGCTGCGCGGGCAGCGCAGGCGACGCTCCGGCGGCATCCGATGCAACGGCTCCTGATGTAACGACGCCTGGCGTAGCGACGCCCGACGTACCGACGCCCGGCGCAAACCGCACGTCGGCAAGCGCCCGCGTGGGCTCGGCCGGCAGACCGCCGCCCATCATCGCCATCTTCCGGCGGTCGTACTGCGCGGCAACGAGCCGGGCGCGCGAAGGCAGCGCGCCGGCGGCCACGATCAGTTCGGCGCGCTCGCCGGGCGCGAGCAGCAGCGACGTGAGATTGCCGCGCGGCGCGGCGAGCAAACCGCCGTCGCTGCCGACCTGGACGAACGGACGCCCGTCGTCGAACGCGAGCAGCAGATAACGTGCGCTGCACGCATTCCAGACGCGCCAGCGTTCGTCGCGCGTCACGTCGATATCGGGGCGCAACGCGCCGTTCACCAGCACGAACTGGCCTTCGCGGCCGTTCATCCAGTCCATCATGCTGTTCGGCGCAATCGTGCCGTCTGCGGCCAGCTTCAGGTCCGTGACGAAGAGATGGCGCTCGGGCCAGGCGGCAAGCGGATCGTTGGCCGCACGCACGACGATCGGGCCCGCCAGCCCGCGAAACACCTGCTCCGCCGTCAACATGTGCGGATGCGGGTGATACCAGTAGGTGCCCGCGCTGCCCGGCGGCAAGGTGAAGCGATAGAGGCGCTCGGCGCCCGGTGCGACGGGATCGGCGGGATTGCCGTCCTGATCGGGCGGCACGGGCAGGCCATGCCAGTGGATCGTGGAAGGCTGCGCGAGGCGGTTCACGAAGCGGATCTCGACCGTGTCGCCTTCGCGCACATCGATCAGCGGACCGATCACCGGCGCGCCGAGATCGGGGGTGCCCGCTCCGGCGTCGTATTGCCAGAACAGCGTGTCGGACTGGCCCGGCAGCAAGGGCCGCGACACGGGCTGCGCAACGAGTGTCGCGCGGAAATGGCCCGGCTCGCGGGACTCGTTGGCCAGGGTGCGCAGCGCGGGAAGCGGCGCGCCGGTCGATAACGCGTCGGCGGCGGCGAGCGGCGCGGGTGCCGGCATCATGGTGCCCGGCATCGCGTGTGCGTCGGACATGCCGGCCGAACCGGGGGCCATGTGCATCATGTGGCTGTCGCTCTGCGCGAACGAAGCGCGCGCGTATAGCGAAGCCAGGGCGGCGCCGAGGGCGCCGGACAGGAAGGCTCTTCTTTGCATCGTCGATATCCCGAATCAGACTCTGTTGCGCAGCATGGCACGGCGAGGCCAGCCTGGGGCTGCCTGCCGCGCGCACGATCGACGGTTCCGCTGGATCGTACCCAGTGCGAACCGGTGGTGAATGACACGGGCCGCGCAACAAGCGCGGCCACTGGGACGTCAGACGATCGGTGGAGGCAACGGCGGTGCGTGCGTGATACCCGCGAGCAAACGTTGAGGCGACCCGGCAGGTTCGGCATTGCCCGGCGAGCCGGCAACGAAACCCGATGCAGCAAGCGGCAACCCGCAGTGAATGGCGCAGCCCGCAGCACAGCAGTCCGCGTGGCAATCGCACTGATGCCCGGCGCGCGTGGCGAGAGCGATCGTGCCGGCTCGAGCGGTAACGTGTACGCCATGCGGCGCCTGCGCAACGGGTTCGCATGCAGCGGCTCCGCGCATGGCGAGGAGCGCAACGGCAAGCATTATCAGCAGACGAAGGACGGCGATCATTCGGGAAGCGAGTGGCCGGATGCGCGATGGAGACACAAAGTCATCATAGCGCAAGGCATCTGCCGTCGTAACCGACGCACACGAAAAATCAGGAGACAGCGCTGACTCATTTCGCCTGTTTCATCGTAGTACGAATCATTGATTCACTCGCAAAACGGCAAAAGAAAACCCCGGCGGGTCTCAACGACCGGCCGGGGTGGATGCGTCAGGCCGCAACGGCCCGACATGCGCCGACAAAACGCGCTGACATATCGCGCTGACATATCGCGCTTACATATTTTCGATCATCACCTGCCCGAACGCCGAGCACGACACCTGGGTCGCGCCTTCCATCAGGCGAGCGAAGTCGTACGTCACGCGCTTCTGCAGAATCGACTTCTCCATCGACGCGATGATGAGATCCGCCACCTCGGTCCAGCCCAGGTGGCGCAGCATCATCTCAGCCGAGAGAATTTCGGAGCCAGGATTGACATAGTCCTTGCCCGCGTACTTCGGCGCCGTGCCGTGGGTCGCCTCGAACATCGCCACGGAGTCTGACAGATTCGCGCCCGGCGCGATGCCGATGCCGCCCACCTGAGCCGCGAGCGCGTCCGAGATGTAGTCGCCGTTCAGGTTCAGCGTGGCGATCACGTCGTATTCGGCGGGGCGCAGCAGGATCTGCTGGAGGAATGCGTCGGCGATCACGTCCTTGATGACGATATCGTTACCGGTCTTCGGATTCTTGAACTTCATCCACGGACCGTCGTCGATCAGTTGCGCACCGAACTCGCGCTGCGCGAGCGCATAACCGTAGTCGCGGAACGCGCCTTCGGTGAACTTCATGATGTTGCCCTTGTGCACGAGCGTCACCGAGCGGCGATCGTTGTCGATCGCGTACTGGATCGCCTTGCGCACGAGGCGGTCAGTGCCTTCGCGCGACACCGGCTTGATGCCGATACCCGACGATTCCGGAAAACGGATCTTCGCCACGCCCATTTCGTCGCGCAGGAACTTGATGATCTTCTTCGCGCCTTCCGATTCGGCGGGCCACTCGATGCCCGCGTAAATATCTTCGGAGTTTTCGCGGAAGATCACCATGTTGACCTTCTCCGGCGCACGCACGGGCGAAGGCACGCCCTTGAAGTACTGCACCGGGCGCAGGCACACGTAGAGGTCGAGCTGCTGGCGCAGCGCCACGTTGAGCGAGCGAATCCCGCCGCCCACCGGCGTCGTGAGCGGCCCCTTGATCGAAACGACGTACTCCTTCACGGCTTCGAGCGTTTCCTCGGGCAGCCAGACATCGGGGCCGTACACGCGCGTGGCTTTCTCGCCCGCGTAGATCTCCATCCAGTGAAGCTTGCGCTTGCCGCCGTATGCCTTCTCGACTGCCGCGTCGACCACCTTGATCATCACGGGCGTGATATCGATGCCCGTGCCGTCGCCCTCGATGTACGGGATGATCGGCTGATCGGAGACGTTGAGCGAGAAATCCGCGTTGACGGTGATCTTGTCACCCTCCATCGGGACGTTGATGTGCTGATACGGCATGATCGACTCCAGTTAGGGGCTTGGCGGTGGTAGCGAGTTCTACGCTGCGCATACGCCTTCCGCGTGACGGTCTGGCCGCTATTCTAGCCCACGCCCTGTGACGGCGCGTGAGGCCGCCCGGCCATGGGAATGACGCGTCGCAACACCTCTTATGCACGTCTTACGCACGTCTTATGTCTTATATAAGATAGATGATATGTTCGGGCGCATTATGCATTAAGATCCGGCCGCGCCCTCAAGAAACTACCCGGCTCCTTCCATGCGTCTGATCGCCCTCAACAAACCGTTCGGCACAATTTGCCAGTTCTCGCCGCACGAAACCCGCTCCACGCTGGCGGACTGGGTGAAGACGCCGGGCGTGTATCCCGCGGGCCGGCTCGACGCGGACAGCGAAGGGCTCCTGCTCCTCACCGACGACGGCGCCCTGCAGGCCCGCATTGCCGAGCCGCGGCGCAAGCTCGTGAAGCGCTACTGGGCGCAGGTCGAAGGCGTGCCCGACACCGCCGCGCTGGCCGCGCTCGAAGCCGGCGTGGATCTCGGCGATTTCATCACGCAGCCCTGCCGCGCGAAAACGATTGCCGAGCCGGCCCATCTCTGGCCGCGCAACCCGCCCATTCGATACCGCGCGGCGATTCCCGCCACGTGGCTCGAAATCGCGATCAGCGAAGGCAAGAATCGCCAGGTGCGGCGCATGACCGCGGCGGTCGGTTTTCCCACGCTGCGACTCGTGCGCGTTGCGATCGGCGCACTCGATATTTTTTCTCTGAACCTGGCACCCGGCGCAAGTGTGGACGTACCCGCCGATGCGCCCTGGCAGCGCACCACCCGCACGCCCGCTTCCAGGTGACTGTTGCGCAAGCACTTTTTGATCGACGTCAAATTGCGTGACATTGGCACGCTTTCAATGCGAGCGGCGTGTGAAGGAAATGAAAACTTCGCGTCAACCGCCTTGCGACACGATGCGTTATTCGACGCAGATGCCGCCGAAGCTATCCGGCATTCAGCCTTCCGGTACCCGCCTTGCGTGCGCAAGCCCGTCACGACGAGGTCCCGACCGCTGGCAGACGCGTTCGCGAATTTGTTTTCAATTTGTCGATCACGACTGTCAACCGAAAGGTGGATGGCACGTTTACCGACCTGACTCCAATAACCGGGTCACTTGGTTAATTAACTCAAGCTGAGGATTCACAAAATGAACAAACTGATCGCTGCCCTGATCGCTGGCCTCTTCGCAACGGCTGCATTCGCACAAGCTTCGGCTCCGGAAGCTGCTTCGGCCGCTCCGGCTGCTGCTGCTTCGTCGGCTAAGGCACACAAGAAGTCGACGCACAAGAAGTCGTCGCACAAGAAGGCAGCTAAGGCTGAAGCCGCTTCGGCAGCTTCGGAGTAAGCTTGTTGTAAGACGCATCGACGATCGGCACTCGCGGCCGCTCTTCATCGCGTTAAAAGGCAGACCGCTGCAAGGCGTTCTGCCTTTTTGTTTTTTGCGCGCGCGTTCTTGCCTCGCGCTTGCTCCCGTCGCGCATCGCATGTCACCGTTAGTCACCGTTGGTATTCGAGACGCTTTGACCCGCTTCGACCTGGTCGCGTAACATGCGCGGGTTAATCTCAAGCAAGGAGTCCTGTCGTGCGATTTCCCCTGCGCTCGCTTCTCGCGTCGCGTCTTGCGCCGCTTTTTGCACGTTATGCGCTCGCCGTTGCATTGCCGCTGGCCGCGACTGCGGCCCTGACGTCCGCGACACTACTGGCTACGCCCGGCGTCGCCCACGCCCAGCAGATGCCGCCCGGCGCGAAACAGCCCGGCGATTTCCCGCGCCTGAAGCTGACTGCCGGCATGTTCGTGATCGATGCCGCCGTGGCCGCCAACGACGCGGACCGCGAGCAGGGCCTCATGTATCGCACGCAGCTCGCACCGAACGAAGGCATGCTGTTCGTGTTCGGCGAGAACGCCGTGCACTGCTTCTGGATGAAGAACACGCTGATCCCGCTGTCGATCGCATTCGTGCGCGCCGACGGCACGATCACCGACATCGACGAGATGCAGGCCGAAACGACCAACAACCACTGCCCGCGCAATAACGGCGTCTATGCGCTCGAAATGAGCCAGGGATGGTTCTCGTCGAAGGGCATCAAGCCCGGCATGAAGCTCGAAGGGCTGCCGCCGATGCAGTGACGCCCGGCTGACGCCCGGCGCGCCGCGCCGCACGCCACCCCGTTCGCCGCGCGCCCGCCCGCGCGCTCCGCCGAGGCCGGCCCCGCTTTGCGCGGCGCCGGCCTTTTTGCACGCGCCGGCGCGCTTTATGCAAAAGCGCAGTGCAAGCGCTATGCTAGTAATCCAGCACGCGCAGCGCACAAAGCGCCGCGCGTCACGCCGGGTGCGCGCGCAGCCCGCGCCGCGCGGCGTCCGGCACCTTCCACGGCGCGTATTCCAAGGAGATCACCGTGCCTCGCAAGACTCCCATCGAGCGCTATCGCAACATCGGGATCAGCGCTCACATCGATGCCGGCAAAACCACCACGACCGAACGCATCCTTTTCTACACCGGTGTGAATCACAAGCTCGGCGAGGTTCACGACGGCGCAGCCACCATGGACTGGATGGAGCAGGAGCAGGAGCGCGGCATCACGATCACCTCGGCCGCGACCACCGCGTTCTGGAAGGGCATGGCCGGCAACTACCCCGAACACCGCATCAACATCATCGACACCCCGGGGCACGTGGACTTCACGATCGAAGTCGAGCGCTCCATGCGCGTGCTCGACGGCGCGTGCATGGTGTACGACTCCGTGGGCGGCGTGCAGCCGCAGTCGGAAACGGTGTGGCGCCAGGCGAACAAGTACAAGGTGCCGCGCATCGCGTTCGTCAACAAGATGGACCGCGTGGGCGCGGACTTCTTTCGCGTGCAGCGGCAGATCGGCGAGCGCCTGAAGGGCGTGGCCGTGCCGATCCAGATTCCCGTGGGCGCCGAGGATCATTTCCAGGGTGTGGTCGATCTCGTCAAGATGAAAGCGATCGTCTGGGACGACGAGAGCCAGGGCGTGAAATTCGAGTACGAGGAGATTCCCGCGAATCTCGTCGAGCTCGCGCACGAGTGGCGCGAGAAGATGGTCGAAGCCGCCGCCGAAGCCGACGAAACGCTGCTCGAAAAATACCTCGAAGATCACGAGAGCCTGACCGAAGAGGAAATCAAGGGCGCTCTGCGCAAGCGCACGATCGCCAATGAGATCGTGCCGATGCTGTGCGGCAGCGCGTTCAAGAACAAGGGCGTGCAGGCGATGCTCGACGCGGTGATCGACTACCTGCCCTCGCCCGTCGACGTGCCCGCGATCCTCGGCCACGACCTCCACGACAAGGAAATCGAGCGCCACCCGAGCGACGACGAGCCGTTCTCCTCGCTCGCGTTCAAGATCATGACCGACCCGTTCGTCGGCCAGTTGATCTTCTTCCGCGTCTATTCGGGCGTGGTCGAGTCGGGCGACACCGTGCTCAACGCGACCAAGGACAAGAAGGAGCGCCTCGGCCGCATCCTGCAGATGCACGCGAACGAGCGCAAGGAAATCAAGGAAGTGCGCGCGGGCGACATCGCGGCGGCCGTCGGTCTGAAGGAAGCGACCACGGGCGACACGCTCTGCGACCCGGCGCATGCCATCGTGCTCGAAAAGATGATCTTCCCCGAGCCCGTGATCTCGCAGGCCGTCGAGCCCAAGACCAAGGCCGACCAGGAAAAAATGGGCATCGCGCTCAATCGCCTTGCCCAGGAAGACCCGTCGTTCCGCGTACAGACCGACGAGGAATCCGGCCAGACCATCATCTCGGGCATGGGCGAGCTGCACCTCGAAATTCTCGTCGATCGCATGAAGCGCGAGTTCGGCGTGGAGGCGACCGTCGGCAAGCCGCAGGTGGCCTACCGCGAGACGGTGCGCAACAAGGTCGAGGACGTGGAAGGCAAGTTCGTCAAGCAGTCGGGCGGGCGCGGCCAGTACGGTCACGCGGTCATTTCGCTCGAACCGCAGCCGCAGGGCAAGGGCTACGAGTTTGTCGACGCCATCAAGGGCGGCGTGATTCCGCGCGAGTTCATCCCGGCCGTGGACAAGGGCATCCAGGAAACGCTGAAATCCGGCGTGCTCGCGGGCTACCCGGTAGTCGATACGAAGGTCACGCTCACGTTCGGCTCGTACCACGACGTCGATTCGAACGAAAACGCCTTCCGTATGGCGGGCTCGATCGCGTTCAAGGAAGCCATGCGGCGCGCCAAACCGGTCCTGCTTGAACCGATGATGGCCGTGGAAGTCGAGACGCCCGAGGAGTTCATGGGCAACGTGATGGGCGACCTCTCCAGCCGCCGCGGCATCGTGCAGGGCATGGAAGACATCGCGGGCGGCGGCGGCAAGATCGTGCGTGCCGAGGTGCCACTCTCGGAAATGTTCGGCTACTCCACGTCGCTGCGTTCGCTCACGCAGGGGCGCGCGACCTATACGATGGAGTTCAAGCACTACGCCGAAACGCCGCAGAACGTCGCCGAATCGGTGATCAACGCAAAGAAGACCTGAGCGCCACGAGCCTGACGCAAGCCGAAGCCCGTCCCTCTCGGGGCGGGCTTTTTCACAGGTGTGCGGCGCCTGGCAACACGGGAAACGGATTCCCCCCGGGACAGGAGACAAGACGATGAGCCACGACCACGAGCACACACACGATCACGACCACGACAGCAACGCCGCCCCCACCGGCCCGGTGGACTGGCGCGAACAGGGCGTCAAGGTCATCCGCGGCGACCAGCTCGACACCAACACGGCGCAGACGCCCGGCATGAATCGCGCGGCGGCCATCAACGCGGCGCGTGTGGGCGCGCAGAAGATCTGGGCCGGCACCGTGACGATCCACCCCAACGCGAAGACCGGCGCGCATCACCACGGCGCGCTGGAAAGCGTGATCTACGTCGTGCGCGGACACGCGCGCATGCGCTGGGGCGAGCACCTCGAATTCACGGCCGAAGCCGGCCCCGGCGACTTCATCTTCGTGCCGCCCTGGGTGCCGCACCAGGAGATCAACGCGAGCACAGACGATCCGCTCGAATGCGTGCTCGTGCGCAGCGACAACGAAGCCGTGGTGGTCAATCTGAACATCGACGCCGTCGAGGCGCCGGAGTCGGTGTACTGGGTCGACCCCATTCATCGCCATCCGCACGAAGACTGAGCCGCGTGGCGCGCGATCCATTCTCGCGTCGCAAACCGTGCCCGGGCGTCGATTGCGCGCCATGCGTTGGCCAAACACGCAACATGGCGGGCAAGCGCCCCGGCGTGGAAGCGCCTTCGACCCGCCCCGCCTTCCGTCCCTGCCGCCGAATCGCTTAAACTGGACCCGCATTCGTCGTCTGCAGCACTGCATGCCGTCGTCGCGCCCCGCCCGAAGTGCCTGTGAAGGCGAGGCGCGCCCACTCACGGAACCGCACGGAAACCCGCATCGATGAAACGACCGCTGTCCGCCGCCCTGGCCAGGGCTTTCGACCTGCTGCGCCGCGACGCCGGCGAATACGGCAACCACGCCATCGACGAATATCTCGCCGGCCGCCTCACCCGCCGCGAACTGCTGCGTTATGCCGGCGCAACGGGACTATTGGGCCTGCAGGGCATCGCACTCGGCGGCGGTCTGTACGCCTCGCTGGCCCCGAGCACCGCACGGGCGGCCCAGCAGCCGACCGACCAGACGATACGCGTGGCGCACCTGATGCCCGCGGGCGCAGTCGACCCGCTCACCGTCACCGATGCGGGCGGCCTGTGCCTCTTGAACCAGACCGGCGAATTCCTGCTCAACGACGACGCGAACGACCGCCTGCAACCCGCGCTCGCCCTCTCCTGGCAGCCCAACGACCGTGCCGACGTCTGGACCTTCAAGCTGCGCCCGGGCGTGAAATTCCACGACGGCCAGCCGTTCGGCGCCAAGGACGTCGTCGCGACGTTCGACCGCCTCGCCGATCCGGCGAGCGGCTCGGCCGCGCTTTCGGTGCTCAAGGGCGTGCTCTCGAAAGGCGGCACGAAAGCCGTCGACGAACACACGGTCGCCTTCCATCTCGACGCGCCGAACGGCAATTTCCCGTACTACGTTTCCTCGGACAACTACAACGCCGTGCTGCTCCCCGCCAACTATGCGGGCAATTACGAAAAGAGCTTCATCGGCACGGGGCCCTTCAAGCTGGAGAACTACCAGCCGCGGCAGGGCGCGAGTTTCGTACGTAATCCCGACTACTGGGGCGAAAAGGCGCTGCCCGCGCGCGTGCAGTTCGCGTTCTACGCCGACGAACAGGCGCAGATTCTCGCGCTCCAGGGTCGCCAGGCGGACGTGATGGGCACGTTCACCGTGCAGGGCGGCATCGGCATCCTGAACAATCCGGATTTCAAGGTGATCGGCGTGCGCTCGAGTGCGCATCGCCAGATCCATATGCGCAACGACGTGCCCACGTTCCAGGACAAACGCGTGCGCCAGGCGCTCGCCCTCGCGCTCGATCGCGACGTGATGGTGCGCGGGCTCTTCAAGGGCCGCGCCGTGGTGGGCAACGACAGCCCGTTCGCGCCGGTGTTTCCCTCGACGGCGACGAACGTGCCGCAGCGCAGGCTCGACGTGGCGAAGGCACGCCAGTTGCTCGCGCAAGCCGGCGTGCCGAACGGCTTCGACGTGACGCTCACCACCGAGAAGTACATGGAAATCCCCGATCTGGCCGTGGTCGTGCAGAACGCGGCCAAGGCGATTGGCGTGCGCATCACGCTGAAGGTCGAAAGCCAGGGCCAGTATTACGGCGCGGGCACCTACGGCAAATCGGACTGGCTCGACTCGCCGCTCGGCATCACCGACTACGGTCATCGCGGCGTGCCGAACGTGTTCCTCAACGCGCCGCTCACGAGCGCCGGCACGTGGAATGCTGCGCATTTTCGCAATCCGCAGTACGACAAGCTGGTCGCCCAGTTCGTCGCGACGCTCGACGTCGCCGCACAAAAGCAGGTGGCGGCGCAGATCGAAACGCTGCTGCTCGACGAAACGCCGGTGATCATTCCGTACTTCTACGATCAGTTGATCGCGCAGCGCACCGCGCTGCAAGGCGTGCATTTCACCGCGCTCGCGCAGCTCTACTTCGACCGCGCCACGCTCGCGGCGTAAGCCGCGCCTCGCGAGGCGGTTCAGGTCGAGACCGACGGACCGACGCCACGCGCCGCACGAAGGAGCCCGATGGCTACACCGCTCACGACTCGACCCGCCCCGCCCTCGCCCGCCGCGAGCGCAGTGCGCTCCGCGCGCACGTCAGGCGCGCTGCGCTTTCTCGCACGCCGCGCCGCGTGGGCGTTCTTCACGCTCTGGCTGCTTTCCGTGCTCGTGTTCTGGGGCGGCCAGGTGCTGCCCGGCGACATCGGCCGCACCATCCTCGGCCCGCTCGCGGACGCACGCGCAGTCGCCGCACTGAACCATCAGCTGGGCGCGGACCGCCCGGCCCTCCAGCAATACGTCGCGTGGATCACGCACGCGCTCACGGGCGACTTCGGCGTGTCGTGGAGCTATCGCCAGCCGGTGGCCCCTTTCGTCGGCGAGGCGCTGCTGCAATCGGCGAAACTCGGTCTCTTCGCGTTCGCCGTGGTCGTGCCGCTCGGCATCGGCGGCGGCGTGTGGGCGGCGCTCCATGCGGGCCGCTGGCTCGACCGCGCGATCAGCACAGGCGGCCTGTGCGCGAGCGCCGTGCCGGAGTTCGTCTCGGCCATCGCGCTGATTCTCGTGTTCGGCGTGGAGCTGCGGTGGCTGCCCATCGAGGCCGTCGCACCGCCCGGCGCCGGCGTGCTGGAGACGCTGCGGCATCTGCTGCTGCCGGTGTTGCCGCTCGTCTTCGTGTTTTTCGGCTATCTCGCCCGGATGGCGCGCGCGGGCATGCTCGGCGCGCTCGACGCCGACTACACGCGCACCGCGATTCTCAAGGGCCTGCCGCGCCGCGTGGTGATCGTGCGGCACGTGCTGCGCAATGCGCTGCTGCCCACCGTCACGGTGGCCGCGACACAGCTCGGCTACCTGATCGGCGGGCTCGTCGTGGTGGAGACGCTGTTCCGCTATCCCGGCATCGGCTCGCTGATCTACAACGCGGCCAAGGCGAAGGACTTTCCGCTGCTCGAAGCCGGTGTGCTGGCGATCGGCGCGATCTACACGCTCGCGAATCTCGGCGCGGATCTGCTGCACGCGCTGCTCGATCCACGGCTGCGCACTCCGGGAGGCGCATGAACGACGTCACGGCCACGCCCGATATACCCAACGCGCCCAATACACCCGACATGCCCCCCTCCAGCGACGCCGGCGAGGCGGGACACTTCGGCCTCCTGCACGAACTGCTGCGCTCTCCCGCGTTCATCGTCGGCGCGCTGATCGTGCTGTGGTGGATCGCCTGCGCCATTGCGGGCACGTGGTTCGCGCCGTTCGATCCCTATGCCTCCGACCCGCTCAACTCGCTCATGCCGCCCGACCACACGCACTGGTGCGGCACCGATCAGTTGGGCCGCGACGTGTGCTCGCGCGTGATCGCGGGCGCGCGCGACATCCTCACCATCGCGCCGCTCGCCACACTGGCCGGCACGCTGGCCGGCGCGGCGCTCGGCCTCGTCACGGGCTACTTCGAAGGCTTTGCGGGCCACCTCGCCGCGCGCACGCTCGATGCCGTGCTCGCGCTGCCGCTCGTGATCGTCGCGCTGCTCGTGCTGGCCGCCGTCGGCGCGTCGAACCTCGCGGTCGTGCTCGTGATCGCCATCACCTTCGCGCCGCTGATCGCACGCACCGTGCGCGCCGCCGTGCTCGCGGAGCGGCACCTCGACTACGTGGCCGCGGCGCAGTTGCGCGGCGAGCGGGCGCCTTACGTGATGTTCGCGGAAATCCTGCCGAACGTCTGGCCGCCCATCGTCGTGGAGGCGACCGTGCGTCTCGGCTACGCGATCTTCGCGGTCGCGACCCTTTCGTTCCTCGGCTTCGGCATCCAGCCGCCCTCGGCCGACTGGGGTCTGGCGCTCGCCGAATCGTATGCACTCCTTGCGGGTGGCGCCTGGTGGACCGTAGCCTTCGATGCGCTCGCCATCGCCTCGCTCGTGGTGGCCGTGAACCTGATCGCCGACAGCCTGCGCGAGGCGCTCGAATCATGAGCCCGCGACACGCCACCCAGCACGCCACCTTCGACGCCGGACGCGGCGCGGCGGACGACGCCCTCTCGCTCGTCGGCCTCACCGTGGCGTATCGCGTGAAAGGCCGCGAGCGCGATGTGCTGACCGACGTTTCGCTGCGCATCCGGCGCGGCGAGGCTTATGGACTCGTCGGCGAATCGGGTTGCGGCAAATCGACGGTGGCGCTTGCCGCATTGCGCTATCTGCCGCGCAACGGGCGCGTGAAGGCCGGGCGCATCGCGATTGCGGGCGAGGACGTGCTCGGCCTCGATGCCGACGGACTGCGCAGCCTGCGCGCGAACGCCGTCTCGATGGTCTATCAGGATCCCGCGAGCGCGCTCAATCCCTCGCTCACGATCGGCCGCCAGTTGAGCGAAGCCTTCGAGGCCGCGGGCCTCGGCGCCGCCGAGGCGCTCGCGCGCACGCCCGAGATGCTGCGGCGCGTGCGCATTGCGGATCCGGTGCGGGTGATGGCGAGCTATCCCCATCAACTCTCGGGCGGCATGCAGCAGCGCGTGGTGATCGCCATGGCGCTCGCTTCCAACCCGGCGCTCCTGATCCTCGACGAACCGACTACGGGGCTCGACGCCACCGTCGAAGCCGAAGTGCTCGCACTGGTGGCGCAGCTACGCGAGGAACTGGGCACGGCCGTGCTGCTCATCAGTCACGATCTTGCCGTGATCGGGAAGATGTGCGAGCGCGTCGGCGTGCTGTATGCGGGGCGCCTCGTCGAAGAAGGCGCGACCGAAGACGTGTTCGCGCACGCACGCCACCCCTACACGGTGGGGCTGCTGCGCTGCCTGCCCACGCGCGGACGCAACAAGGACGAAGGACCGCTCGACACGATTCCCGGCGAACTGCCCGCGCCCGGCACGCTCGGGCGCGGCTGCGTGTACGCGCCGCGCTGCCGCCTCGCCGACGCGCGCTGCGTCGAGCAGACACCGCCGCCGCATCGCCTGGAAGCGCCGCACGGCGAGCAGATGTCGCGCTGTCACTATCACGAGCGCGCCATCGATCTGCCGGCCGCCGAAACGACCGCGACGCACGCAAGCGCTGCCCCCGTGGAGCCCGAGGTGGTGCTGCGCGCGATCGACGTCTCGCGCACGTTCGGGCACGGCGCGCAGGCCGTGCGCGCCCTCGACGGCGTTTCGATCGAACTGCGCGCCGGGGAAACGCTCGGCCTCGTCGGCGAATCGGGCAGCGGCAAGACCACGCTCGCGAAGCTGCTGCTAGGCCTCTACCCACCCGACTCGGGCGGCCGCATCGAACTCGACGGCGAAGCGCTCCCCGATCGCGTCGGGCGACGCAGCGCCAGGCAGCTCGAAGCATTGCGGCTCGTCTTCCAGCATCCCGACGCGTCGCTCAACCGGGCGCTGCCGGTCAAACGCCTCATCGGCCGCGCGCTCGCACGCACCACCCGGGCGGCGGCCCGCGATGAAGCGAGGCTCGCCACGCTGCTCGACGCCGTGCGCGTGCCCGCACGCTATCTTGCGGCGCGCGCGCGCCAGCTTTCGGGTGGCCTCAAGCAGCGCGTGGCGATCGCCCAGGCGTTTGCGGGCGAGCCGCGCGTGGTGATCTGCGACGAACCGACTTCCGCGCTCGACGTCTCGGTGCAGGCCGCGATCCTGAACCTGCTCGCGGGACTGCAACGCGAGCGCCGCGTGAGCTACCTCTTCATCTCGCACGACCTCGACGTAGTGCGCTATCTCGCCGATCGCGTGATGGTGCTCTACGCGGGCCAGGTGGTCGAAGCCGGCCCCACGCACGCGCTGTTCGAGCGGCCGAGCCATCCGTATACAGAAACCCTGCTCGCTGCGCAGGCCTTGCCCGAACGTGCGGAGAACGGTGCGCGCGCACGCGCTTCGGGCTGCGTGTTCAGCGGACAATGTCCTCGCCATATCGGCGCGATCTGCGACACCGAAGCCCCGCCGTTCGCGCAGGCCGGCGACGGCCACCGCATCCGCTGCCACATCCCCGTTGCCGAACTGCGCGTGCTGCAGGAAACCGCGAACGCCGCCCACGAGTGACGGCAGAACGCGCGTCTGCGTGCGCTTGTGCAACCGCTTGTGCAACGAAAACGCGTCCCTGGTACACAGGCGTTTCATTGCCGAAACGTTTTCAGCCGTTTTCCCCCCACGCAACCGCTACAAACATTGTCGAGCGCCGCGCTGACGGGGCCTGGCGGGCGATGGCATGGAACTCGCTCTATCAGACTCAGGCATCCGGCCGCTGCGCCGGCGTGATATCGCGGGTCGTCACGCCCAGCCAGCGGGAGCCCGGTCGCATGATGCGCTTGTTTTCTGCCGTCCCGCCCCCGCGGGCTACGACAACCAGCAAGTAGTCCTGCCTATTCCGGCTCGCTCGCCGATTCGTCGGCCGGATGTCCTGCATACCGCCCAGGCCGACACGCATGCGCACGCCGGCCTTACGCGGCGGGGACCTGTAGGGGGGTTGGCGTGTGTGCGCTACCGCACGCTGCCAGACATAAGGCGCACGAGAGGCAACGGCGGCATCACGTCGCTGCCTCCCGGGAGAAGGCTATGAAAAATACGACGATTCATCAGTACTGCTATTGGATTGCCCGGGGACTCGCGGTGAGTGCGATCGGCGCGGGCATTCTGCTGCCGGCGCTCGCAGCCCACGCCGGCGACAGCGACGCCATCGCGGCAGGGGTCATCGATGCCACGGCTGCCCTGCCCGCCAGCAGTGCAGCGGGAACCCCTCCCACAGCACAGGTCGCGCAGGCAGACTCCACGGGTGCCGGCTCGGCTTCCGGCCAGGCTTCGGGCTCGCCCAGTCTCGCCGACGATGTCGCCACCGTATTCCAGTTCAACAACGACTGCAGCGGACGCAACGGCGGTTGCGCCGGCCGCCCCGGCGGTGGCGGCATGAGCACAGCCAGCGCCAACAACGGCGGCGGCGTGGGCACGAGCGGCACGGCCGGCACTTCCGGTACGGGCCGCGGGGCGGCGGGCGGCAGCAGCTCTGGCGCAGGTGGCTCCGGCCCCGGCGGGTCGAATGGCGGTAGTGGCAGCTCGGGCGGTGGTGGTTCTAACGGCGGCGGCTCTAATGGCGGTGGCGGTTCCAGCGGCGGCGGCGGTTCCAACGGCGGCGGTGGCTCTAACGGAGGTGGCGGTTCGAACGGCGGCGGGGGCTCTAGTGGCGGCGGCGGCTCCAGCGGCGGCTGCGGCTGCGGCGGTGCCGGAGCCGGCGGCCCCGGCGGCCCTTCGGGCGGTGGATTCGGTGGAGGCTTCGGCGGCGGGTTCGGCGGAGGCTTTGGAGGCGGATTCGGCAAAGGTGGTCCCTCTGGCGGCCCGGGCGGCGGGTTCGGCAGCGGCGGTCACGGTGGCGGCAATGGCGGCGGCAAGGGTCACTGACCTCGCACGGCGGTGCGCGCGCGCAGCCTCGGTCACTCCGAATTGGCGCGATAACCGGTCGCGCCAGTCAAGGCAGCGGCGGCGGCATCCCGGTCCCCCGGCCGGCTGCCGCCGCCGTGGGCCGGACACCGGGTTCCCCGCGTGCCTGCTCGCCACGCGCTATCGTCTGTGAAACGCTCCCCCGAGCTCCCCCGCAGACCCGCATCCGGCGCCAGCCGATCCCCATGCGCCACCGCCTTCCCCTCTCACAGCATTTCAAGCGGACGCTTGCCGCGCGGCGGTTTGAAGTACGCGTCGAGCGCCGCGAGTTCTGCCTCGCCCAGCACGAGATCGAGCGCGGCGCGGTTGTCGCGCACATGCTCGATGCGCGCCGCCTTCGGGATCGCGCACACGCCCGGCTGGCGCAGCACCCACGCCATCGCCACCTGATACACCGAGACGCCGCGCGCCTGCGCGATGTCGTCGAGCGGCGAGCGCTTCGGAAGCCGCGCATGATCGACGGGGCTATAAGCCATCACCGGCATGCGATGTTCCGCGCTCCAGGGCAGCAGATCGAACTCCGGGCCACGGCGGGCGACGTTGTAGAGAATCTGGTTGGTGGCGCATCCATCGCCGTCCGGCACGGCGAAGAGTTCTTCCATGTCGTCGGTATCGAAGTTGCTCACGCCCCAGTGGCGGATCTTGCCCGCACGCACGAGCGCCTCGAACCCTTCGACGGTCTCTTCGAGCGGCACGCCGCCGCGCCAGTGCAGCAGATAGAGATCGAGCCGGTCCGTGCCGAGACGCTTGAGGCTCGCCTCGCAGGCCGTCTGCACGCCGCGACGGCTCGCATTGTGCGGATACACCTTGCTCACGAGAAATACGTCGTCGCGCAAGCCCTGCAAGGCCTCGCCGACCAGCCGTTCGGTCGCGCCGTCGCCGTACATTTCGGCGGTATCGACCAGCGTCATGCCGAGCGCGATGCCCTCGCGCAGCGCGGCGATCTCTTCGGCCCGGCGTGCGCTGCGCTCCCCCATCTCCCAGGTGCCCTGGCCCAGCTTCGGAATGCGCTCGCCGTCGGGCAGCGCGACATGGGGAAGTTCGATCGTCATGATGGCAGGCTCCTTGCACCGCGCCCCGCGCGCAAAACGCGCCCGGCAGCGGCAACAGTCGTCGCAAAAAAACGCGGGAGGATCAGTGTATCGCCTCGCATCGCGTAACATCATGCGCCCATCCGTAACTCGCCCATTAGCGCGCTGGCGCGCCTATGTCATAAAATTGCCGTTCGCCTCCCCTGCCCGCTTCCCATGAACGCTCCCACGGAAGACCGCTGGCGCGACCTGCGCCCGGACCCGGACAACGATACGCCGCTCTATCTCCAGCTCGCCCGCAAGCTGAGCGGCGCCATTCACGAAAACCGCTGGAACGCCGGCGAGGCGCTGCCCTCCGAGCGCGTGCTGGCCGACGCGCTGGGCGTCTCGCGCATCACGGCGCGCAAGGCGATCGCGCTGCTCGTCGAGCAAGGGCTCATCCGCCGCACGCAGGGCGCCGGCAGCTTCATCACGCCGCGCTACGAAGATCCGCTCTCGCGCCTCACGAGTTTCAGCGAGATGCTGCGCCAGCGCGGCTTCACGCCCAGCTCGCGCTGGCTCTCGCGCGAAATCCAGCCCGCGAGCCGCGACGAGGTGATCCAGCTGGGCCTCTCGCCCGCGGCCGCCGTGACACGGCTGAAACGTCTGCGCCTCGCGGACGGCATCGTGATGGCGGTCGAAAACTCCACCTTCCCGGCGGCGTTGATTCCCGATCCCGGCGCGATCGGCGACTCGCTCTACAGCTTTCTCGAACAGCGCGGTCTGGCGATCGTGCGCGCGCTGCAGCACTTTCGCGCGGTCAACGCGAGCGAGGAAATCGCCCGGCAAATGAGCATCGCGCCCAACGAGGCGCTCCTGCTCATCACGCGCGTGGGCTATACCGCCGACCAGCGCGCCATCGAACTCACCGACACCTACTGCCGCAACGACTACTACGATTTCGTCGCGGAACTGCGCAAGTAGGCGGCGCGCTCACTGCACGATCACCATGCGGGCGCATCGGTGCCGACCGGCACGGGCGGGCGCGCGAAATACGGCGGCGTGAGTTCCAGCGCCTCGGCGCTCGCCGCCACGCGCAGCCGCCCGAAGGGCGAGTCCATCGATTCGAGGCAGTCGGCCACGTCGGCCGCCTGCGGGTCGGCCACGCGCTGCCCGTTCTCCACCTGCCCCATCGTCTGCAGCCAGCGGCCCGTCTGCGCGAGCGACACCCGTACGTGCCAGCTGCCGCCCTCGGTCGCGCGGCGCGCGAGCGCCACCATCGCACCGAACGCGGCGAGATAACCCGTCGCATGATCGAGCGCCTGGCAAGGCAGCGGCTGTGGCTGCGCGAACGGCTCGACGCCGCGGCCGCGCGAGGCCTCGACACTCTCGGCCCAGACGATGCCGCTCGCCGACTGCACGAGACTGTCGAAGCCGCGACGCTCCCGCCACGGCCCTTGATGGCCATATGCGCTGACCGAAACGCACACGATGCCAGGCGCAAGACGCGCCAGTTCTTCGGGCGCAAAGCCGCGCGCAGCGAGCGCGCCGGGGCGGTACGACTGCAGAAACACATCGGCGCCGCGCGCGAGTCCGCGCAGCGTTTCGCGGGCATCGCGCTCGCGCAGGTCGAGCGTGGTGGAGCGCTTGCCGCGCCCGTTGTCGATCACGAGCGGCGCGATATTGGGCAGATGCGGACCGTTCACGAGCAGCACGTCGGCGCCGTGCGAGGCCAGCGTGCGGCCCGCTACGGGCCCCGCGATGATGCGTGTGAGGTCGAGCACGCGCACGCCTTCGAGGGGACGCACTGAGGGACGCGCGGCGTCGAGCCTGCCCGCGCGCGTGCCCGGTTGCTCGGGCGGCGCGTCGCCGATGCGCTCGATTTCGAAGAGCGGCAGGCTCGCGATGGCTTTCGCCTGTTCGAGCGCCGACCACTCGCGCGGCGAGCGGATGAGCGCGGCGCACAGCCCCGCCTGCGCCAGCGCGCTGTCCAGCTCGGCGCCATCCCATCCGAGTATGGCGCGGGCAACGGCTTCGCGTTCGCCCGAACAGCCGAGCACGCGCAGGATGCCTTCGAGGTGGTGCGCGAAGTTCGCATGCAGCTGGATCCAGCGGCCGTCGCGCGTCCTGAAGTAGCCCGTCACCGGATGACGCAGCTCGATGGGCGGGCCGCCCTCCACCTCCAGATAGCGCTCGCTGCGAAACGCGGCGAGCGCGCGGCGCACGTCGACTGTCACGCGTTGCGCGCACCCGGTGCGCAGGCGATGAAGCTGTGCCGCGGCGAGCCCGGCCGCGCCGGTCGTGGCCGCGGCCAGCGCGCCCACGCGAAAGATCGACGGCAAGGCCGGGTCGTCGCCCTCGACCTGCAACAGGTCGAGGGCGGCCGGATCGCAGTCGGCCAGCATCCAGAGGTGTTCGAGCGCATCGCGTGGCGTCATGGCGGCCAGTCCTTTTCTGTCAGGGAAAACGCTATCGAGTCTAGATTCGCTGCCCGCCGCCAATCAATCTTGATTAAAATAATCAATATAGATTGATTTCTCCGCTTTCCCGACGCGAGCCACCATGTCCAGCTATATGACCGCGGCCGAAGCCGCCGACGCCCTCGGCATCAGCCGCGCCACGCTCTATGCCTACGTGAGCCGCGGGCTCCTCTCTTCGGTGCCCGCGGCCGAGGGGCGGCAAAACCGCTACTCCGCCGCCGAGGTGCGCCGCCTCGCGCGCCGCAAGGCCGACGGCAAGCGCGCAGGCAAGGTCGCGCAGAAGGTGCTGGACTGGGGCGTGCCGGTGCTCGAATCGTCGATCACGCTGATTGCCGGGGGCAAGCTGCACTATCGCGGCCAAGATGCGGTCGAACTCGCCCGCCACGCCACCCTGGAAGACGTGGCCGCGCTGCTATGGGAATGCGCGCCGCGGCGTATCGCGCAAGCGCCTGCTGCGCCCATCGCGACGGCGCAATGGGCGGCCTGGCTCAAGCTGTGGAGCGCGCATACGCCGCTCGAACGCGCGCTCGTGCTGCTGCCATCCGCGGCCGCACAGATGCCGCGCGTCTGGGCGCAAGGCCGCGATGCCCAGATCGACACGGGCGCGCTGCTCATGCGGCTCCTCGCCGCCGCCATGATTTCCGCGGCGCCTTCGAACGAGCCGCTGCACCGCCAGCTGGCCCAGGCCTGGGGGGTGAAATCGCGCGCGCAGGCCGAACTGCTGCGCGCGGCGCTCGTGCTCTGCGCCGATCACGAATTGAACGCATCGACCTTCACGGTGCGCTGCATCACGTCGACCGGCACGCATCTGTTCGGCGCGGCGACCGGCGGACTCGCCGCGCTCGCGGGACCGCGCCACGGCGGCGAGATCGTGCGCGTGGCCGCCCTCTTCGACGAGGCGGCGCGCGCGGGCGACCTGCATCGCTATCTGGCCGAACGCCTCGCGCCCGACGAGCGCGGCGTGGCCGCAAGGCTGTCGGGCTTCGGGCATCCGCTTTATCCGGAGGGCGATCCGCGCGCCCGGCTGCTGCTCGACCAGCTTGCGCAGCGCGCGGGCACGCGCTCGCCGATGGACGATATCGATGCACTCGCCCAGGCCGTGGCCGAAACCACGGGCGCGCGGCCCACGGTGGACTTCGCCTTGACGGCGATCGAGCGCGTGCTCGATCTGCCGCGCGGCGCGGCGTTCACGCTGTTTGCGGTGGGACGGGTGACAGGCTGGATCGCGCACGCGCTGGAGCAGACCGCCGACGGGCGTCTGATCCGGCCTCGCGCGCGCTATGTGGGAGAACTGGGGATCGCCGGGTGAACTGCGGCGAAGTGCGGCGCAGTGCGGTGAAACGCGCCGCTCAGGCGCGGATCTGGGCGGCCGCCCGCGTGCGCCAGCCCGCGCGCCCTGCCCACTCGCGCACCACGCCGGCGAGCGCCGCCGCGAACCCCTGCGCCTCGACCGGGCGCGCCGCCGCCGTGACCCCGCCGAGCGCCAGCACGAAGCGCGCGCCCGCCTGCCCCGCGCTCAGATGGACGGCCGTGCCGCCCGCGAGCTCGAACGACTCGCCCTTGCGCAACCAGTAGTCGCCGGAATCGCCCTCCATCGTGAGCCAGAGCTCGCCCTCGCTCACGTGCAGTTGCAGCGGCTGAGCGAGCCGCCAGGTCTGCACGGGTTCCTGATGCTCCAGTTCGAATATGCGGATTTCACGCATCGCAGTGCTCCTTGAACGCCTTTGCCAGTCAGCGCATTATTGCGGGCAGCGTCACGCAAACCCATGCACAGTTCCGAACAGTTTGTGCGGAACTGTGCAGTCGAAAAACCGGACAGTTAGCCCCTTGCCGGGGCCGACCGTCCCAGGCCGCGAGGCAGGCATGAAATTCGAACTCGACCGCGCGAGCAGCGTTCCGCTCACCGACCAGATCGTCTCCGGCGTGCAGACGTGGATCCGCTCGCGCGCGGCGCACCCGGGCGCGCGCCTGCCCTCGATCCGCCAGTTCGCCGCCGACTACCGCATCAGCCGCTTTCCCGTGATCGAGGCCTACGACCGCCTCGTCTCGCTCGGCTATCTCGACTCGCGCCAGGGCTCGGGCTTCTACGTGAGCGAGCACGCGAGCGCGGGCATGTCCGGCATGGGCAGTTGCGACCTCTCGAACGCCGCCGACGAATCCGGCCACCTGCTCTCGGCGCTCAACCGCCCCGGCGAGGCGCTGCAGCTCGACAGCGGATCGATCCCGCAGGCCTGGCGCGATCTCGACGCGCTCGGCCAGGCGATTCGCCACGTCTCGCGCACCGACCCGACGAGTCTCGTCGATTACGGCTCGCCGCTCGGCGACGCAACCCTGCGCGAGCATCTGCGCAACCGGCTCGCGCCGCTCGGCATCGTCGCCGACGCGCAGCAGATCCTCATCACCGAAGGCGCGAGCGAGGGCTTCGACCTTCTCATGCGCTACCTGCTCAAGTCCGGCGATACCGTGTTCGTCGAAGATCCCGGCTACTACAACCTCTACGGCCTCCTGAAGCTGCACGGCGTGAAGCTCGTCGGCATCCCGCGCACCGTGAACGGCCCGGACCTCGACCATCTGCACGCGATGCTCGCCGAACACCGGCCGCGCGTGTTCTTCGTCAACACGGTGTTCCACAACCCCACCGGCACGACGATCGCGCCGCCCGTCGCCTTCCGGCTCTTGCAGCTCGCGCGCGAGCACCGCTTCACCATCGTCGAGGACGACATCTACGCCGACTTCCAGACCGACCCGTCCGACCGCCTCGCCGCGCTCGACCAGTTCGAGCACGTGATGTACGTGGCGGGGCTCTCGAAAACGCTCTCCTCGTCGCTGCGCGTGGGCTACGTGTCGGCCAGCGCCGCCGTCATCCGCGACCTCGCCGCCATCAAGGCCCTCACCTCGATCAGCGGTTCGCGCTTCACTCAGGCCGTGGCCGCGACGCTGCTCGAACGCGGCGCCTATCGCAAGTACCTCGAACGGCTGCGGCGGCGCATGACCGAGGCGCTCGGCGGCGCCACGCGCACCCTGGAGGAACACGGCTGGGAGGTGTTCGCGCGGGCGCCCGGCGGCGAAGCGGGCGGCCGGTTCGGCGGCAAGTTCGTGTGGGCGCGCGTGCCGCAGGTCGAAGATTCGGCGCGGCTCGCGGCCTGCGCCGAGCGCCTCGGCGTCACGGTGTCGCCGGGCAGCCACTTCCGGCCGCATGGCGAGACGTGCCCCTGGATTCGCATCAACGCGGCGCTCACGCTCGATCCGCGCGCCCAGGCGTTTTTCGCGGAAGCGGCCCGACTCGAGGGTTGATCCATCGCACGGCGACGTTAGCGCACCGGCGCGGCGCCCGGCCCGCCGCAACTGCGTCCCGCCGTCGTTTTCCCTACAATGGCGGCTGCCAGCCCACCGCTTGAGCGCCGAGCCACCGCCCTGCCGCCCCATGTCCGCCCCCGCCAGCCAGCCCACTCCCACCACCCCGTCTCCCCGCTCGCTGTCCGTGATGCTGTGGCTCGTCGCCACCGGCTTCTTCATGCAGACGCTCGACTCCACCATCGTCAACACGGCGCTGCCCGCCATGGCGACGAGTCTCGGCGAGCGCCCGCTCAGCATGCAGTCGGTGGTGATCGCGTATTCGCTGACGATGGCCGTGATGATCCCGGTCTCCGGCTGGCTTGCCGACAAGCTCGGCACGCGCCGCGTGTTTCTCGGCGCGATCCTGGTTTTCACGATCGGCTCGGTGCTGTGCGCGAGCGCGCCGACGCTCACGCAGCTCGTGCTCGCGCGCATCGTGCAGGGCGTGGGCGGCGCGATGCTGCTGCCGGTCGGGCGGCTCGCCGTGCTGCGCACCTTTCCCGCCGAACGCTATCTGCCCGCGCTCTCGTTCGTCGCGATTCCCGGTCTCATCGGCCCGCTGATCGGCCCGACGCTGGGCGGCTGGCTCGTGCAGATCGCCTCGTGGCACTGGATCTTTCTCATCAACGTGCCGGTGGGCGTGGTGGGCTGCATTGCCACCTTCATCTTCATGCCCGACAGCCGCAACCCCGACACCGCGCCCTTCGACCTGCCCGGCTACCTGCTGCTCGTCACCGGCATGGTGACGATCTCGTTCGCGCTCGACGGCCGCACCGAACTCGGCATCCAGCAGGCCACCGTGCTCGTGCTGCTGATCCTCTCGCTCGCGGCGTTCGTCGCCTACGGGCTGCACGCCGTGCGCGCGCCGCACCCGATCTTCTCGCTCGATCTCTTCAAGATCCACACGTTCAGCGTGGGGCTGCTCGGCAACCTGTTCGCGCGCATCGGCAGCGGCGCGATGCCGTATCTGATTCCGCTGCTCCTGCAGGTCGCGCTCGGCTATACGCCGTTCGAAGCAGGCCTCATGATGCTGCCCACCGCCGCCGCGGGCATGTTCTCCAAGCGCCTCGTCACGCATCTCATCATGCGCTACGGCTACCGCCGCGTGCTGGTGACGAACACCGTGCTGGTGGGCGCGGCGATGGCGAGCTTCGCGCTGTCCACGCCCGCCGAGCCGCTGTGGCTGCGCATCGTGCAGCTGGCGATTTTCGGCGGCGTGAATTCCATGCAGTTCACGGCGATGAACACGCTCACGCTCAAGGATCTCGGCACCGGCGGCGCGAGCAGCGGCAACAGCCTCTTCTCGCTCGTGCAGATGCTTTCGATGAGTCTCGGCGTGACCGTGGCCGGAGCGCTCCTCACCACCTTCACCGGGATCATCGGCCGCCATCTCACGGCCTCGAACGTGATTCCGGCCTTCCACGCGACCTTCATCTGCGTGGGTATCATCACGGCCGGCTCGTCTTGGATCTTCGCGCAGCTCGCCTCCGATCTGAAACGCACCGCGAAAAAGACCGATCCGTCCGAGCGGACGTAGCGGGGGCCCGGCGAGATTCGCCGCACGCGCGAACACGCACCGCGGCGGTGCAGACAGCGACCGCGCGGTGCGCGCCTCGCCGCCGCGCGCACCGCGCAGCCGCGCAATGCGGTCCGCTCACGGCCCCGCCGCACCGGCGCCCCATGTCGGCGAACGCGCATACTTTTTGCTGACCTATCCTGTACTGTAAACTTGACGCTTCGGCGTCGCCCTCCCTCCACGTGCGCGCCTCATCGATATGACCAGCATGATCGACCTCGATCCTCCCGGCTTCCAGTCGCGCCCCGTCGCAGGCGTCGAAGGCGCCCGCCGCACTGTGCTGTACGGCGGCTACACCGTTTTCAGCGTGTTTCAGCCGGTGTTCTCGGTGGCTCACCGCCGCGCGATCGGCTATCACGCCACGCTGCGCGCGCACGACGAGCACGGCCAGCAGGTGCCGTCGCAGGAGGTCTTCACGCAGGCCGCGCGCCGCGGCGATCTGCTCGAGCTCGGCCGCCTCGCCGAATCGCTGCACCTCGGCAACTTCAACGCGTTCGATTCGCATGACGAATGGCTCTTCCTGAGCCTGCACCCGGCCGCGCTCATGGACACGAGCTACGGCGACGCCCTGCTCGCCGGCATCAAGGCGCTCGGGCTGCAGCCGCAGCGCGTGGTGCTCGAAGTGTCGGAACAGGCGGGCGGCGAGAATTCGCGCTTCGCCGAGATCATCGACGGTCTGCGCAAGAGCGGCTTCGTGATCGCGCTGGACGGCTTCGGCGCGAAGCATTCGAACATCGACCGCGTGTGGCAGCTGCGTCCCGACATCGTCACGCTCGACCGCAGCCTGCTGACCCAGGCGAGCCGCCATGCGCATATCGAACGTGTGCTGCCGGGGCTCGTTTCGATGCTGCACGAGTCCGGCCAGCTCGTGCTGGTGGGCGGACTCTCGACCGAGCGCGACGCGCTGATCGCGCTGGAAAGCAACGCCGACTTCGTGCAGGGCGCGTACTTCGCGCGGCCCGAGGTCGAGCCGGTGCCCCCCGCCACGGCGGCGCGGCTGATGGACGAGCTCTCGGCGCGGCTGCGCGAGCGCGTGTCCGGGCGCGAGCAGACCCAGGCGGCGCGGCTCGCGCCCTATGCAAGCGCGATGGAGACCGCGGCTGCGCAACTCGCCGCCGGTGCGACGATGAGCGATGCGACGCTGCCGCTGCTCGGCCTCGACGAAACGGCGCGCTGCTTCCTGCTGGACGCCTCGGGACGGCAGATCGGCGACAACGTGGTGCCCGACGGCCGCACGTCGCAGCGCGCCAAGCGCTTTCGCCCGCTGTTGCATTCGGAAGGGGCAAGCTGGGAGCGGCGGCCCTATTTCATCGGCGCAATCCGCACGCCGGGCCGCGTGCATCTCACGCCGCCCTATCTGTCGATCAACGAAGCGCACCTGTGCGTGACCGCCTCGATCGCGGCGCAAACCCCGCAAGGGATGCAGGTGCTGTGCGTGGACATCAACTGGGAAGTGACCGCGCAGCGGGATTAGTGCGCCGCCAGCAGGGCCGCACACGAGGCCACGCTCGTGAGCAACCGGCGCACCGCTGTACCGCCAAAGACATGGTTGGCCGCCCGCAGCGCGGGCGTGTCCGAGCGCATTTCGATGCGGATCGCGGTCGCTCCATCGCCGTCGCCCTCGCCATCGGCCGCGAAACGCACCTGGAGCCACATCGCCAGCTCGCCGTCTTCGGCAACGAGCACGACACCCGACTCGCCGTCGAGCGTCAGGGCTTCGGCGTGCAACGCGCCCCGCTCCACGGCCGCCATCGGCTCGTCGAGCGTGGCCAGTTCGTCTGCCCGCTGCGTCCCCGCCTCCGGCACCGCCAGTCCGAGTAAATCCATCAGCCCGGCCCGGTCCTGCGCCTCCAGTACCTCGCGCAGCCGCTCGACCGCACGCGCATGCCGTGCCGGATCCGCAGGCGCTTCCCGCACTCGCTCCCCTTTCTGCGCCCCTTTCTGCGCCGCCTGTTCGCGCGCGAGCCGCGCCTTCGCCCGGTGCACGATCTGCCGGCAATGGGCCGGCGTGCAGCCCACCAGCGCGGCAATCTCCGCGTAATCGCACTCGAACGCCTCGCGCAGCACGAACACGGCCTGCTCGACAGGGCCAAGCCGCGCGAGCACGACGAGCCAGGCGTCGGCGAGGCGCGCGGCGCGCAAGCCGGCCTCCTCGGCCGAGGGCGCCACGTCGTCGAGCCAGGGCTGTGTCAGGCGCGCAAGTGCATCGCCTTCGCGCTCGCGGCGCTGGCGTCGCAGCCGGTCGATCGCAAGACGCACCGTCACTGTCGCGAGCCACGCCTGCGGCACGTTCACGCTCGAGGTATCGGCCTCGCGCCAGCGCAGCCACGCGTCCTGCACCACGTCCTCGGCTTCGGCGCGGCTGCCCAGCACCCGCGCGGCCAGCGCGAGCAGCCTCGCGCGCAACGCGTCGAAGACGGCGGCGCGACCGGCGCCGTCTTCGCGGGATTCGTCTGCACTTTGCGTCATTCGCTTTGCTCCTTCGCCTCGATGCGTGATTCGTCTTGCGCGGAAATGCGGGAGCGCCTTTCGCCTGCTGGGTGCCTTGCTGGCCGCCTTGCCGGTCGCCCGCACGCGTGAGACGAACGGCATCGTGCCGATGTGACACCCGCTCGCAAAAATATCGTCGTCACGAAGCGCGGCGCGCAGACGTCTTGACCGGGACGCCGCCCATTCGCGCGCCACGCCCTTCCACCGCGAGGACCACCATGCACCCTTACGACACGCATCAGCATCATGCTTCAACGCGCCCGAGCGCGCTCAATCTCGTGCCCACCGTCATCGAAACCTCGGGGCGCGGCGAGCGCGCCTACGACATCTATTCGCGTCTTTTGCGCGAGCGGATCGTGTTCCTCGTCGGGCCGGTCAACGAGCAGACGGCAAGCCTCGTGGTCGCGCAACTGCTCTTCCTCGAATCCGAGAATCCGGAAAAGGACATCAGTCTCTATATCAATTCGCCGGGCGGATCGGTGTACGACGGCCTCGCCATCTACGACACGATGCAGTTCATCAAGCCCGAAGTCTCGACGCTGTGCACGGGCTTCGCGGCGAGCATGGGCACCTTCCTGCTCACGGCCGGGGCGCGAGGCAAGCGCTATGCGCTGCCGAACGCGCGCATCATGATTCATCAGCCTTCGGGCGGCGGCCAGGGCACGGCCGCCGACATCGAGATCCAGGCGCGCGAAGTGCTGTACCAGCGCGAGCGCCTGAACGCCGTCATGGCAGAACGCACGGGCAAAAGCGTGGAGCAGATCGCGAAGGACACCGACCGCGACCACTACATGTCGGCCGATGCGGCCGCGCAATATGGGCTGATCGATCGCGTGATCGGTTCGCGCGACGAGCAGTTGCCGCGCTAGCGCACGCGAGGTGCCCGCCGGCGGGCGCCGTTCTTCAATGGAGGGTTGCTCAGCCGAGCCGCGCCGCAAGCCACGTCGAAAGCACGCCCTTGTACTCGGCCACGAGCAGGCGGCGCTCTTTCGGCTTCGCCGCCGCATACAGCGGATTGAGGCTCTTGACGATCCCCAGCATGACCTCGGCGATGCGGTAGGCCTCGTCGGGCGCGAGCGCACTGTTATAGCGCTGGAAAAGCGCCGAGAAGCGCTCGCGCAGGCGGTTGCGCGCCGCGGCGTCGCGCCGGAATCCGAGCGGCACCGAAAGCAGCGGCAGGTACGCGGGATAGTCGGCCATCAGCTCGACCATCATGTCGAAAAGCCGCTCGACCAGCCCGGCGAGCGGCAGTTGCTCATCGCTATCCTCGCCGGACTCGATCAGCGCGCTCCAGCGCGCATCGATTTCGTCGCCGTAGCGTTTGCGCAGCGCGAACGCCAGCGCTTCCTTGTTCGGAAAGTACTGATACGCCGCGCCGATCGACACTCCCGCCTGCTGTGCGATCTGGGTCATGGTCGCGCTTTCGAATCCGCGTTCGGCAAACGCGTCGCCGGCCGCGTCGAGCAGCGCCTCGACCGTGCGCGCGGCGCGCTCCTGGCGCGGCACGCGCCGCGAAGCGGTGGGATCGTCCACCGGGCCTGCCGCCATATCTGAAGCCTCCCTCACATCTGGTGTATCATTATCTGAGTCCATCCTCACATATAGGTGACCCATGACGCAAGCTCTTTCCATCGAAGCGCGCCGCACGGCGCTCGTGATGATCGACCTCCAGCACGGCATTGTCGGCCGCTCGCTCGGGCCCTACGGCGGCCCGGAAGTCGTGGCGCGCGCAAAGCAGCTCGCCGACGCGATGCGCGCCAAAGGCGCCGCCATCATCTGGGTGCGCGTGCTGCTCAACGAACTGAATTTCCCGTCGGCGGACGCGCCCACGCGCGCGCCGGACGCGCCGCCCGCACCGGCCATCGCGTCGGAACTCGCGCCCGAAGCCGGCGTGCAGCCGGGCGACATCGTCGTGTCGAAGCGTCAGTGGGGCGCCTTCTACGGCACCGATCTCGAACTGCAACTGCACCGCCGCGGCATCGACACGATCGTGCTGGGCGGCATCGCCACGAACTTCGGCGTCGAATCGACGGCGCGCGCGGCTTACGACCGGAACTTTCGCCTCGTGTTCGTCGAAGATGCCACGTCGAGCCTCGCGGCCGACATGCATCAGTTCACGTTCGAAAAGCTGTTCGCGCACATGGGTCACGTGCGCTCGACGCAGCAGGTGATCGAAGCGCTGGCGTGACACGGCGGCAGTGAAAATGAAAAAGCCCTCGACCATGAAATCGAGGGCTTTTTTTCAGGTGCCGCGCGAAAGCGGCACGATCGTGCGAAAGACGCCTTAGGCGAAGTTCTTCGCTGCGAAGTCCCAGTTCACGATGTTCCAGTACGCTTCGACGAACTTCGGACGCGCATTGCGGTAGTCGATGTAGTAAGCGTGTTCCCACACGTCGATCGTGACGAGCGGCTTTGCGTCGGTCGTGATCGGCGTGGCGGCGTTGCTGGTCGAAACGATGTCGAGCGAGCCGTCTGCCTTCTTCACGAGCCACGTCCAGCCCGAACCGAAGTTGCCGACTGCCGCCTTCGAGAAGGCTTCCTTGAACGCGTCGAACGAACCCCACTTCGCGTTGATCGCGTCGGCCAGCGCACCCGTGGGCGCACCGCCGCCCTGCGGCGAGAGGCTGTTCCAGAAGAACGTGTGATTCCAGACCTGGGCCGCGTTGTTGAACACGCCACCCGACGACTTCTTGATGATCTCTTCGAGCGAGAGCTTTTCGAACTCGGTGCCCGGGATCAGGTTGTTCAGGTTCGTGACGTAGGCTTGATGGTGCTTGCCGTAGTGGTAATCGAGCGTCTCTTCCGACATGTTCGGAACGAGGGCGTTCTTCGCGAACGGCAGCGGCGGGAGCGTAAATGACATGATGCGGTTCCTTCGTCGTGTTATGGGGAGTTCTGCGTGATAACCGGCATGGAGCACTCGATTGTAGGCGAGTTGGAATAACCCCGCAAACGCGCGGACTTTATGCCGGATATGCTTCGCACAGGGGTTTGCGCATGCCTTTCAGGCCTCGCGGCGGCACCGCTTCGACACCGGCGCGAGGAGGTGAATGTTGCATGGGCGGATACGCCGTTCGACACTCGCGCAACGCTGTTTCAGCAGCCTGAACGCCAGCATGGCGACGCATGCCGGTTGAGGTGCGCATGGGGCGTGCCCCGGTGCTTGCCCCGGTGCTGCCGGACGCATCGGCACGTCGCGCCATGAAGCGAAACGGCTCAGAACCCGTCGGCAAGTCTCGGCTGCACGTCGGCCAACGCGACATCGGCGCCGCCTTCTGCGAGATGCACGGTAAGCCGCTTGCCGGGCTTGAGCGCCGCAGGCGAACGGATGGCCGCACCGTTTTGTGCGTCGATGAGCGCCGCATAGCCGCGCTCGAACGTGCGCTGCGGGCTCAGCACTTCGAGCCGCGCACCCAGTCCGGAAACCCGTGCGCTCTCGCGCTCTCGCTGACGCGCGAAGGCGCCCTCCAGCCGGCGGCCCAGCGCCTCCACATACGCGGTCTGCGCCGCCGCGTCGGGACGCGCGCGCTGCCAGCGCATCTGCACGACATTGAAGCGCGCGCGGGCATCGGCCGCCGCGCGCGAGCCCGCCGACGCGAGCCGGATCGCCAGCTGGCGCAAATGCGTGCGCTGCTGCGCGAGCCGCTCCGCGGGCGAGACGAGGCGCCGCGCCAGCCAGTCGAGCTGCTGCGCGCGACGCTCCATGAGCCGCCCGAAGCCGCGCGCGAGCGCCGCATGGCGCTGGTCCAGTTCGCGCAGCAGCAACACGCGCTGCGGGCTCACGAGTTCGGCGGCGCCGGTGGGCGTGGGGGCGCGCACGTCGGCGGCAAAGTCGGCGATGGTGAAATCGGTTTCATGGCCCACGCCGCTCACCACGGGGATCTCGCTCGCCGCAATCGCACGCGCGAGCGCTTCGTCGTTGAACGACCACAGATCCTCGATCGAGCCGCCGCCGCGGCACAGCACGATCACGTCCACTTCGGCGCGCGCGTTCGCGGCTTCGAGCATCGCCGTGAGCTTTTCGGCCGAGCCCGCGCCCTGCACCGGTGCCGGATAGACGATCACCGGCACGTGCGGCGCGCGACGGCACAACGTCGTCAGCACATCGCGCAGCGCGGCCGCCTGCATCGACGTGATCACGCCGATGGCACGCGGATGGGTCGGCAGCGCGCGCTTGCGCTCCGGATCGAAGAGGCCCTCGGCCTCCAGTTGCGCCTTCAGGCGCAGGAACGCCTCGTACAGGCGCCCCTGACCCGTGCGCCGGATCGCCTCGACATTGAGCTGCAGCTCGCCACGCGGCTCGTACATCGTCACGAGCGCGCGGACCTCGATGCGGTCGCCCTCGCGCGGCGTGAACTCGGCGTACTGCGCGCGCCCGCGGAACATCACGCAGCGAATCTGCGCCTGCGCGTCCTTGATCGAGAAATACCAGTGACCGCTCGCGGCGCGCGTGAAGTTCGACACTTCGCCCGAAATCCACGCGAGCGGAAACGTGCGCTCGAGCATCGAGGCGATGGCGCGGTTGAGCGCCGAGACCGGCACGACGACGTCGCCGCCGGCACCGCCCGCTGCACCGGAGGCGAAGGGAGAAGGGGAAAATCGATCGGAGTTCATGCTGAGCGTACAAATTTACGTGCGAAAACCAGGCCGGACAGACGATAGACCGTCCGACGGCCCGGCGTCCAGCGCGAACTGCGTACGCTGGCGGCAACATCGAGGTTTCCACATCGGAAGCGCGAGCGGCAAAAGCAGGCGGCAATGCGTCTCAGACGCTGAAAATTTTTACCATCCTTTTGATTTTAAAGCGTTTTTTATTGATATAACAAGTCGTCACGCCGATGGAATGCCGTGCGAACGGGCCTTCCGGCCATCGCGAAGCCCACTTCTCCACAAAGTTATCCACAGGCCGCTGGGCACCTGGACGCGTGCCGGTGCCGCGGCGGCGTCCCAGTTGGTAGCTTGCGGCGTGCCCGCCACCCGCGCTAGAGTGCCGGGTTCCTGGTAGCCTTGTGCAGCGCTGCGGGCAGTCCGCCTGCGGCGGCGCCCTCGTTCCGGCCAGGCCCTTCGTTCCGGAGAACCGCCCGATGCCAGACCTGCCCGCCTTGCCCGTCCTGCCTTATCGAGCGGCGAGCGCATGCAGCGCCTCGCGCACGCACCTCGCGAACGCATGCCGATGAGCGGCCTCGCCTCCCGGATCGAAAGCCGGCTCGCCCATGAGTGGCAGCACCGCGGCCCGCTCGCCTGGGCGCTCACGCCGCTTGCCGCTGTCTTCGCCGCCGTGAGCGGCGCGCGCCGCGCCGCCTTCGCGCTAGGCTGGCTCAAGACCGTGGAGGTGGGCGTGCCGGTCGTGGTGGTCGGCAACGTGACGGTGGGCGGCACCGGCAAGACGCCCACGGTGATTGCCCTGGTCGAAGCGCTGCGCACCGCGGGCTTCACGCCGGGCGTGGTCTCGCGCGGCTACGGCGCCAAGGTCGAACGTCCCACGCCGGTTACGGCCGCCACGCCCGCGCGCGTCGCCGGCGACGAGCCGCTCCTCATCGCGCGCCGCACCGGCGCGCCCGTCTGGGTGTCGCCCGACCGCGTGGCGGCTGCGCAGGCGCTGCGCGCCGCCCACGAAGACGTGGATGTGATCGTGAGCGACGACGGCCTGCAGCACTATCGCCTCGCGCGCGACTTCGAACTCGTGGTGTTCGACCATCGGCTGGGCGGCAACCGCTTCCTGCTGCCCGCCGGGCCGCTGCGCGAACCGCTGTCGCGCCACCGCGACGCCACGCTCGTGAACAATCCGTTCGAGCGGACGCTGCCGCCCTGGCCCGACACCTTCGCGCTCAAGCTCGAACCCGCCGATGCCTGGCATCTGGCCAACCCCGCCATGCGCCGCCCGCTCTCGCAGTTCGCGGAGCAGCGCGTCGTGGCGGCGGCCGGCATCGGCTCGCCGGAGCGCTTCTTTGCGACGCTGCGCGGTGCGGGGCTGGCGCCCCAGACGCTGCCGCTGCCCGATCACTACGCCTTCGCGACCAACCCGTTCGTCGAGGTGAAAGCCGACGCGATCCTGGTCACGGAAAAGGATGCAGTAAAATTGGGGGCCTGGAACGATGCGCGCATCTGGGTTGTCCCGGTCGAAGCCGCGCTCGATCATCGCCTTATTACTCTGGTTGTGGAGAAACTCCGTGGACGCTCGTCTGCTTGAAATCCTGGTCTGCCCGATCTGCAAGGGCCCGCTCAGCTACGACCGCGCCGCGCAGGAGCTGATCTGCAACGCCGACAAGCTCGCCTATCCCATCCGCGACGGCATCCCCGTGATGCTCGTGGACGAAGCGCGCCAGACCGTGGAAGGCACGGTGGTCGATCCGAACGGCCCGGGCGCGGCCTGAACACGCTGCCCCACTGAGCCGGTAACGGGCAACGGGCGAGCGATGAGCCTCGCCCGCTCTGCCGTCCGCGTTGTCGTCCGTGCGCGCCGCCTGCGGCGCGCTGTCGTTTTGAAGCCCTTCCCGAAAGAGCCATGACCGCACCCGTGCAACCCTTCATCGCCGTCGTGCCTGCGCGCCTCGCGTCCACGCGGCTGCCGAACAAACCGCTCGCCGACATCGGCGGCAAGCCGATGGTGGTGCGCGTGGCCGAGCGCGCCCAGGCCTCGGGCGCGCAGCGGGTGCTGATCGCCACGGACGCACCCGCGGTGCTCGACGCCGCGCGCGAGCACGGCTTCGAAGCGATGCTCACGCGCGCCGACCATCCCTCGGGCACCGACCGCCTCGCCGAAGTCGCCACCCACTACGGCTGGAGCGACGACACGATCGTCGTCAACGTGCAGGGCGACGAGCCATTGATCGATCCGGCACTCGTGTGCGACGTTGCGTCGCACCTGGCCGCGCACCCCGATTGCGCTATCGCCACGGCCGCACACCCGATCACGGCCCCGGACGAAATCCTCAACCCGAACGTCGTGAAGGTGGTGCTCGACGCACGCGGCGTGGCGCTCTATTTCTCGCGCGCACCCATTCCCTGGGCCCGCGACGCGTGGCAGCCGCACTGGTCGCCCGCACGCCTCGACCTGGCCGCAATGCCCGCCCCACCGGCACCCGCGACGGTTTACCGGCACATCGGCCTGTACGCCTATCGCGCGAAATTCCTGCGCAGTTACCCGACGCTCGCGCACTCGCCGATCGAACAAGTGGAGGCGCTCGAGCAGCTTCGCGCCATGTGGCACGGCGAGCGCATCGCCGTCCTCGTGACCGCCGAAGCGCCCGCGCCAGGCGTCGATACGCCCGCCGACCTTGCCCGTGTGCAGGCGTTATACCGGCCTTAATTCCGGTAATGGCTTAAAAAACCCATGGCATAATCAATTGTTTGCGCGAGCCGTCTAAAGCCTTTGTGCGTCGGGGTTTCCCCCATTTTTCGCCGATCTCGCCCCGCTGCGCCGCCCCCGTGTCCGTCACGCGACGCGCTTTGCGCGGGTCGAATCGTCGTCCCGCCGGCGCATGCCGCTGCGGTCGAGCGGTCGCCGCAGCGGTCGAGCGGTCGTTTACGCGAACGGGGATGGAGACACACGACGCCGCCGATGATGTCCCTCGAGGACACGCCGCGCCGCAAGAATTCACACAGATCGGAGATTGTTCACATGCGTTTGATCCTGTTGGGCGCCCCCGGCGCGGGCAAGGGAACCCAGGCAAGCTTCATCAAGGAAGAGTTCGGTATTCCGCAGATCTCGACGGGCGACATGCTGCGCGCGGCCGTGAAAGCCGGCACGCCGCTGGGCCTCGAAGCGAAGCGCTTCATGGACGCGGGCGAACTCGTGACCGACGAGCTCATCATCAATCTCGTGAAAGAACGCCTGCAGGAACCCGACTGCAAGAACGGCTACCTGTTCGACGGTTTCCCGCGCACGCTGCCGCAAGCCGAAGCAATGAAGCAGGCGGGCGTGGCGATCGACTACGTGCTCGAAATCGACGTGCCGTTCGACGAGATCATCACGCGCATGAGCGGGCGCCGCGTGCACCAGGGTTCGGGCCGCACCTACCACGTCAAGTTCAATCCGCCGAAAGAAGAGATGAAGGACGACGTAACGGGCGAGCCGCTCGTGCAACGCGACGACGACAAGGAAGAGACCGTGCGCAAGCGTCTCGACGTCTACGTCGCCCAGACCAAGCCGCTCATCGCCTACTACAGCGACTGGGCGAAGCGCGGTGAAGAAAACGGCCTGAAGGCGCCGCAGTATCGCGCGATCTCGGGTCTTGGCACCGTCGAAGAAATTCGCACGCGCGCGCTCAACGCGCTCAAGTAAGCCCTCCTTCGCCGGCCTGCCGGGGAAAACCGGCCAGGCCGGCTCTCCTCTTTGCCGGCCCCGGCTTCGGATCTTGCTGGTTTGCCTGCGGGCCGGCTGGCGCCGCGTCACAAGCGCGACGCCGGGCGGCCCGTTTTGCTTTTTCGTGCACGCCGCCCGCGCGACCACCATAACAAATGGAGCAGAGACACCATGCAGATCCGCGACAACGTATTCCTCATCACCGGCGGCGCCTCGGGCCTCGGTGCGGCCACCGCGCGCCTCGTTGCCGCCGAGGGCGGCAAGCCCGTCATCGCCGACCTCAATGAGGACGCCGGCCACGCGCTCGCGAAGGAACTGGGCGGCGTATTCGTGAAGTGCAACGTCGCGAGCGAGGAAGACGGCGCGCAAGCCGTGGCCGCCGCCACGGCACTCGGCACGCTGCGCGGCCTCGTGAACTGCGCGGGCATCGCGCACGCCGTGAAGACGGTCGGCAAGGACGGCCCGCATCCGCTCGACGTGTTCGCGAAGACCGTCACGGTCAACCTGATCGGCACGTTCAACATGATCCGCCTCGCGGCGGCCGCGATCGCGCAGACCGCGCCCCTCGAGGGCGGCGAGCGCGGCGTGATCGTCAATACGGCTTCGGTGGCCGCCTACGACGGGCAGATCGGCCAGGCCGCCTATGCGGCTTCGAAGGGCGGCGTGGTCGGCCTGACGCTGCCGGTCGCGCGCGACCTTTCGCGCAGCGGCATCCGCGTGATGACGATCGCCCCGGGCATCTTCGAAACGCCCATGCTGCTCGGCATGCCCAAGGAAGTGCAGGATGCGCTCGGCGCGATGGTCCCGTTCCCGCCGCGCCTCGGCAAGCCCGCCGAGTATGCGATGCTCGTCAAGCAGATCGTCGAGAACCCCATGCTCAACGGCGAAGTGATCCGCCTCGACGGCGCGATCCGCATGCAGCCGAAATAAGCAACGCCGAAGCGCGGCTGCGCAAGACGTTAAAAAACCCGCGATATGAACTGCACCCCAAAAGTTGGACACCGATCCAACCTCTGGGGTGTTTTTCATGGCGAAGTACACAGAGCAGTTCAAGCTGTCGGTGATCGCGGACATTGAGTCTGGAACGATGCTGTCCTGGCGCGCCGCTGCGCAGCGGCACAACGTTGACGAAGCGACGGTGCGTAAATGGGT
>NZ_CAJMZC010000024.1:0-58317 GCF_905220215.1 Paraburkholderia sp. J12
GCATGAAGAGGAAAAGAAGCGCATCGCGAAGCTCGCCTGGTGGGACGAGGTGCAGGCCGGGGTGGCGGGTTTCCCGGGGCCGGATGTCTACCACATCAACCCGGTCGGATTGGTGGGGAATTTCCTTAAGTTGGGAAGCAGTCTTGATGAATTAATTCGAAGAATTGGAGATATTATTTCCGGGGGTGAAGGTGGTTACGAATCGTACAATACTGGTACGAAGGATGTCCCCGGTGGCAGGGTGGGTTATTCACCCAGGCATCCGCTCCCGGGGACGGTCACCGACAAGACAATCAATGAGATAATTGCGACTGAATCGCTTTCCGGAACTGACCACAATCGACTCTTCGCAACCGGAAAATATCAGACCGTTATTACGACTTTGCGTAAAGCAAAGGCAGCAATGAATCTTTCCGGCGATGAGAAGTACGACGCAGAGATGCAGGAACGGGTTTTTAGAGAATTTCTGATAGACAAGGCTGGCGGGGGGGCACTTGCGGCATTTGTGAAGAACGGCGTTGGCACTGTAGACGACGCGCAAAACGCCGCCGCTAAAGAATGGGCATCAATTGCAGCGCCCAAGGGCTGCCCAATACAAGACGGCAGAATATCGGATGGGACGCTGTCGCATTATGAATCATCTGCTAATCACGCATTCATGCCTTCAACGAACAGCCTCCGGGATATATTGCGTTCGATAGATAAGGGTGGGACTTGAATCGCGCGTATCCACCGAAAAATATTGGGGCGCTGTTGGAAATAGCCAATTGCGTACCAATAAAATTTTGATAATTACCACAGGGCGCATTTAGAACATGAAATACGTAAAATTTAGCATTATTTTTGCAATTTTTGCGGCATCTGCCGTCAGCGCAGAAGAACGGCATTATTCGCAGCAATTTGTACAGTGCAGCAAGGCGGCATCTACTGCTGATGTTCAAGCCGACTGTATCACCGCTGAAATTTCAGTTCAAAAGAAGCGATTAAATGTTGCTTACGGAAATCTTGTAAAGAAACTCGCGCCTGAAGATAAGACATATTTGGACAAAGTGCAGCATGAATGGATTACTTGGCGGGACGATAACTATAGCTTTCTTGCGGAACATGTATCGGGTGCGTTTGGTACAACAAGGGCAACAAGCCTCGATTTTATGCTGCGATCGGTATTTGATAGGGCGGCCGAGCTTGAAATGATTTCTGACGAAATGGGTGCTAGTTAAGTTTCATGGAAATCTAATTGCGCACGGTTGATTTGGCAACTTATCAATTACCAATGATATGCGTCGCCCATCGCTCCATCATTGGGCGGCGCTGTTCCAACAGATCGGTTCTGTGATAGCTAGCCTCAACCTTATTCGCAATGGTATGAGCGAGCGCCCGCTCGGCAAGGTCGCGGGCGTAGCCGTGTTCGCTGGCCCAATCGCGAAACGAGCTTCTGAAGCCGTGCAGCGTCGCGACGCGCCCCGGCGTATCGCTCTTTGCCTTTACTCGGCGCAGGAGCGCCGTCAACGTCATATCCGATAGCACCTTGCCGCGCGGCGACGGGAACACCAGAGTTTCATGCTGCTTCGCTTCTTTGAGCCGCTTGACGAGCGCGAGCGCCGACGACGAGAGCGGAACGCGATGCGGCTCTCCTGCCTTCATTCTTGAGCCGGGAATCGTCCAAACGGCGGCGTCAAGGTCAAACTCGCCCCATGTCGCGCCGCGCACTTCGCCGCTGCGCGACGCTGTGAGGATCGCGAAAAGCAGGGCCGCGCGGGTGTTGTCTGCGGGTTCGATTTCGCGAAACTGCGCCTTCGAAAATTCGGGTATGTCGCGCCAGGGTATCGCCGGCTGGTGTTCCTTCTTCGCGTTCTGCTTCGGCAAAAGATGATCGACCACGCTTGCCGGGTTCGCGCTGATGTGGGTGTGCGCCCAGGCCCATTGCAGGACGGAAAACATACGTTGGCGCACGCGGCTGGCGGTCTCGGCTTTCTCCAGCCAGATAGGCCGCAGGACTTCGGCGCAGTCGGCGGGCGTGATCGCGTCTAGCGGCTTGCCGCCGAGCTTGGGAAACACATAAGCCTCAAGCGACCGAATCGAGTCGTCGGCGTGCTTCGCATTCCGCCAGCCGGATCTGAGTTCTTCGTGGACCTTGCTCGCGGCTTTCTCGAACGTGAGCGCGGCGGCGGCCACGCTGGCGGCTTGCTGTTCGCGGTCGCGTTCTTCGATGGGGTCTTTGCCGGCGTCGATGACCTTGTGCATGGCGAGCGCCTTGTCGCGGGCGGCGGCAATCGTGACTTCGGGATAGACGCCGAGGCCGGCGTCGCGGCGCTTGCCCGTTATCGGGCTGGTAAAGCGCAGCGTCCACTTGCTGCCCGTTTTGCCGGGGGTGAGCATCAACCTCGTTATCTTGCCGTCGAAAACCGGCTTGTCGCCATACTGGAGTGCCTTTGCTTGCTTGTCTGTAAGTGCCATTGTCAGCCCATCACAAAACGGTGGATGGGGCCGCACTAGTTTAGACTGGAACGCACCACAAAGCGACGCAATGCCTTTATGGTAGGGGGTTTGGTGGACTGCGATGGACTACAACGGAATCGAATTTGGCAGACGCCGGCTCCACCAGATTTTCCGCCTCACAAGCAAAAACTCGCGACAACCCTTTCGGGTCTCGCGAGTTTTTTCTTTCTGCGTCATGCAGGCGAGGTAGAGCCAGCCTCAGCAGGCCGGCCACACCGCCCCCATTCCAGCCTCAGTTATCCTGCGGGCACTGCAGATTGCAGCCGTTCGGATCGCCGAGGTCGCCCTTCTTGCGCGCCTGCGAAGGCGCACCGTGCTGGTACTTGTTCGACGGCGCCGAGGCCGCGAACTGCAGCTGGGGGTGCTCCTGGAGACGGAATTCGTCGGTCAGGATGCCGCCCGGCACGCCCGGCGAATTCTGCGCGAAGGCAATCGAGACGGTGGCAAAGAGGGCTCCCGCGGTCGCGGCAGCAGCACAAACATTAAGCAAGAATTTCATGGTCGATCGGCGCACTCGCGCGCATCTGAAACAAAAAAAGCCAATACCTGCCCGAAAGTATCACAGAAAGCACCGCCCGCTGCAGCGAGCGCTGATTGCATCGCGTTACAGCGCCGGCGCGAGCCCGGCCCAGCCGTCGTCGAGCGCTACGACCATGCCGCAGTCCGCGGGGTCGTAGCCTTCGAGGTGTGCGACGTCCTCGCGAAAAGGCGCCCCGCGCAGCAGCGCCAGTACGGCACTGAGCGGCTCCCGCTCCAGTTGCGCGCGATCGCACGCGAAATAGTAGTCTTCGTCGGCGACCGGGATGAAATCGAGCCCGAAGTGATGCGCCGCCGGCTCGACGCCGAAACCCACGTCGGCCATGCCGCTTGCGACGAAGGCCGCGATCGCCGAGTGCGTCAGCTCCGAGGATGCGTAACCGTTCACCCGTCCCGGATCGACACCGATACGCGTGAGCAGCAGATCGATCAGCATGCGCGTGCCCGAGCCCGGCTGACGGTTCACGAAGCGAATGTCGCCGCGCGCGAGATCGGCGAGCCCCGCAATGTGCTTCGGGTTGCCGCGGCCGACGAAAAGCCCTTGCTTGCGCCGCGTGAGGTGGATGAAGACATGGCGCTGCGGATCGAGCCAGTTGCGATACGCGTCGGCACAGGCCGTGCGAAAGTCGCCGCGCGGCAGATGGAAGCCCGCCAGATCGCATTCGCCGCGCGCGAGCGCCGTAATGGCATCGACGCTGTCGCGGTACTTGATCTCCATCGGCACCTGCTGCGCAACGAGCGCCGTCACCAATGAGGCCACCGCATAGCCGTGCGATGCATGAATGCGCAGATCCGGCGCATGCGGCACGAGCCAGCGGTTGAGGTCGCTCGCCACTTCGCTCGCGAGCGCCTGCAGGTTGCCTTGCAGGCGCTCGCCGCACAACCGCTGCGAGCGCAGCACCGCCTCCCCGAGCTCCGAAAGCACCGAGCCGCGGCCCCGCGCCTTCGCGATCAATGCGCCGCCCAGACGCTCTTCGACTTCGCGCAGCAGACCCCAGGCATGCCGGTAGGACAAACCCTTACGCTGCGCGGCCTGCGCGATGCTGCCTTCTTCCGCGACCAGAGCGAGTAGCGGCACAACGTCCGTCAGGCTTGCCTCCCGGCCTTCCGCATCGCGCACCACGAGCTGCGCCTGACACTCCACCTTGATCATTATGAAATCGCCTTTCCTATTGCGAAAGCCAATACACCGGCCTATTGTTCGTTCACACAACGAGACAACGGCAGCATAGATGCACACTTTATGAAATACAAGTGCATATTTGCGCCGTAAGGCACCCCACCATGAACAAGACCTTGCTCCCCGCGCCCGACGACCTCGTGCACCGGCATGCGCAACCCGGCCGCACGCTGCTCGCGGTCCTGCACGCGATCCAGGACGAAACCGGCTTCGTGCCCCCCGACACCGTCATCCCGCTGGCCAAGGCGCTGAATCTCTCGCGCGCCGAAGTCCACGGCGTCATCAGCTACTACCACCACTTCCGTACCTCGCCGCCCGCTGCCGTAACCGTGCAGCTCTGCCGCGCCGAGGCCTGCCGCAGCATGGGCAGCGAAGCGCTTGCCGGCCATATCGAGGCGCATACGGGCTGCCGCTTCGCGCCAACGCAAACGCACACCCATGGCCATGGCGGCGAAACCGGCCACGAGCACGCTGCGGAGCTCGCGCTGGAATCGGTGTATTGCCTCGGCCAGTGCGCGCTCTCCCCTGCGATGACGATCAACGGCACTCTGCACGCGAAAGTGACGCCGCAGAAGTTCGACGCGCTCCTCGATGCGGCCGTGAGCACTGCCGGCAACGCGAAGGAGGCCGCATGACCCGCGTCTACGTCCCCCGCGACTCCTCGGCACTCGCGCTCGGCGCGGATGCGATTGCCCTCGCCATCGAACACGAAGCCGTGGCACGCGGCCTCGATATCGAACTCGTGCGCAACGGTTCGCGCGGCCTGCTCTATCTCGAGCCGCTGATCGAAGTGGACACGGCCGATGGCCGCGTCGGCTATGCGAACGTCGAAGCCGAAGACATCGGCGCGCTGTTCGAGGCGGGCTTCCTTCAAGGCGCGCAGCACGCGCGCAGCGTCGGACTCGTCGAGCAGATTCCGTATCTGCGCCGCCAGCAGCGCCTCACGTTCGCCCGCATCGGCATTACCGATCCGCTCTCGACCGACGATTACCTCGCGCACGGCGGCCTCGCCGGACTGCGCAACGCGCTCGCCATGACGGGCGCCGCCGCCTGCGAGGCGCTCGTGGAGTCCGGGCTGCGCGGACGCGGCGGCGCGGCATTTCCGGCCGGCATCAAATGGCGCACCGTCGCCGGCGCGCAGGCCGATCAGAAGTACATCGTCTGCAATGCCGACGAAGGCGATTCGGGCACGTTCTCCGATCGGCTCGTCATGGAAAGCGATCCGTTCATGCTGATCGAAGGCATGACGATCGCCGGCATCGCCGTGGGCGCGACGGTCGGACATATCTACGTGCGCAGCGAATATCCGCATGCGATCGTCGCGCTCGAAGAAGCGATCCGCCGCGCACGCGCGGCAGGCTGGCTCGGCGACGACGTGCTCGGCAGCGGCCGGCGCTTCGATCTGTTCGTCGCCAAAGGCGCGGGCGCCTATGTGTGCGGCGAGGAAACGGCGCTGCTCGAATCGCTCGAAGGCAAGCGCGGCATCGTGCGCGCCAAGCCGCCGCTGCCCGCGCTCGCCGGCCTCTACGGCAAGCCCACGGTCATCAACAACGTGATCACGCTCGCCACGGTGCCGGTGATCTTCGCGAAGGGCGCGGCGTTCTACAAGGACTTCGGCATGGGCCGCTCGCGCGGCACGCTGCCGTTCCAGCTCGCGGGCAACATCGCGCGCGGCGGCCTCGTCGAACTGGCGTTCGGCGTGACGCTGCGCGAGCTGATGTACGACTACGGCGGCGGCACCGCGAGCGGCCGACCGGCGCGCGCCGTGCAGGTGGGCGGTCCGCTCGGCACCTATCTGCCCGAGAGCCAGTGGGACATTCCCATGGACTACGAAGCGTATGCGGCCGTCGGTGCGGTAGTGGGCCACGGCGGCCTCGTCGTGCACGACGACACATCCGATCTCGCCGCACTCGCCCAGTACGCCATGGAGTTCTGCACGCTCGAATCGTGCGGCAAGTGCACGCCGTGCCGTATCGGCTCGACGCGCGGCGTGGAGGTGATCGCGAAGATCCGCCAGGGCGACACCTCGGAAAAGCAGGTCACGCTGCTGCGCGATCTGTGCGACACGATGGTGTCCGGGTCGCTCTGCGCGATGGGCGGCATGACGCCCTACCCGGTGCTCTCCGCGCTCAATCATTTCCCTGAAGATTTCGGTCTCGAACCTGTCGCCGCGGGCCGCCCCGCCGCCACCGCCTGAACGAGGAACCAGCATGTCCGATGCGCTCATGTCCAACGCCGGTGGCTGCGGCTCCGGCAACTGCAGTTGCAAGTCCCAGGCGATGAAGCCACGCTCGCCCTTCGACGACACCGACTACGGCACGCCGCTGCGTCACGCCGACGTCGATGTCACGCTCGAAATCGACGGCGAATCCGTGACCGTGCCCGCCGGCACCTCCGTCATGCGCGCCGCGATCGAAGCCGGCGTGCACGTGCCGAAGCTCTGCGCCACCGACTCGCTCGAGCCGTTCGGCTCGTGCCGGCTGTGTCTCGTCGAAATCGAAGGCCGGCGCGGCTATCCGGCTTCGTGCACGACGCCCGTCGAAGCCGGCATGAAGGTGCGCACGCAAACCGACCGTCTGCAGAGTCTGCGCCGCAACGTGATGGAGCTCTACATCTCCGATCACCCGCTCGACTGTCTCACCTGCCCCGCCAACGGCGACTGCGAACTGCAGGACATGGCCGGCGTGACCGGCCTGCGTGAGGTGCGCTACGGTTTCGAGGGCGCCAACCACCTCGGCAACAAGAAGGACGAGTCGAACCCGTACTTCACCTACGACCCTTCGAAGTGCATCGTCTGCAATCGCTGCGTACGCGCCTGCGAAGAGACGCAAGGCACGTTCGCGCTGACGATCGCAGGACGCGGTTTCGAATCGCGCGTGGCGGCCGGCATGAACGAGCCGTTCATGGAATCGGAGTGCGTCTCGTGCGGCGCCTGCGTGGCCGCGTGCCCGACCGCGACGCTGCAGGAAAAGAGCGTGGTGATGCTGGGTCAGGCGGAGCATTCGATCGTCACCACCTGCGCCTATTGCGGCGTGGGCTGCTCGTTCAAGGCCGAAATGAAGGGCAGCCAGGTCGTGCGCATGGTGCCGCACCGCAACGGCCAGGCCAACGAGGGCCATGCCTGCGTGAAGGGCCGCTTCGCCTGGGGCTACGCCACGCACAAGGACCGCATCAAGAAGCCGATGATCCGCGCGAAGATCACCGATCCGTGGCGCGAAGTCAGCTGGGACGAAGCGATCCGCTACGCCGCGAGCGAATTCCGCCGAATCCAGGACAAGTATGGACGCGACTCGATCGGCGGCATCACCTCGTCGCGCTGCACGAACGAAGAAACCTATCTCGTGCAGAAACTCGTGCGCGCGGCGTTCGGCAACAACAACGTCGATACCTGCGCGCGCGTGTGCCACTCGCCCACGGGCTACGGGCTGAAGACCACGCTCGGCGAATCGGCGGGCACGCAGACCTTCGCGTCGGTCGATCATGCCGACGTCATCATGGTGATCGGCGCCAATCCCACCGACGGCCATCCGGTGTTCGGCTCGCGCCTGAAGCGCCGCGTGCGCCAGGGCGCGAAGCTGATCGTGGTCGATCCGCGCCGCATCGATATCGTCGATACGCCGCACGTGCAGGCCAGGCATCACCTGCAACTGCGCCCCGGCACGAACGTCGCCGTCATCAATGCGCTCGCGCACGTGATCGTCACCGAAGGGCTCGTCAACGAAGCGTTCGTGGCCGAGCGCTGCGAAACGCGCGCCTTCGAGCAATGGCGCGATTTCGTCGCACTGCCGGAGAACTCGCCCGAGGCGAGCGAAGCGCTCACGGGCGTGCCCGCACAGTGGGTGCGCGAAGCCGCGCGGCTGTACGCCACCGGCGGCAACGCCGCGATCTACTATGGTCTCGGCGTCACCGAGCACGCGCAGGGCTCGACGATGGTGATGGGCATCGCCAACCTCGCGATGGCGACCGGCAACGTCGGCCGCGAAGGCGTCGGCGTGAATCCGCTGCGCGGCCAGAACAACGTGCAGGGCTCGTGCGACATGGGCTCGTTCCCGCACGAGCTGCCTGGCTATCGCCATGTGAGCGACGCCACGACGCGCAGCCTCTTCGAGGACGCCTGGAACGTCGCGCTGCAATCCGAACCGGGCCTGCGCATCCCGAACATGTTCGAAGCGGCGCTGGACGGCAGCTTCATGGGTCTCTATTGCCAGGGCGAAGACATCGTCCAGTCCGATCCGAACACCCAGCACGTCGCGGCTGCGCTTTCGGCGATGGAATGCATCGTCGTGCAGGACATCTTCCTGAACGAAACGGCGAAGTACGCGCACGTGCTGCTGCCGGGTTCGTCGTTCCTCGAAAAGGACGGCACGTTCACCAACGCCGAGCGACGCATCTCGCGCGTGCGCAAGGTGATGCCGCCGGTTGCGGGCTACGCGGACTGGGAAGTCACGATCCTGCTTGCCCGCGCGCTCGGCTACGAGATGGGCTACACGCATCCGTCGCAGATCATGGACGAGATCGCACGCCTCACGCCCACCTTCCACGGGGTCTCCTACGCGCGTCTGGATGAGCTCGGCAGCATTCAGTGGCCGTGCAACGAGGCCGCGCCGGAAGGCACGCCGATCATGCACGTGGACGGCTTCGTGCGCGGCAAGGGCAAGTTCGTGATCACGAAGTTCATCGCCACGCCCGAGAAGGTCACGCGGCGCTACCCGCTGCTGCTCACGACGGGGCGCATCCTCTCGCAGTACAACGTGGGTGCGCAGACGCGCCGCACCGAGAACTCGCGCTGGCACGAGGAAGACCGCCTCGAGATCCATCCCGTCGATGCCGAAGACCGCGGTATCCGCGACGGCGACTGGGTGGGCATCGAGTCGCGCGCCGGGCAGACGGTGCTACGCGCGAAGGTCAGCACGCGCATGCAGCCGGGCGTCGTGTACACGACTTTCCACTTCCCCGAGTCGGGGGCGAACGTGATCACGACGGAGTCGTCCGACTGGGCGACCAACTGCCCCGAGTACAAGGTGACGGCGGTGCAGGTGAGCCACGTGCAGCAGCCTTCGGAGTGGCAGCAGGAGTACTCGCGCTTTAACACCGAGCAACTCGACCTGCTCGAAAAACGCGCCGAGGCGAGCGTGACAAGCGGGGGGAAATGACGCCATGAAAGCCGACCATCTGATCGAAATGGCCAACCAGATCGGCATGTTCTTCGACTCGCTGCCCGACCGCGAAGAGGCGCTCACGGGCATCGCCGATCACATCCGCCGCTTCTGGGAGCCGCGCATGCGACGCGTGCTGCTTGCGGAACTCGATAGCGGCGCGGTGCAGGCCGGCTTTTCGGAGATCGTGTACGCCGCGCTGACGAAGCATCGCGAGTCGCTCACGCCGGCCGCAGCAGCCTGAGCGCGCAACGAGTGGGACACACCGCCGGACTACCTTAGACGGTGTTCCCCTGCGCCATGCCGTTCGGTGCGAACCACGCCTCGCAATGCCGCAGCAGCGCGTTCAGATCGGACGACGGACGGCCGCGCGCGCAGATATAACCGTCCGGCCGCACGAGATAAAACGCAGGCCGCGTGCGCCCATACGATTCGGCCAACGGCGGCGCGCCCTCTCCCGCAGGGGTCGTATCGCCATTCGAGGCATCGGCGAGCCGCCAGACACGCAGCGCCTGCGGCAAAAGCCGCTCGATCGCATCGACAAGGCACTTGAGTGCGGCTTCGCCGTTCTCGCCCGCGTGCTTGCCGTCTTCGTCGACCAGCAAAAGCAACGAGAAACTCGCCGGATCGAGCAGATCGAAAATCCGTCCCTTGCCGGGCGCCTGGCCCAGTGGTCCGTCGATCACGCGCACCAGCGCATCCGGCGCGCGCTCGCCCGCACGCGGGCCCGCGTCCAGCACGCGTTCGAGCGTGAGCGGGCTGCGCCGGTACTGGATCGACAGTTCGCTGACCGCCTGGCGCGCGGCGTCGCGCAAGGGCCCGAGCGCGACCAGCGCCGGCATCACCCGTTCGCGCAAAAGCTTCATCGGACCATGATCGGCTTCGGCCAACTGGGTCATGAAGCTCGTCTGCTGCAACACGAGCCGCTCGATCGGATGGCGCTCCGCGTGGTAGGTGTCGAGCAGGCGTTCAGGCGCACCGCCCGTGAGCACGCGCGCGAGTTTCCAGCCCAGATTGAACGCTTCCTGAATGCCGGTGTTCATGCCCTGTGCGCCTGCGGGGCTGTGCACGTGCGCGGCGTCGCCTGCGAAGAAGATGCGCTCCATGCGCAGTTGCCGCACCATCCGGCTGTTCACGCTGAAATACGAAGACCAGGTCATCTGCGCGAGCGAGACCGGATGATGCACGCGCTGACCGACGATCGTGCGGCATTCCTCGAGCGTCGGCACCGGCACCGCCCCTTCCGGTGCGGCGGGCAACATGGCCTTGTGGTCGGCGATCAGGCGCCAGCGGCCCGCGCCGAATGGAAACAGCGCGGCCAGACCGTCGCCGGATGCGAACACATGGAACTCGTCTTCGGGCCAGGGCGTGGAGGCCGCCACGTCGGCCAGCAGAAACGATTGCGCGAGCGTCTCGCCGTCGAACTTCATCTCGAGCTTGTGACGCACGGTGCTGTGCGCGCCGTCGGCCGCGATCAGATACACGCTGCGAATGGACTCGATACGGCCACTCGCGCCTCGCACCTCGGCGTTCACGCCCGCCGAGCCCTGAGTGACTTCCAGCAATTCGCAACCGCGTTCGATTTCAACGCCGAGCGTCGCGAGATGCTCCGCGAGGATCCGTTCGGTTACGGTCTGATCGAGAAAGAGCAGATAGGGATAACGCGTGAAAAGCGGATCGAAATCGAGCCGCGCGCGGCGCTGCCCGTTCGAGTAGAGATTCGCGACGTGGGCGCGATGGCCGAGCGCGAGAAACGGCTCGACGATGCGATGCTGCTCGAAGAGTTCGAGCGTGCGCGCCTGGATGCCGATAGCGCGCGTGTGGCGCCCGGGCTCGTGCGCGCGATCGATCAGGCGCACCGGAATGCGCGCGCGGGCCAGCGAAAGCGCCGCGGCGAGCCCGGTCGGTCCTGCGCCGACGATGAGCACGGGCGGCGAGGAAGATGCCACGGTCATGCAGACCTCCATGCGGCCGACATGAGCCGTAGTGTACGCCCGCCATCGGTCCAGCCTCGCCGCATCGCATCACGGGACGCGACCCGCGCGGGGTTCGCGAGCCTTAGTGCGTATGCGGCACGCTATCGAGTGCGCAGCGATGCTGCGACGTCCCCATGTCGACCTGCAGCGTCACGTGCTTCATCTCGTAGCGCGTGCGCAGCACGTCCACCATGCCATCGAGCACAGCGTCGCCCGGATGGCCGGCGGGCATCACGAGATGCGCGCTCAATGCGTTGCCTGTGGTCGAGAGCGCCCAGATGTGCAGGTCGTGCACGTCGGTCACGCCCTCCTGTGCGGCGAGATACACGCGGATGCGCTCCACGTCCACGCCCGCGGGCACGGCCGCGAGCGCGAGCCGCACCGACTCGGTGAGCAGGCCCCACGTGCCATAGACGATCACCAGCACCACGGCGATGCTCATGACCGGGTCGATCCAGTTCCAGCCCATGAAGTAGATCACGAGGCCGCTCACGGCGACTGCGGCGGAAACGCCGGCGTCGGCGGCCATGTGCATGAAGGCGCCGCGCACGTTGAGATCGTCCTTGCTGCCGCGCATGAAAAGCCACGCCGAGAATCCGTTGACGACCATGCCGATCACGGCCACGACGAACACGTCGAGGCCCGCCACCGGAGCCGGCGCGACGAGCCGGCGAATCGCTTCGGCGATGATCACGCCGCACGCGACGAGCAGCAGCGCGGCGTTGGCGAGCGACGCCAAAATCGACGAACTGCCGAAGCCGAACGTGAAGCGCGCCGACGGCCGACGCTTCGTGAGCCAGATCGCGCCCCAGGCGAGCAGCAGGCCGAGGACGTCCGAGAGGTTGTGACCAGCGTCGGCGAGCAGCGCGGTCGAATGGGCGACGACGCCATACACCGCCTGTACGAAGACGATCGTGACATTCAGCGCGACGGCCAGCGCGAACGCGCGCCCCTGCCCCGCGACAGGCGCGTGATGATGGTGGTGGCCATGGCCACCACCGTGGCTGTGACCGGCGTGTGCCTGCGGACCGTGCTCGTGCTCGTGCTCGTGCTCGTGAGCATGATCGTGCAAGGGTTTGCTCTCGTCGTCGAGCCACACCGGGGCGTGCTCGTCTTCGCGCTCTTCGGCGACGCTTCGCGGTTTGCGCGGATCGTTCATCACACGTGCTCCTGCAGTTCGCCGGCGGGTTCGCTCACGTGTTCCAGCATGCCCGCGAGCATCGTGCTGATATGCATGTCGGCCGCGGCGTAGAACACCTGCTTGCCCTCGCGTTCCGCACGCACGATGCGCGCAGCGCGCAAGAGCCGCAGATGGTGACTCACAAGCGACGGCGACAGCCCGAGCGATTCGGCGATCGCGCCCACGGAAAGCCTGTCGTGCACGCAGGCGAGCACGATGCGCAGGCGCGTAGGATCGCCAAGCAAACGAAAAAGGTCGGCGAGCGGGGCGGCGCGCTCGTCATCGAGAAGCGGTGTCATGATTTCGAAACAAACATATGAATATGTGTTCATATGTTATAAGCTTACAGAAATCTTGTCAAGTCCTGAGGGAGGCCATCGGAGTATGGGAAAATGCCGCCTTTGCTTCTCTCAAGTCTTGCCCCTTCGGTCATGGAACAGGTTTTTGTCCGCGCATACGCCGCACATCGCGACGGCCGGCTGGACGACGCCGAGCGCGGTTACCGCGCGACGCTCGCCGCCGACCCGGTGCACGTGGATGCGCTGCATCTGCTCGGCGTGCTGCGGCACCAGCAAGGGCAGCATGCGGAGGCGGCCGACCTCGTGCGCCGCGCGGTGGACCTGCGCCCCGACGACGCGGCGCTCCAGCTGAACCTGGGCAACGCGCTCAAGGCGCTCGGCCAGCTCGAGGCCGCCGTCGAACGCTTTCGCAACGCTCTCACGCTCTCCCCCGCGTTCGCGCTCGCGCACTACAACCTCGGCAACGCCTACGCAGTGCTCGGCCGCCACGAAGACGCCATGTTCTCGTTCGGCCATGCGGTGCGCCTGCAGCCGGGCGACGCCTCCTCGCACAACAATCTGGGCAACGCGTACCACGCGCTCGGCCGCTACACCGAAGCCGTCGATTCGTTTCGCCGGGCCCTGAAGATCCGCCCGGGACACGCCGGCGCGCACAACAATCTGGGCATGTCGCTGAACGCGCTCGGCGATACGGAAGGCGCGCTCGCGCAATTTCGTGCGGCGCTCGATGTGCAGCCGCGCTTCGTCGCCGCGCACTTCAACTACGCGAATACGCTCGATGCCACCGGGCGCCACGCGCAAGCCGTCGCGGCGTTCGAAGCCGCACTCGCGTTGCAGCCGCGCTTTACACCGGCGCTCTTCGGCCTCGGCAACGCGCTCGTCGCACTCGGCCGGCACGAAGCGGCGGTCAGTCCGCTCGAACATGTGATCGGCCTCGATCCGAAGTTCTCGCTCGCCTGGCTCGCGCTCGGCACCGCGCACCATGCGCTCGGCCGTCACGAAGCGGCCGTGCGTGCATTCGACGAAGCGCTGCGCGTGCGCCCGGATCTCGCCGCCGCTCACCTGAATCGTGCGCTCGCCTGGCTCACGACCGGCGACTTCCGCCGCGGCCTGCCCGAATACGAGTGGCGTCTCGATCCCGCCGCACGCGAGCCGGAGCCGGTCAGACACGAGGCAGCGGCCGGGTCGCAATCAGTCTCGCAAGCCACCTCGCAGGCAGACAGGCTGCCGCGCTGGCGCGGCGAGCCGCTCGAAGGCCGCACGCTGCTGATCCAGGCGGAGCAGGGTTTCGGCGATACGCTGCAGTTCGTCCGCTTCGTGCCGCTCGTCGCACGAATGGGCGGGCGCGTCATGCTGGAAGTGCAGCCTTCGTTGTTGCCGCTCATCGCGCCGCTCGCGCAGAGCGCCCGCGTCACGCTGATTGCCCAGGGCACGCCGCACCCCGCGGCCGATCTGCACTGCCCGCTGCTCTCGCTGCCGCTTGCGCTCGGCACGACCTTCGACAGCCTGCCCGCGCGCACGCCCTACCTCGCGGCCCCCGCTGCCTACCGGCGCAAGTGGCGCGGCTCGCTCGGCGGCCAGGCGAAGCGCAAGATCGGCATTGCGTGGTCGGGGCGCATCCAGAAGCAGGAAAACCGTTCGCTGCCGCTTGCCGCGCTCGATCCGCTGTTCGCGATTGAAGGCATCGACTGGATCGTGCTGCAACCGCAGTTGACCGACGCCGAGCATGCGGCGCTGGACGCGCATCCGCGCGCGCGCTCGATCCATCGCCCAGGCAACAAGATCGCTGATTTCGCCGACACGGCTGCCGTCATCGAACGGCTCGACGCCGTGGTGTCCATCGACACCTCGATCGCGCACCTCGCGGGCGCGCTGCACGCGAAGCTCTGGCTGATGCTGCCGTTCGCCGCGGACTGGCGCTGGTTCACCGGCACCGACACGAGCCCCTGGTATCCGCGTGCGCGGCTCGTGCGCCAGCCCCGGCCCGGCGCGTGGGACGACGTCATCGAGACGGTTGCACGGGAATTGCGCGACGCCTGACGCGGCCCGACACACCAAAATCGCAAGGCACAAAAAACAAACAGCCTCGCAGTCGAACACTGCGAGGCTGTTTGTTTTTGCGGTCGCCGGCGCGTCAGACCGGCCCGTCAGGCTACGCGCCGCGGATCACGCCGTCTTGTACTGGTTGCGCGCTTCGGCCGTGCGATAGAGCACAAGCGTCGCGATCAGACCGCACAGGCCCGCGACGCCCATCCACGCACCAGGCGCGGCCTTGTTGCCGCTCACGTGAATCAGGTAGGTCGAGATGGCCGGCGTGAAGCCGCCGATCGTCGTGGCAAGGCTGTACGCGAGCGAGAAGCCGGCGGTGCGCACGTCGGCGGGCATCACTTCGGTGAGGGCCACGACCATCGCGCCGTTGTAGCAGCCGTAGAGGAACGAGAGCCACAGCTCGACCGTCAGCAGCCGGCCGAACGACGGATCGGCGACCAACCACTGCACCGCCGGATAGGCAGTGAGGATCGTGAGCACGGTGAAGGCGAGCAGCACCGGACGGCGGCCGATACGATCCGACACGGCGCCGGCCACCGGCAGCCAGAACAAATTCGAGAGGCCGATACAGACCGTGACGACGAGGGTGTCGACTTCGTCGAGCTTGAGCACTTCCTTGCCGAAGGTCGGCGTGTAGGCCGTGATCATGTAGAACGACACGGTCGTCATGATGACCATGCCCATGCCGCCCAGCACGATGCCCCAGTTCTGGATCATCGAGTTCATGATCTCGCCAATCGAAGGACGGTGCTTCTTCTTCGCGAACTCTTCGGTTTCCTGCAGCGAGCGGCGGATCAGGAACAGGAACGGCACGATGCAGCAGCCGATGATGAACGGCACGCGCCAGCCCCACGAGGTCATTTCCTCGACGGGCAGGATGCGGTGCAGCGAAACGCCGAGCAGCGCGGCGAACACCACCGCCACCTGCTGGCTGCCCGACTGCCACGACACGTAGAAGCCCTTGTTGCCCTTGGTCGCGATCTCCGAGAGATAGACCGAGACGCCGCCCAGTTCCACGCCCGCGGAAAAACCTTGCAACAGCCGCCCGCACAGCACGAGCACGGGCGCGAGGAAACCGATGGTCGCATACCCCGGCACGGCGGCGACGGCGAGCGTGCCGAGCGCCATGAGGCCGAGCGTGAGGATGAGGCCCTTGCGGCGGCCGTGGTGGTCGATGTACGCGCCGAGGATGATGGCGCCGAGCGGCCGCACGAGGAAGCCCGCGCCGAACACTGAAAGCGCCAGCATCAGCGAAGCGAACGGGTTATTGCTGGGAAAGTAGGTCTTGGCGATCGCCGAGGCGTAGTAGCCGTAGACCATGAAGTCATACATTTCCAGGAAATTGCCGCTCGTGACGCGGAACACGGTCCGGACTTTGGATTCGCTGGAAGTAGCGTGAGACGCGGTTGACATGACGTCCTCTGTGGAGACGTCCGCCGCGCCGTGACCGGCTGGGCAGACAGTGAAACAGGAAACCCGCCGGGGGCGATGAGCGCCGCCGGGCATGCCCGGGCGGGCGGTCATTATGCTGCCCATGTGTGTCACCATATATCGGGGTATTACCTGAGGGCGCCCTGTCAATTGTGGCGAATCCCACCCCGGGCCTGCCGGCCGACACTCGGCTGACACACAATCGACACTCAACCGAAAGCGAATCCACCGCAGGCACCGCATCGGTGCACTTATCGTGCAAAATGAAGTGCATGCGCCACCCCGCGCGCCACGCCTGAGTCCTGCGCTTTCATGTTCCCGGTCATCGCATGTCCACCCTTCCCCGTCTGACGCTGCGTCCGGCCACTGCGGCCGATGCCCCGCTGATCGCCGCCATGCACACGGCCAGCTGGCAAGCCACGTATCGCGGCTTGCTGCCTGCTGCGTTTCTCGAACGCGAAGTCGGCGACGAGCGTGCGGCCTGGTGGCGCGCCCGGATGGAAGCCCCAGGCGGCGACCGGCGCCTCGTGCTGATCGCCGATCTCGACGAAGCGACGCCGGTGGGTTTCGTCTGCGTGGAGCACCAGCCGGATTCGCCGTGGGGCGTGCTGCTCGACAACCTGCACGCCCTGCCGGCTCACCAGGGTGTCGGTGTCGGCAAGCGGCTGATGCAAGCCGCGCAGGACTGGGCGCGCTCGCGCGGCGAAACCCAGCTCTATTTGTATGTCCTCGAAGGCAACGCACCCGCGATCGCGTTTTACGAACGCCAAGGCTGGACATTCTCCGGTGCGGAACCGGACCAGATGGGCGGCGTCGATATCACGGCGCTGCGCTACGTATTCCGTCTCGACAGGGCGTAAGCGCACCGCGTCTGCCGCATCCAAAGCGCCGCCTCCAGCCGACCCGGGCGATCTCCGCCATCAAAACCCACACCCCCGGCTTTAGGACAAATCCAATAGCCCCCCAGGACACCGTCCGTCACCATTGTGGGATAGAGAAAACCTTTGTGTAGCGCACGGCCTGGGTCCGAACCCGTGCCGGGCGGTAGCCGCGAGAGATCAATGTCGACTATTTCGTTCGTTCAGGTGGAGGGATCCCTTGCGCTGCCGCGCATGCGGCCGCTCGACCGCATTCCCGCGCCGTTCGGTCGCGAATGGGCGCTGCTGCCGCCGCACTTCAGCCTGCGCGCCGAGCTCAAGGCGCTCTATGCCGCCATCCTGCGCACTGTCTGCCTGAACGCCAAGACGTTTGCCAGCGCCTGCCGCTGGGACCCGCATCGCAGCACGCTTGCCGAGCCGGCTGCGGCGCCTGTCGACGTGGCCGGGGACGTCGGCCCTCCTGCCGCCGCCGCACAGGCTCCTGACGGCACGTTCACGGCAGCGGCACGCCCCCAGACGAACACGTCGCCGGCCACCGCGCCCAAACATTCGGAAAGCCCACCTCCGTTCACCTCGAACAAGTTCGCAGGGAGCGCCGTCGCGATTGGCGGTGCGGCACTGCTCACCTGGATAGTGGCAAGCCACTTACCCAACGAAGGGAAGCAGGCAACGCCTGCGTCAATAGCACGCGCGAACCTCGCAGCCGACAGAACGGCAACGCAGGGGACGCCCGCCGAACACACCGAACACGGTCTTGCAACGATCACAGAGAATGAGGTTCGCCCAGGCGACCGGCTCGTGCAAGCGCCGCCAGTTCCGGCACAGGAACACGCAGCGCCGGCCGCCCCGAATCGTCCGGATTACTCTGAAACGAAAGAGAGTAAAACCGTGCAGGTCGTGGCATTGCCGCCCTCGCCCGCTGCCGCCGCTCCCGAAAACCGTACCGGCAGTTCGAGCACGACCGCGAGAAAACCAGCGTCGCACAGCCAGACGAGCCGCGAGGCACGCATGATCGCACCCGGGCATTCGGCGCACACCGTCGCAGCACATGGCGGCGAGTCGCGCAACGTCACGAACCGCGTCACAGGAACCTACGCGCAAGCGGGCCATTACTCGCCACGCGCGCCGAGCGTCAATCCGGACGACGACTACGCGTCGATCACCACCTACGCAAACACGTATTCCGCGCCGCGAGCTGCGGGCCGCCCCGCTATTCCCGTAGACAGCACCGATTGGGTCAACCACGTCTCGCAACGACGCGTCACGGAAATCCCCGACCGCTTCGAAAAATGACGCGTCGTGTGACGCGAGCAAATCGCAAAAAGACAGCAAAAAGACGGCAAAAAGCTTGCGAACTTTGAACGCCGGGCTTTTTACCCGGCGCTCCCCTCCCCCGGCTTACTGATGTGCGCCTGCGCGAGGCAACCCCGCCTCCGTCTCCCGCTGCATCGATTGAACCTGACGCTGAAGGTCCTGCAATTGCGCTTGCGCGCGTGCCTTCGCAGCGCGCAGGGCCACCGCTTCCGCCTGCATCTGGCGCTGGCGCTCGTCGACCTGCGCCTGCTGCGTGCGCGCCACGTCGAGATCCGCCTGCAGGCGGCGCGCGCGGTCTTCGGAAAGCGCAATGATGCGATCGATATAGGCCTTCTGTGCTTCGAGCCGGGTGCGGCGAATCTCCACGTCGGCGAGCTGTTCGGTCCGGCGCGCGAAATCCGCATAGACCGCTTCCGAGCGCCCCTCATCCTGCGAGCGGATCACCCGCCAGAAGTGCTTGCCCTGGAACAGCGCCGCATACCAGGTCATGTCCGGCGGGTAGAAGAAGAGACTGGCGCCGTAGCTGCCGTTGTAGGTCGTGCGCAGTTCGACGAGTTGCGCGTCGTGGATCAATTGCATCAGCATGGCGACGTTGCCCTGGGCATCGTCGGCGCCCGCCTGCTCGTCCGTTGCGGGCGGCGCAGCCGGTGTGGCGCCCGGCTGCGCAGGCGTAAGACTGCCCAGCGAGGGCCGGTTGCCCACCACCGGCGCCACCGCGCCGCCGTCGTCCTGCGCCCATCCAGCAGCGCCGGGCAGCAACATCAGACAAGCCGCGGCGCGGGGCCACGCACGCCGCAGTACCGTTGAGTACTTCATACAAACTATTCCGTTGAAGATTCCGGGTAGCGGCTCATTATCCCCTTCCAACAATCTCAGAAAACGGGATTAATTCGGGACACCGGAAATCGGATCGACGGAAGACTAAAAGCGGGACACTAAAAACGCGTCTCGCGCGCCGAGCGCAGGAAAGCATCGAGCAGCGGCGTGCAATCGAGCAGTTCCGGGCCGCCTGCGCGATGGAATTCCGGGTGCCATTGCACGCCCAGCACGAACGGCGCACGGCGGTAGCGGACCGCTTCGATCAGGCCGTCGCCCGCCGAGACCGCTTCGATCGTCAGGTCGCGACCCAGGTTCTTCACCGCCTGGTGATGGATGGAGTTGACGATCGCCTCGCGCCGGCCCGGAAACATGCTGGCAAGCGACGAGCCTTCGGGGAACGTGATCGCGTGGCGGTGCTGGTCGTAGCGCTCGCTCACGTGCACGCCTGCAGTCGGTACGTCGGAGGCGATATCCTGATAGAGCGTACCGCCGAACGCCACGTTGATCAGCTGGCACCCCCGGCACACACCCAGCACCGGCTTGCCCGATTCGACGAACTCGTGCAGCAGCTCGAGCTCGTACATGTCGCGCACACGATCGCCCGGCCATTCGGGACGCGCGGAGACTTCCGCATAGGTCTGCGGCGAGACATCGGCGCCGCCTTGCAGCAGCAGGCCGTCGAGGTGTCTGGCGTAGTCGCGCAGACGGATGTTGCTCGGGTGCAGCATGCCTTGGTGGCCGACGGTCGGGATCATGAACACGATCACGTCGCGCGACATGACCCAGTGCGCAATCGACTCTTCGAGGTATTGCAGCGTCTTGCCGCGCAACCCCATCGCGCCCGGTTCCGGATGGAAAATGCGCGCCGATACGCCGATGCGCAGCGTGCGCTGCGTGATCCTCTGCCCCGCGCGGTCGAACAACTGGCGGGCACGCGCGGCGATGATGCGTCCCAGCACCGACCACGCCGAATCGCTCGCGTGCAGATAACGCGGCGGATTCGGCGGCAAGGCGTTCGGCGGCGGCGGATTCTGGGCGCCGAAATCCGGCGCCTGCCCGAAGCCCGCAGGCGCCGCGCCCGGCCGCGCCGCGGCGGCGCTTTGGCTCGCGTGCCCCGCGGGCGGTTCGCCAACGGCCTCCGGCTGCTCTGCCGCGCGCGACACGGTCTCGGGCGTCACCGTCGAGGCGCTTTCGGGCGCATCGGTCGCTGCACGCTGCGCCGCTTCCCCTTCCGCCACGGCGGCTGCCGCACCTTCAGGGGGGAAAGCGGAGGCGGGAGAGTGAGACGTCGCGCCGGAGGGGCCGGCCGAAATGTGGGAGGGAGTGGCGCCGGGCGATCCGGCATCGGAGGGACGGTCGGCGCCGTCGGAAGCCTTGGGGCGATCGGTATTGTTTTCGCTCATGACGTGGGGTCGGGCACGCGGTGCGTGCGAACGATGAACATGGGCCGATTATCCTTCGGCCGGGGAGGCGCCGCCAAGTCCCCTGCACAATTCGTCACCTAATGTCACAACTGCGGGTCCGGCGGAATGTGACGCGCGCGTGTTATCCCACCATCCGGCATCACGCGTATCACGCGTCGGGCCGCTCCTCGAAGGTCTCGCGCAGCGCAATCTGCATCGAAGCGTGGATCTTCACGCACCAGCGCCACAGCAGCATCGTGAGCGCGGCCGCGCCGACCAGCACGCCGATCAGATACCCGCGGGGCGGCAAGATCGTCCCCGAAAGCCCCGCCACCAGCAGGAACACCCCCACCATCGCCAGCACGGGCACGACTTCGGCAATCGCGTGACGCAGCGCACGCGTGAAGCGCCCCGCCTTTTCGGGCTGCACGCTCACCTCGGCGAGCAGGAGCGCGAGCGATTGGGTCTTGCGCCACACGGCCACGAGAAACGGCATCGCCAGCATGAGCGCCACGCTCCAGAGCACGACCCGCTGGATGCGCTCGTCCGGAATCCACGCCGCCAGCATCGGTCCGGCATAGCGCGCGCCATACGACACGCCGATGAATATCGCCGAAACCAGCGCGAGGTTCACCGCGATCTGCAACATGATGCGTCGCGTGAGCGTGAAGAACGTAGGCCCCGAGGAGCGCGGCATCAGGCAGCGCAGCCACTGGCCGTAGAGCCCGAAGACGTTCGAGACGGCAGGCGGCATCGCGCGCGCGAGCCGCTGCGAGAGCGGATCGGCGAAGCGGATCAGATAGGGAGTGGTGAGCGTGGTGATGGCGGAAACGGCCACCGCGATCGGGTAGAGGAAGCCGCTCGTCACCTTGAGCGTGAGACCGAGCGAGGCGATGATGAACGAGAACTCGCCGATCTGCGAAACGGTCATGCCCACGCGCATCGACGTGCGGCCGTCGCGGCCCGCGAGGAACGTGCCGAGGCCGCACGAAACGAGCTTGCCGAGGATCACGGCCACCGAGATCACCGCGATGGGCCACGCGTAGTCGACGAGCACGAGCGGGTTGAGCATGAGCCCGATCGTCACGAAGAAGATGGCCGAAAACGCGTCGCGCAGCGGCGCGACCAGATGCTCGATGCGGTGCAGATGCCGCGACTCGGCCATCACCGCGCCGATCAGAAACGCGCCGAGCGCGATCGAATAGTCGAGCTTGACGACCAGCAGACAGAATCCGAAACAAAAGCCGAGCACGGAAACGAGCAGCATCTCGTCGCTGCCCACGCGCGCCACGTAGCCGAGTACGCGCGGCACGATCAGGATGCCCGCCAGCAGCGAAACGAGCATGAAGAGCAGCAGCTTGCCGAGCGTGACGAATGCGATGCCGGGCGAGAGCTCGCCCGTTTGCGCGATGCCGCCGAGCAGCACGAGCATGGCGATGCCCAGAATGTCCTCGACGATCAGGATGCCGAACACGAGCTGCGCGAACGGCTCGCGCTTCACGCCAAGGTCGGAGAGCGCCTTGACGATGATCGTGGTGGACGAAATGGCGAGAATCGCGCCGAGAAAGAGCGCGTCCATCGCGCTCCAGCCGAATGCGCGGCCGATCTCGTAGCCGATCCACAGCATCAGCACGATTTCCGAGAGCGCCGCGACGATCGCCGTCACGCCCACCTGAAAGAGCTTCTTGAGACTGAACTCGAGCCCGAGCGAGAACATCAGGAACACGACGCCCAGCTCGCCCAGAGTCTGGATGGTCTGTTCGTCGTGGATGAGCTGGAAGGGCGGCGTGTAGGGGCCGATGATCACACCCGCCGCGATATAGCCGAGCACCACCGGCTGCTTCAGGCGATGAAACAGCACCGTGACGACCCCGGCGAGCGCCATCACGACTGCCAGATCCTGAATGAAGCCGATTCCCTGATGCATGCGAGAAAATCCTTACATATTGCTGTCTATCGGGGATATTACCTGATGTGAGCGCCGATCCCAATTACGCTACGGTGAAACGCCGGGCCTACAATGATGTGTCCCTTGCCGCGGCCGTTGGCTTGCCGCTCATGGCTGACCAGCCGCCGCGACCGCCCGTGTCCCCACCGCCCATCATCGCCATGACCACCGACTTCCCGCCCTTCGCCCCCCTCGCCCAGCTTGCCGCCGATCTGGCCTCCGGCCGCACGACGAGCCGCGCGCTCGTCGAAACCGCGCTCGAACGCATCGCCGATCCGGCCGGCCAGGGCGCCGTCGTGTTCACGCAGGTCGATGCGGCCCGCGCGCGCGCCGCCGCCGACGCCCACGACCGCCTGCGCGCCGCCGGCACCGTGCTCTCCCCGCTCGCGGGCGTGCCCGTGTCGGTCAAGGATCTGTTCGACGTCGAAGGCGAAGTCACGCGCGCGGGCTCCACGGCGCTCGCCGGCGCACCGCCCGCCCGGGCCGACGCCGTGGCGGTCGCGCGCCTGCGCCATGCGGGTGCGGTGCTGATCGGTCGAACCAATATGAGCGAGTTCGCGTTTTCGGGGCTCGGTCTGAATCCGCACTACGGCACGCCGCTCTCGCCGTACCGGCGCAACGTGGAGGGCGACGCCCGCGTGGCGGGCGGCTCGTCGTCGGGCGCGGCGGCTTCGGTGGCCGACGGCATGGCCGCCGTCGCGCTCGGCACCGACACCGGCGGCTCGATCCGCATCCCGGCCGCGTTCTGCGGCCTCACGGGCTTCAAGCCCACCGCCGCGCGCATTCCGAAGACGGGCGGCGTGCCGCTGTCGCCCACGCTCGACTCGTTCGGGCCGATCGGCAACAGCGTGGCCTGCTGCGCGCTCACGGACCGCCTCCTCGCCGGGCTCGCCCCGCACGTGCCGGCGGCGCGGCATCTGGAAGGCGTGCGCCTTGGCGTGCTCACCCACTACGTGACGGACGGCATGGAGGCCGAAGTGGCCGACACGATCGACGCCGCGCTCCGGCATCTCGACGCCGCGGGCGCGATCGTGAACGAAGTGCGATTCGGCGCGCTCGACCGCCTGGCGGAGATCAACCGCTACGGTTTCTCGCCGATCGAGGCATACGCCTGGCACCGGGAGCTGATCGCCCGCCATCGCGACGACTACGATCCGCGTGTGCTCGCGCGCATCCTGAAGGGCGAGCCGGCGCGCGCCTGCGATTATCTGGATCTGAACGCGGCGCGCGCGGCCATGCTCGAAGAGGCTCAGGCCACGCTGTGGTCGCGCTTCGACGCCGTGATCGCGCCGACCGTGCCGATCGCCCCGCCGCGCGTGGCGCCGCTCGCGGCCGACGACGCCGTGTTCGCGCAAACCAACGCGCTCGTGCTGCGCAACCCGAGCGCCTTCAACTTCCTCGATGCCTGCGCGCTGTCGCTGCCGTGCCATCGCCACGGCGCGGCGCCGGTGGGGCTGATGCTCGTGGGCGCGCCCTACGCCGACGACACGCTCCTCGCCATCGGCCGCGGCGTCGAGGCCGTGCTCGCGCCGCTGCGTTGAGCCCCCGCCGGCAAGCGCCGTATTGCGGCATGCCAGGCGGCGCGGCCCGGCGCCTTCCTTCGACGGCGCCCAAGCCAACCCGCGCCGTCACCCTGCGATCCGCGCGCGGTCAAATCCGCGTCGGCCCGCGGCCCGTCCTTCGCGCTAGAATCGCGGACACGCCGTTGCAGCCCCAGGCTGTATCTCAAAACCGAACAACCGAGCGACATGAACGACGATAACGCGCTACTGCGCCGCGAGCGCGGCCTGCTGGTCCTCCTCGCCCTGATCTGCCTGGCCCTCGTGGGCGGCGCGCTCTACCTGCAATACGTCGAGCACGAAGATCCCTGCCCGTTGTGCATTCTCCAGCGCTACTTCTTCGTGCTGATCGCGATCTTCGCGTTCCTCGGCGCACGCCTCTCCAGCTGGCGCGGCGTGCGGCTGCTCGAACTGCTCGCCGCGCTCTCGGCCGCGGGCGGCATCGTCGCGGCGGGCAGGCTCGTGTGGGTGCAGGCCTTCCCGAGCTTCAGTTGCGGCTTCGATACACTGCAGCCGGTCATCGACGGCCTGCCGCCCGCGCACTGGCTGCCCGGCATCTTCAAGGTCCAGGGCCTGTGCGAAACCGTCTACCCGCCGATCCTCGGCGTTTCGGTACCCGCCTGGTCGCTGATCGCGTTCCTCTGCATCTTCCTGGCGCTCGTCTTCAGCCTCTGGCGCAATCGCCGCCGTCAGGTGTCGTGGCCGGGCATCCGGCGCTGAGCAAACGCTGTCCGAACGATTCCCCCCCATTTAATCTGCGCCCCGCGACGGCATCGCCGAAGCGGGGCGCAGCGCTTCTGAGCGCCCGCTCCACCGGCCTTTGCGCCCCAAAGGGCCGGAGCACGAATCCGGCTGTCATGACGGCGGCGTGATAACCCCCATCATCCGCAGGGAATACTTTCCCGACGCGAGCAGTGCTATCTTCGGAACTGGATGGCGATCTACGTGCGCGAGGCCGGCTTTGGCACGCCCCTGCGCGTAACGCGCGCCTGATCCGCAATGTCTCCCAGGTTCACCATGACAACGCAAACCATCCGATTCCTTCGCCGGGGCGCCGTGCATGACGTGCGCGATGTGCCGGTTACCCGCACGGTGCTGCAGCACCTGCGCGAGGATCTGCACGCCTGCGGCACCAAGGAAGGCTGTGCGGAAGGCGATTGCGGCGCGTGCACCGTGGTGCTCGGGGAGCTCGACGGCGACGGGCGGCTCGCGCTGAAGGCCGTCAACGCCTGCATCCAGTTCCTGCCCACGCTCGACGGCCGTGCCCTCTTCACCGTGGAGGACCTGCGCGGCCCCGACGGCGCGCTCCATCCCGTCCAGCAGGCCCTCGTCGATTGCCATGCCTCGCAGTGCGGCTTCTGCACGCCGGGCTTCGTCATGTCGCTCTGGGCGCTCTACGAGCACCAGAGCGTGAGCGCCGGCCTGCCCACGCGCGACGAGATCAATCAGGCCCTCTCGGGCAATCTGTGCCGCTGCACCGGCTACCGGCCCATCATCGATGCCGCTCAGCGCATGTTCGACTACGCCGCGTATCCGCGCGCGAGGTTCGAGCGGGCCGGCATCGAAGACGCGCTGCGCGCGCTCGTGCGCCCCGGCACCTTCGAATACCGTTCGAGCCAGCCCGCCCACGGCAAGGGTGAGGGCGAGGCCACGTTCTACGCCCCGCGCACGCTGGCCGAATTCGCCGCCTTGCGCGCGAAGCTGCCCGAAGCGCGCGTGCTGGCCGGCAGCACCGACGTGGGGCTGTGGGTCACCAAGCAGTTCCGCGAACTGGGCGACCTGATCTATACCGGCAATGTCACCGAACTGCGCGCGATCGCGCTCGACGCCGGATCGCTCACGATCGGCGCGGCCGTACCGCTCGAAGAGGCGTACGCGGCGCTTGCCGTCGATTACCCCGAGCTCGCCGAGCTCTGGGCGCGCTTTGCTTCGCTGCCGATCCGCAATGCCGGCACGCTGGGCGGCAACGTCGCGAACGGCTCGCCCATCGGCGACTCGATGCCGGCTCTCCTCGCCCTCGACGCCCAGGTCGTGCTGCGCCGCGCCGCCCGTGTGCGCGCCCTGCCGCTTGCCGCGTTCTACACCGGCTACCAGAAGAACGCGCTCGAACCGGGCGAGTTCGTCGAGGCGATCCGCGTGCCGCGCCCCGCGCCCACGCTGCGCTTTCGCACCTACAAGATTTCGAAGCGCTACGACCAGGACATCTCGGCGGTGTGCGCGGCGTTCGCGCTCGAGATCGACGAGGACGGCATCATCACGAACGCGCGCGTGGCGTTCGGCGGCATGGCCGCCACGCCCGCGCGGGCCGCGCGCGCCGAAGCCGCGCTCGCCGGCGCACGCTGGGACGAAGCGACGGCGCAGCGCGCCATGGCGGCGCTCGACGCCGACTACCAGCCGCTCTCCGACCTGCGCGCGAGCGCCGCGTACCGCGTGAAGGTCGCGCGCAATCTGCTGTGGCGCTGTTGGCTGGAGACGCGCGACGAGGCGCCGCTCGCGCTGTGCGACGTGAATGCCTTCGCCTTCGCGGCCGAAGACGGCGAAGACCAGGACGCGGCGCTCGCGGGAGAAGCATCGTGAACCGCCAGTCCGATCCGTTCGTTGTACACACGGCAGCGCATGCAGCGGTGCATTCGGCACTGGGCGCCCCGCTCCCGCACGAATCCGCCGAACTGCACGTGAGCGGCGAGGCGCGCTACACCGACGACATCCCCGAGGTGCAAGGCACGCTTCACGCGGCGCTCGGCCTCGCGCGCCTCGCGCATGCGCGCATCGTGTCGCTCGACCTGCGCCGCGTGTGCGAAGCGCCGGGCGTGGTCGCGGTGCTCTGCGCGGCCGACATCCCCGGCGAGAACAACTGCGGCCCCGTGCTGCACGACGATCCGGTGCTCGCCGACGGCATCGTGCAGTATCTCGGTCAGCCCGTATTCGCCGTGATCGCAACGAGCCACGATCTGGCGCGCCGCGCAGCCGCGCTCGCCGCCAGCGACGACGTCATGCGCTACGAGCCGCTCGACCCCGTGCTCTCAATTACCGAAGCGCGCGCACGGCAGCACTACGTGCTGCCGCCGCTGCATCTCGCGCGCGGCACGCCTGCCGAGCGGATCGCGGCGGCGCCCCATCGCATTGCAGGTTCGTTCGAAGTGGGCGGACAGGAGCAGTTCTACCTCGAAGGCCAGGTCGCCTATGCGCTGCCGCAAGAGCAGGACGGCATGCTCGTCTTCAGCTCGACGCAGCATCCCAGCGAAATGCAGCAGCTCGTTGCCCATCTGCTCGACTGGCCCGCGCATCGCGTGGCGTGCGAATGCCGGCGCATGGGCGGCGGCTTCGGCGGCAAGGAATCGCAGTCGGCGCTCTTCGCCTGCGTGGCCGCGCTCGCGGCGCACAAGACCGGCCGCCCCGTGAAGCTGCGCGCGGACCGCGACGACGACTTCATGATCACGGGCAAGCGTCACGACGCGCTGTACGAGTACGAGGCAGGCTTCGACGACGAGGGACGGCTCCTCGGCGCGCGCGTGGAAATCGCGCTGCGAGCGGGCTATTCGGCCGACCTTTCCGGCGCCGTCGCCACGCGCGCGGTCTGCCACGTCGACAATGCCTACTTTCTCTCCGACGTCGATATCGTCGCGCTCTGCTGCAAGACCAACACGCAGTCGAACACCGCGTTTCGCGGCTTCGGCGGCCCCCAGGGCGCACTGGTGATGGAGGTGATGCTCGACGGCATCGCGAAGCAGTTGAACCGCGATCCGCTCGACGTGCGCCGCGTGAACTACTACGGCGTCGGCGAGCGCGAACTCACGCCTTACGGCCAGCGCGTCGAGGACAACGTGCTCGCGCCGCTCACCGACGAACTGCTCGCCTCGAGCCGCTATCGCGAACGACGCGCCGCGCTCGCCGGCTGGAACCGCACGAGCCCGGTGCTCAAGCGCGGCATCGCGATCACGCCGGTGAAGTTCGGGATTTCGTTCAACGTGCCGCACCTGAACCAGGCGGGCGCGCTCGTGCATGTCTATCGCGACGGCTCGGTGCTCGTGAATCACGGCGGCACCGAAATGGGCCAGGGGCTCAACACCAAGGTCGCGCAGGTGGTGGCCGGCACCTTCGGGCTGCCGCTCGCGCGCGTGCGCGTGAGCGCCACCGATACGGCCAAGGTGGCCAATACCTCGGCCACCGCCGCCTCCACGGGCAGCGACCTCAACGGCAAGGCTGCCGAGGCCGCCGCGCTGACCATCCGCGCACGCCTCGCCGGACTGGCTGCTGCGCAGTACGGCTGTGCGACCGAGGCCGTGGTGTTCGAGGACGGCACGGTGCAGGCGAACGGCGCCTCGGTGCCATTTGGAGAGTTCGTCGAGCGCGCCTACCTCCAGCGCGTGCAGCTATGGTCGGATGGCTTCTACGCCACGCCGAAGGTCCACTGGGACGCGCGCACGCTCACGGGCCATCCGTTCTACTACTTCGCCTACGGTGCGGCGGTGTCGGAGGTGGTCGTCGATACGCTCACGGGCGAATGGAAACTCGTGCGCGCAGACCTGCTGCATGACGCGGGCCAGTCGATCAACCCGGCCATCGACATCGGCCAGGTGGAAGGCGCGTTCATTCAGGGCATGGGCTGGCTCACGACCGAGGAACTCTGGTGGAACCGCGACGGGCGGCTGATGACACACGCGCCGTCCACCTACAAGATCCCGGCGATCAGCGATACGCCCGCCGCATTCACGACCCGGCTCTTTCGCAACGACAACGCCGAACCCACCGTATTCCACTCGAAGGCCGTGGGCGAGCCGCCACTGTTGCTGCCGTTCTCGGTCTTTCTCGCGATCCGCGATGCCGTCGGCGCGGCGGTCCCCGAAGCGCGCGTCGCGGCGCCGTTGCGCGCCCCCGCTACGCCCGAGGCCATACTCGATGCGATCGAGGCGCTGCGTGTAGAAGCGCCAGCGGTCACGCCGGAGCCGGTCGCCGCCGGTCCGGCAGGCGGTCATGCGGCCACCCCGCCGGTGCCGGCGGCGACCCGCCACGAACAGGCTGACTGAAGAAATGGACAAGAGGCTTCGCGCATTGCGCGAAGCCGCGAAGATTAACCGGCGACACGCCCCGCGTGTAGCCCGAAGTAGGGAGAACCGCCAGATGCAAGCCTGGCTCACCGATCTGCAGCAACTGCTCGCGCACGGCGACGCCGCCGTGCTCGTGACGGTCGCGCGCGTCGAAGGATCGGCGCCGCGCGAAGCCGGCACGAAGATGATCGTGACGCGCGAAGCCGCGCGCCACACGATAGGCGGCGGCCACCTCGAATGGAAGGCCATCGAGATCGCGCGCCAGGTGCTGCGCGACGGCATGCGCGCGCCCCACGTGCGACGCCTGGAGCGCCTCGCGCTCGGGCCGAGCCTCGGCCAGTGCTGCGGCGGCGCGGTCGTGCTCGCGTTCGAGCGGCTCGACGTGGGCGACCTGGGGTGGCTCGCCACGCTGGCGCGGCGCCTTGCGGCCGGCGCTTCGACGGTGCGTAGCGTATCATTCCGGTCCTCGCGGATTGGGAACGGGAACCCGCATGCGGCGGGCAACGCAGCAACGGCGAGTCGTCCCGCGGCGGGCGCCCCCGTGATGCTGTCCGAGCCGGAACCCGGCGTCGAAGCCCCCGATTGCCTGCTTTGGGATGCCGGGGACGGCGAAGGCAGTGCGCTCCTCACCGAGACCATCGCGCCCAACGACTTCCCCGTCGTGCTGTTCGGCGCGGGGCACGTGGGCGCGGCGCTCGTGCGCGTACTCGGCACGCTGCCGTGCCGGGTGCGCTGGGTGGACGAACGCGACGCCGCGTTTCCGTCACCCGAGGCCTTTGCCGCGCTCGCCGCGCCCAACGTCGAAATCGACGCGAACGACGCCCCCGACGAAGCCGTCGATACCGCCCTGCCCGGCACGAGCTTCATCGTGATGACGCACGATCATTCGCTCGACCTCGAGCTCGCCGAGCGCATCCTGCGCCGCGGCGACTTCGTGTTCTTCGGCATGATCGGCTCGCACACGAAGCGCAAGCAGTTCGAGCACCGGCTCGCCGCGCGCGGCATCGATCCGCAGCAGATCGCGCGGATGAAGTGCCCGCTCGGCGTGGACGGCATCGTCGACAAGTCGCCCGAAGTCATCGCGATCTCGGCCGCCGCACAGCTCCTGCAGGCGATCGAGGCGCATGCGGCGCTCGTCCCCGCCCATTCCGCGTGATGTCAACTACCCACGGACCGACCCAACCATGACCGTCACGACCTCCGCAGTCCCGCTCGTAGAAAAAGCCGCGCGCGCGCCGAAGTCCGAGCTGCACATCCATATCGAAGGCTCGCTCGAACCCGAGCTGATCTTCGCGCTCGCGCAGCGCAACAACGTGAAGCTCGCGTACGACTCGATCGAGTCGCTGCGCCGCGCCTACGCGTTCACCGACCTGCAGTCGTTTCTCGACATCTATTACGCGGGCGCGAGCGTGCTGCTCACGGAGCAGGACTTCTACGACATGACGATGGCCTATTGCGAGCGCGCGCTCGCGGACAATGTCGTGCACACCGAAATTTTCTTCGATCCGCAGACGCACACCGAACGCGGCGTGCCGATCGACACCGTGGTCGCGGGCATCGATCGCGCGCTCGCCGACGCCGAAAAGCGCGGGCTCACAAGCAAGCTGATCCTGTGCTTCCTGCGCCATCTGAGCGAAGCCGATGCGCTCGCCACCTTCGAAGCCGCGCTGCCGCTTTTCGAGCGCCATCCGCGCATGATCGGCGTGGGCCTCGACTCGTCCGAGCGCGGGCATCCGCCCTCGAAGTTCGAGCGCGTGTTCGAAAAGGCGCGCGCCAGGGGCCTGAAACTCGTCGCGCATGCGGGCGAGGAAGGCCCGCCCTCGTACATCTACGAGGCGCTCGATCTGCTGAAGGTGGATCGCGTCGACCACGGCGTGCGCAGCATCGAGGACGCGGCGCTCGTCACGCGTCTTGCCGACACGCGCGTGGCGCTCACCGTGTGCCCGCTCTCGAATCTCAAGCTGTGCGTGTTCGACGACATGACGAAGCACACGCTCAAGGACCTGCTCGACGAAGGCGTCGCGGTCACGGTCAATTCCGACGATCCCGCCTATTTCGGCGGCTACGTCAACGAGAACTACACGGCGATCATCGACGCGCTGAAGCTGAACGATCAGGAGGTCTACACGATCCTGCGCAACGGTTTCGAAGCGTCGTTCGTGAGCCCCGCCGAGCGGGCCGCGCTGATCGCGAAGCTCGACGCTTACTGGAGCGGCACGACCCAGTAAGCCCACCGGATCACACCCTCCGAACGCCCCGCGAGGGGCGGGAAGGACACTGCAGGGACCGACGCAGGACCGACGTCACAGCGCCGGGCCATGGGCCCTCTTGCGCCGCGTTTTTCAGGGGCGGCGCAACCGAAGGATTTCAACCTCACTCAAACCTGAAGATTTCGGAGACGTAGTTCCCATGACTCAATCGGCTTACCGCGCAAAACTGTTGACGTTCACCGGCGACCCCGCGCAATCGTCCGACGCCGCCGTCTATCACGAAGACGGCGTCGTGATCGTCGAAAACGGCCACGTGGTCGCGTCGGGCGCATGGTCCGCGCACGCCGGCCGCCTCGCCGACGGTGCCGCCGTCCACGACCTGCGCGACAAGCTGATCGTGCCGGGCTTCATCGACACGCACATCCATTACCCGCAGACCGACATGATCGCCTCGCCGGCGCCGGGCCTGCTGCCGTGGCTGGAGACGTACACGTTCCCGACCGAGCGCGGCTTCGAACAGGAAGCGGTGGCCGAGGACACGGCGCGCTTTTTCGTCGATGAACTGCTCGCGAGCGGCACGACCACGGCGCTCGTCTATTGCACGGTGCACAAGCAGTCGGCCGATGCGCTCTTTGGCGCGAGCGAGGCGAAGAACCTGCGCATGATCGCAGGCAAGGTGCTGATGGACCGCCACTGCCCCGAGTTCCTGCGCGACACGCCGCAGACGGGCTACGACGACAGCGCCGAGCTGATCGGCCGCTGGCACAACCGCGGCCGCCAGATGTACGCGCTCACGCCGCGCTTCGCGCCCACCTCGACCGAAGCGCAGCTCGAAGCCTGCCAGGCGCTCGCGAAGGCGCACCCGGACATCTTCATCCAGAGCCACGTGGCCGAGAATCCCGACGAGGTGAAGTGGGTGAGCGAGCTGTTCCCGCGCCAGCGCAGCTACCTCGACGTCTACGATCATTACGGACTCCTGCGCCGCCGCGCCGTGTACGGCCACTGCATCTGGCTCGACGACGAAGACCGCCGCCGCATGGCGCAAACGGGCGCCGTGGCGGCGCACTGCCCCACGTCGAACCTTTTCCTCGGCAGCGGGCTGTTCGACTTCGACAAGGCGAACGAGTCGGCGATGCCCGTGACGCTCGCGACGGACGTGGGCGGCGGCACGTCGTTCTCGATGCTGCAGACCATGAACGAGGCGCACAAGGTCGCGCGCATGGGCGGCCATCATCTCACCGCCACGCGCATGTTCTGGCTCGCGACGGCGGGCGCGGCCGAGGCGCTCGATCTGGCCGATACCGTCGGCACGCTGGCGCCAAAGACCGAAGCCGACTTCGTCGTGCTCGATCCGCAGGCAACGCCGCTCCTCGCGCGACGCACGGCGCGCGCGGAATCGCTCGAGGAATTGCTGTTCGCGCTGGCGCTGCTCGGCGACGACCGCGCGGTGTACGAAACCTACGCGGCCGGCAAGCGTGTCCACCGCCGCGGCGAGCGGGCAGCGGCGCACCCGGCATAAGCGCGCCTGCGCCCGGCGGACTTACCGCAATTACTGCACCGCAGCAGCGCCGGAAGCCGGCGCGGCCGGGGCCGGCGCCGGGGCAAGGCCGGCAGCAGCCGGAGGCGGCACGGCCGTTTCGTTCGGCGCCCCGCCGTTCTTCTCGAGCGGCAGCTTGACCACCTGCACCGAGCCGTTGGCCATCGGGAAGTCGGCCAGCGCGCTGCGCACCAGATAGGGCATCGCGCGCACGAGCGACGGCTCGTCGCCGGAGGTGCGCGCCGAGACGTTATAGAGCTCCTTGCCGGTCGCCTTGTCGGTAATGCGGATGCTGAGCACATGCGTATAGACCGGATAGGTCTGGTTCACGTAGGCCGGCGCATACGGGCCCCACGGCCCCCACGGATTGAACGGCCCCCAGTAGGGGCCCGGCCACGGGTTGTAGAACACCGGCTGGGCCACCGTCACCTGGTCCATGCGGCTGCCGTAGGCGAGGCCCACCAGGTAATGAGCCTGCGGGGCCTGCGCTTCGCTCACCTGGCGAAACGCCTGGGTGGCGAGCCCGCTCGCCACCATCTGCTCGTAGGTCGCCTGCTCGATGCTCTGCTTCTGCGCGGGGTTGCGCGTAAAGGCATAGGTGCGCGTGGCGTCGCTGCCGCCGTCCCAGGCGGAGAACGCCGTCACCTGGCTCGTCACATAGGTCGTGCAGCCGGACAGCGTTACGGCCAGCGCTGCCAGCAGCATGAGCGCGCGGCGGGTCCATCGTTCGTGCTTCATGGTCTTCTCGTTCGTTTTTAACTGGATGTCCTGGGCGCGGCCACAGCAGCCGTACTCTCCGATACGGATGCGCCGCCGCACTTATTCCCTGCCTTTTCGATTTTCCTGACCGACGGACGGATCGCCGCCCGACGGTTCGCCGCCCGACGGATCGCCGCCCGGCCGTCCCGCAAGCGGGGCAGCCCGATCATACTGACTCGCGCGCGCGGGGGAAAGTTCGCGCGGCCCGAAGGCCGCCTCCACGGCCGCTTCGGACAATCCGGCCGCGCCTTTGTACAATGGCGCGATGCGCCGCGCCACGAGCGCTGCCGAAGACGCCACTGCAGCATCGCTGCATGCGCCCCCCAAGGTGCGCCGGGCGCCACAACCGCCGGCGCACCACCCACACGACGAGATCCCACCCGACCATGTCCGACACCACCGCCACGCCCAACGTGATCCGCCGCGCCGACTACGCGCCGCCCGCCTTCCTGATCGATACCGTCGATCTGGAGTTCGACCTCGTCCCGGAACGCACGATCGTCAAGAGCACGCTGCGCGTGCGCCGCAACCCTGCAGCCTCGGGCTCGACGGCGGCCGCGCACCTCGAACTGACGGGCGAGCAGCTGGAATTCCTCGGTGCGGCGATCGACGGCAAGCCGTATGCGAGCGTGCGCGCCCACGAACATGGCCTCACGGTCGAAAACGTGCCCGACGCGTTCGAGCTGACGCTCACCGGCGCCTGCGATCCGGCCGCCAACACGACGCTTTCGGGCCTTTACGTTTCAGGTGGCAACTTCTTCACGCAGTGCGAGGCCGAAGGTTTCCGCCGCATCACGTGGTTCCTCGACCGTCCCGACGTGATGGCCACCTACACGGTGACGCTGCGCGCCGACAAGACCGCTTACCCCGTGCTGCTCTCGAACGGCAACCTCGTCGCCGAGGGCGAGCTGCCCGACGGCCGCCACTTCGCGAAGTGGGAAGACCCGTTCCGCAAGCCGTGCTACCTGTTCGCGCTGGTGGCGGGCAAGCTCGTGGCGATCGAAGAGCGCATCACGAGCGGCTCGGGCAAGGAAAAGCTGCTGCAAGTATGGGTCGAGCCGCACGACCTCGACAAGACGCGCCACGCGATGGACTCGCTCATCAACTCGATCCGCTGGGACGAGCAGCGCTTCGGCCTCGAACTCGATCTCGACCGCTTCATGATCGTCGCGGTGAGCGACTTCAACATGGGCGCGATGGAGAACAAGGGGCTCAACATCTTCAACACGAAGTACGTGCTGGCGAATCCGGAAACGGCCACCGACGTCGATTTCGCCAACATCGAGGCCGTGGTGGGCCACGAGTACTTCCACAACTGGACCGGCAACCGCGTGACCTGCCGCGACTGGTTCCAGCTGAGCCTGAAGGAAGGCCTCACGGTGTTCCGCGATCAGGAGTTCTCGGCGGCGATGTCGGGCGGCGACGAGAACGAAGCCGCGCGCGCCACCAAGCGCATCGAGGACGTACGCGTGCTGCGCCAGATGCAGTTCGCCGAGGACGCGGGCCCGATGGCGCATCCGGTGCGCCCCGAGAGCTACGTCGAGATCAACAACTTCTACACGATGACCGTCTATGAGAAAGGCTCGGAAGTCGTGCGGATGTATCAGACGCTCTTCGGCCGCGACGGCTTCCGCAAGGGCATGGACCTGTACTTCCAGCGCCATGACGGCCAGGCCGTGACCTGCGACGACTTCCGCGCCGCGATGGCCGACGCCAACGGCCGCGACCTCGCGCAGTACGAACGCTGGTACAGCCAGGCCGGCACGCCGCGCGTGACGGTCACGACGCGCTACGACGAAGCGCAAAAGCGCTACAGCGTGACGCTCGCGCAGGACTACGGCAACGCCGCGCCGGCCGCGCGCGAAACACAGAAGGGACCGCTGCTGATTCCGTTTGCGATCGGCCTGATCGGCCCGGACGGCAAGGATCTGCCGCTGCACCTGGAAGGCGATGCGAACGCGGGCGGCGCACAAAGCGGCACGACGCGCGTGCTCGAACTCACCGGAACCCAGCAGACCTTCACGTTCGTCGACGTGCCGGTGAAGCCCCTGCCCTCGCTGCTGCGCAACTTCTCGGCGCCGGTGATCGTCGAGTACGACTACAGCAACGACGAACTGGCGTTCCTGCTCGCTCACGACAGCGACCCGTTCAACCGCTGGGAAGCGGGCCAGCGGCTCGCCACGCGCGAACTGCTCGCGCTCGGCGCGCGCGCGGCAGCCGGCCAGCCGCTCGAAGTCGACGACGCCGTGGTCGAAGCCTTCCGCCGCGTGCTCAACGACGCAACGCTTTCGCCGTCGTTCCGCGAGCTGGCGCTGATGCTGCCGTCGGAAACCTATCTGGCCGAGCAGATGGTCGAATCCGATCCAGCCGCCGTGCACGCCGCGCGCCAGTTCCTGCGCAAGCGTCTTGCCACGGCGCTCAAGGCCGACTGGCTCTCCGCCTATGAGCGCCACGTGACGCCGGGCGCCTACGAACCGACGCCCGAAGCCGCGGGCAAGCGCGCGCTGAAGAACCTCGCGCTCTCGTATCTCGCGGAACTGGACGATCCGGCCGACGCCGTGCGTCTCGCCGGCGCGCAATATGACGCGGCGAACAACATGACCGACCGCGCGGCGGCGCTTTCGGCACTCCTGAACGCCTCGTCGGCCACGGGCGGCGACTTTGCGAAGCAGGCGCTCGAAGACTTCTACGCGCGCTTCGAGCGCGAGCCGCTCGTCATCGACAAGTGGTTCGCCCTCCAGGCCATGCAGAGAGGCAGCGCGGCGCGTCCGGTGATCGACACCGTGCGCGCGCTCATGCGCCATCCCGCGTTCAACCTGAAGAACCCGAACCGCGCACGCTCGCTGATCTTCAGCTTCTGCGCCGCGAACCCGGCGCAGTTCCACGCCGCCGACGGCTCGGGCTACGCGTTCTGGGCCGAGCAGGTGCTCGCGCTCGACGCGATCAATCCGCAGGTCGCAGCCCGCCTCGCACGCAACCTCGAACTGTGGCGCCGCTTCACGCCCGCGCTGCGCGAGCCGATGCGGGCCGCCCTGGAGAAGGTCGCCGCTGGCGTGAAGTCGCGCGACGTGCGCGAAATCGTCGAAAAAGCGCTGGGCTAAGCGGCGCGAGCAGGCTGAAACACGCACCGTAACCATCCGGTGCCGCGCCCCGACCGGCGCGGCACCGGATTTTCTTTTTTGCACGGCCGGCTCCGGGTCGCGCAAGGTCGAGCGGGTAGAATCGTGCTATTCCCAAGCCTACCCGGAGTCCTGCAATGGCTTTGCAACGTCGTACCACTCTCACGAAGTACCTGATCGAGCAGCAGCGTCAGCACCGCAACCTGCCGGCCGATCTGCGCCTTTTGATCGAAGTCGTCGCCCGCGCCTGCAAGGCGATCAGCTTCAACGTCAGCAAGGGTGCGCTCGGCGATGCGCTCGGCACCGCCGGCAGCGAGAACGTGCAGGGCGAGGTGCAGAAGAATCTCGACATCCTCTCGAACGAAATCCTGCTCGACGCCAACGAATGGGGCGGCAACCTCGCCGCCATGGCATCGGAAGAAATGGAAACGTTCTTCCCGATCCCGGCCAACTATCCGAAGGGCGAATACCTGCTCGTGTTCGATCCGCTCGACGGTTCGTCGAACATCGACGTGAACGTTTCGATCGGCACGATTTTCTCGGTGCTGCGCTGCCCGGACGGCCAGCAGCCCACCGAAGCCTCGTTCCTGCAGCCCGGCACGAAGCAGGTCGCGGCCGGCTATGCGGTGTACGGCCCGCAAACGGTGCTCGTGCTCACGACCGGCCACGGCGTGAACTGCTTCACGCTCGACCGCGAGCTCGGATCGTGGGTGCTCACGCAGAGCAACATGCGCATTCCGGAAGACACGCGCGAGTACGCGATCAACGCCTCGAACGCGCGCCACTGGTACGAGCCGGTGCAGAAGTACATCGGCGAGCTGAACGAAGGCAAGGACGGCCCGCGCGGCGAAAACTTCAACATGCGCTGGATCGCCTCGATGGTCGCCGACGTGCACCGTATCCTGAACCGCGGCGGCATCTTCATGTATCCGGCCGACAAGCGCGATCCGTCCAAGCCCGGCAAGCTGCGCCTGATGTACGAAGCGAATCCGATGTCGTTCATCGTCGAGCAGGCGGGCGGCGTGGCCACGAACGGCGAAGAGCGCATTCTCGATATTCAGCCCACGAGCCTGCACGAGCGCGTGGCGGTGTTCCTCGGCTCGAAGAACGAAGTCGAGCGCGTGACCCGCTATCATCACGAAGCAAAAAAATGAAAAAAGGCGGAGGAAGGACTTGCGCACCCCGCGAATTCTTCCTATAATCTTCCTTCTCTGATGCCGGAATAGCTCAGACGGTAGAGCAGCGCATTCGTAATGCGAAGGTCGGGGGTTCGATTCCTCTTTCCGGCACCACAGGTTTCAAGCGAAAGCCCAGTCTTAGGACTGGGCTTTTTGCTTTGCAGCTTGCGTTCGGCTCCGTGCCCGCAAGCCTCGGCACATCAATCAGATCGCATAGCCCCTCTAAACACTTTCGCGTTTCTCGCGCAGAAAGTCGATGAACACGCGCAGCCTGGGGGGCACTTGCGTGCGCCCCGCCGTGTCGAGATAAAAACCGGGAAACGAAGGACACCACGCCTCGAGCACTGGCACCAACCGTCCATCGTCGAGTTGCGCGCGCACGAAATCCTCGATGATGTGCAGTAGCCTACGCCCTCCTCGGCCGCCCGAACCATCATGCGCAGGTCATTGGTACGCGGACTGGTACGCGGACCGCACGCAAACGCTCGCGGACTGGCGCAACTCGAGCGCGACGCGACCAGCGGCGGGAACGCGGGAACAATCGCGCACGCCGCACGGTCTCTTTTATGTGCATTGCACAATAAATCGCCGCTCAATCACGTTCGCCATCGGATTAATCAAACGAATGGACTGTAACGGTCTTTTACAGAGTTTAAAGAAAAATCAGAAATTCCAGCGTCAACCACCAGGGATAATCACGCGTTGAGCCGATATGGCGGTTTCCTGGACAGCGCGCACGCGTGTTGCCGGCATGGAAGCCGTTCACGGTTGTGTGCGGAAGCGAACAGGTTCGGAGACTGGGGGCTTGCCGAGGGGCTCTGGGAGGGCGTTGGGAGTGCCGAACGCCGCGCGGGCGGAAGCCTGTGGTCTCGATCGCGGAATGACAGGGAGCCGAAGAATTATATTCCGCCCCAGTTATTGAGATGTGACGTTGTGCGATTAAAGCAACACGCGCATTCGAAAAGCACTGTTACCGTGATCGAGACTAGCGCATTTGAAGGGCCAAGTCGGATAATCGGCTTACACAGGAGAAAGATCATGGACGCCAAACCGCCAAGAATTCCGACCCCGGACAAAGTTTTCAGCCCGGATCCGGAACCGGTGGCCGTCGAGTTCCTCGGGGATGAACTGCCCGCCCACGTGCGCGCATTTCTCGACGAACAACGTAAAGCCCACGAACAGAAGTAACGGGGAACGCGCACACGCGCGATGAAGGGCGGGTTGCCTGAACGACTCGCCCGCTTGGCGTGTGCCTGTCAAATGCGACGCCTGAGCATCTGCGCGGTGCCTGGGCTCCCAGCGAGCCAGGCGCGATAAACGCGCCGCATCAACTCAGCCGTCGGCAGCAATTCACGCTCCCCACAGTCCGACATTCGGCCAATCAGCCGCTTGCGTGCCAATACCCGCTATCCTTCGGTTTTCGCGACTACGGCCTGCTGGGCCCTTTCCACGCATATGAATTCGCTCGTCCGCGCAGGCGCGCGCTGCGCCGCCGCCCTGCTGCTCGCCCTGCCCTTTGCGCCGGCTCACGCCGACGGCGACGATACGGCGCTCACCAATCTGATCGCTCTCGTCTCGCAACGTCTTTCGCTTGCTGAACCCGTTGCCCACTGGAAGTGGGAGCACCACAAGCCCATTACCGATACGCCGCGAGAAGACGCGCTTCTAGCCGATGTCCAGAAGCGCGCGGCGGCGGCCGGCGTCGATCCGGCCTTCGCCCACGCCTTTTTCCGCGATCAGATCGATGCGAGCACCGAGGTGCAAAAGGCGCTGTTCGAATCGTGGCGCACCACCCAGGCACCGGCCGGCGACGCGCCGGATCTGGCCACCGTGATGCGCCCGCAACTCGATCGCCTCACCGGGCAGTTGATCGGAGCTCTGGCGCAGGTCCAGCCACTGCGCGCTTCGGATGATTGCCCGACCCGCCTCGCCCGCTCGGTGGCCAACTGGAAGCAACTGACGCGCTATGACTCCACGCGTGTGGAGGCACTGAACCGGGCCCTGGGTCACGTCTGCGAGAGCGGCGGCCCAGGCGGCGTAGCCTGAGCGCCTGAACGCCGCAAAATCGCGCCGTGCAATAACCTCACTGCGGCCTCGCTGTGCGATGACTTTTCAGACAGCGGTCGCCACGTTGCCTGCCGCAGTTGACGACAGCGGCTGCACGCTCAGCCCGCGCTCCAACCGGTTCTGCAGAATCCGCCATGTAGTCAGTTCGAACGGCGGCTCGCCGGCCGGGAGGATAAGCGCGGCCGCTTCGGCCGCGCTGGCCACGGCGCCGAGATAGCACCAGCGATCGATCAGATGCAGCACGGCCGCCTCTCCCGCGGCTTCGCGCTCTTCCACCAGCACTGCGCCTTCGAACGGCCAGGGCGCCGTTTGAGGATCGTGTTTCGTCGTGCGCGGAACGCGATTGAAAGCGGGTTTCAGTGTGGCGATCCACTGCGCCTCGACGAGCAACGCACCGAATTCCCCACCCGTGGCACGCCATTCGACTCGCCGCACCTGCTGGGCCATGCGCTGCTCGCGCGAGGAGCGCCGCTCCCCCGAGAGGTGGGCGCGCACCCGCTGGCGCACGCGCACGCTGCGCCCGACATAAAGCGGCATATCGTTTTCGCCGTAGAAGGCGTAGACGCCATGCCCGGCCGGCGCGCTGTCGATCAGATCGTCGGTGATCTCGCCCGCCAGCCGATGGCGCCGCGTGAGGCGCTCGATCTGCGTGTCGAGCGTTTCCCGCACCACCAGCGACGGCAGGCGCTGCCAGAACTGCCAGATCAGATCGGCATCGGCGAGCGCGCGGTGGCGATCCGACGGCACGAGTTCGTGGCGCTCGACGAGCGCATCGAGACCATGGCGCTTTTCGGCGGGAAACAGCGCCCGCGAAAGCCGCACGGTGCAGAGAACATCGGGATTGAAGGAGAAACCGGCGCGCTCGAACTCCGCGCGCAGAAACCCCCGATCGAAAGCCGCGTTGTGGGCGACGAAGAGCCGACCCTCCAGCCGCTTGAAGAGAGACGGGGCGATTTCCTCGAAAGTCGGAGCGCCCTGCACCATCTCGTTGGTGATGCCCGTGAGTTGCTGAATGAAGGGCGGGATGGCCTGGCACGGATCGACGAGGGTGCTCCACCGCGAGACCCGGCCCTCCACGACTTCGACGACCCCCACCTCGGTAATACGATGCTGGCCCACCGCGCCGCCCGTCGTTTCCAGATCCACGAAAACAAGGGGAAGATTGCCCGGTGATGCGCCGGGACTCAAGGGAATGTCGGACATGGTGAAGCAGAAAGACAGAATGAGAGAAAACGCGCCAAGTATGCCTTGTTCGGGCGCCCTCTGCCCACCTTGCCCGTGCGGTCAGGCAAGCATCTTTTCAAATAGCGCATCCGGCGCTATCGCATCCGGCTTAACCCCAATTGCGAAAAATAATGCAGCCCGCTTATTACTGGCCGCGCTATTTTAATCACCAAAATAAAAAAGCCCTGGTAATCACCAGGGCTCTTGTCATCGCGGCACAGGCGCCATGGCGCCCGCGCACGCCGCATTACAGCGGCTGGATGTTCGCGGCCTGCTTGCCCTTCGGGCCAACCTTCACGTCGAACGAGACGCGCTGGTTCTCTTTCAGCGACTTGAAGCCGTCCGCGCGGATCTCCGAGAAGTGGGCGAACAGATCGTCGCCGCCGGCGTCAGACGTGATGAAGCCAAAGCCCTTCGCATCGTTGAACCATTTAACGATACCGGTTTCCATGTTTCAGTTTCCCTCGAAATTTTGATGACGCGGGCATTAACCCTGACGCCGAAAGCCAACCGATCCCCGCTTCATCACAATCTCAGCGAACTGCATGGGTATTGCGCTCGACAGGAAAATCAGCATTGCCGTTATACGGGGAACGTCAATCGCCAGTCAAGCGAATTTTTTATAACAGCTTTCCCATTCTCACGATAAAACCGGAGTGCATCAAAATTCATGCAAAAAATGCGTAACGGGAGAATGACTTTACGCTGCGTCATTTTTACCCCATTCATTTCCGGTGAAATTTCGTCATAGCAAATTTTCCCGAAGTGTAACAATACGTATCAAACGTAAGTGTTTTTCCCGGTTGTTCAGGTAAAACATTCAAACCAATATGAATATATTGGTGCGCTTTGGGAGGTCATCATGCTGACGATCCTGCGACAGGGACTGAAGTGGCTCGTGCAAATGGAAGATGCGGCGCCGCGCGTATCGGAGGAACTCGATGCCTGGGGACCGTGGCATGGGGATCACTGGCATAACCTGCTGTGTTCCCCTATGGACGCCCGCCACTATGTAATGGAAGACTGGAGCCTGCAGAACGAGCCGCCGATGGAGCAATCCCGATAGGTTCGGCGAGAGCAAAAAAAAGCGCGGCTTGGGGCCGCGCTGACAAAGGTTTGGAGATCTTTTTCGTCAACGAAAAAGTCTGCTTCGGAAAGCAGCAATTCCAGTATAGCGGTTGACGATGCAGCGTATTAAGCATACGGAACACAACCATCTGTTACCTGGATCGCAACAATCGCTTTGGCCTGATTTATTCCGATTTCTGCAATCAATTGCTGTAGCGATCGCACAACGCTACTCGGTTGACACCCCTCCCCCCGCTCCCGCGAATATCGCGCAAAGCCCCAGCCAGTAAGGCTTAACGGGATTCAAAAAATCATTTCAGATGGCGCAATACTTTATTGCGTAAATCGGAATATGCCGTTTCCGAGCGCCCTCTCTACACTCTGCCTGTCCGGAAACCGACTTCGTCGGATTAATGCGTACCACGCGTGTGTTTTTGCCTCTCGCTGCCTCTCGCGTGGGCGGTTTCCACAAGCCTGGGTTCCCCGAAACCCATACTGTTCTCGGAGTTTACAAAGATGAAAAAGACTCTCATGGTCGCCGCCCTGTCGGGCGTTTTTGCAACGGCTGCGCACGCGCAAAGCAGCGTTACGCTGTACGGCCTGATCGACGCCGGCATCACCTACACGAACAACCAGGGCGGTCACAGCGCCTGGCAAGCAACGAGCGGCACGATCAACGGCAGCCGTTGGGGCCTGCGCGGTTCGGAAGACCTCGGTGGCGGTCTGAAGGCCATCTTCACGTTGGAAAACGGCTTTAACATCGACAACGGCTCGTTGGGTCAAAAGGGCCGCATGTTCGGCCGTCAGGCGTTCGTCGGTCTGGCAAGCGACCAGTACGGCGCCGTCACGCTCGGCCGCCAGTACGACTCCGTCGTCGACTACCTGGCACCGCTGTCGAACACCGGCACGCAATACGGCGGCACGATCGCTGCCCACCCGTTCGACAACGACAACCTGAACAACTCGGTTCGTTTCAACAACACGATCAAGTACTCGAGCGTGAACTACGCTGGCTTCAAGTTCGGCGCAACGTACTCGTTCTCGAACAGCGACCAGTTCGCCAACAACCGTGCTTACAGCTTCGGCGCATCGTATAACTACGCTGGCCTGAACGTGGCTGCCGGCTACCTGCAAGCCAACAACGACGTCAACAACCTGTCGGTCAACTCGATCTCGGATTCGGGCGCACAGGCTGGCGACTACACGTTCGCAGCAGGCCGTCAACGCACGTTCGGCGGCGGCGTGAACTACACGTTCGGCCCGGCAACGGCTGGCTTCGTGTACACGCAAACGAACCTGAGCCAGGCAATCGGCATCTCGGCATCGCAGTCGGGCACGTCGGCGGGTGTCGGCTTCGGCGCCGACAGCGCACGCTTCCAGAACTTTGAAGGCAACGTTCGTTACGCTCTGACCCCGGCCCTGAGCCTGGCTGGCGCGTACACGTACACCCGCGCGAGCTTCGGCGGCGGTGTGAACCCGAACTACAACACGGTGGCTCTGCAGTCGGACTACCTGCTCTCGAAGCGTACCGACGTGTACCTCCAGGGCGACTGGCAACACGTGTCGTCGAACGACGGCAACATCGGTGCCTACCTGAACGGTCTGTCGTCGGCTTCGAAGACGCAAGACCAGGTTGCCGTGACGGTTGGTATCCGTCACCGCTTCTAAGAAGCACCCGGCTGGCGCTGTTCTGGCCAGCCCTGCAGTTGAAAAAGGCGCCCTTGCGGCGCCTTTTTTATTTCCCGTCCCGAAACGCCGACCCCGCCTGCGCCCGAGAAAAGCGCCGCTCAGGCTTCGCCCGGCGCGGGATAACGCACGTCGAGCACATCGATCGGCTCGGGGCCTGCCGGCGTGTAAAGCGTCACCTGATCGCCAATCTTCGCCTTGAGCAGCGCCCGAGCAACAGGCGAAACCCAGCTTACGCGGCCAAGATCCAGATCGACCTCGTCGATACCGACGATGGTCACCGTATGCGATTCCCCGTCTTCGGTGCCGTACTCCACCGTCGCGCCGAAGAACACCTGGTCGGTGCTCTCCTGGCGGCTGCTGTCCACCACCTCGGCAAGATCCAGCCGTTTGGTGAGAAAGCGGATTCGCCGGTCGATTTCGCGCAAACGGCGCTTGCCGTAGATGTAGTCCCCGTTCTCGGAGCGGTCGCCATTCGAGGCGGCCCACGAGACGAGCTTCACCACTTCCGGACGGTCTTCGTCGATCAGGTGCAGCAGTTCGCTGCGCATGCGCTGGTAGCCGGCCGGCGTGATGTAGTTCTTGGCGCCCGGGGGAATCTCGGGCAGACAGCCTTCGAGATCGTCGTCGTCGTTGTCGGTCGATTCTTTGACAAATGCCTTGTTCATGATGGATCAGTGCGGTGTACGTACAACCTTTGCACAGGTTACACGATGCGGGCTCGCGGACAAATCGCGATAAGGGTCTTCCCTTTTTTTGAACCTTTGCTATAATCTCACTTCTGCGTGCGGCTGTAGCTCAGTTGGATAGAGTACTTGGCTACGAACCAAGGGGTCGTGGGTTCGAATCCTGCCAGCCGCGCCACTTATTCAGGGGGCCTTCCTCACACGAAGGCCCTTAGTTTTCGGAAATGCGTTTCGGAAATACGCTTCAGAAGTCTGTTTCATGTGCGCCGCTTCAGGGCTGCATTTGAAAGCAGCAAGTAGTATCGTTTTAGCGTGCGGCTGTAGCTCAGTTGGATAGAGTACTTGGCTACGAACCAAGGGGTCGTGGGTTCGAATCCTGCCAGCCGCGCCATCTTTCGAAGGGCCTTCCTGATGCATCAGGAAGGCCCTTTGTCTTTCCAGGGCCACACCCCTCTCGCACGACACCCGCAAGCAACCTAGCGCGGCGCCGTGCCGATATCGCCGATCTGGGCATCCGGGCGCGGCAGATCTTCCACATCGCCCATATCGCTCGGCTCTCCGACCTGCTCGGCCGTCGTCCCGTCGAGCGCCTGCGGCAGCCGCAGCATCTCGCCCACCGTGTCGCCAAAGCGGCTCATCACGAACGCACGCAGCAGCGCGACGCGCACCGAATCCCCACGCGCCTCGACCGTTCGGTGACCACCGTGGAATTCGGCCACGCAATACGCCCGCTCGCCTTCGCGGCGCTCGCGCAGCTCAAAGCGCTGCGCGCGGTCCAGCACCACGCCTGCGGCCTGCCATGACGTTGAGGGCGTAAAGCGCCCGTCCCAGGGCCGCCCGCAGTCGTTGCCGCGCACGGCGACCTTCGTGCCGCTGTCGGTGAAATAGATCTCCCGGACGAAATCGTGCAGGCTGCGGGCCACCCAGTAATCGAGCGTCATGCCGGTCAGATCAGCTACGTTCATCGCAACGCCCTCGCATCGAATCGGGAATGGAGCGGCCGGCGCACGACGGCATTGCGCCGCGTCATGCGCCGGCTGACGGGGCCGCTGAAAGTCCGGCCAGAGAGGATTGCCGTGGAGATTATTGCGGCAAAGGGCGGCGAACGCCTGCCCTCGCCCACGGCTCAGTAGTCGGCGCGCTCGCGGTCGATCCGCATGCCGCCGTCGTGGCGATGATGCCCTTCGTCGCTCGGACGCTCGCGCACAATGCGCATCACGTCGGGGTTCGTGCGCACGCGACGCATCACGTTCGCAAGATGCACGCGGTCGCTCACCTGGATCACGAAGCGCAGGAGGTTCGACTCCTGGGCGAGATCGTCGTCCATGGCGATATGCACGATATTGGCGTCGGCCGACGTGATGTCCGCCGCCACGCGCGCGAACACGCCCTTGGTGTTCTTCACGAGCACCTTCACGGCGACGTCGAAAAGACGCCCCGGCTGCGGCGCCCAGGCCACGTCGATCCAGCGGCCCGGATCGCGCTTGTGGATGCGCTGTGCGACGCGGCAGTCGGTGGTATGGATCGCCATGCCGAGCCCGATTCCGATATAACCCATGATGTCGTCGCCCGGAATCGGACGGCAGCAGGCCGACAGCTGCACCGACATGCCCTCGGTGCCCGTAATGACCACGGGCGGCGCATGCGGTGCGTTCGGATCGCGCGGCGGATGGTGGTGATGCTCGTCGTCGTCGGCTTCGAGACCGTTGATGAGCACCTCGATGCGCTTGGCCATGACCGCCGCCACGCGCCGGCCAAGGCCGATGTCCGCGAAAATTTCCTGGCGATCCTTGTTGCCGGTCCACTGCACGAGCTTTTCCCACACTTCCGGCGTGACGTCCGAAAGCTGGTAGCCATAACCCTTCAGCGCCTGGTCGACAAGCCGCTCGCCCAGTTGCACCGACTCGGTAAGGCGCATCGTCTTCAGATAGTGACGGATCGCCGAACGCGCCTTGCCGGTACGCACGAAGCCGAGCCACGCGGGATTCGGCTTGGAATACGGCGCCGTGATCACCTCGACGATGTCGCCGCTCTTGAGCTCGGTGCGCAGCGGCAGCAGTTCGTTGTTGATCTTCACCGCGACGCACTGGTTGCCGAGGTCGCTGTGGATCGAATACGCGAAGTCGAGCGCCGTGGCGCCGCGCGGCAGCGCCATGATCTTCGACTTCGGCGTGAATACGTAGACGGCGTCCGGGAACAGGTCGATCTTGACATGTTCGAGGAACTCGCTCGAATCGCCGGCCTCGCTCTGGATGTCGAGCAGCGACTTGAGCCACTGGTGCGCGCGTTTCTGGACGTCGTTCAGATCGGCGCCGCCGTTCTTGTAGAGCCAGTGCGCCGCCACGCCCGCTTCGGCGATCTCGTGCATCTTGCGCGTGCGCACCTGGAACTCGATCGGCGCCCCGAACGGGCCCACGAGCGTCGTATGCAGGGACTGATAGCCGTTCACCTTGGGAATGGCGATGTAGTCCTTGAACTTGCCCGGCACGGGCTTGTAGAGCGCATGGAGCGCGCCGATACAGGTGTAGCACTCGAGCGCCGATTCCACCACGACCCGGAAGCCGTACACGTCGAGCACCTGCGAGAACGACAGCTGCTTGTCGCGCATCTTCTTGTAGATGCTGAAGATGGTTTTCTCGCGCCCGGTGACTTCGGCGCCGAGCTTCGCTTCGGTAATGGCGCGCTGCACCGACTCCAGAATCTTCCCCACCACTTCGCGGCGATTGCCGCGCGCGGCCTTCACGGCCTTTTCGAGCGTGGCGTAGCGGTTCGGATTGAAGTTCGCGAAGCTCAGGTCCTGCAGTTCGCGATAAGTATTGTTCAGCCCGAGGCGGTGCGCGATCGGCGCGTAGATGTCGAGCGTTTCGCGCGCCACGCGCCGGCGCTTGGCCGGCGGCACGGCGCCGAGCGTGCGCATGTTGTGAAGCCGGTCCGCGAGCTTCACGAGAATCACGCGCACGTCGCGCGCCATCGCGAGCAGCATCTTGCGGAAGTTTTCCGCCTGCGCTTCCTCGCGGTTGCGGAACTCCATCTTGTCGAGCTTGGAGAGCCCGTCGACCAGTTCGGCGACCTTCGCGCCGAAGCGCTCGGCGATCTCCGCCTTGGTCACGCCCTGGTCCTCGATCACGTCGTGCAGGAGCGCGGCCATGATCGACTGGGCGTCGAGCTTCCAGCCGGCGCAGATCTCCGCGACAGCGACAGGATGCGTGATATAAGGTTCGCCGCTCTGGCGATATTGCCCGAGGTGGGCTTCGTCGCTGAAGTGGAACGCCGCTTTGACTTCCTTGATTTCCTCAGGCGTGAGGTAGGCAGCCAGCGCGGCAGTCAGATTGGCGATGGAGACGACCCCGTGCTTGCGGGGCTGCTCCGGCGTCGCGGTCGGTCCGAACAGATGGCGAAACGACTGCTCGAGGACCGCGTCGATATAGTTGCGCGCGGGGTTCGCGGTCTCGGCTTCCTGGTCCACCTCGGTGGCCGGCGAGGGCGTCGTGCTCATGTTCCCCTCCGTATCAGGTTGGCGTTGACAGTAAAGCGGCTCGCGCGCGGTATGAACTTACATGGCAGGCAATGCCGGCGAGGCGCCGTTAAACGGGCACCTTTTTCAGCATTTCCAGGCCTACCTGGCCAGCCGCGATCTCGCGCAGCGCGACGACGGTCGGCTTGTCGCGGCTCTCGATCTTCGGCGTGTGACCTTGTGCGAGCTGGCGCGCGCGATACGTCGCAGCGAGCGCCAGTTCGAAGCGGTTCGGAATCTGTTTCAGACAGTCTTCGACGGTGATGCGGGCCATGTCGGTTTCCTTCTCATTCTCAGCAGGTTCTTATTCTACCTTATGTGCTCGACGACCCGGGCTGCGGCTGGTGGATGCCGAGCTGCACGAAGAGCTCCGTGTGCCGCGCGTATTGCGACACAAAGCGCAAACGCGTGGCGGCGACCAGATTGCGCAGTTCCTGCAGCGCGCGATCGAAGTTCTCGTTGATCACAACGTACTCCGCTTCGCTCGCGTGCGCCATCTCGCTACCGGCCGCGAGCAGCCGCCGGGTGATGACGTTCGGCTCGTCTTCGCCACGCTTTCTGAGGCGATCGGCCAGCGCGTCGAGCGAAGGCGGCAGGATGAAAATTTCCACCGCATTGCGGAACTGCTTCTTCACCTGCTGCGCGCCTTGCCAGTCGATTTCGAGCAGCACGTCGTTGCCGATCTTCATCTGCTCTTCGATCCACACGCGCGACGTGGCGTAGTAGTTGCCGTGCACTTCCGCGCTTTCGAGGAACTCGCCCGTCGCGTGGCGCGCGAGAAAATCGTCGACGGTCGTGAAGTGGTAGTGCTCGCCGTCGCGCTCCTTCGAGCGCGGCGCGCGCGTGGTGTACGAAATCGACAGGCGAATCGCGCTGTCTTGCGCGAGCAGCGCGTTCACGAGCGTCGATTTACCCGCGCCCGACGGCGCCACCACCATGAAGAGGTTGCCGGGATAGACGCCCGCGTACGGATTGCGCGGCTTCTTTTCGCTGGTCTGGTCGGTCATGTTCGTTGCTTCCTTTACTCGAGATTCTGGACCTGCTCGCGCATCTGCTCGATGAGGAGCTTGAGCGTCATCGACGCGTCCGCCAGCTCCTTCGCCGCGGCCTTCGAGCCGAGCGTGTTGGCCTCGCGGTTGAGCTCCTGCATCATGAAGTCGAGGCGCTTGCCCACCTTGCCGCCCTTCTCGATCACGTGACGCGTTTCGTTCAGGTGCGCGGTGAGGCGCGAGAGCTCTTCGGAGATGTCGATGCGAATGCCGTACATCGTGACTTCCTGGCGAATGCGCTCGGCGATCTCCTCGCGCGAAACGGTGCCGATCGTGCCGCTGCCGTTCGCTTCGGGCGCGGCGATCCCGAGCGCTTCCTGCAGCCGCTCGACGATCTTCTGCTGCTGCTTCACGATCAGCTCGGGCACGAGCGGCGTGATCTTCGCGACGATCGCTTCCATTTCGGCAACGTTGGCGAGCAGCATGTTCGCGAGCTGCGCGCCTTCGCGCGCACGCACGTCGATCAGTTCGGCGATGGCCTGCTTGCCGCAGCCCAGCACCGCATCGCGCAGCACCTCGGCGGCGACGCCGCTTTCGGCGAGCACGCCCGGCCAACGCAGGATCTCGCCGGTGCGCAGGCGGCCCGATTCCGGGAACGCTTCGAGCACCGCGCGCTCGAGCGCGGCGAGCTGATCGAGCGCGTCGCGGTTGAGCGCGCCCGCGTTCGCGGCCTGCTCGCTGCGCTGCACATTGATGCGAATGTCGACCTTGCCGCGCGAGAGCTTCGTCATCAGCATTTCGCGCAGCGTCGGCTCGCACACGCGCACGTCTTCCGGCATGCGGAAGTTCAGGTCGAGAAAGCGCGAGTTCACGGTGCGCAGTTCGACGGACACACTGGCGCCGCCCGTGCCCGAAGCCGCAGCAAGCTCGCGCGTGACGCTTGCGTAGCCGGTCATGCTGTAAATCATGGTTCGTCTCGCGAATGGGCCGTGGCGGCGCGCCGGACAGGACGCGGGACACGGCGGGGGAATCGAGGCGCCCGGCGTGTTCAAAAGGACGCGGGGCGGAGAAACCGTATTATCCCATTTTTGGGGGCACGACACGTGCGCACGGCGGTGCGGGGCCGCCCGGCGCGGAGCGGGAGCGCCGCGCCTCGCGCGCCGCCCGCAAGCGGTAAAATCGCGGTTTCCCCCTCCTTACCGTGCCCGCGCGCACGCATTCACGATGACTCAATCGATCCAGCGCCCGAGCGGCCGCCCCGTCAACCAGCTGCGCGACGTCCGCATCACCCGCCACTATACGAAGTACGCCGAAGGTTCGGTGCTCGTGGAATTCGGCGACACGAAGGTGCTGTGCACGGCGAGCGTCTCCGAAAGCGTGCCGCCGTTCCTGCGCGACAAGGGCCAGGGCTGGCTCACGGCCGAGTACGGCATGCTGCCGCGCGCCACGCACACGCGCAGCGACCGCGAAGCCGCACGCGGCAAGCAGACGGGCCGCACCCAGGAAATCCAGCGCCTGATCGGCCGCGCGCTGCGCTCGGTGTTCGACCTCGAAGCACTCGGCGCGCGCACGATCAACCTCGACTGCGACGTGATCCAGGCCGACGGCGGCACGCGCACGGCCAGCATCACCGGCGCCTTCGTCGCGGCCCACGACGCCGTATCGAAACTGCTCGCCACCGGCCGCCTCGAACGCTCGCCGATCACCGACTACGTCGCGGCGATTTCGGTGGGCGTGTACGAAGGCGTGCCCGTGCTCGACCTCGACTACGCCGAAGACTCGCAGTGCGATACCGACATGAACATCGTGATGACGGGCTCGGGCGGCCTCGTGGAAGTCCAGGGCACGGCCGAGGGCGCGCCCTTCTCGCGCGACGAGATGAACGCCCTGCTCGATCTCGCAGAGAACGGCATCCGCACGCTCGTCGAGAAGCAGAAGGCCGCGCTGGAGATCGCGCATGGCTGACGGAACGAACGCCTCCGGCACGAGCGCGGGGAGCGCGCTCGCGCGCGTCGTGCTCGCGTCGAACAACGCGGGCAAGCTGCGCGAATTCGCAGCGCTCTTTGCCACCGCCGGCATTGAGCTGCTGCCGCAGGGCCAGTTCAACGTGCCGGAAGCCGAAGAGCCGCACCCGACCTTCGTCGAAAACGCGCTCACCAAGGCGCGCCATGCCGCGAAGCTCACGGGCCTGCCCGCGCTCGCCGACGACTCCGGCCTGTGCGTGCGCGCGCTGCGCGGCGCGCCGGGCGTGTACTCGGCACGCTTTGCGCAGCTCGCGGGCGGCAAAAAGAGCGATGCGGCGAACAACGCGCTGCTCGTCGAGCGCCTGAAGGATCAGGCGGACCGGCGCGCGTACTACTACTGCGTGCTCGCCCTCGTGCGTCACGCCGACGACCCCGAGCCGCTCATCGCGGAAGGCCGCTGGCACGGCGTCGTGCTCGACGCGCCGCGCGGCGCAAACGGCTTCGGCTACGACCCGTACTTTTTCCTGCCCGCGCACCACGCCACGGCCGCCGAACTCGACCCTGCCGTGAAGAACGCTTCGAGCCATCGCGCGATGGCGCTCAAGCAGCTGCTCGCGCGCCTGAAGGAGGACGCGTGAGCGACGCGCATCAAACCGGCCAGCGCGTGATCCAGGCGTTCTCGACGCCCGGCCACATCCGGCTCGCTTCGCTGCCGCCGCTCGCGCTGTACGTGCATTTCCCCTGGTGCGTGCGCAAGTGCCCGTACTGCGACTTCAACTCGCACGAATGGAAAGGCGAGCGCTTCCCCGAGGACGACTACCTCGACGCACTGCGCGCCGATCTCGAACAGTCGCTGCCGCTCGTCTGGGGCCGCCAGGTGCATACGGTGTTCATCGGCGGCGGAACGCCCAGCCTGCTCTCGGCGGCGGGGCTCGACCGCCTGCTCTCTGACGTGCGCGCGCTGCTGCCGCTCGACGCCGACGCGGAGATCACACTGGAGGCCAATCCCGGCACGTTCGAAGCGGCGAAGTTCGCGCAATTCCGCGCAAGCGGCGTGAACCGGCTTTCGGTGGGTATCCAGAGCTTCAACGAGGGACATCTGAAGGCGCTCGGCCGCATCCACGACGCGGCGCAGGCGCGCCACGCCGTCGAAGTCGCGGCGACGACCTTCGAGAACTTCAATCTCGACCTGATGTTCGCGCTGCCACAGCAGACGCTCGCCGAATGCGAGGCCGATATCGAAACGGCGCTCTCGTACGCACCGCCGCATCTGTCGCTCTACCACCTGACGCTGGAGCCGAACACGCTGTTCGCGAAGTTCCCGCCCGCGCTGCCCGACGACGATTCGTCCGCGGATATGCAGGACTGGATTCACGCGCGCACGGCCCAGGCGGGGTACGAGCGTTACGAGGTATCGGCCTACGCGAAACCGGGCCGGCAGAGCCGCCACAACCTGAACTACTGGCGCTTCGGCGATTACCTCGGCATCGGCGCGGGCGCGCATACCAAGCTCTCGTTTCCCAATCGCATCGTGCGCCAGGCGCGCTACAAACATCCGGCGACGTTTACCGAACAGGCACGCGCCGGCTCGCCGGTGCAGGAGGAACGCGAAGTCGGTCCGCGCGATCTGCCGTTCGAGTTCATGCTCAACGCGCTGCGGCTCGTGGAAGGCTTCCCGGTACATCGCTTCATCGAGCGCACCGGCCTGTCGATGACATCGATCGAGCCTGCGCTGCAGGAAGCCGAGCGGCGCGGGATGATCACACGCACTCACGAAACGATTGCGCCGACCGAACTGGGGCAACGGTTTCTCAACGATTTGCAGGGGATGTTTCTCAAGGAAGCGGGGTGAAGCGCTGCCGGCGCGTTGGTCTTTTGGGTTACCTTTTGGGTTACAATGCGCGGCTCCGGAGGTGTGGCAGAGTGGTTGAATGCACCGGTCTTGAAAACCGGCGAAGGGGTGACCCTTCCGTGAGTTCGAATCTCACCGCCTCCGCCATCAATGACGGTTGAAACCTCGCAAATTCAAATACTTACGTTGTCTTTGTTTTTTCAGCCCATCAATTAGCCCATCATCGAGCAGCGTTTCGCGGCTGAATCTTGATTTTGCCGGACGCTTTGCGCCTGTTACGTGTTAGCCGCGCTCCGCTAGAATCCGCGCATGTCCGGCGCGCAAATTGCGCCTGCTACTGCAACGGCGTGAGCGCTACGGCAAGCCTTTGGGAGGCTAGCGTGAACGATCCATATGCGTACAGGGCCATCAATCCTCTATGGAACCTCGTTGACCCGCTCAGCGTAGAGGATGCAGCCGCGCTAATCGTCGGCGTTGACCCGCATTCTATCGATGAGTCCCGCCAATACTTCAGGGACCCCGAAAGCAACATGACCGATAGCAGCGGGATTGCATGGGTACGGACGGCGCAGACCGCGCTTGAAAATGCGGTCATGGCCAGGCATCTGAAAGCAACCATCCGCCGCACGGCATGGCATGGCATGGCATGGCATCGGGGATAGGATGAAGAGCCGGAGCAAGGTGAAGCGTACGCGCAGAAAATCAGGATAAGGCCGGACGACGCGGCGGAGGCATGGGGCATTGCCGATGCCTCATTCGGCTATTGGCGCACGTATCGTCATCTATCGCGTCGCGCCGGACTGGAAGTTGACAACAGTCGCTGTGGAAGACGTTCGCGCGTGGCTTGCTTCACGCGGCATAAGGACGGGATTTTTCTTTCCCGATGCGACGGATACGCCGGACTACCTGAACCCGAAACACCCCCGCTACGCGCCCAGGCTCGCCGCCGCCGTGAATGCCTGGCTGGCGGTCACGCAGGCCAGCGGCAAAAGCGTGAAAAATGCCATCAAGAAGTGGTTGCGCGAGCATGCGGCAGAATTCCGCCTGGCCGACGACGATGGCAACCCGAACGAGACCGGCATCGAGGAAGTGGCGAAGGTCGCGAACTGGCAACCGGCTAGCGGCGCACCAAAAACCCCCGAGTTGCGCGAGGACGGAGGCGAAACCCTGAAGGGAGACGCGGCATACGGGAGCGTCATTGGGGGCTTCGGCTTCGATTTATCCGCATGGGAAGTCTTGGATCTTTGCCGCGAAGAGGTCGGGCCGCTCGAAGAATTCACTACGGCAACCGTGCGCGTGGACCTGCTGCCGGTGCTGGCGCATCCGTTTGGCCAGCTGTTCAGGCAATCAAGTCCAGAGTTACGGGTGACCGTCCAGCAAGTCAATCTGTGCTTGTGCGTATTGCAGTTGAAGAACGGGCGAAAGCGGCAAAGCACGTATATGTGGCAGATTGTATGAGTCGCCGAATTGGAATTCTTCAGCAATCGCCGTACTCATACACCGCCTACGGGTACACAAGCCAACGAACAAACGCGAATTTCAATCTCATTCTCCAGAATGCACATGCATATGTTTGTCAAATCTAGGCTCGCTGCGGTGCTTACTCTGACTGCATCAATGGGCGCGCTCGCGGCAACACCTTCGCTGTTTGGAAGTTGCGACAGCAACGGAGAGTGCTCGGCAATTTTCAGCCGCTCACTACCAGAAGCGAAAGCGCTCTGTGGCGAGCGGACCGCGTCCGTTGCATGGAGAAAAGATTCCACGCCGATTTTATTGCAGTGCGTGGGTTCTGCGACTGATGGGGAGGACAACGTAAGTTACGTAGTCAACGGCGGCGTTGTGGTGGGCCTGGATTATGGTCGTTACGTAAAAACCAGCTTCCTGCAACAGAACCCTGCTGCGTCGATACCGGACAAGTTTGGCGCGGTGCCGGTTTGCGCTCCAGCTAACCTGGAGAAACTGCATAAGAGCACGTTCGTGCTGCTGTACAAGCGGCCTGAGGAAGCGGCAGACTCCTACTGCTACGACGTCACGTATCTGACTACATCAGTTGGCGGCATTCGGTTGGATACCAATGCGGCGACCGTAAGCGCTACCGACAAAACCTATTTTTCGGGACATGCTTCCGATCGGACAAGACAGAGCGTCAAAAAGTTGATGCGGGTGTTCCAAACATGGCGCGACGATCAGCCTAACTGAGACATCCGGAGTTCGGTCGCTTTGCGGTTTCGCACCGGACTCCGATTAATTTCGCAAGCTACATACAAACTTTATCCAGACTTGCATCATCGGGCGGCGCACTGCAAGCAGATCAGTGCGGTGATAAGCCGCTTCAAGCTTGTTTGCAGCAGTATGCGCAAGCGCCCTCTCGGCGAAGTCGCGGGCGTAACCTTGTTCACTGAAAAAATCGCGAAAACTGCTTCTGAAGCCGTACAGTGTCGCGACGCGCCTGGCGTATCAGCGACGGGATACACCGAACAGGACGCCCGCATCGTTGAGCAGGAATCGTTTTGCTATGGTGCTTGCTCATCACAGTTCCCTCGCCGTGCGACGGACATAGCGGGATTCTAGCAGCGGTGCGCAGCGGTCGCGCGATGGGGGCGAATTCGAGAGGAGTCAACGCGCCAGCCATGAAACGTGGCTCGGTGACGGGCTAATTGATGGGTCAAAAAAACCCTTAAACGTTTTAATTTACGGGTTTTAATTAATTATCTGGCGGAGGCGGTGTCCGCCAAAATTCATTCCGTAAATTTCCGCGTCAATCCGTCAAAGTCAATAGATACAGCGCATTTCTGCCATATCACCGCCGCAACAGGCCACAATATTCCGGTGTTATCCGCCATCCGGTGATGGGCTAAACGATGGGCTGAAATGGCGCTAACAGACAGGCGAACGCACTTCAACCCGTTGAGGAACGCGACCGCGAACAGCAGGCCGCCAGCGTTGCAGCCGCCGCGCTCACGTTCGAGAAGGCCGCACGCACGGTCCACGAAGAACTCAAACCCGGCTGGAAAAATGAGAAGCACGCCGCGTAGTGGATTTCGACGTTAGAGACCTACGTGTTTCCGAAGCTCGGCACAAAGCCGCTCGACGCGATCACGCCCGCCGACTGCGCCGAAGTCTTGAGGCCGATCTGGCTGGACAAGGCCGAGACCGCCAGCCGTACCCGCCAGCGTATGCACGCCGTGATGCAATGGGCCTAGGCGCACGGCCATATCACGGCGAACCCGGTTGGCGTTGTCGATCACCTTCTACCGAAGCAAAACGCGAAAAAGGAGCATCAGCCCGCGATGCCGTGGCGCGACATTCCCGCCTTCGTGAAAGCGCAACTTCGCGATATCGAACCCGGCGACAATACGCGCGCCTCGATGCTTTTCCGCGGTCCTCACGGGTGCGCGTAGCGGTGAAGTGCGCGGCGCGACCTGGAGCGAGTTCGACCTTGACGCGGCCGTGTGGACGATCCCCGGCACGCGGATGAAGGCGAAAGAGCCGCACCGCGTCCCGCTCTCGTCGGTGGCGCTTGCGCTCGTCAAGCGGCTGAAGGAATTGAACCAGCACGAGACCTTGGTGTTTCCGTCGCCGCGCGGCAAAGTGCTATCTGATATGGCGCCTGACGGCGCTATTACGTCGAGTGAAAGCGAAAAGCGATACGCCGGGGCGCGTCGCAACGCGGCACGGTTTCAGAAGCAGCCATCGCGATTTTTACAGCGAACAAGGTTACACCCGTGACCTTGCCGAACGGGCGCTCGCGCACACCGTTGCGAACAAGGTCGAAGCGGCCTATCACCGCACTGATTTGCTGGACCAGCGCCGCCCGATGATGCAAGCGTGGGCGGCGCATGTGTGCGGCACAAAAGCGTGATTGAGGAACCCGGAATGGGCGGGCACAAAAAAGTCGACTCGCGAAGCCGAGTTGCGACAAAAATGACGATGACAGCCCGAAAATCGGTGAAATGATTACTTTGCGCCAATGGAACGATAAGCTTCCTTGGTCATGGATTGATACGCCTCCTCGTGAATGGAGGCGTCATTACTGCAAACAAGATTTGAAATTTTGTTTTTTTTGTATATAACTATACCGGCGGAAAACGTAGGCCCTTCATCGGTTTTTATTGTCTTATCATATAAATAGTAGGTGTATTCCTGATTCGAAAATCGAATATGAGCCTCTCCGCCTCCTGCGTATGGGGTATTGGAAAAAAAGAAAACAGGCGAATTTTGGTTGCCTTTATTCGATAGCTCAAAACGAACTTCCCTATCGATCCCATTGCGATACGTCAAAACGCCTTTGTCCGAAGATTGGCACAGCGATGAAATTGACTTGGATAAAGCACAGTTGAAGATTGTCAATTCTCCAGATTTGCACATCCCTTCTGCATGAGCAACTGTTGCTGCAGCCAAATTAATAATCAGTGCGGCGATGACTCTTGGTTTTCCCATAAATTACTCCGTTGCCAGACCTAAAATGGGGGCAATCATGTTGAAGCGATGCAAACGATCCGGGTATCCTGTTTGCCCTCCGTTCACAACCTCCGTCACATCTTTGACAGTTCCAGAATCGGCAACTGAATTCAGGTTGGTACGCGCCCAAAAAACAAAGGCCGACTCGACGGCATATTCGGAATTTGAAAACAAAATTTCAGGATTCGCGATAAAATCCTGTCGATCATCTGGTGACCTCCGATTATGCTCATCTTGAAATGACTGGTAGCCGTCCTTGCCCGTTACTTGAATAAATCCGCGTCCGCGATATTTATACCCATCACCGCTATCTTCGGCGCCGTTTCCCATTCGATTGGCATATACATAATCGGCTAGAGGCTCTGAATTATGAGCGTAATATTGCGATTGACTCCAAAGTTTTTCTCTTAATCTGCCATGTGTGCAATCGTCGCAGTGTGAGTCATAATTTTGGGGTCCGCCCTTGCAGCCAAAGGTTTTTCTCATATTTTGTGGATTGTAGTTTAACCCTTCCTCGGACGCGCGCAGTTGGCTTTCATGCGTCGCTTGCGAAAGGAAGTGCGCAATTCTTTTGGGCTGGTTAACCAGATATATTGATGCGTACTTGTTCAGGTAGGGCAAAATCGTTTCATAATAAGCAACCGAATTTGATGGCTCAACTGCCACTAGCATTTCTAGCGTTATTAGTTGGCTTTGATTTAGGAAATTCCCCACCAATCCGACCGGG
>NZ_CAJMZC010000025.1:0-42824 GCF_905220215.1 Paraburkholderia sp. J12
CCTGGTGGGCATCCAGGTGCCGGCCGCCGACGATGCGGAGTTCCGGTGCTTTCTCGCCACGCTCGGCTATCCGCACTGGGAAGAGACGCACAATCCGGCTTACCGGCTGTTCCTCGCGTAAATGAAGGCACAAGGGAAAGCAACCGTGGGTGTTTCGCTCTCCGACAAACTCGTGGTCGCGATCTCGTCGCGCGCGCTCTTCGATTTCGAAGAGGAAAACCGTGTGTTCGAGACCGGCGATCTCGCCACCTACGAAGCGCTCCAGCGCGAGCGCCTCACCGTGCCCGCACAGCCCGGCGTCGCGTTCGCGCTGATCCGCAAGCTGCTCGCGCTGAACAACGGCGCGCGCCACGTGGAAGTGGTGATTCTCTCGCGCAGCGATCCGATCAGCGGCCTGCGCACCTTCAGTTCGTGCCGCGAGCACGGCCTGAACGACGTCGAGCGCGGCGTGTTCACGCGCGGCCGCTCGCCGTGGGCTTATCTGAAGCCGCTCAACGCCTCGCTCTTTTTGTCCGCGAATCAGGACGACGTGCGCAGCGCGCTCGCCGCCGGATTTCCCGCCGCGCGCGTCTTTCCAGAATCGGCGACAATAGCGGAACGCAACGCGAACGAGATTCGCATCGCGTTCGACGGCGATGCCGTGCTGTTTTCCGACGAAGCCGAGCAGATCTTCCAGCACGAGGGCCTTTCCGCCTTCGTGAGCCACGAGCGCGACAATCGCGATCTGCCGCTCGCGCAAGGCCCGCTCAAGCCTCTGCTCGAAGCACTGCACCGCCTGCAGAAGCTCGCGGACGCCAATGCGCAAATGCGCATCCGCACCGCGCTCGTGACCGCGCGCTCCGCGCCGGCGCACGAACGCGCGATCCGCACGCTGATGGCCTGGAACATCGAAATCGACGAAGCGATGTTCCTCGGCGGACTCGACAAAGGCCCGTTCCTGCGCGAGTTCGAACCCGACTTTTTCTTCGACGACCAGATCCGCCACTGCGAATCGGCACGCTCGGTCACGGCGACCGGGCACGTGGCCGGCGGCGTGGCGAACAACGCAGCCATCGTAACCAGCGCATCATGACTCCCGAACAATCTCCGCTCGGCAAGCCCGCCGCCTATACCGAACAGTACGACGCCTCGCTGCTGTTCCCGATCCCGCGCGTGGGCGCGCGCGAAGCGATCGGCATCGGCGCGCAACTGCCCTTCTTCGGCACCGATATCTGGAACGCCTACGAGCTTTCGTGGCTCAACGCGCGCGGCAAGCCGCAGATCGCCATCGCCACGTTCTTCATCCCCGCCGATTCGCCCAACATCGTCGAATCGAAGTCGTTCAAGCTTTATCTGGGCTCGTTTGCGCAGACGCCGTTCGACTCGGTGGACACCGTGCGCGACACGCTCAAGCGCGATATCTCGGCGGCCTGCGGCGCTTCGGTGGTGGTGCGGCTCGAACAGCCGGGCGCGTTCGGCAAGATTCCGTTCGAGGAATTCGAAGGCCTCTCGCTCGACCGTCTCGATCTGGACGCCGAGGTCTATCATCCCGACGCCACGCTCCTCACGGCGGCCTTCGGCGAAGCACCGGTGGAAGAGACGCTGTACTCGAATCTCTTGAAATCGAACTGTCCGGTGACGGGCCAGCCCGACTGGGGCAGCGTGCAGATTCACTACGTGGGGCCGCAGATCGACCAGGCGGGCCTGTTGCGCTACATCATCTCGTACCGCAACCACACGGGCTTTCACGAGCAGTGCGCGGAGCGCATGTTCGTGGACATCATGAAGGCGTGCAAGCCGGATCGCCTTGCCGTCTACGCGCGCTACACGCGCCGCGGCGGGCTCGACATCAATCCGTTCCGCACCAACTTCAACATGCCGATGCCGGATAACGCGCGTCTCGCGCGCCAGTAAAACGAAGTTGTGAGGGGATGCCCGAAGAAGCGCCGGAACGATCGAAAGTCCGGCGCTTTTTTATGCCTATGCCTGTGCGTGGCCTATGCCCGCACCGTCAATGCGGCAGTTCGGCGGCGCCCATGCGCCGTGCGATCACGGCAGCGCGCTGGGCGAGATACGGCGAATTGCGGTGATCGTCGAAGTACTTGGGACGCGGCAGCATGACGGCAAGGCGCGCCGCCTGCCAGGCCGTGAGCTTCGCGGCCGACGTGCCGTAGTAGTAATGCGCGGCGGCCTCGGCCCCGTAGACGCCGTTGCCCCACTCCACCGAATTCAGATAGATCTCGAAGATGCGCTCCTTGTCGAGCAGCGTCTCCAGCATCCACGTGATGATGAGCTCCTGCCCCTTGCGGATATAGCTTTTCTCGCGAGAAAGGAACAGGTTGCGCGCGAGTTGCTGGGAGATCGTCGAGCCGCCGCGCACGATGCGGCCGCGCTGCTTGTTCTTCTCCCACGCCTGCAGGATCGCGTCGGTTTCGTAGCCGTTGTTGTTGACGAAGTTAGCGTCCTCGGAGGCGATGATCGCGCGCTTGAGATTGCGCGAAATCTGCTCATACGGCACCCACTGGTGCTGGATCGAGAAACCGGGATGGCCGGCGCCCAGTTGCGCCTCGTCGGTGCGCATGAAGGCCGTCGATTGCGGATCGACGAAGTTCCACAGGGCGATCTGCGCGAAATAGAAGACCTGCAGCGCGATCCACGCAATGGCGAAAACCGAGCCCACGTAAGCCGCCCAGCGCAGTGCGCCCGGGCGCCGCGCGGCCTGTTGGCCCGTCACGGCGGCCTCTCGCGTGGGCAGCGTGCGCACGATGAAACGCGTCAGGCCTGCGCCGCGAGCTGCGCGCGCAGCGCGGCCAATACCAGCGCGCTGTCGGGACGCACGCCGCGCCACACGTAGAACGATTCGGCGGCCTGCTCGACCAGCATGCCGAGGCCATCCGCCGCACGCGCGCCGAGCGACTGCGCGTGCCGCATGAACACGGTGGGCTGCGCGCCGTACATCATGTCGTAGGCGAGCGTGCCGGCACCGAACGCGCGCTCGTCGCATTCGGGCAGCGTTGCATCGAGGCTGCCCGCTGTGGCGTTGACGATCACGTCATAGGGCTTTGCGTCGACCGCCTGCGGACCGCCGCCGTTGAGAATGCAGCCCGCTTCGGCTGCTGCCGCCGCGAACTGGCCGATCAGGTCTTGCGCCTTCGCGGCCGTGCGGTTCACGATGGCGATCTCACGCGGCCCGCGCTCGAGCATCGGCAACACCACGCCGCGCGCCGCACCGCCCGCGCCGAGCAACAGCACGCGCGCGCCCTTGAACGCCACGCCCAGATTCGATTCGATGTCGCGCACGAGACCGAAGCCGTCGGTGTTGTCGCCGAAGATGCCATCTGCGTCGAAACGCAGCGTGTTCACCGCGCCTGCCGCCGCTGCGCGCGGCGAGAGCCGGTGCGCCAGCGCGTGCGCTTCGAGCTTGAACGGCACCGTCACGTTCATGCCGCGGCCGCCCGCGGCGCGGAACGCGTTCACCTCGGCGACGAAGCCGTCGAGCGGCGCGAGCAGGCGCCCATAGTCGATGCGCTCGCCGGTTTGCTGCGCGAACTGCGCATGAATGAACGGCGATTTGCTGTGCGCGATCGGGTTGCCGATCACGGCATAACGGTCGGCCTCGACAATGGCCTCGCCAGCGCGCGTCGCGGCACTCATTCGCGCGTCTCCGCTGCGTGCTGCGATTGCTGGACTTCCTCGCCGCCCGGCTCACCCTCGCCGGCTTCTCCCTCGGCTTCTGCGGCACCCGCATCCGACTCGGCCAGCGCCTCGGCTTCACTCTCGGCCGTCTCTTCCGTGGCGTCGATCAGTTCTTCGTCTTCGCCCGCATCCTCTTCTTCCGCGCCGCTCGCCACCACGGGCGCGTCGAGCACGCGCAGCATGCGCACCGAAGCTTCGATAGTCAGCTCGTCGATCGACATCACCTCGAGCAGCACACGCGTGCCGCGCGCATGCACCCCAAGCGCGGGCACGTGCATGATGAGCGGCACTTCCTCGAAGCGCACGAGATCGTCCTTGATGACGGTCGCCGCGAATTCCCGGCGGTTCTCCTGCTTGAGCCAGCGCAGGCACCAGAAGTACTCCATGCGGCGCTGGTAGTCGGCGTAGGCCGTATAGGTTTCGTCGAAGCCCTGCACGACCGCGAAGAGGTCGGCGTCTTTGGGCTTGAACGGAGCGGCGAGCTTCGCCGTGACGCCGTGCTCCACGCACGCGAGCAATTGCCACTGGTTCACGAGGTCGACGTAGCGGCGCAGCGGCGAGGTGCTCCAGGCGTACTGCGAGACGCCGAGGCCCTCGTGCGGCGCAGCCGTGGTCTGCATGCGCGTGCGCTTCGGGCCGCTCGGCGCGCCGAACGCGCGCTGCGAGCGGTAGATGCCCGGCACGCCGTGGTCGTGCAGGAAGGCGCCCCAGGTCGAATTCGCGAGAATCGCCAGCTCCGCGACGATCGTGTCGAGCGGCGAACCGCGGCGGCGCGGCGTGATCGTGACGTGCTCGCCGTCCACGTAGAAGTTGAAGTCGGTGTTGCGCTGCACTTCGCGGCGCAGACCGTAGCCGGCGCGCGCCTGCTGGCGCTTCTCGAACAGCGCCTGCGCGAACGGCCACAGCACGGCGATGTCGTCCTTGTGCGGATACTCGCCCGTGCCGGCCGCGAGCGTCTCTTCGGTCACGAGTTCGTCGAGCGTGTTGTGGCGCAGGTTGTTCTTCACGAACACGCGCTCGGCGCGCGTTTCGCTCGCCACGATCTCCTGGGTCTCGCGATTCACGATGGAGTACAGCGAGAGCGCCGGGCGCAGGCTGCCTTCCTTGAGCGTGAACGCATCGACGAAATCGTCGGGCAGCATCGTGATCTTGTCGCCGGGCATATAGACCGTCGAAAGCCGGGTGCGCGCGATCGTGTCCGCCATGTCGCCGCGCTGGATGCCGAGTGCCGGCGCCGCGATGTGGATGCCGATGCGCACGCGGCCGTCGGCCAGATGCTCGATGGAGAACGCGTCGTCGATTTCGGTGGTCGTGACGTCGTCGATCGAGAACGCCTCGACATTGGCCTCGGGCAGATCTTCGGGCAGCGCGCCCACCTGCACGGCCGGAAAGCCCGTGCCGTGCGGGAAGAATTCCGCGAGGAAGCGCGCCTCGTGCAGTGCGCGCGGCGAGGCAATGCCGCCGCATTCGAGCATCAGGCGCGGCATCGAAATGCCCCGCGCGGCGGCGGCGGCTTCGAGCGCCTTGTATTCGATCGAATTCTTGTCGGGCTTCGTGAGCAGGCCCAGCGCCTTGCCCTCGAACGCTTCGGGCAGCTTGCCCGCCTTCAGTTCCTCTTCGAAACCGGCCTGCACGAGCGCCTGCTGACGCTTGCGCTCGAGCGAGGCGAGCGCCATCTTGAGCTGCTCTTCGGGCGCGCGCTGATACTGGCCGCGCCCCTTGCGGCGAAAGTACACCGGCGAGCCGTGCAGGCGCAGCACGAGCGAGGCGCGTTCGGTCGGGCCCGAAGTCTCGCCGAAATATTCCGCGGCGAGCGCCGTGAACGCGAATTCGTCGGCAGGCGCGCACTCCCACAGGAAGTCGAGGTCGATCTCCTGCGCGGCGGCTTCCGCCTGCTCCATCAGTTCGCCGGCCGTGGGCTTGTCGAATTCGATCAGCACGTCTTTCGCGCGTACCTTCGCGCGGCGTCCGCCCGGCAACTCGACCTGGAACGCATCGCCCTGGCGCGACAGCACGCTGCCGGCCTTGAAACTGCCCGATTCCTCAAAGAAAACGTTCACTCAACACTCTCGTTCAGACTTGCTTGAACCGCTCGCGCCATGTTCGGGACATGGCCGGAAGCGGTGCTGCGCTGTATACATATAGGCGTTCGCGCGCGCTGCGCGAAGCCGGAAGATGAATCGACGCGTCAGGGCGCGTCGCACCATGCGATCACGTCATCGACGTAATCGGCAAATTCGCTGATGCCGTGGTCGCTGCCCTCGATCAACCGCGTGGGCACGCCCGCGTAGTGCGCGAGCATTTCGCGATAGTCGAGCACCTCGTCGCCCGTCGCGGCGATCAGCCAGTAGCGTTCGGGCTGCGTCACCTGGGCGACCGCCAGCGAACGCAACTCGTCCAGATGGCGCGGCTCGACGACGATGCTACCGCCGCCGTGCCAGAGCGGCTGCTCGCCCAGATACTTCGACAGGTCGCGGTCCGGCACCACCGCCGGGTTGAGCAGCACGGCGCGCCAGCCGTGCTTTTGCGCGAGATACGTCGCGAAATAGCCGCCGAGCGAGCTGCCGATCAGCGTCACGCGCGCGCCGCTATCGTCGCTATCGCCGGTTTCGTTCGCTCGCAGGCGCGCGGCGATCTCGCGCTCGGCCAGCGCGATCGCCTCGGCGGGCGAGACCGGCAGCACGGGGCAGAGCCATTCGGCGCTGCGGCCCAGTTCGGCAAGACGCGCTGCGAGCAGCCGCGCCTTGAACGACTGCGGCGACGAGCGAAAGCCGTGCAAGTAGACGATCACGTGGCGCTCCGCGCCGAAAGCGCATCCAGCAGCTTCTGATGCACGCCGCCAAAACCGCCGTTGCTCATCACGAGCACCTGATCGCCGGGACGGGCGGCGGCGGCCACCGCCTTCACCAGCGCATCGAGGTCGTGGAACGCCTGCGCCTTCGCGCCCAGCGGCGCGAGCGCCTCCGCGAGGTCCCAGCCCAGCGCGTCCTTGCCGCTCGGCGCGCCGTAGCCGAACACGAGGTCGGCATCAGCGAGGCTGGCCGGCAACTGCGCCTTCATCACGCCGAGCTTCATCGTGTTCGAGCGCGGCTCCAGCACGGCGAGGATGCGGGTATTGTCGCGGCCCACGCGCGTGCGCAGTCCCGCGACCGTCGTTTCGATCGCCGTGGGATGGTGCGCGAAGTCGTCATAGACGGTCACGCCGTCCACGCTACCGCGCACTTCCATGCGGCGCTTCACGTTGCGGAAGTCCGAAAGCGATCGGGCAGCCTGCGCCGGCGGCACGCCCACGCTGCGCGCGGCGGCAATCGAGGCCAGCGCGTTCTGGCGGTTGTGCTCGCCCTGGATCTGCCACCCCACTACGCCCACGCGTTCGCTGTTGTGATAGACGGCAAAACGCTCGTCCACGGGCACGCCATCCTCCGCGGGCAACGCCTGCCAGCCGCCGTCCACGCCGAAGCGTTCCACCTCGCTCCACACGCCGCGCGCGAGCACGCGCTCGAGCGCATCCGAACGGCCGTTCGTCACGATGCGGCCCACGCCCGGGATCGTGCGCACGAGATGATGGAACTGCGTTTCGATGGCGGCGAGATCGGGGAAGATGTCGGCGTGATCGTATTCGAGGTTGTTCAGCACGGCCGTGCGCGGCCGGTAATGGACGAACTTCGAACGCTTGTCGAAGAACGCCGTGTCGTACTCGTCGGCTTCGATCACGAAGAAGCTCGAATCGGTGAGCCGCGCCGAGACGCCGAAATTGAGCGGCACTCCGCCGATCAGAAAGCCGGGATTCAGGCCCGCGTCTTCCAGCAGCCAGGCGAGCATCGAGCTCGTCGTGGTCTTGCCGTGCGTGCCCGCTACCGCGAGCACCCATTTGTCCTGCAGCACATGCTCGCCCAGCCACTGCGGCCCCGACGTATACGGCAGCCCGCGATTGAGGATCTCCTCCATCAGCGGATTGCCGCGCGTGACCACGTTGCCGATGACGTAAAGGTCGGGGTTCAGCTCGACCTGGCTTGCGTCATAGCCCTCGATCAGGCGGATGCCCTGCGCTTCGAGCTGGGTGCTCATCGGCGGATACACCCCCGCGTCGCAGCCTGTCACGGTGTGGCCTGCGCTGCGCGCGAGCACGGCGAGACCGCCCATGAACGTACCGCAGATGCCGAGGATATGGATGTGCATAAGCCTTGCGCGCCGCGCGGGCGCCGGGAAACGGGTTATTGGGTTTGCCGGGTGGGATGAGCGAAGACGGCGGCGTGCGCCCCCGCAAAGAACGGTATTGTACCCGAGGCCCCGGGCGTTTTCGGCGCGGGGCGGCGGCCCCGCCGAGGGGGCTGCCCGGGCAGGCCGGGGCACCGTGGCCTCCGGGACCCCGGACTTTCTCTAGTATGATTGACGCATGATTCGCAGATCACATTTCGATCCGCAACGCGTGCGCGAGGAAATCGCCATCGCGGCAGCACGGATGATCGCCGAGGACGGACTCGACTACGCAACGGCCAAGCGCAAGGCAGCGCGGCAGGTCGTGGGGGAAACGCGCATCGAAGGCGGCTGGCTGCCCGATAACGACCAGATTGAAGACGAGATCCGCGAATATCAGGCCCTGTTTCAGGGTGAAAGCCAGCCGGCCGTGCTGCGGCGCCTGCGTGAGATCGCGCTCGACTGGATGAAGCGGCTCGACGCCTTCCAGCCGTTCGTGACGGGCGCGGTGCTCAACGGCACGGCGGGCGAGCATTCGGACATCCATTTGCAGATCTTCTGCGACAACCCGAAAGACGTCGCCATCTGGCTGCTCAATGCGAATGTGCAATATGACGTCTCGGAAACGCGCCATTTCGCGGCGCGCGGTTACGTGGAAACGCTGAGCTTCATCTACAAGGTATCCCGCGACGAGGCGCCGGTGGGCATCCACGTTGCGCTCTACGATACCGACGACCTGCGCGGCGCGGTCCGTGCCGACGCGCGCGGGCGCCTCGCCCGCGCGAGTGCGCCGGCGTTGCAGGCGCTGATCGACGAAGGCGACGAAGCTGACGAACACGACGCAGGTAACGACTCTCCCGCACCCTGACCGGTGCCCTCTAAACCAGCACGATCAACCGAAAAGCGCAGCGATGAACACGAAGCGGATTCTGGCCGGTGTCGCGGTAGCGGCAGTGGCCGCCGGCGGCGGCATTCTGGCGGGACATTGGGCCAACGGCGGCAACGCGGGGACGGCCGATGCGGCCCAGGCCGCGACGTCGCAGAACGCAGTCGGCCAGCTCTGGTCGGCGGCGGTGACGACACCCGACGGCAAGCCCCAGTCGCTCGCCCTCTACAAGGGCCGGCCGATCGTCGTGAACTTCTGGGCTTCGTGGTGCGGGCCGTGCGTCGAGGAAATGCCCGAACTCTCGGCACTTCAGCGCGAGTACGCGAAAAAAGGCATCCAGTTCCTGGGACTCGGCGTCGATTCGAGCACCAACATCAAGACCTTCCTTCAGAAAGTGCACGTCGACTATCCGGTCTATGTCGCCGGATTCGGCGGCGCGGACGTCGCCCGCGCCTTCGGCAACATGGCGGGCGGCCTGCCTTACACGGTCGTAATCGACGCGAACGGCAACGTACGCGCGACAAAATTAGGCCAAATCAAACCGGACGAGCTGCGGCGTACGCTCGACGCACTTTGAAGCAGTGGAAACTTTGACCTGATCTTAACGGCCGTACAGCACTTTTTGCCGTGGAATTTACGTTATTTGACGGAAGATCAGGGATTCTGCCGGGCTCCGGACGAGCTTGGGGTCATATCCCCCGTTCGGAAAACTAGACAAATTTCTCTAATCGGCGCTAAAGTTCGCGCAACTCCACGGAAAAGAAGCAACCATGACGCGACTGCTGGTTCTGCACGGCCCCAACCTCAATCTTCTCGGCACCCGGGAACCTGAGGTCTATGGGCGCGTGACGCTCCCGCAGATCGATCAGGCGCTCTCCGACCGCGCCGCGGACGCAGGCGTCGATCTCGCGACATTCCAGAGCAATCACGAAGGCGCGCTCGTCGATCGCATCCAGGCCGCGCGCGCGGAACATACCGATTTCATCCTGATCAACCCGGCGGCGTACACGCACACGAGCGTGGCGATCCGGGATGCGCTTGCGGGCGTCGGCATTCCGTTCGTCGAAATTCACCTGTCGAACGTGCATCGCCGCGAAGCGTTCCGGCATCACTCGTACTTCTCCGACCAGGCCGAAGGCGTCATCTGCGGCCTCGGCTGGAAGGGCTATCTGTACGCGCTCGAATTCGCGCTCGACCGGCTCGCCGCCGGCAAGAGCGCCTGATTCGCCGGCCGCGCAGGCAGAATAGCCCACGCATCTGACAGACAAAACCCATCCCGTGCCGGGGCCCGCGCCCCGGCACTTCACGTATTCAAAGGGGCTGCACCATGGATCTACGTAAGCTGAAGACTCTGATCGACCTCGTCTCCGAATCGGGCATCTCGGAGCTCGAAGTCACCGAGGGTGAAGGCAAGGTGCGTATCGTGAAGAACGCGCCGCCGGTTTACGTCCAGCCGGCCGCGCAATACGCCGCGCCGGCCGCTGCCCCGCTCGCCGCGCCGGGCCATGCCCCCGAAGCCGCCGCTCCGGCCGCCGCCGCGCCGGCCGTCCCGCAGGGCCACGTCGTGACCTCGCCGATGGTCGGCACGTTCTACCGCGCACCGTCGCCGGGCGCCGATCCGTTCGTCCAGGTCGGCGACACGGTCAAGGAAGGCCAGACGCTTTGCATCATCGAAGCGATGAAGCTGCTCAACGAAATCGAGTCGGACGTGGCCGGCGTGGTCAAGGAAATCCTCGTCGATAACGGCCAGGCCGTCGAATACGGCCAGCCGCTGTACGTGATCGCCTAAAGCTGTCCGCGCTTTTTCCGTATGCGGGAAAAGCGCACGCGTCGCTTCTGGCGCGTGCCGCGGCCTTCTCGGGCCTTGCACGCGCGACCGATCCTCTGAGGCAGCCCGCTCGCGTTTTCAGCGGCGCCCATTGATGAGTCGAATACCCACCATGTTTGAAAAAATCCTCATTGCCAACCGTGGCGAAATCGCGCTCCGCATCCAGCGCGCGTGCCGCGAGCTCGGCGTCAAGACGGTCGTCGTCTATTCGGAAGCCGACAAGGAAGCCAAGTACGTGAAGCTCGCCGACGAGGCGGTCTGCATCGGACCGGCGCCGTCGAATCTGAGCTACCTCAACATGCCGGCGCTCATCAGCGCGGCCGAGGTCACCGACGCCGAAGCGATTCACCCCGGCTACGGCTTTCTCTCCGAGAACGCGGACTTCGCCGAGCGCGTCGAGCAATCGGGCTTCGTGTTCATCGGACCGCGCCCGGACACGATCCGCATGATGGGCGACAAGGTCACCGCGAAGCAGACGATGATCAAGACCGGCGTGCCCTGCGTGCCGGGCTCGGAAGGCGCCCTGCCCGACGATCCGAAGGAGATCGTGAAGATCGCGCGCGCGATCGGCTACCCGGTCATCATCAAGGCCGCAGGCGGCGGCGGCGGCCGCGGCATGCGCGTCGTGCACACGGAAGCGGCGCTCGTGAACGCGGTCAACATGACCCGCGAGGAAGCCGGCCGTGCGTTCGGCAACCCGCAGGTGTACATGGAGAAGTACCTCGAGAACCCGCGCCACGTCGAAATCCAGATACTCGCGGACTCGTTCAAGAATGCCGTGTGGCTCGGCGAGCGCGACTGCTCGATGCAGCGCCGCCACCAGAAGGTGATCGAAGAAGCGCCGGCGCCGGGCATCGCGCGGCGCCTGCTCGACCGCATCGGCGACCGCTGCGCCGACGCCTGCAAGAAGATGGGCTATCTCGGCGCGGGCACGTTCGAATTCCTCTACGAAAACGGCGAGTTCTACTTCATCGAAATGAACACGCGCGTGCAGGTCGAGCACCCGGTCACCGAGCTCATCACCGGCATCGACATCGTGCAGGAACAGATCCGCATCGCCGCCGGCGAGAAGCTCTCGTTCCGTCAGCGCGACATCCAGTTGAAGGGCCACGCGATCGAGTGCCGCATCAATGCGGAAGATCCGTTCAAGTTCACGCCGTCGCCGGGTCGTCTCACCTCGTGGCACATGCCGGGCGGCCCCGGCGTGCGCGTCGATTCGCACGCCTACAATGGCTATTTCGTGCCGCCGAACTATGATTCGATGATCGGCAAGCTGATCACCTACGGCGCGACACGCGAGCAGGCGATCCAGCGCATGCGCATCGCCCTTTCGGAAATGGTGGTCGAAGGCATCCAGACCAACATCCCGCTGCACCGCGAGCTGATGCTCGACGCGAAGTTCGTCGAAGGCGGCACGAGCATCCATTACCTCGAAAACCGTCTGGCCGAGCGCCAGCAGGTCAAGAAGGAAGAAGCGTAATCCATGAGCTATCGGGAACTGATCGTCGAGCTCGATCGCGAGCGCGCGGAGGAACTCTCCGACGCGCTGATCGAGCTCGGCGCGCTGTCGGTGTCGGTGGAAGACGCCGATGCCGACACGCCCGATGAGCAGCCGCTCTTCGGCGAGCCGGGCCTCACGCCCGAGCGCACCGCCTGGCAGCATTCGCGCGTGATCGCGCTGATCGGCAACGAGCAGGATCCCGCCGTGCTGCTCGCGGCCGCCGCGAACGAACTGGGCCTCGGCGCAACGCCGAAGTTCTCGCTGCGCGACGTGGAGGAACAGGACTGGGTGCGGCTCACGCAATCGCAGTTCGAGCCGATCGCCATCGGCGAGCGCATCTGGGTCGTGCCGTCCTGGCACGATGCGCCGGACCCCGACGCACTCGTGCTCGAACTCGATCCGGGCCTCGCGTTCGGCACGGGCAGCCACCCCACCACGCGCCTGTGCATGGAGTGGCTCGAGCAGAACGTGAAGGCGGGCAACTCGCTCCTCGATTACGGCTGCGGCTCGGGCATCCTCGCGATCCTCGCGCAGAAGTGCGGCGCCAACCCCGTGATCGGTATCGACATCGACCCGCAGGCGGTCGAGTCGGCGCGCCACAACAGCGAGCGCAATCGCGCCGACGTCACCTACGGCCTGCCCGACGACTGCCCGCCGGGCGAGTTCGACATCGTGGTCGCGAACATCCTCTCGAATCCGCTCAAGCTGATGGCGTCGATGCTTTCGTCGCGCGTGAAGCCGGGCGGTCGCATTGCGCTCTCGGGCATTCTCGCGCGCCAGGCCGAAGAGGTCGCGCGCGTGTACGAACGCTGGATCGACATCGCGGTCTGGCGCGAGCACGAAGGCTGGGTTTGCCTTGCCGGCACACGGCGCGGGTAGCCGTGGATTGCCAGTAGAATGGCGGGTATCGCCCACCTCCCGGTTCCGGCCCACATGCTCCTCGCAACGCGCTGTCCGTTCTGCGAAACCGTCTTCCGTGTTCAGCCCGCGCAGCTTGCTGCGCGCCGCGGCCTCGTGCGCTGCGGGCACTGCCGGGAAGCGTTCGACGCGTCGGGCAGCCTGTTCGAAGTCGCCGCGGGCGGTGACTTCGCAAGCGCCGTGCCCGTTGCGGCCGACGTGGCGGCACGCCTGACGGCGAGCGAGCCGATCCCGTCCGCAGAAGGGCACGCAGCGGCGACCGAACCCGCCGCCGGACCCGACTTCTCGAACCGCGCCTGGGATCCGTGGGCACCGCGTCCCGGCAGCAGCGTCGATCCGGGTCTGCAATACACAGCCGACCAGTTGCCGCGTACCGGGGTGGCCCCGGGCGCCGGGACTAACCGCCTCCACGACGAACCGGCACTCGCGCAGACCCCGCAGGCGGAGCGAGCTTCCTCGTGGCGCCGCGTCGAACCCGGTCTCACCGAGCCCACGCTCTCGGCAACCGATGCCGCCGCTGCCCGGACGCACGATCCCGAACCCGTGTTCTCGCGCGGTGCCGCTTCATCTGCCACCGCTTCATCCGCTCCTCCTTCGCCTGGCGTTGCAGCCACCCCCACGTTCAGCGCGCTCTCGCCCAACGACGGCGCGGAGCCCTTCGCCGTCACGCGCGAAGCGCCGGCGCGCGCGCCGCGCCGCACGGGTTGGCGCATCGTCGGCGGGCTCGTCGCGCTCGTGCTGCTCGCGCTGCTCGGCGCACAGCTCGCCTGGTGGCTGCGCGAGACCGTGATGGTGTATTGGCCCGATTCGCAGCCGCTGTATGTACAGGCCTGCCAGCAGATCGGCTGCCGCGTGATGCCGCCGCGTGACATCGACGGCCTGCAGGTCGAGCCGTCCGACTTGCGCCAGGTGGACGATCCGCATCACCTCGAACTGAAGGTGCCGCTGCGCAATCATTTCAGCGTGGCGCTCGCGTATCCGGCGATGGAACTCACGCTGCTCGACCGCCAGAACAACGTGGTCGTGCGCCGCGTGCTGTGGCCGCAGGACTATGTGAGCCCCGGCACGCACCTCGAGGCCGGCCTGCCCGCACGCACCACGCAGATGATGATCGTGCGGCTCGACACCGGCAACGTCGTTGCCTCGAACTTCCGCATCGAGATTTTCTATCCCTGATGCCTGTTTCGTTTGCGGCGCCGCCCTTCCCGCGGCCCGCGCGTTCCCTGCGTCGGGCGCTGCCGGACGCGCTTTTTTTTACCTCTAAATGCATTCCCGGAGAGCACATCATGAGTCAAGTTACGCTGGGTGGTAACCCGATCGACGTCGCAGGCACGTTCCCGTCGGCCGGCCAGAAGGCACCGGCGTTCTCGCTCGTCGGCCGTGATCTGAAGCCCATTTCGCTCGCCGACTTCGGCGGCAAGCGCAAGGTGCTGAACATCGTCCCGAGCCTCGACACGCCGGTCTGCGCCACCTCCACGCGCAAGTTCAACGAATCCGCAGGCAAGCTCGACAACACGGTCGTCGTGGTCGTCTCGGGCGACCTGCCCTTCGCCGCTGCGCGCTTCTGCTCGACCGAAGGCATCGAAAACGTCGTGACGGCCTCGACCTTCCGCGGCCACGACTTCGCCCAGGCCTACGGCGTGGACGTGACGAGCGGCCCGCTCGCCGGCCTGACCGCGCGCGCAGTCGTGGTGATCGACGCCAACGACAACGTCGTGTACGCCGAGCGCGTTTCGGAAATCAAGAACGAACCGAACTACGACGCTGCCCTCGCAGCCCTGAAGTAATCCAGGGCCGGCGCGCCGCCTCGCGCGGCGCGCGCCCTCTCATTCCACGCCCTACAGGACATCCCGCCTTGGCTACGCTGATCTGCGGCTCGCTCGCCTACGACAACATCATGACCTTCGAGGGTCGCTTCCGGGAACACATCCTGCCCGAGCAGGTGCACATCCTGAACGTGAGCTTCCTCGTGCCGACGATGCGCCGCGAATTCGGCGGCTGTGCGGGCAACATCGCCTACGCGCTGCATCTGCTCGGCGGCGACGCGCGCATCATGGCGACGCTCGGCGCCGCCGATGCCGCGCCTTACCTCGAGCGTCTCGACACGCTCGGCCTTTCGAAGGCGCACGTGCGCGTGCTGCCCGACACCTGGTCGGCGCAGGCGATGATCACGACCGACCTCGAGAACAACCAGATCACCGCGTTCCACCCGGGCGCGATGATGCAGTCCCACCTGAACCGCGCCGACGAAGCGCCCGGCATCAAGCTCGGCATCGTCGCCCCGGACGGCTTCGACGGCATGGTCCAGCACGTCGAGCAATTCGCGAAGGCCGGCATCCCGTTCGTTTTCGACCCGGGCCAGGGTCTGCCGCTGTTCGACGGTGCGTCGCTACGCCGCGCCATTGAACTTGCGACGTATGTTGCGGTCAACGATTACGAAGCCAACCTTGTGAGCCATCGCACCGGCTGGTCGTTCGACGAGATCGCCAGCAAAGTGGACGCGCTGATTGTCACGCGCGGCGAGCATGGGTCGCAGATCTATCATGACGGCAGTATCGAAGAGATTCCGGCGGTGAAGGCCGCCCAGGTGCTGGACCCCACCGGCTGCGGCGACGCGTTCCGCGGCGGCCTGCTCTACGGCATCGAGAATGGCCTCGGCTGGGCAACCGCCGGCCGGCTCGCGAGCCTGATGGGCGCGCTCAAGATCGAACAACAAGGTCCGCAGAACTATGCGCCCACGAGGGTGCAAATCAATGAACGGTTCAAGGAAGCGTTCGGTTACGAACTGCCGAAATGAACACGGGCCCCGCGCGGGGGCCTTTTGGAGCAACGGGTATGAAAACAACGAATCGTCTGATTGTCGGAGTCTTGATCGCGGGTTCGCTCGCGATGTCGGGGTGTGCGTATAACAGCAGTTCATCCGATGTCTATACGGCGTCGCAGGCGCAGCGCGAAGAAACGGTCCGCATGGGCACGGTCGAGAGCGTGCGCGCGGTGAAGATCAGCTCGAACAACGGCCAGCCGAGCGGTCTGGGCGCCGTTGGCGGCGGCGCGCTGGGCGCCGTGGCCGGCAGCCGGATCGGCGGCGGCACGGGCTCGATCGTCACGGGCATCATCGGCGGTATCGCGGGCGCCGTGGCCGGCAACGCGATCGAGAACGGCGTGGCCATGCGCGACGGCCTGGAGATCACGGTGCGCCTCGACAACGGCGACCTGCGCGCGATCACGCAAACGGCCACCGGCGAAGTCTTCAACGCGGGCGATCGTGTGCGCCTGCTGTCGAGTGGCGGCGTGACCCGCGTCACCCACTAACTACCGGTTTCCCCTGTACCGCGTCGGCGCCTCGCGCCTTACGCGGAACCTCAGGCGCATGTGCTCCCCTGTGCATGCGCCTTTTTTCATGCCTGCGCTTTTTGTGCCTGCACGCCAGGGAGTCCATACGGCCCACGCGATCACCGGGCCGCAAGGCTGAGAGACGAAAAAAATCCCGCCGCGGGCAAACCCGGCGACGGGATCATGTCCGGGCTTCGCAACGACTCCGAAGCCTGGCGAACCGCGAAGCGCGCGCCCTCCAAGGCACGCGCGCCTCGCCTGGTACTACGACATATTACGGACGGCTTCCGGTCGGGAACGGCCATGCTGCGGCCGGGTTCAGCGCCGTTTTCACCGTTGCAGCGGGCGCGGCCGGTTGCGCAACGGGGGCAGCAGGTGCGGGAGCGGCAGCCTTTTTCGCGGGCGCCTTCTTGGCAGCCTTCTTCGCAGCAGCCTTCTTCGCAGGCGCCTTCTTGGCTGCGGTCTTCTTCGCCGCGGCCTTCTTCGCCGGCGCTGCCTTCTTCGCAGCAACCTTCTTCACCGCGACCTTCTTGGCGGCAACCTTCTTCGCTGCGGCCTTCTTCGCCGGTGCTGCCTTCTTCGCAGCAACCTTCTTCACGGCGACTTTCTTCGCTGCGACCTTCTTGACCGCAACCTTCTTCGCTGCGGCCTTCTTCGCCGGCGCTGCCTTCTTCGCAGCAACCTTCTTCACGGCGACTTTCTTCGCTGCGACCTTCTTGACCGCAACCTTCTTCGCAGCAGCCTTCTTGGCCGGTGCTGCCTTCTTCGCTGCAACCTTCTTCACTGCGACCTTCTTGGCCGCCGGTTTCTTCTTGGCAGTTGCCATTTTCTTCTCCTTCAGGTTCAGATGAGAGTTAGTTCAAACACACCCTTCGTCAAAACCCGCTTCCCGCGAACGCTTCTCACGGCGCACACTACGAAGCGGGCTATTCATCGGCGTACGCTGATCCCGCGCGCTTACGCTAATGAATGCGGTAAGGCGCACTGGGCCCTCGGGCACAGCGCGCCAGGTCAAACCCGCGTCGGATACCGACGCCGGCCAACGTTCGTTGAGGACGCAAGCCACACCACACGTGGGGCCTGCGCCTTTTTCCGGGGGGAAGTTTGCCCATCCCTCTGAAGGGTTCGCAAAGTGCCAGTCGTATCGGTAGGCCACCGGGGCCCCGGGCACGCTTTGCATCAGGCGTTCCTGCTCCTAATCATCTAGCCGGCATCCCGCGCGCGTCGCGTGACGCTGCGCGGCCGGCACCCCAAAAGACTGGATCCGCAGTGCGTCCGGGTTATTCCCAGGACAGCGCACCGCCCGTCTGATATTCGATCACGCGCGTCTCGAAGAAGTTACGCTCCTTCTTCAAGTCGATCATCTCGCTCATCCACGGGAACGGGTTTTCTTCGTTCGGGAACAGCGGATCGAGACCGATCTGCTGGCAACGACGGTTGCAGATGAAGCGCAGATAGCTCTTGAACATCGCCGCATTCAGACCCAGCACGCCGCGCGGCATGGTGTCTTCGGCATAACGGTATTCGAGGTCCACGGCCTGCTTGAACAGATCAGCGATCTCTGCACGGAACGCGGGGGTCCACAGGTGCGGGTTCTCGAGCTTGATCTGGTTGATGAGGTCGATGCCGAAATTGCAGTGCATCGACTCGTCGCGCAGGATGTACTGATATTGCTCCGCGGCGCCGGTCATCTTGTTCTGGCGGCCCAGCGCGAGAATTTGCGTGAAGCCGACATAGAAGAACAGGCCTTCCATGATGCAGGCGAACACGATCAGCGACCGGAGCAGCTTCTGGTCGGCGTCGGTCGTGCCGGTCTTGAAGGCGGGATCGGTCAGCGTCTGGATGAACGGGATCAGGAACTCGTCCTTGTCGCGGATCGACTTGACCTCGTGGTACGCATTGAAGATCTCGCTCTCGTCCAGACCCAGCGACTCGACGATGTACTGGTAAGCGTGCGTGTGGATCGCCTCTTCGAACGCCTGGCGCAGCAGGAACTGGCGGCATTCGGGCGCCGTGATGTGGCGGTAGGTGCCCAGCACGATGTTGTTCGCGGCGAGGGAGTCGGCCGTCACGAAGAAGCCGAGGTTGCGCTTGACGATGCGGCGCTCGTCCTCGGTCAGCCCGTTCGGATCCTTCCACAGGGCGATGTCGCGGGACATGTTGATTTCCTGCGGCATCCAGTGGTTCGCGCAGCCGGACAGGTACTTCTCCCAGGCCCACTTGTACTTGAACGGGACCAACTGGTTCACGTCGGTCTGGCCGTTGATGATGCGCTTGTCGGCGACATTCACGCGCGCTTCGGACGACACCGGCGCAGCAGCCGGCGGGGCGACCGCGAAGTCGTTGGAGAAAATGTTCTCCGCCGTGGAAACCTGAGGAGCAAGACGCTGACCGAACTGCACGTCGGCGTTCGAGACGGCGAATCCCGCGGGGTTGCGCACTGCGTTTTGCTGCGCACCGCTCGACGGAGTTACGGCCGTGTTCTCGTCATCCCAGTTGAGCATAAATGTCACCATCAATTTAGATCGGTTTGTACCATCTTTTCGTGAGCGATAAAAGGGTTCGCACACGAAAATTCCTTTTTTCGAATCGCATTGCGACCTGCATACAACACTTTGTGATTGCAACGCGTCGATCGAGTCGTGCAATCGATGCGATGACGATGCATGCGTTGGTCGTCGCGCGATTCGCGTGAGCCCTCGGCCAACGTGATTCGCGTTGCGCGATCGCGCTTCGTGCGGCGTATACCAGGTGCGTCGGGTACATCAGCGAGAAGACGCCAGGGATTCCTGATGCCCTCGCTCGCCGACCTCTCTTGCGTGAGTCGCGGCATGTCTGCCGTGCGTAACGAGAAGGAGACCGGAGGTGAGCCGTCGTGCGTGACGCCGGGTTAGAAGCGGGCTTGCGGATTCGATGCGGGCGGCGCGCATCGCGCACGCCGCCCTTTACTTCATCTACTACTAACTACATAGCGTGCTGCTGAGCGCTAGCTCACTGGCAGGCTTCGCACTCTTCGAAGCCCGGGTCGCCCGGACGCATCATGCACACGGGGCCTTCCGCTTCCGGTGCGGCTTCCACCGCTTGCGGCACCGCGGCAGCAGGCGCCGCGTTGAGCACCGTCGAGCCCGCGCCGCCGGCTGCGCCGAAGCTCGCGCCGCCACCGAATGCACCACCGGCACCACCCGCACCGCTGCCGCCGTCGCCGTTCGTCGGCACCGCGTTCAGCGCGCCGTGCGCGACCGTCGACTTCTCGACGTGCGTGGCGGCCATCGTGCGCAGGTAGTAGGTCGTCTTCAGGCCGCGCAGCCAGGCGAGCTTGTAGACCTCGTCGAGCTTCTTGCCTGACGCGCCCGCCATGTAGATGTTGAGCGACTGCGCCTGGTCAATCCACTTCTGGCGACGCGACGCCGCTTCGACGAGCCACGTCGCGTCGACTTCGAACGCCGTGGCGTAGATCGCGCGCAGGTCGGCCGGAACGCGGTCGATGCGCGAGAGCGTGCCGTCGAAGTACTTCAGGTCGGCGACCATCACCTCGTCCCACAGGCCACGCGCCTTCAGGTCGCGCACCAGGTAGTCGTTGACCACCGTGAACTCGCCCGAGAGGTTCGACTTCACGTAGAGGTTCTGGAACGTCGGCTCGATACACGCGGAAACGCCGATGATGTTCGAGATCGTCGCCGTCGGCGCGATCGCCACGCAGTTCGAGTTGCGCATGCCGTGTGCCGCGATGCGCGAGCGCAGCGCCGCCCAGTCCATCGTCTCGCTCGTGTCGACCTCGACGTAGCCGCCGCGGGCCTGCGCCAGCAGCTTGAGCGTGTCCTGCGGGAGGATGCCGCGATCCCACAGCGAGCCGCGGTAGCTCGAGTAGCGGCCGCGCTCTTCGGCGAGCTCGGTCGACGCGTAGTAGGCGTAGTAGCACACCGCTTCCATCGAACGGTCGGCGAACTCCACCGCCTCTTGCGACGCGTACGGCGTGCGCAGCAGGTGCAGGCAGTCCTGGAAGCCCATGATGCCCATGCCGACCGGGCGGTGCTTCAGGTTCGAATTACGCGCCTTCGACACCGCGTAGTAGTTGATGTCGATGACGTTGTCGAGCATGCGCATCGCCACGCCGATGGTGCGCTTCAACTTGTCGTGATCGAGCACGAAGCTGCCGTCCGGCTGCTTGACCATGTGCGCGACGAGGTTCACCGAGCCCAGGTTGCAGACGGCAATTTCGCTGTCGCTCGTGTTCAGCGTGATTTCCGTGCACAGGTTCGACGAGTGGACGACGCCCACGTGCTGTTGCGGCGAGCGCACATTGCACGGATCCTTGAACGTGATCCACGGGTGGCCCGTCTCGAACAGCATGCCGAGCATCTTGCGCCACAGCTGGGCGGCCGGCATCTTCTTGAAGAGCTTGATCTCGCCGCGCGCGACCTTGTCTTCGTAAGCCGTGTAAGCCTGCTCGAATTCGGCGCCGAACTTGTCGTGCAGGTCCGGGCAGGTGGAGGGCGAGAACAGCGTCCAGTCGCCGCCTTCCATCACGCGCTTCATGAACAGGTCGGGAATCCAGTTCGCCGTGTTCATGTCGTGGGTGCGGCGGCGGTCGTCGCCGGTGTTCTTGCGCAGCTCGAGGAACTCTTCGATGTCGAGGTGCCACGATTCGAGGTACGCGCACACCGCGCCCTTGCGCTTGCCGCCCTGGTTCACGGCGACCGCCGTGTCGTTCACCACCTTCAGGAACGGCACCACGCCCTGCGACTTGCCGTTGGTGCCCTTGATGTGCGAGCCGAGCGCGCGCACGCGCGTCCAGTCGTTGCCGAGGCCGCCGGCGAACTTCGACAGCAGCGCGTTGTCCTTGAGCGCTTCGTAGATGCCGTCGAGGTCGTCGGCAACCGTCGTCAGGTAGCACGACGAGAGCTGCGAGCGGTGCGTGCCCGAGTTGAAGAGCGTCGGCGTGGACGACATGAAGTCGAACGTCGAGAGCACGTTGTAGAACTCGATCGCACGCGCTTCACGATCGATTTCGTTGAGCGAGAGGCCCATCGCGACGCGCATGAAGAATGCCTGCGGCATCTCGATGCGGGTGCCGTCCACGTGCAGGAAGTAGCGGTCGTAGAGCGTTTGCAGGCCGAGGTAGCCGAACTGCAGGTCGCGGTTCGCGTCGAGCGCGTTGGCGAGGCGCTTCAGGTCGAACTGGAGCAGCTTGTCGTCGAGCAGGCCCGCTTCCACGCCGCGCTTCACGAACTGCGGGAAGTATTCGGCATAGCGCTGGCTCATCTGCGCCTGCGTCACTTCCTCTTCGAGAATTTCGCGACGGATCGTGTGCAGCAGGATGCGCGACGTGGCCTGGCTGTACGCCGGATCCTTTTCGATCATCGTGCGGGCGGCAAGAATGGCCGAGTCGTAGACCTGCGACATCGGCACGCCGTCGTAAAGGTTCTTCACCGTTTCGGCGACGATCGGGTCGGGGTTCACGGCTTCGCCGAGGCCATCGCAGGCCGAGACGATCAGCGCGCGCAGCGCGTTCAGGTCGAGCGGGCGCGTCACGCCGTTGTCGGTGACGTTCAGGCCCGGCGCGACCGGTGCGGCCGCTTCCTGGGCGACGCCGCGCTCCTGGTTGCGCTTCTCGCGATACAGCACGTAGGCGCGCGCGACGTTGTGCTCGCCGCCGCGCATCAGCGCGAGTTCGACGTGATCCTGGATGTCTTCGATGTGGAACGTGCCGCCGTTCGGACGGCTGCGCACGAGCGCGCGCACGACGCTCTGCGTGAGCTGCTCGACGAGTTCGCGCACGCGTGCCGACGCCGCGCCCTGCCCGCCGTTGACTGCCAGAAATGCCTTCGTGAGCGCGATCGCGATCTTCGACGGCTCGAACGACACCACGCTGCCGTTGCGGCGAATCACCTTGTAGTCGGCGAACTGCGTCGCGCTCGTCTGGCCGTCCTGCGGCTGGCCGCCCAGCGTGTGCGCGGCAGGCGCGCCTTCATACCGGGTCGAGACGTTGTCGGTCGTTTGCATGTGCAAAGCTCCTGGTCCTGGAAGTGTGCGAAGCGTGTTCGCGGATTAGATCGAGCGCCGCGCCCCCGTGTGCGCGGACGATACTGCGGAGAAAGGAAGCCAGCCTGGCGAGGCTGCCGGATGCGGCAATGCTGATGGGACAAACGTGGTGACGAATGAGGTCGCACACGTGACACCGGTCTTCATCGTGGATGCCGCGATCATTGGCTGTACCTTCTTTCTCGATTACAGCCGGTGCGCCGGCTCTCATGGCCGGGTGCACCGCACAAAGTTCTTTTTCCTATGCCGCTAATGCGCGCGGCGCCGTGCTCGTGGAGTGGGGCGCCGCGGTACAACACAACATATGGTGTGAATCTCTGCTTGCTGTACAAAGTATAGTGGAACTTGCCGGGTGGTCAAACGCCTTTTTTTACTGGTCCCATCTTGACAAGGCGCGAGGCCCGGCGGCGCGGGCGTTGTCGCCCGGCACGCGCTCAAGTGGTCCGCGAGAGGGGCTGGAAACCACTCGCGTCGCGCGCGGGACGTGCCTCTTTGATAAGCAGCCGGGTGGACGTTTCGCGCGGATTGGGACGCGTCATGGCGCCGCGTCGAGCGGCTTCAGGTAGGGGAAAAAAGCGTCGCCGAGCTGCGTGTCGTGCTGCAGCCGCGACCAGTCGAAGTGCGGACCGGGATCGGTCTTGCGTCCCGGCGCGATGTCCGAGTGACCCGCGAGCGCCTCGATAGGATAGTGCGCGACGAGCGCCTTCACGAGCGCCGCCAGCGTGGCGTATTGCGCGGGCTCGAATGCGGCGGTGTCGCTGCCTTCGAGCTCGATGCCGATCGAAAAGTCATTGCAGCGCTCGCGCCCGAAGAAGTTCGAGGCGCCCGCATGCCACGCGCGCTCGTCGCAGGAGACGAACTGCTCCGCTGCGCCGTCGCGATGGATCACGAAGTGCGCGGACACGCGCACGCCGCGCAGATGCTGGTCGAAATACGGATGCGCGTCGCAGTCGAGCCGGTTGAGGAAAAGATCGGCGATCTCGGGGCCGCCGAACGTATCGGGCGGCAGGCTGATGTTGTGCACGACGACGAGCGTGGGCACGGCGCCCGCGGGCCGCGCCTCGAAGTTCGGCGAAGGCAGTCGGCGGGCGGCGGCGACCCAGCCCTGGGCGTCCACCTCGAAGCGGGGCAGCGCGCCGCTCATCGCGCAGCGCGATCCTGGCCTTGGCCCGGGCCCGCATGACGCGCGGCATAGGCGCGCGCATGCTCGTGGCTGCAGAACGACTGCGAGCCCATCGCGACGGACTCGCTCTTCGGCGCGTGCACGCCGCACTCGGCGCAACGGACCATCGGCTCGGGGAGCGCGCCCTGGCTGCCAGCGGCTGCGGCACCCGTGTTGCCGCCCGCAGCGGCCCCCGTGCCGGCGGAGGCACGCCGTGCGCCCTGCCCGCCTTGCGGATTCGGCCCGGGCTGCACGCCGGGACGCGACTGCGGCTGCGCACGGCGCAGCGCCCGGACGAACCATTGCCCGACGATGAACAGCAGGATCAGGAGAAGAATCTGTCTCATGGGACCAAAGTGCAAACTCAGCGCAAATTCAGCAAAAATCGACGCGCGCAGGCACGCGCTCAGACAACGGGCCGGTGCAGCAGCACCTCGAACACGAACCGGCTGCCCACATACGCGAGCAGCAGCGCGACGAACGACGCGATCACCCAGCGCAGCGCAGCGCGGCCGCGCCAGCCCGAGATCTTGCGCGCCGTGAGCAGCGCGCCGAACATCAGCCACGAGAGAATCGCGAAGACCGTCTTGTGATCGAGCGACAGCGGGCGGTCGATCAGCTGCTCGCTGAACACGATGCCCGAAGCGAGCGTAAGCGTGAGCAGCACGAAACCCGCGCCGATGAGACGGAACAGCAGCTTCTCCATGGTGAGCAGCGGCGGCAGCGTCTCGATCCAGTTCGACAGCCAGCCGCCGCCGCGCGTGCTGGCGTTGCGCTGGAAGCCGCCGCCGCGCAGCGCGTGCAGGCGGCGCTCGACGGCCAGCATCAGCACCGCGTGCAGCGCCGCGATGGCGAAGAGCCCGTAGGCGACGTTGGCGATGACAAAGTGCAGCTTGAACATCGGCGCGGCGGCATACGGCAGCACGCGCACGCCGCCGAACACGAGCGGCAGGAGCGAAGCCACGGCGGCGAGCGGCAGCAGCAAGAGACGCAGCCCGTCCAGCTGGAAGAAAAAGCTCTCGATCCAGTAGATGCCGGCGCCCAGCCAGAACATCGCCGACAACGCGAACGCGAAGCCGAAGATCATTTCGCTGGCCGGGAAGATCGTCATGTGCAGCAGCACCCCATGCGCGGCGAGCGCGACGAAGAGCAGCGAGCGGGAAAGCGGCCCGAAGTTGCGCGTGCTCGCGGCGCCGGGGGCGCCCGCGACCGGCACCGGCACGGCGCTCACGCCGCCGAGGAGCGGCTCGACGCTGGCATGGCGCAGCGCGCGCCAGTCGGCGGCGCACAAACCGCCGTACAGGAGCGCGGTGAGGGCATACAGTACAATATCCATGTTCGAAGTTTACTATAGGCCCCTTGGTGCGCGCCGGATTGTCCCTGCACGCTCAAGGCCCGGCCGCACTGCTCACCGCTCCCCATGCTCGACAATCTCACTCAACGGATGGCGCGCGTCGTCAAGACGCTGCGCGGCGAAGCCCGGCTGACCGAGGCCAACACGCAGGAAATGCTGCGCGAAGTGCGTCTCGCGCTGCTCGAGGCGGACGTCGCGCTGCCCGTGGTGCGCGAATTCATCGCCAAGGTCAAGGAAAAGGCGCTGGGCGAGGAAGTGATCAGCAGCCTCTCGCCGGGGCAGGCGCTCGTCGGCGTGGTGCAGCGCGAGCTGACCGCCGTGATCGGCGGCGACTACGAAGGCAAGGCTGCCGAGCTCGATCTCGCCGTCACCCCGCCTGCCGTGATCCTGATGGCGGGTCTGCAAGGTGCGGGTAAAACGACTACGGTCGGCAAGCTCGCCAAACTGCTGCGCGAGAAGTACAAGAAGAAGGTGCTCACCGTTTCGTGCGACGTCTATCGTCCGGCCGCTATCGCGCAGCTGAAGACGGTGACCGAGCAGGTCGGCGCCGACTTCTTCCCGTCGCAGCCCGACCAGAAGCCCGTCGACATCGCCAACGCCGCCGTGGACTGGGCGAAACGCCACTACCACGACGTGCTGCTCGTCGATACGGCCGGCCGCCTCGGTATCGACGAGGCGATGATGAACGAGATCGCCGCGCTGCACGCCTCGCTCAAGCCGGCCGAAACGCTCTTCGTGGTCGATGCGATGCTGGGTCAGGACGCCGTCAACACCGCCAAGGCGTTCAACGACGCCCTGCCGCTCACCGGCGTCGTGCTCACCAAGCTCGACGGCGATTCGCGCGGCGGCGCGGCGCTCTCGGTGCGCCACATCACCGGCAAGCCGATCAAGTTCGTCGGCGTGGCGGAAAAGCTCGACGGCCTCGAAGTCTTCCACCCGGACCGCATGGCCAACCGGATCCTCGGCATGGGCGACATTCTCGCGCTCGTCGAGGAAGCCCAGCGCGGCGTGGACGTGCAGGCGGCCCAGAAGCTCGCCGACAAGGTCAAGAAAGGCGGCGACTTCGACCTGAACGACTTCCGCGCGCAGCTCTCGCAAATGAAGAAGATGGGCGGCCTGTCGTCGCTAATGGACAAGCTGCCCGCGCAGTTCCAGCAGGCGGCCTCCGGCGCCGACATGGGCGTGGCGGAAAAGCAGATGCGCCGCATGGAAGGCATCATCAATTCGATGACGCCCGCCGAGCGCGCCAAGCCCGATCTCATCAAGGCCACGCGCAAGCGCCGCATCGCGGCGGGCGCGGGAGTGCAGGTCCAGGAGGTCAACCGCCTCCTGAACCAGTACGACCAGATGCGCACCATGATGAAGAAGCTGAAGGGCGGCAACCTGCAGAAGATGATGCGCGGCATGAAGGGCATGATGCCCGGCATGCGCTGATCCCCCGGGCATCGTGCGGCGCACGACTGCGCCGCACGATGCCTTCGTTCGTAACGCGGCGCGCAAGCTGGAACGCGCGGGTTTATGCTGTAGCGCGCGCCTTCGTTATTTCCCACACTTCATAGCTACAGCCACGGTCCCGCCAGAGTCATGAATCGCGAAGAAGCCTTACACATTTTCCGCCACTCCGAAGAGATCGTTTCTGAGGGCGAAGTCAATGCGTCCATCGGCCGGATGGCCGAAGCCATCCGCAGCGAAATCAGCGAGGACTTCCCGCTCGTGCTGTCGGTGATGGGCGGTGCCGCCGTCTTCACCGGCATGCTGCTGCCGCACCTCGACTTCCCGCTCGAGTTCGACTACATCCACCTCACCCGCTATCGCAACGCGATCAAGGGCAGCGCCGAGATGCAGTGGCGCGTCGCGCCGCGCGAATCGGTGAAGGACCGCGTGGTGATCGTGCTCGACGACATTCTCGACGAAGGCGAAACCATGGCCGCGATCCGCGACCGCATTCTCGCCATGGGTGCGAAGCGCTTTCTCTCGGCCGTGCTGTGCGAGAAGATCATCCCGAAGGCCAAGCCGCTGCACCCGGACTTCTGCGGCTTCTCGGTGCCGGATCGCTACGTGTTCGGCTGCGGCATGGACGCGAAGGGCTACTGGCGCAATCTGCCGACCATCCGCGCGCTGACCGAAGGCGCCTGAAACGCCTCAACCGCGTCTCCCGCGCTTCGCGCGGGACCGGGCGCACCACGAAGCACCATGAAAAAAGCGGCCCGCGGGCCGCTTTTCTTATTTGTACCGCGAGTACCGCGACTTGTACCGCGGCGGCGTGCCGGGCCTCAGAGGTGATGCACGAAGTTGCCGATCCCCGCGAGAATCATCTCCACCGAGATCGCCACGAGCACAAGGCCCATCAGCCGCTCGAACGCCGTCACTACACGCTCGCCGAGCCACTGCTGGATGCGCTCGGCCAGCACCAGCACCACGGCGCACACCACCATCGTCACGGTGAGCGCCCCGATCCACTCGATCAGCTTGCCCGGCGCCTGCGAGGTGAGCAGCATGACCGTGGCGAGCGCCGAAGGCCCCGCCAGCGCCGGAATGGCGAGCGGCACGATAAGCGGCTCGTGCTCCTTGTCGCCGCCGCCGAACGGGCCACCCGGGTGCGGGAAGATCATGCGCAGCGCGATCAGGAACAGCACGATGCCGCCGCCGATGCGCAGCGACGTATCGGTGAGCCCCATCATCCGCAGGAAGCCGTTGCCGGCCACCATGAAGATGAGCAGGATCACGAACGCGATCGCCACTTCCCGCAGGATCACGATCGCCCGGCGCGACCGCTCCACGTGATGCAGACATCCGATGAAGAGCGGAATGTTGCCGAGCGGATCGGTGATGAGCAGCAGCAGGATCGTCGCGGAGACGAAGCTGTATTCCACGCGCGCGTCCCCTGGCGCCTAGCGCGCGAGCGCCGCGCGAATCTTCTGCACGACGGTCTGCGCGGCTTCTTCGGCCGGCAGCAGCGTCGGCTCGGTGTCGCGACGGCCCTGGTATTCGATCTTGCCTTCTTTCAGGCCCCGGTCGCCGATCACGAGACGATGCGGCACGCCGATCAGCTCCCAGTCGGCGAACATCACGCCCGGACGCTCGCCGCGGTCGTCGAGGATCACGTCCACGCCGGCCTTGACGAGTTCGTCGTAGACGCGCTCCGCGTGCTCGCGCACGAGTTCGCTGCGGTCCATGCCCATCGGGCAGAGCACCACTTCGAACGGGGCGATCGCTTCCGGCCAGATGATGCCCTTCTCGTCGTAGTTCTGTTCGATCGCGGCGCCGAGAATACGCGTGACGCCGATGCCGTAGCAGCCCATCTGCATCGGCGCCGGCTTGCCGTTCTCGGCGAGGAAGGTCGCGCCCATCGCATCCGAGTACTTGGTGCCGAGCTGGAACACGTGGCCCACTTCGATGCCGCGGCAGATGTCGAGCACGCCCTTGCCGTCCGGCGACGGATCGCCCTTCTGCACGTTGCGGATATCGGCGACGACGGGCTCCGGCAGATCGCGGCCCCAGTTCACGCCCGTGGTGTGGAAGTCCACCTCGTTCGAGCCGACCACGAAGTCGCTCATGTTCGCGACCGTCGAATCGGCGATCACCTTCACCGGCTTCTTCGTGTTGAGCGGCCCGAGGTAGCCCGGCGGCGTGCCGAACCATTCGACGATCTCAGCTTCGGTCGCAAAGCGGAAGTTGCCGAGGCCTTCGAGCTTGGCCGCCTTGATCTCGTTCAGGTCGTGATCGCCGCGCAGGAGCAGCAGCCAGATCGTCGGCTCGGCGCCTTCGTTGTCCGTGGCCAGCACGATCGACTTCACCGTGCGCTCGAGCGCAATGCCCAGCAGCTCGGCCACCTGTTCGCATTTCGCGGCACCCGGCGTGGGGGTTTTCGTGAGCGCTTCGGTGGCCGCGCCGCGCGTGGCGATGAGCGGCAGCGCATCGGCCGCTTCGACGTTCGCGGCGAAGTCCGAGGTCGGGCAGTAGGCGATGTCGTCCTCGCCCGTTTCGGCGATCACGTGGAACTCGTGCGAGCCGCTGCCGCCGATCGAGCCGTTGTCGGCCGCAACCGCGCGGAACTGCAGGCCCAGACGCGTGAAGATGCGCGTGTAGGCGTCGAACATCTTCTGGTAGGACACCTTGAGGCCGTCGACGTCCTTATCGAACGAATACGCGTCCTTCATGATGAATTCGCGGCCGCGCATCACGCCAAAACGGGGGCGGATTTCGTCGCGGAACTTCGTCTGCACCTGGTAGAAGTTCACCGGCATCTGACGGTAGCTCTTGATCTGGTTGCGCGCGATGTCGGTCACGACTTCCTCGTGCGTCGGCCCCATCACGAAATCGCTCTGCTTGCGGTCCTTGAAGCGCAGCAGTTCCGGCCCGTATTTCTCCCAGCGCCCCGATTCCTGCCAGAGCTCGGCCGGCTGCACCGCCGGCATCAGGAGCTCGATTGCGCCGGCGCGGTTCATTTCCTCGCGCACGATCTGCTCGACCTTGCGGATCGAGCGCAGGCCGATCGGCAGATAGTTGTAGATGCCGCCCGCGACGCGACGGATCATGCCCGCGCGGACCATCAACTTGTGGCTGACGATTTCGGCGTCAGCCGGCGCTTCCTTCAGGGTGCCAATAAAGAAACGGGAGGCTTTCATTCAGATTTTCCAAAAGCGGCGGCCCGTGCGGACCGCCCGAAGAAGGTGATACGGTGGGGATTCCCGGAAAAGGGTGCGGTGCCGACATGCTAGCGCATTGCGCCCGGCGCCAGCTTGCCTCGCAGAGCCGGGAACCTGGTACCTGCGCTCTACTGCCCCGAATTTGCGCGCTTGACGCCAAATCGCGCCAAATCGCTCCAATCTTCCGGGTACGCAGTGCGTCAGGACCGTTATCTGTTTATAATCAAGGCAATTTTAAAGGATTCGAAGGTGGTTGTATGCTGGATCGTGAAGGCTTTCGCCCGAACGTCGGCATCATCCTCTTGAACGCGCGCAACGAGGTGTTTTGGGGCAAGCGGGTTCGCGAACATTCCTGGCAGTTTCCGCAAGGGGGCATCAAATATGGTGAAACCCCCATGCAGGCAATGTATCGGGAGTTGCACGAAGAAACCGGGTTGCATCCTGAGCACGTCAAGATTGTCGGTCGCACGCGCGACTGGTTGCGTTATGAGGTGCCGGACAAGTTCATCAAGCGCGAAGTGCGCGGCCATTATCGCGGTCAGAAACAGATCTGGTTTCTGCTGCGCATGGTCGGGCGCGATTGCGATATCTGCCTGCGGGCAACGGAGCATCCCGAGTTCGATGCGTGGCGCTGGAACGAATACTGGGTGCCGCTCGAGGCGGTCATCGAGTTCAAGCGCGACGTCTATCAGCTTGCGCTGACCGAGTTGTCGCGCTTTCTGCGGCGGCCGGTCTTGCCGCGCCAGGAGCGCCAGGACCGGCATGCGGGGGGCATGCACGCCCACGAGGTCCGCTACCCGCGCATCGTGACGTCGGCGCATGCCGACGCCGTGCAGGCCGCGCCTGCTCTTGCTGTCGCTCCGCTCGAAAACGACTGTGGGCCCGGTGGCGGGAGTATGATCGTGCCTGCGCCGGACGAGCACGACTAACAGGGCCACGACGGCGCTCTACGCCAGAACCGGCGACGCGAACCTCAGGTTCGCGCCGCCGTTTGCATTTGCGGGGCCGCGCCCACAGGTGAACCGGCGCTCGCCCGTTGCTTCGAAGGAATATCAATTTGAAACGAATTGCTCTCGCCGCGGTGTGCGCCGCGGCCGCAAGTAGCGTCCTGCTGGCCGGCTGCGGCAGCTCCGGCCCCACCAACAAGGACGACAGCGCGTTCACCTATCTGCTCGACCGCAAAGGCGCCTGGCAGGAAAACAAGCTCGAAGGGCTGCCGCCGCTGCCGCAGCCGGGCGCGCAACTCCTGACGTTCGACGTCTCGAACAACACGCCGCTCAAGTTCGCCATCGATCCAGCCTCGCTGACGGTGGGTACCGACGGTATCGTTCGATACACGATCGTCATCACGAGCCCCTCGGGCGCGCGTAACGTGAACTACGAAGGCATCCGCTGCGACACCTACGAGTGGCGCCTCTATGCGAGCCTCGACGCCGACCACAACGGCTGGGACCAGACCGTCGCCAACGACTGGTCGCGCATCGAGAACGGTACGCTGAACGCCTATCGCGCCGCGCTGTACCAGGACTATTTCTGCGCGAACAAGATGCCGGTGGCCAAGGCATCGGCCATCGTCGAAAACCTGCGCTACGGCCGGACTCAGTCGACGCTGGTGCGCTGAACGCCTGACGAGACCCCGCGCAAAACGAAAAAGCCGCTCCGGCATCTGAATGCCGGAGCGGCTTTTTTTCGGATCGGCTGCGCGAGACAGCACAGCCGAAGCCCGGGATTCGTACCTCGTCAGACAAGCACGAGGTTATCGCGATGGATCAGTTCGGGCTCGAGCATATAGCCGAGCACGCTTTCGATCTCGCCGCTCGGATGGCGCTGGATCAGCTTCGTTTCCGCACTGCTGTAGTTCGTAAGCCCGCGCGCCACTTCCACGCCCGCGCTGTTCAGGCACGCGATCACCTCGCCGCGCGCGAACGCACCCTGCACGCCGATCACGCCGATCGGCAGCAGGCTCTTGCCGTCTGTCCTGAGCTTTTCCACCGCCCCATCGTCGATCACCACGTGACCGCGCACCTGAAGGTGGTCGGCCATCCATTGCTTGCGCGCCGCCATGCGAGCCGTGCGTGCGACGAGCTGGGTGCCGATCGCCTCGCCCGACGCGAGGCGCACCAGCACCTCGGGCTCGCGGCCGCTCGCGATCACCGTATTCGCGCCGCTATGGGCCGCGCGCTTGGCGGCGAGGATTTTCGTGAGCATGCCGCCGCGGCCGATACTCGAGCCCGCGCCGCCTGCCATGGCTTCGAGCTCGGGCTTGCCCGCGTCGGCCTCGCGAACGAGCGTTGCCGCCGGGTCCTTGCGCGGATCCGCCGTGTAGAGGCCGCTCTGGTCGGTGAGGATGACGAGCGCGTCGCCCTCGATCAGGTTCGCGACGAGCGCGCCCAGCGTGTCGTTGTCGCCGAACTTGATTTCGTCGGTGACGACCGTGTCGTTCTCGTTGATGATCGGCACGACCCCGAGACGCAAGAGCGTGAGCAGCGTCGAGCGTGCGTTCAGATAGCGTTCGCGGTCGGCGAGGTCGGCGTGGGTGAGGAGGATCTGCGCGGTGCGGATGTCGTGCTCGGCGAAGCGGCTTTCGTACACCTGGGCGAGGCCCATCTGGCCGACGGCGGCCGCGGCCTGCAACTCGTCGATCTCACGCGGACGCTTGCTCCAGCCGAGCCGCTGCATGCCCTCAGCAATCGCACCCGAGCTGACGAGCACGACTTCCTTGCCCTGTGCACGCAGCGCCGCGATCTGCGAGGCCCAGCGGCCGATCGCTGCATGGTCGAGCCCGCGCCCGTCGTTGGTGACGAGGCTCGAGCCGACTTTCACTACCAGACGCCGCGAATCGGCGATGACGGAACGCATACTGCGCGGTCTCCCTAGTGACTGATGACGCATGAAGCGGCCGGCGCGACGGATGCCGGCAAGGGTGCAGCGTTACTCCTGCGGCTCCGCCGCGCCTTCGCCCTTGATCTCGCCCTTCAGGTCGGGCGTGTCGCGAAAGCGCACGTCCGAGGCGAGATCTTCGGCTTGCTCTGCGCGGCGTGCGTCCGAATGCGCCGCGATGTAGTCGTACACCGCGTAGCAGAGGTTTTCGCAGCCCTGGCCGGTCAGCGCCGAAATCTCGAACACGGGGCCATCCCATTCGAAGCGCTTCACGAAGTCGGCCACCCGTGCGGCGCGCTCGGCTTCGGGCACCATGTCGAGCTTGTTCAGCACGAGCCAGCGCGGCTTCTCATAGAGCGTTTCGTCGTACTTGCGCAGTTCCTCGACGATCGCTTTGGCCTCCGTCACCGGGTCGATGCTTTCATCGAACGGCGCCAGATCGACCAGGTGCAGCAGCAGGTTCGTGCGCTGCAGGTGGCGCAGGAACTGGTGGCCAAGGCCCGCGCCTTCTGCGGCGCCTTCGATCAGGCCCGGAATGTCGGCGATCACGAAGCTCTTGCTCGGACCCACGCGCACCACGCCCAGGTTCGGCGCGAGCGTCGTGAATGGGTAGTCGGCGATCTTCGGCCGCGCGTTCGACACCGCCGAGATGAAGGTGGACTTGCCGGCGTTCGGCATGCCGAGAAGGCCTACGTCCGCCAGCACCTTCAGCTCGAGCTTGAGCATGCGGCGCTCGCCGGGCTTGCCCTCGGTTTTCTGGCGCGGCGCGCGGTTGGTGGACGACTTGAAGTGCAGGTTGCCGAGGCCGCCCGCCCCGCCCGTTGCCACCATCACGCGCTGGTCGTGCTCGGTGAGGTCGGCAATGAGCTCGCCCGTTTCCATATCGCTGATAGCCGTGCCGACCGGCATGCGCAGCGTGATGTCGTCGCCGCCCTTGCCGTAGCAGTCCGAGCCGCGGCCGTTCTCGCCGTTGCGCGCCTGGTGCTTCTTCGTATAGCGGTAGTCGATCAGCGTGTTGATGTTGCGGTCAGCGACCGCATAGACGCTGCCGCCGCGCCCGCCGTCGCCGCCATCCGGCCCGCCGAACGGGACGAACTTCTCGCGGCGCATCGACGCGCTGCCATCGCCCCCATCGCCGGCGATGACTTCGATCTTCGCTTCGTCAATGAACTTCATGCGTTACTCCGTCCCGAAATCGGTGAGTGTCGTTATTTTGCCCACGTATTGTGCTCGCCGCCGCTTTCCTTGCCCACCTGGCCGAATGGCCGGTGCGATGCGGCGCCCGCGCGACCGGGCCCGGATAAACCCCGGATAAACAAAAAGCCCCGCAAACTTCGCGGGGCTTTCCTTGCGTCGCGTTTCAGCCCGCTCGCGAGCGGGCCGGAACTCAGGCCGCTGCGGGAACGACGTTGACCGTGTGCTTGTTCGCTGCGCCCTTGGTCGTGAACGCGACGTGACCATCGACCAGCGCGTAGAGCGTGTGGTCCTTGCCGATGCCGACGTTCAGGCCCGGGTGCATACGCGTGCCGCGCTGGCGAACGATGATGCCGCCGGCGAGGATCGCCTGGCCGCCGAACACCTTCACGCCAAGTCGTTTCGACTCGGAGTCGCGGCCGTTACGGGAAGAGCCGCCTGCCTTTTTGTGTGCCATTTGTTTGCTCCTTTACCTTCGTGCGCTTACGCGTTGATCGCGTCGATGCGCAGTTCGGTGTAGTTCTGGCGGTGGCCGCCATGCTTCTGGTAGTGCTTCCGGCGACGCATCTTGAAGATGGTCACTTTGGCGTGACGACCGTGCGACACAACGGTGGCCTTGACGGAAGCCCCACTGACCAGCGGCGTACCGAACTTAATCGATTCGCCTTCGCCCACTGCGAGAACCTGGTCGAGCGTGATTTCTGCGTCAATGTCAGCCGGTATCTGTTCTACTTTAAGTTTTTCGCCAACGGCAACCTTGTACTGCTTGCCGCCGGTTTTTATGACCGCGTACATTGAGAACCTCACTCTGAGTAACTTTTCCAGCCTGTTGAAAGTCTGCACTGCCGAACTGCCCGGCACATGCATTGCGCGCTGGAAACCGTCGATTATACATAGAGTTAGCCGCGCAGTCAAAACTCCTTGACAGCCGCCGCGCTGTGTCGCAACGCGACAACCGGAAGGCAGGCGGCGCGCAAGCGGCGGGCAACCACCGGCGCCCGGCCGGCAAGCGACAGCGCGCAGCCGGTGGCCCGGCGCCCCACATGGCAGCGAAAACTCCGCCTGCCGGGCGTTTCCCGAGGAAATCCCCTGGCCGGATGGCCGGCGATACCGCGGCCTCGCGTCCGACTGTCGCGCGATTCGCCTTATAATCCGCGGCACTACCCCTATTTGCCATCATGTCGTCCACCGCCACCCACACCCCCAGCGCAGCAGCCCTGCTCGCCCCGATTGCCGCTGACATGGAGCAGGTCAACCGCGTCATCCGGCAAAGCCTGGCGTCCGAGGTGATGCTGATCAACCAGATCTCCGAGTACATCATCGGCGCGGGAGGCAAGCGGCTGCGTCCGGCGCTGCTGCTGCTCGTCGCGGGTGCACTCGGCGACCGCAGCACGCACCGGCACGAGCTCGCCGCCGTGGTGGAGTTCATCCATACGGCTACGCTGCTGCACGACGACGTGGTGGACGAATCCGACCTGCGGCGCGGCCGCAAGACGGCCAACGCCCTCTTCGGCAACGCCGCGAGCGTGCTGGTGGGCGACTACCTGTATTCGCGCTCGTTCGAAATGATGGTGGGCGTGGGCAAGATGCGCGTGATGGAGATCCTCTCCCAGGCGACCACGATCATCTCCGAAGGCGAAGTGCTCCAGCTGCTGAACATGCACGACGCGGAAGTGGACGTGTCGCGTTACATGCGGGTGATTCGCTACAAGACAGCCAAGCTTTTCGAAGCGGCGGCGCAACTGGGCGCGGTGCTTTCGGGGTCGGATGCACGAACGGAAGAAGCCGCAGCGGAATTCGGCCGGCGCATCGGCACGGCCTTCCAGATCATGGACGACTGGCTCGACTACGCGGGCACCGCCGAAGCCATGGGCAAGAATGCCGGCGACGACCTGCGCGAAGGCAAGCCCACGCTGCCGCTCATCTGGCTGATCGAACACGGCACGGCCGCGGAGGCGGCGCTCGCGCGCGAGGCCATCGAACAGGGCGGCACGACGCGCTTCGACGAAATCTTCGCGGCGATCACGCGCTCGGGCGCGCTCGACCACACGCTCAAGTGCGCAAGGGAGGAGGCACAGGCCGCGGCAGACGCGATTTCAGCCTTCCCCTCTTCCATTTACAAAGAGAGCCTGCTAGAATTATGTTCTTACTCGACGGCGCGCCAGTCTTGAACAAGACGCAGTGAGCCGAAGAGTCCAGCAGTAAATTCGGGGTGTAGCTTAGCCTGGTAGAGCGCTACGTTCGGGACGTAGAGGCCGGAGGTTCGAATCCTCTCACCCCGACCAGAATTTCGAAAAAACCGCGCATCGCGCGGTTTTTTTTTCGTCCGTTCATTTCGTCCGTTCATCGAGAAGACCCGGGAATGCCCCCAAGGCTGCCGCCCGTGCGACAGCGCCCGGGGCGCCAATTCCTCTCTGCTATAGTCCCCCCATCCGTTTCTCTTACTTTCGCGACGCGTGGACCAACTCCCGTTGTGGGCGCAGATTTGCGCCGTTTTCGTCCTGCTCATCTGCTCCAGCTTCTTCTCCATCTCCGAAACGGCGATGATGGCGCTCAACCGTCATCGGCTGAAGCACCTCGCGAACCAGGGCACGCTGGGCGCGAAGACCACGCAGAGCCTGCTCGGCCGCACGGACCTGCTGCTCACCGTCATCCTGATCGGCAACAATCTCTTCAACACGATCATCCCGGTCCTCACGACCTCGATCGCGTTGCGCACCTTCGGCCACAACAACCTCGTGCTCTCGATCGCGACCGGGATCGTCGCGTTCCTGATCATCGTGTTCGCGGAGATCACGCCGAAGATCGTCGGCGCCACGTTTCCGGAAAAGATCGCGCTGCCGGCCGCCCTTCTGATCGCGCCGCTCATGCGCGTGACGAAGCCGGTCGTCTGGTTCGTGAACCTGTTCGCCAACACCGTCCTGCGCGTGCTGCACATCAATACGCGCAACGCGCGCGACCAGCGCCTCTCGACCGAGGAGCTGCGCACCATCGTGCTCGAGTCCGGCAGCTTCATGCCGACCAAGCACCGTAGCGTGCTCCTGAATCTGTTCGACCTCGAAAACATCACCGTCGACGACGTGATGATTCCGCGCCGGCGCATCGAGGCGCTCGACCTGGACGCCCCACTCGACGACATCCTTCACCAGCTCGAAACCTGCTATCACAACCGGCTGATCGTCTATCAGGGCGACATCGACCGTGTGCTGGGCGTGCTGCACGTGCGCAAGACGCTCTCCGCGCTACACAACCAGGAACTGGAGCGCGAGACGTTGCGCGAGTTGCTCGACGATCCGTACTTCGTGCCGACCGGCACCCCCGTCTTCCAGCAACTTCAGTACTTCCAGGAAAGCCGCCACCGCGTCGCGCTCGTCGTGAACGAATACGGCGAGATGGAAGGGCTTGTGACGCCCGAAGACATCATCGAAGAGTTGATCGGCGAATTCACCACCACCCTGCCGCGCAGCGGCGCGGGCCGCGGCGGCTGGAACGAGGACGGCGAGTGCATCGTGCCGGGCAGCATGCCCTTGCGCGAACTGAACCGCTGGCTGCATCTGACGCTGCCCACCGACGGCCCGAAGACGCTCAACGGCCTGATCCTCGAAGTGCTCGAAGAGATTCCGGAAGGCGACGTATGCGTGCAGATCGGCGACGTGAAGCTCGAAGTGCTGCGCAGCGACGACCAGGCCGTGCGCACGGTGAAGCTCTTCAAACCCGGCGCGAAGCCGCGCACCAACCCGCTCAAGAAGGCAAAGAAGCTCCTGCCGGGTCGTTAAGTTAGCCATCCGGACGAATGGCGCGCGGTCACGCGCCGTTCGATGATGGAGCCGTTCCTCCACGCAGGCGGCTCCAGCCGGCATTCCATGCTACCCATTCCTTATCGCGAGACTTCGCGTCGCGCGTATGCCGCCGTGCAGCACGCCGCGAGCGGCGGCGTTCCTCGCGCCCCGTCACCGGCGTTATCGGCCTCGCCCGTCGCGGCCCATGCGGACGACGCGCCCGCCGTGCGCCTGTTCGCCGAAACGCTGCGCGAAGCAGCGCGCCGCAACGCGTCCGACCTGCACGTCGAACCGCTCGAACACGGCTGGCGTATCCGCCTGCGCATCGACGGCGTGCTTCACGAAGCGGCGCGGCCGCCCGCCCATCTGCGCGACGCGTTCATCACTCGCATCAAGGTGCTGGCGCGCATGGACATCGCGGAACGGCGCATCCCGCTCGACGGCCGGCTGCGGCTCGCGCCATCGGGCCCGGCCCAGCCCGCCGAAGACTATCGCGTCAACTCGCTGCCCACGTTGTTCGGCGAAAAGCTCGTGCTGCGGCGGCTCGAAGCATTGCCCGCGAATCTCTCGCTTGCCGCGCTCGGGCTCGACGAATCGCAACAAGAGACCGTCGCCGAAGCGATCCGTGCGCCGCATGGCCTCGCACTGGTGACAGGGCCGACCGGCAGCGGCAAAACCCTCTCGCTTTACTGCTTCCTGCAACTGCTCAACAACGACTCGCGCAATCTGTGCTCCGTGGAAGACCCGGCCGAAATCCAGCTTGCCGGCATCAACCAGGTCAATGTGCGCGAGAAGGCCGGCCTCACCTTCGCCATCGCGTTGCGCGCGCTGCTGCGGCAGGATCCGGACGTCGTCATGATCGGCGAGATCCGCGACGAGGAAACCGCCAGCGTCGCGGTAAAAGCCGCGCAGACCGGCCATCTCGTGCTCTCCACGCTGCACACCAACGATGCGCCGGCCGCCGCGGCGCGGCTGATCGACATCGGCGTCGAGCCTTTTAACCTCGCCGGAGCGCTGCGGCTCGTCACGGCACAGCGGCTCGTGCGCAAGCTCTGTACACAATGCCGTGCCGTCGCCCGCGAATCGGCAGCAACGTTGTGCGCTGCCGGACTGGATCCGCATCAACCCATCTATGTCGCGCGCGGCTGCGAAGCGTGTCACGGCATCGGGTATCGCGGGCGTATCGGGATTCACGAGGTGATACCGATATCGGATGCGCTGCGCGATCTGATCGTCGCGAAACAAGGCGCGCGCGCCATCGCACGGCAAGCTCGGGCAGAAGGCGTGGCAACGCTGAGGGAAGCGGCGCTCGCGCGGGTGCGCGACGGCACCACTAGTCTCGCCGAAGCGCTTGCCGCAACGGATTCGGCATGACGCCGGCGCGGGTGGGAGGCGGCGAAACGCCGGCCGAATGGCGCTATGCGTGGCGCGGCATCGACGCCTCGGGCGCGCCATGCCGCGGCATGCTGATCGCCGCCGATATGACCAGTGCGCGGCGCGCGCTCAAACGCGAGCGCATTACGGTCACGGCGCTGGAGCAACGACGCGCGGCCCCCCTGCCACGTGCAAGCCACGCCGACATCACGCGTTTCACCCGCCAGCTTTCGAGCCTCCAGCGAGCCGGCCTGCCGCTTGCGCCATCGCTCGAACTCCTGGCGCAGTCGCCGGGCCCGGGCGGCATACCCCGTATCGCAGGCGCGCTGGCGCGCGACATCACCGCCGGAATTCGCTTTTCCGACTCGCTCGCCCGCCATCCCGCACGCTTTGGCGTGCTCTATCGCCAGCTCGTCGCCGTGGGCGAAGCCTCGGGCACGCTTGCGGGCGTGCTCGCACGCATCGCCGACGACCGGGAGCGCGCCGCCGCCCAGCGCTCGAAAGTCCGCGCCGCGCTCACCTATCCTGTCGCCGTCCTGCTGCTGGCCGTGGCTATCACCGCGGCGCTGCTGGTATGGGTCGTGCCGACCTTCAAGCAGATCTTCGACGGCTTCGGCGCCGCCTTGCCCGCGCCCACGCAATTCGTACTGATGCTCTCCACCGGCGCGGCACGCTGGAGTCTGCCCGCGGCCCTGTGCGTCGCCGCAGCGGTATTCGCAACTCAGGGCGTGCTGCGCCGCTCCGTGCGCGCGCGCATCGCCTTTGGACGCGCCGTGCTGAAACTGCCCTTCGTGGGCCCGCTGCTCACGGCGCTGTGCGCGGCACGCTGGAGCCGCGCGCTCGGCACCCTGCTCACGGCCGGAACGCCGCTCGCGGACGCCTTCGACTCGCTCACGCACGCGAGCGGCAATGCCTTCTTCGATCACGCGAGCGCCGGTATCAGCGCACGGCTGCGGCACGGCGAGCGGCTGGCCTCCGCCATGCGCGCCGCCGGCTGCTTTCCCGGCGACGTGATCCAGCCGGTGGCCGTGGCCGAGGAATCCGGCGCGCTCGACGCCATGCTGCTCGACGTCGCCTCGCTCGCAGACCGTCAGGTGGACGAAAAGATCGGCCTGCTTTCGAGCCTGTGCGAACCGCTCGTGATCGTCGTGCTCGGCGCGCTGGTCGGCGGGCTCGTGGTGGCGATGTATCTTCCCATCATTCAACTCGGCAACGTGGTGTAGCATCGCTGCCAGATTTCCACACCCGCCATGCCCATTCATTTTCTGTCCGCTTCCGCCTCCGATCTCGCGCCCGCCGGCTCGGCCGACGCCATCGGCGCCGCGCTCGGCGCATTGCCGCCCGCCCTGCTCATGGGGTTTGCAATCGTGCTCGGGCTCGTCGTGGGCAGCTTCCTCAACGTGGTCGTGCACCGGCTGCCGATCATGCTGGAACGCGCCTGGCGCGCCGACGCCGCCGAAGCCACCGGCCAGCTCTTTACCGACGACGGCCTGCCCGAGCACTACAACCTGTGGCTGCCGCGCAGCGCCTGCCCCCATTGCGGCCACGTGCTGCGCGCGTGGGAGAACATTCCCGTGCTGAGCTGGCTGGCATTGCGCGGCCGCTGCTCGCATTGTCACGCGCGCGTGAGCGCCCGTTATCCGCTCATCGAACTGGCGGGCGCCGCTTGCGCCGTGCTCGCACTCGCCGCATTCGGGCCTTCGGGCAAGGCGCTGGCTGCGTTCGCGCTGTGCGCGGCGCTGATTGCCGCCAGCGCGATCGACCTCGAACACCAGATGCTCTACGACGAGATCACCCAGCCGCTCCTATGGGCCGGGCTGATCGTGAATCTGTGGGGTACGTTCGTTGCGCTGCACACGGCCGTGATCGGCGCGATTGCGGGCTACCTCGCGCTCTGGTGCGTCTACTGGGCGTTCCGGCTGCTGCGCGGCGTCGAAGGCATGGGTTACGGCGACTTCAAGCTGCTCGCGGCGCTCGGCGCCTGGCTGGGCTGGGGTGCGCTGCCGCAGATCGTCGTCATCGCAGCCGTCGCGGGCGCCGTGGTCGGCCTTGTCGCGACCTGGACCGGGCGCATGCGCTTCGAGGAACCGTTGCCGTTCGGCCCGTATCTGGCGGCGGGGGCGCTCGTCACGCTGTTCGTGGGGACACCGTTGTATTTCGTGTGGGGGACCTGATCGATGTTCTCGATCGGACTGACAGGCGGCATAGGCAGCGGCAAATCGACCGTGGCGGACCTGTTCGCGGCGCGCGGCGTGCCGGTCGTCGATACCGATGCAATTGCGCATCAAATCACGGCGCCCGAGGGGGCTGCGATGGCAGCGATCCGCGAACAGTTCGGCCCGGAATTCGTGGCGCCCGACGGCTCCATGGACCGCGCCCGCATGCGCGCGCTCGTCTTCAGCGACGAGGCGGCCCGCAAGCGGCTCGAAGCCATCACGCATCCGCTCATCCGTTCCGAAACCGAACGCGCTTCGCTCGCGGCGAGCGGTCCGTACGTCATCGTCGTGGTGCCGCTCCTCGTCGAGTCGGGCACGTGGAAAACGCGTGTCGACCGCGTGCTGGCCGTCGATTGCAGCGTCGAGACGCAAATCGGGCGCGTGATGCGCCGCAACGGCTTCACGCGCGAGCAGGTGCTCGCCATCGTTGCGCGCCAGGCCACGCGCGAAGCGCGGCTCGCGGCCGCAGACGACGTCGTCGTCAACGATGGCGCCACTCTCGAGTCGCTCTCTAACGACGTCGACGTGCTGCACAAGCGTTACCTGGCGCTCGCGGGGTCCGTGAGCACGCGAGGCTGAACGTCAGGCGCACGGGGAATTCGCCAGGAGAATCGCCTGATAACAGGAAGCCGCGAGGAAACCACGAAGAAGCCGCGCCGGCCGGCCGTTCCACCCGCGATTGCGACCGCAGCATCACGGCATTAGAATGTCCTGCAAATCCTTCACCGACCACGCCCGAGGCGAGCGCGCTTGATTCTTTACGAGTATCCCTTCAACGAGCGAATCCGGACGCTGCTGCGCCTCGAGGACCTGTTCGAGCGCTTCACGTTTTTCCTGACTCAGGAGGATCCGAGGGAACATCACGTTGCGCTCACGACACTCTTCGAAATCGCGGAAGTGGCTGGCCGCGCCGACCTCAAGTCGGACCTGATGAAAGAGCTCGAGAGGCAGCGTCAGACGCTTGCGCCGTTCCGCGGCAATCCGGGCATCGAGCAGAATGCGCTCGAAACCGTGCTGGGCGAGATCGAGCAGACCCTCGCGGGCCTCACGCAGATGCAGGGCAAGACGGGCCAGCACCTGGCCGATAACGAATGGCTCGCCAGCATTCGCAGCCGCGCGATCATTCCGGGCGGCACCTGCAAGTTCGACCTGCCGTCCTACTACGCGTGGCAACAATTGCATCCCGATCAGCGCCGTCAGGACATTGCAAAATGGGTCATGCCGCTGCTGCCGCTACGCGACGCCGCCGCCATCGTGCTGCGCCTTGCGCGCGAATCGGGCCAGGCGTCGAAGGTCATGGCCATGCAGGGCAGCTACCAGCAGATGCTCTCCGGCCGCGCCTATCAGTTGATGCAGGTACGCGTGGCACCGGATTTGCGCGTGATTCCCGAAGCGAGCGCCAACAAGTACATGTTGTGGGTGCGCTTCACCGTGCAGGACGGCGATCTGCGGCCGCGCGCCGTGGACGTGGATGTGCCGTTCCAGTTGACGCTGTGCAGCCTCTAAAGGCTCCAGGCGCCGTTTTTTCAAACCGTATTTCGTCAACCCGGCGCCCGCTCCGTGCGGCGCCCATCGACTGCCCCTTCGAAAGCATGGCCACCGTCGTCAAATGTCCAACCTGCGGCAAGGATGTCCGCTGGGTTCCGGAAAACCGTTTCCGCCCGTTTTGCTCGGAACGCTGCAAGCAGATGGATCTGGGCGCCTGGGCGGCCGAGAAGTACCGCATCGGCGGCACGGACGACGATACGCCGCCCGACGACGAAGCGCCGCCCACGGACACCCGTCAGTAGATAACCCGATGCGTCAGTAAATCAGTAAAAAGGCCGCTGCGCGAAT
>NZ_CAJMZC010000026.1:0-37281 GCF_905220215.1 Paraburkholderia sp. J12
AAGACTACCGGGCGATCTGTCAACAGGTTTTTTTACTTCGTTCAACCTGCCGCCTGACTTCCACTTCCCCGCAGACTCAAGCCCCACAAGGTTTCCCGGGGGGCTTCCCGTCTCCCCGCGCTCTCAAGGAAAGCGCGAAAGACCGGCATTCTAGAGACCCGTTCCCATTCCTGCAAGCGGTTTTTTTGACAAAGGCGGATCAGGCGCCGAACGGAGCCCAGGAGAGGCGTCGATCCGGCAAGCCGGATCGACGTAAATCCACGTTCAGCCGTGACGCAGCATCACGCGCTCGACAATATGCAGGTAGTGATTGAGGTCAGGCGTCGGCTTGCCTTCCACTTTCGCGAGATCGTCCCAGCGGCGCAGGCGCACCGCGTCCTCGGCGAACGGGCGCTGCGCAAACTCGCGGGCCTGTTCGTCGTCGAAGATGCCGCCCTGAAGTTCAAGACTGCGGACCGAATCCGCAGAGAGGCGCCCGAAATAGGCTTCGTCGGTCGCGCACAGGTAGCGTTTCGCATCCACATGGAGCTTGATCGGCTCCAGCACGCTGTCCGGCAGCACCGGGCGCAGGAACGGCAGCGCGTAGTACTGGTGGAGGTCGTCGATACCGCGCGCGGTCGGTGTCTCGCCCTGACGATTCAGCAGGTGCCCCAGGTCGTGGAGGAATGCCGCCGCCACCAGTTCCTCGCTCGCGCCCTCTTCTTCCGCCAATGCGCCGCTTTGCAGCGCATGCTCCAGTTGCGTCACGGGCTCGCCGCTGTACGCAACCGCGCCGAAGCTGTCGAACAGCCCCTTGATATCCGCCAGACTCAGTGCCATCCCTTCCTGCTCCTTATTTCAAAGCGAAGCACGCGCGCCTCCGCTTCCTGCCCCAACCATCGCAGCACACACGCTGCGTCAGATTCCGTGCTCGCGCATCAGCGCGGCCGCCTCGTCGGCGTCGCGCGAGGCCAGCGCATTGAGAATCGCGCGGCACGCTCCATACGATACGTCCATCGCATCCAGTTCGGGCTGCCCCGCCCCTGCGAGACGCAGTTCGCTCACGCAGCGCCGCCAGGCCTCGTGCAGCTTGCCGTTGCCCGCAGCCGCCATCAGCGCGTCGCGAAACGCTTCGCGCGCCTGTGCGCAGCCGTCGCGATCTGCCGCGGCCAGCGCGTCGCGCATCGCATCCAGCTTCTCGCGCAGCACCGCCACCTGGGCGGCATCGATCTGCACCGCCAGCATCCGGCACGCCGCCTCTTCGAGCACTGCGCGCAGCACGCCCAGCTCTGCCGCCTCGGCGCCCGAGACGCTGCGCACGAACACGCCGCGATGCTTTTCGTTGCGCACGAGCCCCGCCTGCTCCAGAGCCCGGAACGCCTCGCGCACCGGCCCCCGCGAGACCTGCAGGCGCGCGGCCCAGTCCGCTTCGTTCAGCTTGTCGCCCGGCGCAAGCAAACCCGCCGCGATGCGTCGCTCGATCTCGTCGCGCACCAGTCCGGTCAGCGAATGCTGGCGCACGAGCGCGATCGGCGTAACGGCTTCGTGGCCGCTCGCCGTCGTGCCGTGCGCGTCTTCGGCGACGTGCCGGCCGCCCAAAGCGGCCGGCACGCGCACCCTGGCTTCAGTCGACACGACGCTTGGGCGCCTGGGCCGCGATCAGCAGCAGCGCGAACAGCGAGACGACGAGGAGGATCAGCGAGAGCGCCGACGCCGGCAGGTAATAGCCGCGCTCGACGGCGCCCACCACGACGATCGGCACCGTGGCGAAGCCCGGCGGGTACACCGTGAGCGTCGCGCCCAGTTCGCCGAGCGAAAGCGCAAAGCCCAGCGCCAGACTCGCACGGATAGCCGGCACGAGCTGGGGCAGCACCACGCGGCGCAGCACCATCGAGGGCGGCGCACCGAGGCTCGCCGCCGCTTCGCGCAGGACGGTCAGCTCGGGCCGCAGCGCGGCCGACGCGCAGCGGTAGCAGAACGGCAGCACCAGCGCGAGCTGCACCAGCACGACGATCGCAGCCGAGCCGGACAGATCGAGCGGCGCCTTGTGATAGGCGATCAGCACCGCGAGACCGAGCACGACGCTCGGCACGCCATTGGGCACCATTGCGAGCGTGTCGACCACGGCACCGAGGCCGCGACGGTCGCGCCCTTCGAGTGCGAGCGCGAGCCACAGGCCGAGCGCCGTGCCGAGCACCGCCACGCCGAAGCCGATTTCGAAGCTCGTGACGAGCGCGTCGAAGTCGCTCGAACCGAGGCGTTCGAACCAGCGCATGCTGTAGCCGTCGGGCAGGATCGTGCCGGACCAGTGCGACGCGACGCTCGACAGCGCCACGACGATCACGGGCAGCACGAACAGCCAGAAACAGACCAGTGCGGCGAGACCGAGCAGCACGCCGCTCGCGATACGCGCGGCGAGACTGCGCTCGACCGGGCGCGCGCGCGGGTGCAGCGGCGGCAGCGCGATGCGATCGGGATTAGCGGCCATTGCGAGCGCCTCCTTGAGTGCGGCGGTTCACGCGCCGGTACAACGCATAGAGCGAAAGCGACATCGCGAGCATCACGACGGCGCCGGCGGCGGCGGTCGGCAAGTCGAGATCGACGGTTGCCGAGCTGTAGATCGCCACGGGCAGCGTAACGAGGTGTGCGCTGCCGAGCACGAGCAGAATGCCGAACTCGTTGAACGTCAGCAGGAAACACAGGATCGTGCCGGCTGCGATACCGGGCCACGCGAGCGGCAGGATCACGCGGGCGGCGACCATCCACGTATTCGCGCCGAGGCTGCGGGCGGCTTCGATCAGGCGCATGTCGAGGAGCGCGAACGCGGCAAGCGTCGGGCGCACGACGAACGGCGCGTAGAACACCACTTCCGCGAGAATCACGCCGCCCATGCCGAACAGAAAGTCGAGCGGCGGCGCCTGCAGGTGGAAGAGCCGTTGCAGCGCGATGCTCACCGAGCCCTGCGAGCCGTACAGGAAGATCAGCGTGAACGCGACGAGAAACGACGGGAACGCCACGAACAGTTCGAGAAAGCGCGTGACGAGCCGCGCGCCCGGGAACGGCTTGAAAAACAGGATCGCGGCCAGCGCCACGCCGAGCACGGAAGCAAGACCCGCGCTCACGCACAGGATCCACAGCGTCGTGCCGATCACGCCGCGCGAGTCGGGATTGCCGAAGAACGTCGTGTAGGCGCCGAAGCTCAGGCCGTGCGCGCCGGTCAGGCTCAGCAGCAAGAGGCGCACCAGCGGATAAACGACGATCGGCCCGAGCACGAACACGAGCAGGAAGGCGATGTGCCACTGCGCGCGGCGCTCGCGACGGCGCACGGCGGCCGCGTGCGCGTCGGCGCCCGCCAGCGGGAGCGCGGAATCAGGGGTGGATAAGGACGACATCTTCCGCCTCGTAACGCAGGGACACGCGCATGCCTTTTTCCGGCGTCATGCCGTGGCCGCGTTGCAGGGTGACGAGCACCGGTTCGTTCGGCATCGCGTCGAGCACGACCGACACGGAGAGCACCGAGCCGTACCATTCGACCGATTCGATCGTGCCGTGCAGCGCGCCCTCGCCGAGCGGCACGATGCGCAGACTTTCCGGGCGCAGGCAGGCGAGCTTGTCGCGCACGTCGTGGCGCGCGTCGCCCACCGGGAACACAACGTTCGGCGGCAGCAGGTTCGCCGCGCCCAGATAGCGCGCGACATAGGCGTCGTTCGGCGCGTCGTAGAGTTCCTGCGGCGTGCCGAGCTGGGCGATGTGGCCGTCGCGCATGAGCAGCGTGCGGTCGGAGAGCACCAGCGCGTCGTCCTGATCGTGCGTCACGCAGACGATCGTGAGATCGGGCAGGCGCTCGTGCAGCGCCTTGAGCTCGGAGCGCACCGAAGCGCGCAGATTGGCGTCGAGCGCCGAGAGCGGCTCGTCGAGCAGCAGCACGTCCGGCTCGATCACGAGCGCGCGCGCGAGCGCCACGCGCTGCTGCATGCCGCCCGAGAGCTGAGCGGGCATGACGTGGCCCGCGTCGCCGAGCTGCACGAGCTTGAGCGCGTCGGCCACGCGCCGCGCGATATCGCGCGACGGCACACCGCGCGCCTTGAGCCCGAACGCGACGTTCTCGAACACCGAGAGGTGCGGGAACAGCGCGTAGCTCTGAAAGAGGAGACCCAGGTTACGCCGGTGCGGCGGCACGTGGGTCAGGTCGCGGCCCGCTACGTGGAGCGAACCGGCGAGTCCATCGGCTTCGATGAACCCGGCGATGAAACGCAGCAGCGTGGTCTTGCCACAGCCGCTGCGACCGAGCACGGTCAGCAGTTCGCCGCGGCGGATCGTGAGCGACAGATCGTCGAGGACGGTGCGGGTGCCGAAACGGACGCTCAGATGGTCGATCTGCACACCCGCGGCGCCCGCGGTTTCCGTGGCGCCCGTGATGCCGGACACATCCGGCAGGGCGCGGGCCATGCCGGCCGGCGAGAGGCTTGCGGTATTCACCGGGTTCATCTCCTGTCGACCCGGGTTAGCGCTTCAGCGCCGCCCCGGGTCCTATGCAAAACTGTCGACCGGAACAAGCGCTTCAGCCCTTGCCCCGGTCCTGTACCAGGCAAAACTCAAACGCTTATTGCGGCTTGACGACTTCGGTTTCCTTGCCCGATGCGCCGATCACGTCGTTCTTCCAGCGCGTCGTCCAGTCGGCCTTCTTCGCCATCACCTGGTTCCAGTCCACCGGAATCAGCTTCACGCCGGCGATCGCCTGCTTGACCGCTTCGCCGTTCTTGCCCGTGAGCGCCACGTCCGTGCGGGCCGGGATGCCGAAGATATCCGGCACCTTCGACTGCACCTCCTTCGACATCAGGTAGTCGACCAGCTTCTTGCCTTCCGCCTGGTTCGGGCCGTTCTTGATCAGGCCGATCGCGTACGGCAGCTGGAACGTGGTGGGATGGCCGCCGGCATCGGCTGCGAGGAAGATCGGCTTGAGCGAGAGGCCGCCGTTGGCTGCGTCGTCGAGATCCATCTGCAGGTCGCCGTTGGCCACCGCGATTTCGTTGCGCGAGAGCAGCACGTCGAGGTAGCCCGTGCCCTTCGTGTGGAACTTGGCGCTCTGCTCGAGCTTCTTCAGGTAGTCGAACGCCTTGTCTTCGCCCATCAGCGAGGTCGTGAGGATGATCACGGCCATGCCGTCGCCCGCCGTGGCCGGATTCGAGTACGCGACCTTGCCCGCGTAATCCGGCTGCAGAAGGTCAGCGAACGTCTTCGGCTGGGTCTTCACGACGTCCGGGTTGATCGCGAACGAGAAGTAGTTGTTCACGAACGTGGCCCACGAGCCGTCGGCCGCCTTGGCGATCCCCGGCACGTTCTTGTAGTTCACGCTCTGGTACGGCTGCAGCAGGCCGCTTTGCTGGGCTTGCTGGATGAACGGCGGCAGCGTCACGAGGACGTCGGCCTTCGGCGAATCCTTCTCGACGTTGGCGCGGTTCACCACTTCGCCACTGCCCGCCGTCACGATGTTCACCTTGACGCCTTCCTTCTTCTCGAAGGCCGGCAGCACGTCGCGGTAGAGATTTTCGAGGCCGTCAGCGGTATAGAGCACGACTGCGTCGGCAGCGTGGGCGCTCAGCGCAAAGCCTTCCAGCATCATCGCGGCGGCCAGCATCGGCAGCAGCTTGCGTGCGAAACCCGCGCGATGGGAATTCGTGTGGTTCATGTCACTCTCCGAAGGCAAAAACCAGGTTGCTCGGGGATACCCGATGCATGTGTGATCGAACGTCGGCGGCTGACCATGCCGCCTGCTTTGCCCATCCGGTGCCGGCCACGGATTGCAGATTGTCTGCAATCCTCCGGTTGCGGCCTAAAAACGAGGGCTCGCACGAGGCGCGGGGATGCGGTCCGCCTGGCGTGCCAGCCCCGTCTGAACGGGCACCGGAAGAATCACAGATTTCCGTGACAGTGCCGTGACGATTGTGGCAAACACCAGAAAATTCCACAATTCGCCAAAAAAAACCATAACGCCGGGCGCAGACAAACAGCGCGTCTAAACAGTTTTATACGAAGATGGAGAAGGTGGCGTGGCAATGCCATGAACCGCGAGAACACGCGGCAAACCGTAACGGAAAGCCGCAGCGGCGGGCTCCGGGCCGAAGTCCGGGCCGCACCGCCGCGTCAGGCGACCAGCAGCTCCGGCCCGCGGGCCGCAATGGCGCGCGCCACCGACTTTTCGGGCGCGAGCTCGGTGATGACGTAGCGCGCGCGCTCGAAGCCGTTGATGCGCACGGGCGTCACGCGCCCGAACTTCGAATGGTCGGCCACGACGATCGCGCAGCCCGTGGCGAGCAGCATGCGGCTGCGCACCTCGGCCACCATACGCGAGTAGTCGGTCAGCCAGCCATCGAGGCTGATGCCGCCCGCGCCGACGAAGGCGTAGTCGGCATGGTACTGGCCGAGCTGCTGCACGGTGTCGAGGCCGAAGGTGGCCTCCTCCTGGTCGGAGAGCTCGCCGCCCAGCAGCGTCACGCGGTTCTCGTTGCGGCGCCCGAGCAGGAGCGCGATGCGCCAGTCGTTCGTATAGACGGTCAGCCGGTGGCGGTCGGTGAGCGCGCGCGCCACGGCGTGCGTCGTGCTGCCCGAATCGATAATGACCGAGGCGCCGTCGGGCACGAACTCGGCAGCCCGCTCGCCGATGGCGCGCTTCGCGCTCGCGTTCGCGGCTTCGCGCGTGTCGAGGTCGGGCTCGCGACGGTCGCCGGATAGCGCGCCGCCGTGGGTCGTGATGAGCAGGCCGCGCGCGGCGAGCGTATTGAGGTCGCGCCGGATGGTCTCGCGCGACACGTGCAGCTCGCGCACGAGCTCGGCCACCGAGAGCGCGCCATTCCGGTTCACTTGCGAGAGGATGTATTGATGACGTTGTTCTGCGAGCATCTCGATGAGCGCCGGGCGCGGGTGAATTCGGAAAGGCCGCCGTATTGTATTACGTGCGGCCATCGTTATTGGTGTGGCCAGCCGACCCGCATCCCTGCTACTCTCGCCAGTGCCGCGCCTCGCGTGCGGCATGGATCTGGTAGACGGCTGCATCGATGCGTTCAACATTCCGACAACTCCGGCTCCTCTTTTGTGCGCTGCGTTACGGCGTCAGGCTGCTCTGGCTCGCGGCGCCCGAACACCACAAGCTGCACTGGCTCCTCACGCTCGCCTCGCGCCTGCGCGACGACGAGCGCTTCGCATCGAGCCTGCACGGCGCGCTGCCCCGGCTCGCGCCGGTTGCCGCAGCATTCGCGCAGGTGCTCGGCGAGCGGCCCGAACTCGCCGCGACGACGCTGCACGACGCCATCGATGCGCTGGAGCGCCTCGAAACGCCGCTCGCGCCCGATGCGCTCGAACATGCCTTGCACGCCGCGCTCGGCAAGCCGCCGAAGACGCTGCTCTCCTGGATCGCCCCTGAGCCCTGCCACCACGGCTGGTGCGAGCAGACGCACATCGCGCGTCTCGCGCTGCCCGTGAACGGCCACCAGATGGTGACGCTGCGCGTGCTGCGCACCGACCACACCGAAGCCGTGGACGACGAAGCCGCGCTCCTGTGCAACGTCGCGCGCTGGGTGGAGCGCTTCTCGCCCTCGGCGCGCAAGCTGCAACTGCGCAAGCTCGCGCTGGCGCTGCGCGAGGACCTGCAGCGCCGCTTCGATCTGCGCGCGCAGGCTGCCAATCTGAGTCAGGCGGGCCACCATCTCGCCGACAACCCGCGCATCGTCGTCCCCGACGTGATCTGGGACCTGTGCACGCCGCACACGCTCGCGGTCCAGCATATCGACACCGTGCCCGCCAACGATCTGGTCGGGCTCGCCGAGCATCGCATCAACGTGACGCGGGTGGCCGCGCATCTGATCGAAGTGGTCACGCAGCAGGCGTTCGAGCACGGCTTCTTCCACGCTGCCCTCGACGCGCGGCGCGTGGCCGTCAGCGTGGAGCCGGACACGCACGGGCGCCTCGTGCTGGCCGCCTCGGCGCTGATGACGAGCCTTTCCTCGCCCGAGCGCGAGTTCTTCGTGCACGGCGCCACGGCGCTCTTCCAGCAGGACTACGGGCGCCTTGCCGCGCTGCATCACGCCGCCGGCAATGTGCCAGGGCATGCGCGCACCGAGCAGATCGAAGCCGAGCTGCGCACGCGCAGCGAAGCGCACTTCGCCGACGACGCCGATACCCGCAGCGCAGGCGCGCTGTTCCATCAGCTGCTGCACGCGGTGCAGCCGTTCGGCGGCGACGTGTCGCCGCGGCTCGTGGCGGCGCAGCGCGCGTTCGGCCAGGCGGAAGAGCTCGCGCGTACGATCCATCCCGGCGTCGACGCCTGGAGCATTGCCGAGCGCACGCTGGCTGGCATCGCGCAGCGCGACCTCGATCATCGCGGCTGGATCCGGCGGCTTTCGCAGGAGCTGCCTCATCTGGCCCAGGTGGCGCCGCGCGTACCGCAACTGCTCTTCCATTTCCTGCAACGCCATGCCGGGGTGCAGCACGGCCATCCTGCCGGGGCCGCCGCCGCGCCACACGGTGGCGGTCACGCCGGCAACCTCGTCGAGGCGCTGCGCCGCGAGCACCGGCGCACGCGCACCCTGTTGATTGCCTGCGGGGTGTGCGGCGTGGTGCTGGGCGCCACGGCGATGTGGCTCGGCCACTGAGCGTTCGCCCCTCAGTGCAGTCCTGAACAAGACCGGCCCCAGCCGGCGCGCGATACTGCGGGCCTCTCATCCCACGTCAATGGCGTGTGCCCGAGGCCCAGCCGCAACCCATACCGATGCTTGCCACTTTTGCCCCCGCCCTCTTCGTCGTCCTGTGGTCAACGGGATTCGTCGTCGCACGCGCCATCGCGCCCTACGCCGCCCCCAACCTGTTCCTGCTCGCCCGCTTCGCCGGTACCGCGCTCCTGTTCGCGGCCGTCGCGCTGATCGCACGCGCGCCCTGGCCGCGCGGACGCGAGTTCGGCAAGCACCTTTTCGCGGGCGCGTTGCTGCAAGGGATCTATCTGGGCGCAGGGTATTGGGCCGTCGCGCAAGGGCTGAGCGCTGGCGTCATGGCGCTGCTCGGCGCGCTCCAGCCGCTTCTCACCGCCGCGTTCGCTGCGCGGCTCTTCGGCGAGCGGCTTTCCGCGCGCCGCTGGACCGGGATGGCGCTCGGTCTCGCCGGTGTCGTGCTCGTGCTCATGCCGAAGCTCCAGGCGGCGCTCCATGGCACGCACGCGCCGGGCCACGCGAATCCGCTGCTGGTGGTGATCGTTGCGGTGGCGGCGGTCGGCTCGATCACGGCCGGCACGCTTTATCAGAAGACCTCGCTCGCCCAGGCCGATATCCGCTCGGCCAGCGCCGTGCAGAACGCGGGCGCGGCGCTCGTGGCCGCGCTGCTCGCCGCGGTGCTGGGCGAGACGCGCTGGATCGCCGCGGCCACGCTCTGGGTATCGCTCGCGTGGGGGATCGTGATGCTGTCCGGCGCGGGTGTGACGCTGTTGGTGTGGATGGTCCGCCACGGCGACGCCGCACGCGCCACCGTACTGCTCTTTCTCGCGCCGCCGCTCGCGGCGCTCGAAAGCTGGCTGCTGTTTGGCGAGACGCTGGCCCCGGTGCAGATCGCCGGCTTCGGTGTGGCGCTGGCCGGCGTGCTGCTCGCGCGGCGCGCATCGGCGGCCCATGCGCCGGGGGCGCCGCGGACGCCCGCCAAGCCCTCTCGCCGTCAGTCGGCCTGATCGCCGCCGGCCGGCACCTTCGCGCGCGCCTTGCTGCCGGGCGCAGGCGACCAGGCGGGGCGCGTCTTGCGCTCCGAATCGATCACGACGATGAAGCGTCCCGCCCACGGCGTAGCCTGCCGGTCCGACTTGAGCACCCAAAGCGACTTGCCGGACGCGACGAGCGCTTCGTATTCGGCGTCGATGATGCCGTTGTGGTCGATGAACGCATTCAGCGAGGCCGGAATCCGCACGCAGCCTTTCGAATGGCGGATGCCAAGAAGCGGCTCGAGCCGGTCGGGGTCGGTCGCGTGCATCTGGAAGCGCATCTGCGAATAGCCGCCCTTGCCCCAGCCGCGTTCGCCGTTCACCCAGCCCAGATCGTAAATGCGCATGTCGCGCTTGCCGTAGCCGCGTATGCCGTTCTCGTTCATCGTGCCTTCCGCCCGGAAGTCCATGTTGTCGGGCGTGTGTTCGAAGACGCCGAGCGGCGTGAAGAAGTGGTCGAATTCGCCGGGCCGCCCGGTCGCGACCGGCGACGCGCCGATCATCTGCCAGGGCTGCTGCGGCAGGGCGCGGAAGTAGATGAAGAGCGCCTGAACGTTCGCATCGCGATCCACGAGGATGACGTATTCGCCCGCCAGCTCGCCCAGGTTTTCCGCTTCGAGCGCAGCCTGGAGGCGCTCGCCATAGGCGCGCTGATCCGCGGGCGGCACGTGCAGGCGGCGCGTGACCTCGCGCGCGAAGACGGCGCGCATCTCGAGGGCGCTATGCGTTTCCTCGGCGGCTTGCTCGGGCGTGAGGGCGGGATGCTCGGGCAGCGCGAGCACCTTGGGCTCCGATGCGCCCGTGGCGGCGGATGCCGCCGAAGCGGCCGATGGCGTTGCCGACGAGGCGGCCGATGCTGCAGCAGCCGATGCCGTACTGCCGGAGACGGCCGAAGCCGCTGACGCATGCGTAACCGACGAAGCAGCTGCCGGACTCGAGGCCGCCGTCGCATGCACGGCCCCGGATGCCACATGTACAGCCGAAGCCGGAACGGCATCGGCGGCCGATGCGGGGTTCGCCGCCCACGCGGCGCACAGGGCGAGACACAGCGCGCGGCCGGCGCGCAGCAAGGGCCGGCGCGCCATGCCATGATGGAAGCCATGCAAGGTGCCGCCCCGTACGGCCGTCTGCGCGCCCGCGCCCGATCGATACGAAAAGCGACGCGAATGGATGTTGTTCATCGTAAGTCCGACCTGGTCATGTGCATTGTTTGTCGGGAAGGGTCGAGACAGTCGCGGGCCGCGCAAGCGACCGTCCTGTGCCAGACAGGGCCCGGACACGCGATTGCTCCGCCATTAAACCAGACAATGCGCCGAGCACCCGTCTGCGCCGCGCACCTCCCGCAGAGCCCATGCCACGGAGAAGCGATGGAAACGACCCGCCCCGACACCCGCCAGCCCGCCATTGCCGCAGAGCTGGGCGTGACGCCTCACTTCGACAGCGACGCCGAAATCGCGCGCCGCATCGATTTCCTGTGCGCACACCTGCGCGCGAGCGGCTTGCGGGCGCTCGTGCTCGGCATCAGCGGCGGCGTCGATTCCTCGGTGGCGGGCTGGCTCGCTCAACGGGCCGTGGAGCGATTGCGCAACGAAGGCCACGCGGCGCGCTTCATCGCAATGCGCCTGCCCTACGGCGTGCAGCACGACGAAGCCGACGCCCAGGCGGCCCTCGCCTTCGTGCGCGCGGACGAGACACTCACCGTCGACATCCGCCCCGCCGCCGACGCGATGCTCGCCTCGTTGCAAGCCGGCGGCCTCGCCTTCGATCACGCGGCGCACCAGGACTTCGTGCTCGGCAACGTGAAAGCGCGGCAGCGCATGATCGCGCAGTACGCGGTGGCCGGCGCGCGATCGGGACTCGTGATCGGCACGGACCACGCGGCGGAATCGCTGATGGGGTTCTTCACGAAATTCGGCGATGGCGGCGCGGACGTGCTCCCGCTCGCGGGACTGACCAAGCGCCGGGTGCGCGCGCTGGCGCTTGCCTTAGGGGCGCCCGAGCGGCTCGTCAACAAGACGCCGACCGCCGATCTGGAGACACTGCGCCCGCAGCACCCGGACGAGGCCGCCTACGGCGTGACCTACGAGGAAATCGACGACTTTCTGGAAGGCAAGCCGGTGAGCACGGCGGCGCGCGCCACGATCCTGCGCTTTTACGAAGCCACCCATCACAAGCGCGCGCTGCCGTACGTGCCGGCGACCGGGCGCAGCACGACGGCGTGAAGATGAAACTCAGGGAAGTTACGACTGAGGCGCCTCGCCGTCGAACGGCATGGCGCTGACCTGGAGCGGCACGCCGGCCAGGTGGCGGCCTTGCAGCTCGCGGGCGACGGCCTCGGCGACATAGGGCACGTCGGCGTGCAGTTCGATATCGGCGTGCGCGTTGGGCGTACCGACGTCATAGACGGTCACGTCCTTCGCGTAGTGTCCCAGTTCGCGCTTGAAGAAATCGCACACTTCCTGCTCGCTGCAGGTCTCGGGAACATTCCAGACGGTGATGTGCATGGCAGGCTACCGGGGATCGTTGCCGCAATTAGCAAATTAGTACCGGACTTAACTAGTCATTACCGCGGATAACGCGTGCGGTTCGCGCGAACGCGAACCGGTTGCAGGCTGGCACGCGAACGCGCGCGAGTCCACGCCACCTGACCGAGCAACGCTGCGACAGCGAGCAGCAAAACGGTGGACGCGATCATTTCACCTCTCCTTCTTTTTGACTGGTCTCAGCATAGTCTTAATTCGTGACCGCTGCGCTGCGACATATTGACTTCGAGCCGACGTACGCAATCGATATACCCGCGCGACCGGCCGGTCAGGAACCGTCGTCGCTCGCCGCCGTGAGATCGGCCGCGGCGCTCGCGCCGCAGGCCATGCGGGTCAGCCGGCCGTACTCGCGCACCCAGTCGCCGGCAATCGCGGCCTGAGCCTCGGCCAGCGTCATCTGGCCCGCGCACACGCAGCGCTTGAGCCGCACGGTCAAAAGCGCCTTGCGACGCTCGCCGCTGTGCCCGCCCCACGGGAGCAGATCGTAGTTCGCGGCCGCATCCGGCGAGCCGCCGAGCACGATCGGCACGCGCCGGTCGAGCGCATAGTCCACGCCGTCGTCGGCGTCGATGCCGCGCTGCGCGAGCAGCCGGTCCTTCAGTGCCATGGCCTGGTCGAACGGCGGCGCGACGGTGTCGGCATAACCCGGGCGGCAAATCGTTTCGCTCACCGACTGCTGGGTCACGCGCGAATCGAGCAACTGCGGATCCTGCGCGGCGGCACTGAGGTGATACAGCGCGCCGGCCGCGGCGAGCACGAGCGGGGCGATGCGCCGCGCACGCGCGGGACGAGCCAGAACCGCTGCCATGCGACGCGCGATGCGGCGTCTTTCTGCCTTTTCTGCGTTCATGGGTAGGCGCACCACGGGATGCGATGCGAAATGGATGGTCTACGCCGGATTATTAAAACACATCCGAAATTCGTCGTGGCGTTTGGCGTCCCTTTTAATGGCTTCCGGCCATCCGGCCGGCTTGTTTCTTTCACAGGGAAAACCTGGTGCGCACCCCTGTCACGCTCGCGACATATTTCTCGAGTTTTCATTGGCATACGGGAATTTTGATTCGGAATGCCAGGAAATTCCGGGTGAGGCCACCTGATGGCGACGAGGCAGGATCTCGCCGCATCGGCCATTCGGCCAATGGCGGCAGCCCGACCGATAGCGCATAATGAGCCGCCAGTCAGCGCCCGTCCGGGCGCGGCTCGCTCATTCGAAGAAACGAGGAATTCCCATGTCCATCACTATGTACCAGGCCTCGGTGCCCGTTCTGATCCGCGGCCTCGCCAATCTGCAAACCATTATCGGCAAGGCCCAGGCGCACGCCGCCGAAAAGCAGATCGACCCGTCCGTGTTCACCGGCGCGCGGCTCTTCCCCGACATGCTGCCGCTCACGCGCCAGATCCATATCGCCACGGATACCGCCAAGGGATGCGCCGCACGTCTCGCGGCAGTGGAAGCGCCGAAGTTCGAAGATGTCGAAGTGACGTTCGACGAACTGCATGCGCGCGTGCAGAAGACCATCGACTATCTGAAGACGTTCAAGCCCGAGCAGATCGACGGCTCGGAAGAGCGCAGCATCACGCTCAAGATGCGCACCGGCCCGATCGAGTTCAGCGGCGTGAACTATCTGCTCGCGTTCGTGCTGCCGAACTTCTACTTCCATATCACCACGGCTTACGACATCCTGCGCCACAACGGCGTCGAGCTCGGCAAGCTCGACTACCTCGGCCGCCCGTCGAACGGCTAAGCAACTTCCGCGTTATGCGCGGCGGCATCGCGCCGCCGCGCATCGCCCTCAGTCCAGCGACAAACGCACGGCGAACGCCACCAGCACCGAAGAGAACGCCCACTTCTGCAAGGTCTGCGCAAGCGGATGCCTGCGCAGCCACACGGCGATGCGCGCGGCGCCCAGCACATAAAGCGTGTCGAAGAGCCCGCATACGATCACGAGCAGCACGCCCAGTTGCAGCACCTGCAGCCACACCGAACCCATCTGCGGCTGGATGAACTGCGGCAGCAGCACGGAGCAGAACAGCAGCGCCTTGGGGTTGAGCAGATTCGTGAGGAGGCCCTTGGCGAAGTCCGCGCGGCGCGAGTGCGCAACGGCGGTGCCGCCGTCCTCCGGCAGCACGAAGGCCGGCGCCCGGAAAATCTGCACGGCAATCCAGGTGAGATAGAGCGCGCCCACGTAGCGCACCGCCTCGTAGAGCCACGGCGCATTGTGCAGCAGCGCCGCGAGACCGCAGGCCGACAGCGTGACGTGCGTCGCCCGCGCGATGCCGAGGCCGGCCGCCGCCGCAAAACCGCTTCTCGTCCCGCGGCTCATGCTGGTCTGCATCACGAGCGCCATGTCCGCGCCGGGCAAAGCGCTGACGATAACCAGGGCGACAACGAACATGAGCAGCAGGTGGGCGGAAATCATGATGACCTCGTGTGAAAGAGGCTCTATGTTGCCGTCAACCATGGAGCGATTTCTGGCGATTTTCGTCTGCAACCCTCCCATTTTTAGCGCAATGCCCTAAAATTTCCTTTCCGACAAAGGAAACCCTCTCACGCCGTATGAACGACCTCGACAAACTGGACCGCGCGATCCTCGCCGCGCTGCAAACGGACGCTCGCATCTCGAACGCGCGGCTCGCCGAGAAGGTCGGCCTGAGCGAAACGCCGTGCGCACGCCGCCTCAAACGGCTGGAGCAGGAAGGCTATATCGAGCGCTACCGGGCCGTGCTCTCGCGCCGGGCGCTCGGTTATGGCGTGGTGGCCTATGTCTATGTGCGCTTTGCCGTGCACGAACGCGCGCTCGCGGACCGCTTCGAGCGCGAAATCTGCGCGATCGAGCGTATCCTTTCGTGCCATAACGTGTCCGGAACGGCGGATTACATCCTCCAGGTCGTCGCACGCGATCTGGACGATTACGGCACCTTCATGCGCGACCAGCTGCGCGGCCTGCCGGGCGTGACCGCTGTGGAGTCGGCCATGTCGCTGCGCGAGGTGAAGGCCGAAAGCGGCCTGCCCGTGCCTTGATGCCTTGAGCGCGCAAAGCGCGCCCTACCCGAACCATTCCATGACGTTGCCCATTTTTCACCGGAGCTTTCGATGACCCCAGAACAGGCGCGAGCCGAAGAATCCCAGGCCATGGAGCGTGTCCTGACCGCCACCCAACGCGTCAAGACGGCGTTCACTGCGTTGCAGTCGCAATTCCCGCCGGCAGGCGACGGCCACCCGTCCCAGTTCGCGCTGACCGCGTTCGACGCGGCGTTGCAGGAACTCGAGGACGCCCAGGCCGCCTTCGACGAAATGCTCAACGACCTGCTGGACGGCGATCGCTGAAACAGTCGGGGCGCACCGCGGTTGCCCCTGTCGGTTGCCCTCGTCCTTATATTCAACCGGCGCGCTGCCGCGCGAAGGCCGCGATCCGCTCGCACGCCTCCACAAGCCGCGGCTCGTCGACCACAAAACCCAGCCGCACGTAGCCGCTGGCCGTCTCGCCGAACGCGCTCGCATCGAGCACCGAAACCTTCTGCGCCTTGAAGAGCTGCCAGGTGAACTCGTGCGTGTCGAGCCCGGTGTCGCGCACGTCGATCATCATGAACATGCCCGCCTCGGGCAAGAGGCAGCGCAGGCCCGGCACACCGTTCAGACGCTCGTATACGATGTCGCGCCGGCGCCGGTAGAGCTCGCGCATGTCGGCGGCAATCTGCGCGCGGTTCTCGAGCGCCGTGAGCGCCGCCTGCTGGATAAAACCTGGCAGTCCGTACAGCATGCACAGCGCCAGACGCCCGAAATGGCCGACCAGCGTTTCCGGCGCAATCGCCCAGCCCAGCCGCCAGCCCGCCATCGCGTGCGACTTCGAAAGGCTGCCCAGCGTGACAGTGCGCTCCGCCATGCCTTCGAGCGCGCCGATGCTCACGTGCTCGCGCTCGAATGTAAGGTCGGCATAGACCTCGTCGGAAACAACCCAGAGATCGTGCGCCTTGGCGATTTCGGCAATCCGCTCCAGGTCTTCGCGCGGCATCACGGCGCCGGTCGGATTGCAGGGCGTGGCAAAGAAGATCGCGCGCGTGCGCGGCGTGACGGCAGCGGCCAGCGCATCGCAGTCGAGATGAAAGCCGCGCGACGGATCGACCGGCACCGGCACGAGCGTCGCGCCCGACGCGCGGATCGCGGCCTCGTAGGTGAGGTACATCGGCTCGGGCACGAGCACCTCGTCGCCCGCTTCGCACAGGCATAGCGACGACACGAACACGCCGTTCTGCGCACCCGCGCAGAGCATCACGTTCTCCTTGCCGACCGCCCGCCCGCTGCTCTTCGCGTGCTCGCGCGCAATCGCCTCGCGCAGCGGCTCGCGGCCCATGATCGTCGTGTAGTGGGTGTCGCCCGCGCGCAGCGCCGCCACCGCGCGCTCCACGATCACCTCCGGCGTGCCGAAGTCGGGGTCGCCTACGCTCAGCACGATCACGTCTTCGCCGCGTGCCGCCGCCTGCTGGGCCGCATGATGGATCTCCCACGCCGTCGTGCGCCTGCCTTGCAGACGCTCGACCAGATTCGAATACTTCATCGCCCACGACTCCTTGTTCGCGCAGCGGGCCCGGGCCGCCGCGCCGTTTTGTTCAGATCTTTGTCCGGTCAGACATTGTGCCTCGGGAGGGCCGAAGCCCGCAAAGAGCGGGGGCAAAGGCGGGCGCCGGCGCATGGTTTGCGGCCGCCAGGCGCGGCACCAGGCGAACACCAGCATGCCGATCGGCGGAAAAAGCGCGGTGCAACGCGTGCTCGTGCCGCTGCGGGAGACGGTGCTGGCGTTGCTCAACATCGTCCCGGCGCGCGGCGCCGTTTCCCGTCGAACGCTCCCTCCAAAACGCGCGGAAAAGCGGCTGACGTTGCGCGAAGCAACCCAAGTCCACGTAAAGTGCAGGTACTTTTTGCCTCTGCCGAATAACAACTGCAAGGAGAGAGACCGATGGGAACGATCGACGCAGTCGTAGTGGCAGCCATTGCATTCGTGGGTAGCCATTTTCTTCTGTCGCATCCGCTGCGCAAGCCGTTGACCAGCGCGATCGGCGAAACGCCGTTTCTGGGTGTGTATTCGCTGGTAGCGTTTGCCACGCTCGGCTGGCTGATTGCTGCCTTCGTCAAGGCGCCGGTCACGACGCCGTTATGGCCGGCGGGCGATGTGGTCTGGGCGCTGGCCAGTGCGGTCATGCTGATTGCGGCGATCCTGCTGATGGGTTCGCTGATCCGCAACCCCGCGCTGCCCACGGGCGGGCGCCCTGCTCCGTTTCCGGATACCGCGCGCGGTGTGTACGCGGTCACACGGCATCCGATGATGTGGGCCTTTGCGTTGTGGGGGCTGTGTCATATCGCCGTGTATCCGGTGGCCAAAAACATCGTGCTGGCGGGGGCAATGATCGTTCTTGCGCTGGTCGGCGCGGCTTTGCAGGATCGCAAGAAGGAGCGGCTCGAACCCGAGCGCTGGCCCGAGTGGGAAGCGAAGACGAGTTATCTGCCCTTCGCGGCTATCGCCGCCGGGCGGGCCCGGCTGGGTGGGTTTGGAATGCATGCGCTGGCGGGTGGGCTCGTGGTCTGGCTGGTGGCGACCTGGGCGCATATTCCGCTGACCGGATGGCATGCGGGGATTTGGCGGTGGCTGTAGAAAGTAGTGGCGGGTGAGCGAACCGGGTATCGAAATCCGGCACTGGTGTGTGAGGCAAGGGATTGCCGACCCGCAACGGTCGTGATTCGCACAGGTGGCGATCCAGCGCTCAAGCACATCGGCTCATCGCCGTGGGCGTGCTGCCTGCCAGTTTGATTCCCGCGCGGAGTCGACGAACGAAGCAAGATAGTCGATCGCACCATCGGTCTCGCGCGTGCCGAGAAAAATCTGTTTGGCGATGCCTTCCTTGCCGAGCTTCACGCCGACGATCGGCATGCGGTCGGCGTACTCTTCGGCCAGCCACTTGGGCAATGCGGCCACGCCGCGGTTGCTGGCCACCATCTGCATCATGATGTCGGTGGTTTCGATCGTCTTGTGCCGGCGCGGCACCACGTCTGCCGGGCGCAGAAAATAGTTGTAGATGTCGAGCCGGTCCGTGTCCACCGGGTAGGTAATGAGCGTTTCCTCGATCAGCTGCTCCGGCTTCACGTAACGCACTTTGGCAAGCCGGTGCTCTTCGGCGACCACCAGTACCTGCTCGTAGTCGAACACCGGCTCGAAGCGCAGGCCCGGACGATTGAGCGGATCGGGCGTGACCAGCACGTCAATATCGTAGCCAATCAGCGCGCCGATGCCGCCGAACTGGAAACGCTGCTTCACATCGACATCGACGTCCGGCCAGCGCGTGAGATACGGCGACACGACCTTGAGCAGCCATTGATAGCAGGGCGCGCACTCCATGCCGATGCGCAGCGTGCCGCGCTCGCCCGCCGCATATTGTTTCATGCGCTCTTCGGCCAGCTCGAACTGGGGCAAAAGGCGCTCGGCGAGGGAAAGGAGATACTGGCCCGCCTGGGTCAGACGCAGGCTGCGGCCCTCGCGATCCCATATCGGCGTGCCGAGTTGCTGCTCGATCTTCTTGACCGTATGGCTCAACGCCGACTGCGTCAGAAAGAGCGACGCCGCGGCCGCGGTGAGCGAGCCCTGGCGGGCGACTTCACGCACGATGACTAGATGAACGCGTTCGAGCATGAGGCTGGGCTCCCGGCAAGCTGATGAAAAAATCTAATGAGAAGATGAAATAATGCCATTTTTCTTCATTGAAGAATAGCTCTATGATCGGCCCCACTCTGGATGGATTTCATCAATTCTCATAGGGATGGCAGCGGATATGGTCAGCACGCACAACCTCGGCTTTCCGCGCATCGGCGCTAAACGCGAACTGAAGTTCGGCCTCGAACGCTACTGGAAGGGCGAGAGCTCGCGCGACGAACTCAAGGCGCTGGGCGCCGAACTGCGCGCCCGTCACTGGGCGAACCAGAAGGATCTGGATCTGGCGCCCGTGGGCGATTTCGCGTTCTACGATCAGGTGCTCGACATGAGCTTCACGCTCGGCAACCTGCCGGCGCGCGTGCAGGGTTTCCATGGCGATGCGATCGACAACGCCTTCCGCGTGGCGCGTGGCCGCTCCGCAGCGGGTGCCGACGAGCACGCCGCCTGCTGCGGCGGCGTGGCAGCCGGCGAAATGACGAAGTGGTTCGATACCAACTACCACTACATCGTCCCCGAATTCACGGCCGATACACAGTTCAACCTCGACTTCTCGCGGCTCTCGGAACAGCTGAAGGAAGCGCAGGCGCAGGGCGTCAAGGCCAAGCCGGTCATCATCGGCCCGCTGACCTACCTGTGGCTCGGCAAGGCGAAGGACGATTCCGACAAGCTCGCGCTGCTGCCGCGCCTGATGGCCGTGTATCGCGCGCTCCTCAGCCATTTCAACGCGCTGGGCGTGGAGTGGGTGCAGATCGACGAGCCGATTCTCGTGACCGAACTCGAACCCGCGTGGCGCGAAGCGTTCGTGAGTGCGTATGAAGGGTTCGAGGTGCGTAGCGTCAAGCTGCTGCTCACGACGTACTTCGGCCAGCTCAAGGACAATCTCGAGTTCGCGTGCAGCCTGCCGGTGAACGGCCTGCATATCGATGCGATCAACGCCCGCGAAGAAGTGGCGCTGGCCGCGCAGAAGCTGCCCGCGCAGAGCGTCCTTTCGGTGGGCGCCATCAACGGCCGCAACATCTGGAAGACGGACCTGAACGCCGCGCTCGAATGGCTCGCACCGCTCGCGCAGCAACTGGGCGAGCGCCTCTGGATCGCGCCGTCGTGCTCGCTGCTGCACGTGCCAGTGGACCTCGCGAGCGAAGCGAAGCTCGACGCCGAAATCCGCTCGTGGCTCGCCTTCGCGCTGCAAAAGCTGGACGAAGTGAAGGTGCTCGCAACTGCGCTCAACGAAGGCCGCGAGAAAGTCGCCGCCGAACTGGACGCCAATGCCGCCGCCATCGCCGCGCGCCGCAGCTCGCCGCGCGTGAACAATCCGGCTGTGAAGGCCGCCATTGTGCGCATCGACGCTGCGCTCGGCAACCGCCAGCACGCCTATGCGGAGCGCGCGCCGAAGCAGTCGGCCATCCTGAACCTGCCCGCGTACCCGACCACGACGATCGGTTCGTTCCCGCAGACCGCCGACATCCGTCACGCACGCAGCGAATACAAGGCAGGCCGTCTCGACGACGCCGGCTACGAGGCCGCAATGCGCAAGGAAATCGGGCGCAGCGTGCGCGAACAGGAAGCGCTGGGTCTGGACGTGCTCGTGCACGGCGAAGCTGAGCGTAACGACATGGTCGAGTACTTCGGCGAGCAACTGGACGGCTACGCGTTCAGCCAGTTCGGCTGGGTGCAGTCGTATGGCTCGCGCTGCGTGAAGCCGCCTATCCTGTTCGGCGACATCAGCCGTCCGAAGGCGATGACGGTGGAGTGGATCACTTACGCCCAGTCGCTCACGAACAAGCCGATGAAGGGCATGCTCACGGGCCCGGTGACGATCCTGAACTGGTCGTTCGTGCGCGACGACCAGCCGCGCTCGGTGTCGTGCTACCAGCTTGCGCTGGCGATCCGCGAAGAAGTGCTGGACCTGGAGAAGGCCGGCGTGCACGTGATCCAGATCGACGAGGCCGCGCTGCGCGAAGGCCTGCCGCTGCGCCGCGCGCAGTGGGGCGAGTACCTGCGCTGGGCCGTGGAATCGTTCCGCATCACGGCGAACGGCGTGCAGGACGAAACGCAGATCCACACGCACATGTGCTATTCGGAGTTCAACGACATCATCGCGTCGATCGCCGACATGGACGCGGACGTCATCACGATCGAGACCTCGCGCTCGGATATGGAGCTGCTCGACGCGTTTGAAAACTTCAGGTATCCGAACGAGATCGGCCCGGGTGTGTATGACATTCACTCGCCGAACATCCCGACACAGGAGCACATCGTGCAACTGATGAAGAAGGCGGCTGAGCGTGTGCCGGCGGAGCGTCTGTGGGTGAACCCGGACTGTGGCCTGAAGACGCGCCAATGGGCGGAAGTGATTCCGGCACTGACCAATATGGTCGCGGCCGCGAAGGCGCTGCGCAGCCAGGCGCAATAAACGCGTAGCGCAAGCCGTATTCTGTGTCCCGGGCCGGCCCCGAGACACTTCAGTTAGCCCGCACGGGAATGCAGATCATATTTGAACGCATTGTGCGTGTTCGGGTAGCCGACGCGCAGTTTCATCGAAGGGGGTGCCATGACACAAATCAATGACCGCAAGCCGCTCCCATTGCCTGGCGGGCAGAACAAGGTGCTGCTGCACTCGTGCTGCGCCCCTTGCTCGGGCGAAGTGATGGAAGCCATGCAGGCGTCCGGCATCGACTTCACAATTTTCTTTTACAACCCGAATATCCATCCGCTGAAGGAATACGAATTACGCAAGCAGGAAAACATCCGGTTCGCAGAGAAATTCGGCATTCCGTTTGTCGATGCCGACTACGACCGCGACAACTGGTTTGAGCGTGCCAAGGGAATGGAAAACGAACCGGAGCGCGGCATCCGCTGCACCATGTGCTTCGATATGCGCTTTGAGCGCACGGCGCTGTATGCACATGAGCACGGCTTCCCTGTCATCACCAGTTCGTTGGGCATCTCGCGGTGGAAGAACATGCAACAGATCAACGATTGCGGTGTGCGTGCAGCCTCGCACTATCCCGGCATGCTGTATTGGGAATACAACTGGCGCAAAGGCGGCGGCTCGGCGCGCATGATCGAGATCAGCAAGCGAGAAAACTTCTACCAGCAAGAATATTGCGGCTGCGTCTATTCGCTCCGTGACACCAATCGGCATCGCCTGGAAAGCGGCCGGGAACGCATTCAGCTGGGCGTGAAGTTCTATGGCGACGATGACTCCGCAAGCGAGTCCTGAACACTCCCCATCGGTACGCAAATAAGCAGGCGGAGCGCTGAGGCGGTCAGATCCCGGAAGCAAGGAAGGCCCTTGGGACAGGCGCTCCCGAGCCATGAAAATTTCTAATTATTCCATGAGATCAATTCACTTTTTTTCATCAGTGAATCGACATAAAATTCAGTCTAAATGTCGACACCATGAAGACTGCTGAGTAGCCAATCAGAAAAGATTGCGAAACGCAGGAAATGGATGCCGACTCATCTCGGAAATTAGGGCGCCAGATCAAAATGAGCAAAGATTTTACATTTGCGATCAAAAGCATTTGTTTTGATGAAGACTATCACCCTTCAGACAATACGCGTATAACAACCAATTTTGCTAACCTGGCGAGAGGAACGAGTCGTCAGGAGAACTTGCGCAACACCTTCAGGATGATCGACAATCGTTTCAATGCCCTGGCGCATTGGGATAATCCTAAAGGCGATCGCTATACCGTCAAGCATGAGATCATTTCTGTTGAAATGAATGTTGATGGCGAAAGCAGCACGCATACGCTGCCCTTGATTGAAATATTGAAGACGAATATTGTCGATCAAAAAACCGGCGAGCGCATCGAGGGTATTGTAGGAAACAATTTTTCTTCTTACGTGCGAGATTATGACTTCAGCGTTCTGCTGCTGGAGCATAACAAGAACCAGTCTGAATTCAGCACGCCCGATGATTTCGGATCGCTGCATGGAAAGCTCTTCAAGAGCTTCGTGAATTCCAGCGCTTACCGTGCCAACTTCAAAAAGCAGCCGGTGATCTGCCTGAGCGTTTCGAGCAGCAAGACCTATCAACGGACGGCGAATCAGCATCCTGTTTTGGGTGTTGAATACCTGCAGGACGAATATTCGCTCACTGACGAATACTTCAAGAAAATGGGTTTGAAGGTTCGCTATTTCATGCCGCCGAATAGTGTCGCGCCTTTGGCTTTCTATTTTTCCGGCGACCTGATTGCTGACTACAGCAATCTCGAGCTGATCGGCACGATCAGCACGATGGATACCTTCCAGAAGATCTATCGGCCGGAAATCTACAATGCGAATTCTGCGGCAGGGGAATCCTATCAGCCCAGTTTGCAGCACCAGGATTTTTCCTTAACCCGAATTGTTTACGACCGGGAAGAGCGCAGCCGTCTGGCTATCGAGCAGGGCAAGTTTGCTGAAGAGCATTTCATCAAACCCTACCAGGCTGTTCTTCAGCAGTGGTCCGCTAACTACGCTCTCTAATCCATCAAAAACACAAGGTCATATACTGTGAAAAAATTGTTGCCCACTTCGACTGCTGGCAGCTTGCCGAAACCCTCCTGGCTGGCAGAACCCGAGAAGCTTTGGTCCCCGTGGAAGTTGCAGGACGAGGAACTGGTTGAGGGCAAACAGGATGCTTTGCTTTTGTCGCTGCAAGAACAACAACACGCAGGTATCGACATCGTCAGCGATGGCGAACAAACGCGTCAGCACTTTGTGACCACGTTTATCGAACACCTGGACGGTGTCGATTTCCAGAATCGCAAGACCGTCCGGATTCGCGATCGCTATGATGCAAGCGTACCGACGGTGGTAGGTGCTGTTGCTCGCAAAAAGCCGGTCTTTGTCGAAGACGCTAAATTCCTGCGTCAGCAAACGAATCAACCCATCAAGTGGGCGTTGCCTGGTCCCATGACGATGATCGATACGCTCCATGACGATCACTATAAAAGCCGCGAAAAGCTGGCTTGGGAATTCGCCAAAATCCTGAATCAGGAAGCCAGGGAGCTGGAAGCTGCCGGGGTCGATATTATTCAGTTTGATGAACCCGCATTCAATGTGTTCTTCGATGAGGTGAATGAGTGGGGCGTCGCCACGCTGGAGCGCGCCATCGAAGGGCTGAAGTGCGAAACCGCTGTCCATATCTGCTATGGCTATGGCATCAAGGCCAATACGGACTGGAAGAAGACGCTGGGGTCGGAGTGGCGCCAGTATGAAGAGGCGTTCCCCAAGCTGCAAAAGTCGAGTATCGGCATGGTCTCGCTGGAATGCCATAACTCTCACGTTCCGATGGAGCTCATCGAGCTGATTCGCGGCAAGAAAGTGATGGTGGGAGCCATTGACGTGGCTAGCGAAACCGTTGAAACGCCCGAGGAAGTCGCGGCTACCCTGCGAAAAGCGCTCCAGTTTGTCGATGCCGACAAGCTCTATCCTTGCACCAACTGTGGCATGGCGCCCCTGTCTCGTGCAATCGCGAAGGGCAAGCTGGAAGCCCTGAGTGCAGGCGCGGCAATCGTTCGCGGAGAACTCTCGAACTAACCCCGAGCCAGAGTCGGAGAGGGTGCTCGGGCGGATTGAAGGCGGCGTGGATTCCCCTGGACAGACTCCGCGAATCTGGCGGCATACGCCGCCCAGGTCGCCCGGGCATCAAGACGAAGCAAGGCCTGTTTCCGATTCCGATCAAGCCAGCAAGCGCAAGCAGGCCGCGCTGAAGTCAGCCAACACTACCTGACGACTTCAGGCCTTTCTTAACACTTTCGAGCTACACCTGGTATCCGGTGCCGACTATGTCACTTTCCAGTAATGCTATCGAGCCATTGAGCTTTCGTGAAGCGCTCGGGCACTACGCATCCGGTATTACGGTGATTACATCGCACGTTGATGGCGAACCGGTTGGCTTCACTTGCCAGTCGTTTTATAGCGTGTCGATGAGCCCGCCGCTGGTGTCATTCAGCGTAATGTCCAGCTCAGGCAGCTACCCCAGGATTCGCCGGGCAGGTCGTTTCGCGGTCAATATTTTGTCGGACGAGCAAGTCCGGATTTCCAACCAGTTCGCTCGGCGAGGCACGGACAAGTGGCACGGTGTCGAATGGCAGGAATCGCCGCTGGGTAATCCGGTCATTGCCGGCAGCCTTCACTGGCTTGATTGCGAAATTTACGCAGAACACGCGGCAGGTGATCACCTGATCGTGATTGGCGAAGTGAAAGCATTGCACATGCAAGAAACTGCTGTTGCGCAGCCATTGCTGTATTTCAAAGGGCGCTATCACAATATCGGCGTGCATAGCGCAGTTTGAGCGGTTACCTCCGTTGGGCGTCCGCGAAATTGCGCCTTTTCTATGCCGCTATCACCAGGAGGCCGCGGCAACGAGGCGGATTCAACCGTTCCTCAAGCGACCTCGCCACAAATCCACGAAACACCATAAAAAAAGACCGCTCCAAAGAGCGGCCTTTCCCATTGCGGCGAAGAAGCGGGCCCAAAGCCCGCCTCAACCCTCTCAATCCTCCAGCAACGACAAATCCCGCACGGCCCCCTTATCGGCCGACATCACAAGCTTCGCATAAGCCTTCAGCGCCGCCGACACCTTGCGCGGACGCGCCTTGGCAGGCTTCCAGCCCTTCGCGTTCTGCTCTTCGCGGCGGCGCGCCAGTTCCTCGTCGGAAACGAGCACGTTGATCGTGCGGTTGGGAATGTCGATACGAATCTTGTCGCCGTCGCGCACGAGACCAATCGCCCCGCCCGCAGCCGCTTCCGGCGAGCAGTGACCCATCGAAAGCCCCGAAGTCCCGCCCGAGAACCGCCCATCCGTCAGCAGCGCACAAGCCTTACCGAGCCCCTTCGACTTGATATAGCTCGTGGGGTAAAGCATCTCCTGCATGCCAGGGCCGCCCTTGGGGCCTTCATAACGCACGATCACCACGTCGCCGGCCTTGACCTTGTCGTTGAGGATGTTCTCCACGGCCTCGTCCTGCGACTCGGTCACGTGCGCCGTACCCTCGAACACGAGCAGGCTGTCGTCCACGCCGGCCGTCTTCACCACGCAGCCGTCCAGCGCGATATTGCCGGTCAGCACGGCCAAACCGCCTTCCTTCGAGAACGCATGCTCATACGAGCGAATGCACCCTTCGGCGCGGTCGAGATCGAGGCTCGGCCAGCGCGTGTTCTGGCTGAACGCCGTCTGGGTGGGAATGCCCGCCGGACCCGCCTGATAGAACGTCTTCACGGCGTCATCCTGGGTGCGGACGATATCCCACTGATCGAGCGCATCCTTGAGTGTGGCCGTGTGCACCGTCGGCACGTCGGTGTGCAGCTTGCCCGCGCGATCGAGCTCGCCGAGGATGGCCATGATGCCGCCCGCGCGATGCACGTCTTCGATGTGGTACTTGTTGGTGTTGGGCGCCACCTTGCACAGCTGCGGCACGACGCGCGAGAGGCGGTCGATGTCGGCCATGCTGAAGTCGATGCCCGCTTCCTGCGCCACCGCCAGCAAGTGCAGGATGGTGTTGGTGGAGCCGCCCATGGCGATGTCGAGCGTCATCGCGTTCTCGAACGCCTTGAAGCCCACCGAGCGCGGCAGCACGCGCTCGTCGTCCTGTTCGTAGTACTGGCGCGTGAGCTCCACGATGCGGCGGCCGGCGCGCTTGAAAAGCTGCTCGCGGTCCGCGTGCGTGGCCACCACCGTGCCGTTGCCGGGCAGCGAAAGGCCGAGCGCCTCGGTCAGGCAGTTCATCGAGTTGGCCGTGAACATGCCCGAGCACGAGCCGCAGGTCGGGCAGGCCGAGCGTTCGACTTCGGCCACTTCGGCATCGGAATACTGGGTGTCGGCTGCGATCACCATGGCGTCGATCAGGTCGAGCTTCTTGACCTCGATGGCCTTGGTCACGGGGTTGGCGAGGCGCGTCTTGCCCGCTTCCATGGGGCCGCCCGAAACGAAGATCACGGGGATGTTCAGGCGCATCGCGGCCATCAGCATGCCCGGGGTGATCTTGTCGCAGTTGGAGATGCAGACCATGGCGTCGGCGCAGTGCGCGTTGACCATGTACTCCACCGAATCCGCGATGATGTCGCGGCTCGGCAGCGAATACAGCATGCCGTCGTGGCCCATGGCGATGCCGTCGTCGACCGCGATGGTGTTGAATTCCTTGGCAACGCCGCCCGCGGCTTCGATCTCGCGCGCGACGAGCTGGCCCAGGTCCTTCAGGTGAACGTGGCCCGGCACGAACTGGGTGAACGAGTTGACGACGGCGATGATCGGCTTCGAGAAATCGTCGTCTTTCATGCCGGTGGCGCGCCACAGGGAGCGTGCGCCCGCCATGTTGCGGCCGGCCGTGGAAGTTTTGGAACGGTATGTGGGCATCGTGGTTGCTGAAAGAAAAATCGCAGGAATGTCGCTTGAAAAGCGTCGCTGGCTCATTCAAATGGGGACCACGGGATTGACGGCCCCTCGCGCGCCCGTGCGAACAACCTCTTGAGTCGTGCCTGGGGCTTAACTCAGCAATTATCCCACACACCCGGAAGGGGCGCCCTCGGGCCCCGCCGGGCGGCCTCCGGAGGCCAATCGCACCCGAATCCGGCACCCTGCACGCCGACAATTCGCTTACTGCCCCTGGGAGCGCCCCACTGCCGCGTGCATCGCCTCCCCCACCCCGCAAAAAATCACCGGATTCCTAAACGATGCCAAGTTTCTGTCACGAAGTATCTGCATGATTGGATACTGGGGCGCTTCTGTCTCGCCAAAGCGCGCACAAGCTGAACAAGCTCTTTCAGCAAGCTTTATTTCACGCAACCGAACCTGACGATCCGCTGCAATCGACAGACTTGACCGAGAGTTCTTACCATGCAAAACGTCAAAGCCGATACCGCCGATCTCCTCAAGCCCGCTGTACAGCCGGGCAAAGAAGTGCTGTCCGTCCAGCACGTGAGCCGGGGTTTCGACAAGAGCCAGCCCGAGCTGCTCGTGCTCGACGACGTGAACGTCACGCTGCACGAGGGTGAAATCGTCGGGATGCTGGGCCGTTCGGGCTCGGGCAAGTCCACGCTGCTGCGCATCATCGCCGGCCTCATTCCGGCCACGGGCGGCGAGGTGATCTATCAGGGCAAAACGCTGCGCGGCCCCGCCGAGGGTGTGGCGATGGTGTTCCAGACCTTCGCGCTCTTTCCGTGGCTCACGGTGCTGCAAAACGTGGAAGCCGGGCTCGAGGCGATCGGCGTGGATCCCCAGCAGCGGCGCGAACGCGCGCTCGCGGCCATCGACCTGATCGGTCTGGATGGCTTCGAAAACGCCTATCCGCGCGAGCTTTCGGGCGGCATGCGCCAGCGTGTGGGCTTCGCCCGCGCGCTCGTGGTCGATCCCACCATCCTGCTGATGGACGAGCCGTTCTCGGCGCTCGACGTGCTCACCGCCGAAACGCTGCGTACCGACCTGCTCGACCTGTGGACCCAGGGCCGCATGCCGATCAAGTCGGTGCTGATCGTCACGCACAACATCGAGGAAGCGGTCTTCATGTGCGACCGCATCCTGGTGCTCTCGTCGAACCCGGGCCGCGTGATGGCAGAGATCGAAGTGCCGTTCAAGCATCCGCGCAACCGGCTCGACCCCGCATTCCGCCGGCTCGTGGACGAGATCTACGCGAAGATGACCGCGCGGCAGATCGGCGCGGAGGCGAAGCGCGAACTCGAACTGAGCAGCTGGCTGCCCGGCGTCTCCACCAACCTCATGGCCGGTCTGATCGAAACGCTCGCCGCCGAACCGTACAAGGGCCGCGCGGACCTGCCGGAAATCGCACGCACGCTGCAGCTGGAAGTGGACGAACTGTTCCCGGTGGCCGAAATGCTGCAATACCTGGGCTTTGCCGAAGTGGTGGAAGGCGACGTCATCCTCACGCAGGCCGGGCATCTCTTCGCCGATCGCGGCACGCAGGAGCGCAAGATGATGTTCGCCGACCATCTGCTGCGCTGCGTGCCGCTCGCCGCGCAGATCAAGAACGTGCTGGGCGAGCGCCCGGGGCATCGCGCGCCGCGCGTGCGCTTCGAGCAGGAGCTGGAGGACTTCCTCTCCGATAGCGCTGCCGAGGAAACGCTCGACACCGTGATCGCCTGGGGCCGCTATGGCGAAGTCTTTTCGTACAACGACAAGACGGAGATCTTCAGCCTCGCCGACGTGGAAGCCTGATCGCGATCCGGCTTCGAGGTGCCGGACAGGCCTCGAAGCAGACTATGCAGGCTATTCGATCGGCTTCTCGCTATCGCCCGCCAGCAGCATTTGCGCAAGCTGGGTGAAGCTCCATCCGCCCGCCGTGCGGTCGAGCACCCAGACGAGGTCGAAGCGGTTCTCGGGCCAGCTTTCGGGCACCTTGGGCGCGTGGGGCAGGTAGCCGATCAGCGAGGGCAGCACCTTGTGCTCCCACGCAACCAGCACGATGCCGGACTGGGCCAGCACGTCCTTCATCAGCGCCGCTCCGTCGTCCTTGAGATACGCGGTGACGAAGTTCACCCGCGAACTCGCCTGCAGCAGCGCCACGAGCGGCGCGACCGTCTGCATGGCCCGGCGGCTCTTGCTCTCCGGCCCCGTGCCCGGGGCGAACACCGAGTGGGGTGTGAGCTTCGCCGCGTGGCCGCCCTCTGCCGGGCAGAAAAACCGCGCGAGCGCCCCGGCGCGCTGCCAGCCGCGCACGGCCAGACTTTCTTCGTCGGCGTTGCCGTTCGCATCGACACCGCCGCCCAGATCGGGGGCCGGCTTCTCGGCGTGCCGGATGAACATGATGCGTTCGGGTGTCACCTCTTCCTCCGCGGTTCGGCTTCCGGGCCGGGTTTCATTCTCGTTGCGGGCGCATCAATGCCGCGCTTCGCGCGCCGCCTGCTCCTGCACGGTCAGGACCGCTTCCGGCACGGCCTCGAGCCGTTCGACCGGAATCGGGTCGCCGCTTTCGTCGGAGTAGCCGTAGGTCCCTTCCGCGATCTTTTCGAGCGCGCGCTGAATGTCGGCGATACGCTGGTCGCTCGTATCGCGCAGCGCCTGGTTCGCGACGTCCTGCTCCAGCCGCTGCCCTTCGTCCTCGAATTCGTGCGCCTCTTCGCCGTGGTCTTCTTCGAACTTGCGCTCGTCCGCTATCGTGCCTTCCTCGCCGCCCAGCAGTTCGCGCTGCAACGCTTCGAGGCGCATGCGCTGCTTCGCAATGAAGGCTTCGCCCAAACCCGCACTCTGATCCGACATGATGTTTCTCCATCCAGTGACATCGACAGGGCACCCGCCATGCACCACCCGCCACTAGCGGGCCAGCCCCTTGAACAGCGCAGAAAGACTCGCCGTCATCATCTCCACCGCGATGGCAGTGAGTCATGCCCATCAAGCGCTTCGTGATGGCGGTCACTCTCGGCGACAGCATGCGCCCAATGCGCGGTGCAGAAAAGAGTGCAGAAAAGACCTTGACCGCAAACGGAAAGTCGATAGCCATCGCGTCCCCCCCTTTAAACCGCCTCAGCCTCTTTCGCATGTCCGCGCATCGAGAATAACATTCGCGCCTCTCGACTGGACCACGGAATGGCCGGCCGCCCGCGTCAACCGCGCGTGCACATGGCCGAGAGCTTGCCGACGGTAATCACGGCCTGCTCGATCTCCTCCGCCCAGGGGCTGCTGTAATTGAGCCGGATGAAATTCCGGTAAGACTCCTCAAAGATGGAGAACATGTATCCCGGCCCGATCGTGATGCCCTGGTCCAGCGCGAGCTTGTAGAGGCGCAGCGAGTCCACGGACTCCGGCAACTCCACCCAGAGCACGTAGCCGCCCGCCGGCTGGGACATGCGCGTGCCCTTCGGAAAGAAGCGCGAGACGATGGCCCGCATCATATTGGCCTGCTGGGCATACATTTTGCGCACGCGCCGCAGATGGTGCTCGTAGCCGTCGCGCTCGAGAAATTCGGCGATGGCGATCTGGGGGATCGTCGGCGAGGTGAGCGTGTTGAGGAATTTCAGTTTCTCGACCTGATCGCGGTAGCGTCCCGGCAGCGCCCAGCCGATCCGGTAGGCCACGGTCAGGCTCTTCGAGAACGTGCCGCAATGAAGCACGAGCCCCTTCGTATCGAGGGACTTCAGCGTGGTCGGATAAGCGTCGCCGTAATAGAGCTCGTTGTAGACGCCGTTTTCGATCACCGGAATGTCGTGTGCCGTCACGAGATCCATGAACGCGCGCTTGCTCGCATCGGGCATCAGGAAACCCAGCGGGTTCTGGAAGTTCGGCATGACCATGCACGCCTTGATGGGATGCGACGCCATCACCTCGGCCAGCGCATCGACATCGATGCCGGAATCCGGGTGCGTCGCCACTTCGATCGCCTTCATTCCCAGCCGCTCGATGGCGTGCAGCATCGCGTAGAACGTGGGCGATTCCACAGCGATGATGTCGCCGGGCTTCGCTACCGCCTGGAGACACAGGTTGATCGCCTCCGTCGCGCCCACGGTGATGACGATCTCGTTGGGGTCGATCGGCATGCCGTTTTCCAGGTAGCGGCGAGCAATCTGGCGCATGAGCCGCACATTGCCGGGCGGCAAGGCGTCCGTCACGCTCCAGACCTCCTGGCCGCGTCCTGCGTCGTAGGCATACCGGTTGAGCTTGTCGAACGGAAACGGGCGGGGATCGGGATACGGCGAGCCGAGCGGCACTGCGTCGTCCACGCCGATGGAGCGCAAGGTGGAGAGCACGAGGCGGCTCACGTCCACGGGCCGCGAAACCGGCTGGGGCCGCGAAGGCCGCAACTCCGGAATGCGACTCTCGTCCGCGTGGTCCTCGCTGTTCACGAAGTATCCCGACTGAGGGCGGCTCGTGATCAGGCCGCGGCTTTCCAGCAGGATATAGGCGCGCACCACGGTCGCGACACTGAGCCGGTGCTGCAAACCCATCTGGCGCACCGAGGGCAGCTTTTCGCCGTGACGGTACACCCCTTGCCGGATCGACGTTTCGATTTCGTCCGCCAGTTTTTCGTAAAGATTCATCGAACGCCCTCCCCGGCGCGGTTCGATCGTAGCAGAACTGTACTGCGCGACGCCGGGCCGATTTGTGCATACCGCGCATGAATGCCTCCCCTTACTCTTGAGCCGTAACGCGTCGCTTCAACGATTCGCGACGCCTGAATCTGGAGCCAGGGGAATGAAAGGGGTCATATGTCCACGCATCCCGCAGACGCAAGCGACGCTCACAGGCTTGGCCGCGGGGATCACCAACGGGCCGGCTCGAACAGGGAGCGCAACGTGAATCTGCTGGAGGCGATGCGGATTTACGTGAGAGTGGTGGAGCGAGGCAGCATATCGGGCGCCGCGCGCGATCTCGACATCGGCCAGCCGGCCGTGAGCGAGCGCATCGAGCGGCTGGAGAAGTATCTGGGCTGCCAGTTGCTGTTGCGCAACGCGCGTGCATTCAAGTGCACGCCGGAGGGCATCATCTTCCACGAACGCAGCAAGTCGGTGCTGGGCGCCGTGGAGCAGGCCGTGGCCGAAGTCTCGAACGACGAGCAGGCGGTCAAGGGCACGATCCGCATTGCTGCGCCGCACTGCTTCGGCGAAACCCTCCTGCCCGAGGGCCTGCGGCGCATTCGCGAGAGCTATCCGCAGCTCGACATCGAACTCGTGCTGAACGACAAGATTGCCGACCTCGTGACCGAAGGCGTGGATATCTCCTTCCGTCTCGGGCCGCTCGGCGACGGCGCATACATTGCCTACCCGCTCGGCCAGGTCGAGCGCTGGCTCGTCGCGTCCCCCGACTATGTGAAGCGGCACGGCGCGATTGCCGAACCCGCGGACCTCGCGAATCACAGCTTCATTCGCGTCAAGGGCGTCTTCGACGCGGATCTGCTGCCGCTCGCCCCCCACGTCCCACGCGCCCCGCACGCTGCCCATGCGCACGACGCCGCCGCCACCGACCGCGTGGACGGCGTATCGATCCAGACGACCATCAAAACCACGCACTGGCGGCCGATGTTCGAAATGGTGATGGCGGGCGTGGGCATCGGCGTGCTGGAAGCGCCCGCGTGCCGGGAAGCGGTCGGGCAGGGCCGCCTCGTGCGCCTCGTGTCCGACTACGCGGTGCCGCCGCTCGCGCTGAATCTGCTCATCCGGCCGCAGCGTCCAGTCCCGGCGCGCGTGCGCAAGATTGTGGATATGCTGAAGACCTGGGTGGCCGAAGCGCTGGGCGCGGACCGATAGTCAATATCGGAAGATTCGCGCTGGCGGCGGTGTTGCCATTGTCTATCGCGAACTGGCGCGGCCCATCGAACGAGGAGTGCGAAATGTCTCAAACGCTGATCGTGGCGACTTTCGACAATCTGGACGCGGCGCAACGGTGCGCGCGGGATTTCAACAATTTCGTGAAGGACGACGGCAGCTTCAGGATCGAGAGCGGCGTGATGGTCCAGAAGGGCGCCGACGGCAAGCTCGCCGTGCTCAACGAGTACACAGAGTCGTACTGGGGCACCGCCATCGGCGCCGCGACGGGCGGCCTGATCGGCCTCATTGCCGGACCGCTCGGCGTGGCGGCCGGCGCTATTGCCGGGGCCGGCGCCGCGCTCGCGGGGCACGCGGTCGAGCACCGGCTCGACAAGAAGATGACCGCCTCGATCGAGGGCGAGCTTCGCCCCGGCAGCGTCGCGCTGATCCTCGAAACGAAGTCGCCGCCCGAAACCGAAGTGGAGGAAGTCGCACGGGGTTATGGCGGAAAGATTTTTACCCAACGCCTATCGTGGTAAACAGCGGCGGTCACGGGCCGTGACTCGCCACGACCGCCCCACCCTGCCCACACCGTTCATGAGGTGAAACGCCGTGTCAGCCAGCAACCCTTATCGCCGATTCCAGATCGCCGCGATGCTCGCGCCGCTGCCCAACAACCGCGGACTCGCGACAGTCTCCGTCACCACCACCGACGCCGCGCGAATCGCCGACCTCGGCACCGACCGCTTCCTGCACGTGGAGCGCTGGGTGGAGGCGCTCGACCCGGACGCGCTCCAGGTGGTCGTGGACGAATGCAAAGTCGCGATCGATCACTACGCGGACAACGTAGACGATAGCTAAGCGAGCGCCGCCGTGTATCGCGTGCTACGTGCTCGCGTCCTTGCGCACGAGCACGTCCTGCACGATCTGCTCGGACTCCTGCGATTCCTCGATCCGGAAAAACCACTTCTGCGCATGCGCGCGCATGGCCACCCATGAACGGTCGTGCGGGTCGTTCATCATGCGGCCGAGGAACTTGCAGCCCCGTTCGATGCCGTCGCGATTCGCCTCGGCCTCGGTCCGCCACTCGGGCTGCACGGTATCGGGGCTGCAGGTCGCAAAGAGGCGCCCCTTGTGGTGGATCTCCACATGGGCGATCCATCCGCCCAGCCTGTTGCACCTCGAGTGGGCGGTGACATCGAACCCATAGCATTCCATGCGTTCCTGCTGCGCCATGTTCGCTCCTTGTTCTGGTCGTTGCGGGCCGCGGCGGCCACGTCTCGCCCGCTCAACTGCCGGGCTGCACCGCCGCCTTGTCCTTGTCGATCACCGCGCGATGGATCGCCTCGGTCAGCGCGTTGTTGACCTCGATGAGCTTGCGCATCTCCGCCTGGAGCTTCAAGAGGGCCTCCGCGTCCTTATAGGTCTGCAGCGCCTGCTTGTCCGCGGCCGCGGCCGCCACCTTCTGCCCCACCATGATCACGGAGAGCAGCACCAGTTGCAAAAACGTCTGCGCAATCCAGGCAATCAGGGTAGAAATCCCGCCCGCAATGGACGAAGGCAGACTGATCAGCGCGATGGCCGCGAAAATGTAGGCGCACCACATCGTGCCCACGGCATTGGTGATGATCACGGCAATCTTGCCGTTCAGCCCCACGTGCTCCTGCGTGGTGAGGTGCGGGCCAACCTTGTCGCGCTCCTTGATGCGCACGCCGGGATCGTAGTCGGTAGTCATCGTAGGGTCCCCTTTTGGAAAATCGTTGGCTGGCACACCGGCGCGCCGGAGGTGCCATAATGGTTGCGCGAGCATGATCGAACGTGCGCCACGGACACTGCCTGTTGCAGTTGCCCCTCGTGGCCGCGGCCTGCACCCGAAGCCAACCACGACGGTGAGGAGTTGACCATGAAGCCAGCCATCAAGCGCGAGCCCGCCAGCCGGCGCCACCGCTTCCTGCATGATCTGAAGTGGATTGCCATATTGTGGTGCGTGGGCTTTGGCGGCACGGTCCTGCTCACACTGCCCCTTCACTTCCTCGTCATGGCGATGATGCACAAGTAGCCGGCTGCACGCATCGCCCGAACTTCCCCGCTCCGCGTCCGGCCAGCCGCGGTGCAGCATGCACGCGCGCCCGCCACGCAGCCTCCGCATCATGCCGTTCGCGATGCCCGCTGCGACGTGCCCTGTCGTCCCCTGTCGTCCTCTCTGGCGGCATTCGCCCCGCGCATGATGCGAGTCTGTCCTTCACGTTCGAGCAATCGTACATCTAAACTGGATGAGCGAAACGCGGCGCGCGGCACGCGTTTCCGATACCTGATATCGGCTCGGGAGAGGCACCTGGTCACCCGATATTAGGTATCGGATGCACGGAGGTTCACAGCCGCGGGATCGCCTCATAGAATTCAAACGTCAAATTGTCCCTTTTTGTGGTTTGCATGGATTGACCGTCTGAAGACTTCGGTTTGCTCGATCGGCCACGCCAGAACGTTCCAATTCCATTGCCGTGTCATTCCGGGGGCGGCGCGCAAGAGACCCGATAGTCAGGACACTGCGCTGCATGCGCTCGCCGGCCTCACGCCGCATCGAAGCCGGCGAGCGCGCAGCGTGCCGATCGCCGGTTCCGCCGGCGCCACTCATGCATTCAAGGCGCACCGGTCGCCGCTTCTGCAGGAGTCGCCCATGCCTATGTCCGATGTCGAGCCTCAAGCCGTAATCAGCCCCGTCACCGTTAGCGCCATTTTCATCGTGGCGACGCTCAATCCCGGCGACGACGCGGCTTCGACCGTGCGCAACTGGTGCGGCGACGTCGCCGCCTTCGTGCGCTCCGTGGGCAAGCGCGTGCCTTCGGGCTACCTCTCCTGCGTGTGCGGGTTCGGCTCGCAGGCGTGGGACACGCTCTTCGGCACGCCCCGCCCCGCGGAACTGCATCCGTTTCGCGAAATCCGCGCGGGCAATCGGGTTGCGCTCGCGACGCCCGGCGATATTCTTCTGCATATTCGCGCCTCCCATATGGACCTGTGCTTCGAGCTCGCGACGCAGATGCTGGAACGGCTGGGCGACGCGGTAACGGTGGTGGACGAAGTGCACGGCTTTCGCAACTTCGACATGCGCGACGTGATCGGCTTCGTCGACGGCACCGAGAATCCGCAAGGCCGCGACGCCACGAAGTTCACGATCATCGGCAACGAGGACGCGACGTTCGCGGGCGGCAGCTATGTGCTCGTCCAGAAGTACCTGCACGACATGAAGGGCTGGAATGCGCTGCCCGTTGAAACGCAGGAGAACATCATCGGCCGCAAGAAGCTCTCCGATATCGAACTCGCGCCCGATGTGAAGCCCTCGAACTCGCACAGCTCGCTGACCACGCTCGACGAAAACGGCGAAGAGATCAAGATCCTGCGCGACAACATGCCGTTCGGACGCGTGGGCGACAAGGAGTTCGGCACGTATTTCATCGGCTATGCCCGCTCGCCCGCGCCCATCGAACAGATGCTGCAGAACATGTTCGTCGGCAGGCCGCCGGGCAATTACGACCGGCTGCTCGATTTCAGCCGCGCCGCCACCGGCGGCCTCTTCTTCGTCCCTTCGGCCGATTTGCTCGAAGCGCTCGTCGAACCCGGCGCGCAGGCTGCCTCCGCGAGTTCGCCGCAAACGGAGACACCGGTGGGCGCGACCGCGCAAGGTTCGCTGAGTATCGGCTCGCTGAAGGACACGCCCCCTCGTGCGTAAGCGCCGCCATTTGCAGGACCCAACTTCCCACGGTTAGAGGTCATCCGATCATGCCTACACTCTGCGATATCTGTCATGCCCGCCCCGCGGTCGCGCGCGTCGTCGTGAACGAGAACGGCGAGCGCAAGTCGCTGTCGATCTGCGACTACCACTACCGGCAATTGATGCGTCATCAAAGCATGCTTAACCCGTTCGATTCGCTGCTGGGCGGCGGCGGGTTGTCGCGCCTGTTCGGCGGCATGGGCGGCGAAGGCGAGCACGACGGCGAACTCGCCGGCCTCGCCGCCGAAGTGCCGCGCGAATCCGTCGATGCCACCGACGCGTTCAGCGAGCAGACGATGGAACTGTTGCAACGCGCCGCGGAAAAGGCGCACGAACTGCACCGCAACGAACTCGACACGGAACATCTA
>NZ_CAJMZC010000027.1:0-34101 GCF_905220215.1 Paraburkholderia sp. J12
CTAAAGGAGGCCGGGGTTTCGGCGTTTATCGGCCCGGAAAGCCTGCGGCCCGTACCACCGCAGAAAACCGTCCTCAGGGACGGCTCCTGGCCCGCTGACTTCTCTGCCTACTTCTGCGCAAGAAATTTCGTCGCCAGCTGCACCCAATACGACGAACCCACTGGCAACAACTGGTCGTTGAAGTCGTAGCTCGCGTTGTGCAGCATGCATGGACCGGCGCCATGGCCGGATTCCCGATGGCCGCCGTCGCCGTTACCGAGGAACGCGTAGCAACCAGGCTTCTCTAGCAGCATGAACGAGAAGTCCTCGGCACCCATCGTCGGCTCGACCTTCGCGTCCACGCGATCTTCCCCAACCACCTCGCGCATCACCTCCGCTGCGAATTGCGCTTCCGCACTGCTGTTCACCGTAGGCGGATAGTTGCGCAGGAAGGTCACTTCGACTGAGCAGTCGTAAGCCTCCGCCGTGCTTTCTGCGATCTTGCGCAGACGCGATTCGATCAGATCGAGCGTTTCCGTCGTGAACGTGCGAACGGTTCCCGCAATCCACGCCTCGTTCGGCACTACATTCACTGCGTCACCGGCATGGATCTGCGTAATCGACAGCACGGCCGTGTCGAGCGGTTTCTTGTTGCGCGTGATGATGCCCTGCAGGCCGTTTGCGATCTGCACGGCCGTGAACACCGGGTCGCGTCCGTTGTGCGGCAGTGCCGCATGCGACCCGACACCCTTGATGTTGATGTGGAATTCGTTGCTCGACGCCATGATCGGCCCTTCGGTCACACCGAAGAAGCCCGCCGGCATGCCGGGCCAGTTGTGGATGCCGAACACGGCGTCCACGGGAAAGCGCTCGAACAGGCCGTCCTTGATCATAGCCTTGGCACCGGCGCCGCCTTCCTCGGCGGGCTGGAAAATGAACACGATGGTCCCGTCGAACTGGCCATGCTTTGCCAGATATTGTGCAGCGCCGAGCAGCATCGCCGTGTGGCCGTCATGACCGCACGCGTGCATCTTGCCGTCGTTGCGGGAGCGGTGTTCGAAGGTATTGAGTTCCTGGATGGGCAGCGCATCCATATCGGCGCGCAGGCCGATCGATTTCGAGCTGTTGCCGCGTTTCAGAACGCCGACAACCCCTGTCTTGCCCAGTCCCCGATGCACTTCGATACCCCATTCGGCAAGCTTCTGGGCGACAAGATCGGAGGTATGGGTTTCTTCGTAGCGCAGTTCGGGGTGGGCGTGGATCGTTCGTCGAAGGGTCTGGATTTCGCCCTGGGCGGACTGGATTTCCGGAATCAGTTTCATGGCGGGCTGTGCGTGGCAGTTGTGCAGCCGGAACGGGCCGGCTCTGGACGAACCATTCTACGCCCAACCTTTTTTTTCGCGCCAACTGTCAGAGGGGGCCGTCAGGGCCGGCGCGCAGACAGACTAAAATTGCGGTTACGAACCGATGCTTCCCATGATGGATTGCCGATGAACGCCCCAGCCGAATTTGCCCGTGCGGTCTGCCCCCACGATTGCCCCGATACCTGCGCGATGCGCGTGACCGTCGAGAACGGCCGGGCGATCAAAGTCACGGGCGACCCCGACCACCCGCCGACCCAAGGCGTGCTCTGCACGAAGGTGAGCCGTTACGCGGAGCGTGTCCATCATCCGAAGCGCTTGACGCAGCCGATGAAGCGCGTCGGCCGCAAGGGCGAGGGGCGTTTCGAGCCGATCAGCTGGGAGGAGGCGTGCGCGATCGCGGCCGGGCGCCTCGGCGAAATCGCACAGCGCACGCCCGAAGCGATCGTGCCTTATAGCTACGCAGGCACCATGGGTCTCGTGCAGGGCGAGAGCATCGCTCAGCGCTTTTTCCACAAGCTCGGTGCGTCGCGTCTGGATCGCACCATTTGCGCCGCCGCAGGCGCGGCCGGACTACGCTATACGTATGGCGCTCCGCTCGGCATGCATACGGAGTTTTTTGTCGAAAGCGAAGTGATCCTGATCTGGGGCGCCAATCCGATCGCCTCGAACCTGCACTTCTGGACGCGCGCACAGGAAGCGAGGCGCAACGGCGCCAGACTGATCGCCATCGATCCGTACCGTTCGCTGACCGCCGAAAAGTGTCATCAGCACATTGCGCTGAAGCCAGGCACGGACGGCGCGCTCGCGCTGGGCATGATGCACGTCCTGATCGTGGAAGACCGGCTCGATCACGACTACATCGCCACGCACACGCACGGCTACGAAGCTCTCAAGGCGCGCGCGCTCAGTTATACGCCGGCGCGTGTCGCGCAGATCTGCGGGATCGACGAGCAGGTGGTCATCGACCTCGCGCGCCTCTATGGCTCGACCCGCAAGGCGGCGATCCGCATGAACTACGGCCTGCAGCGCGTGCGCGGCGGCGGCAATGCCGTGCGTGCGATCGCTTGCCTGCCCGCGCTCACCGGTGCATGGCGAGAGCGCGCGGGCGGTGTGCTGCTCTCGTCGTCGGGTTGGGCGCCCGCCGATGCCAACGCGCTTCAGCGCCCGGACCTGATGCCGGGCTGGCCGAAGCGGCTGCCGCGCGTGATCAACATGAACCAGATCGGCGATGCGCTCACGCACGCGGGCGACGCGGCATTCGGCCCGAAGGTGGAGGCGATTGTCGTCTACAACTCGAATCCGGTGGCGGTCGCGCCCGATTCGGGCAAGGTGGCCGCGGGTTTCGCGCGCGAGGATCTCTTCACCATCGTGCTGGAGCAGTTCCAGACCGATACCGCCGACTATGCCGATCTGCTGCTGCCCGCGACGACGCAGCTCGAGCATCTCGACGTCCACAAGTCGTACGGCCACACGCATGTGATGGCGAACTTGCCCGCGATTGCGCCGGTAGGCGAGGCGCGTCCGAATACGGAAATCTTCCGCATGATCGCGCGCAAGATGGGCCTGACCGAGCCCGCGCTCTTCGAAAGCGACGACGAAGTTGCGGCGCAGGCGTTCCACTGGGACGATCCGGCATTGGCGGGCACCGATTGGGAATCGCTGAAATCCAGCGGGTGGGCGAAGCTCAAGATCGCCGACGCGCCGTTCGCAAACGGCGGCTTTCGCACCCCGTCTGGCAAGTGCGAGTTCTACAGCGACGTGCTGGAGCGAGCCGGGCTCGACCCGTTGCCCGATTATCTGCCGCCCTACGAATCGGCGGACGGCGCGCCCGAGCTCGCGGCCCGCTATCCGCTCGCGATGATTTCCCCGCCCGCGCGCAACTTCCTGAACAGCACCTTCGTCAATGTCGAAAGCCTGCGCGCGACGGAGGGCGAACCGCACGTGGACCTGAACCCGGCCGATGCGGCCCCTCGCGGCATCGGGGACGGCGACCCGATCCGCGTCTTCAACGACCGCGGCACGATGCGCGCGCGAGCACGCGTAAGCGAACGGGCCCGCGAAGGCCTCGTGGTCGGGCTGTCGATCTGGTGGAAGAAGCTCGCGCCCGACGGCCGCAACGCCAACGAGGTCACGAGCCAGGCGCTGACCGACCTGGGCGGATCGGCGACCTTCTACGACTGCCTCGTCGAAGTCGAGCGCGCCTGAGGGTTTCCCCTGAACGTTCGGCGACACACCGGCAACGTCGGCAACGACGCGCCGCCGGCGTTCGAAGGGCTTCTCTAACTTGCTGATTCACCGGATTAAAACGCAATGCCCCATGCTACGATCGAAGTTTTAGCACGATCATTCGAAAATTGACGGAGGAGACGCCGCATGGAAAAAATCTGGCTGAAATCGTATCCCCCCGGCGTTCCAGCGGAAATCGACCCGGGGCGCTACGCGTCCATCACGGCGCTGCTCGAAGAGAGTTTCAGCACGTATCGGACGAAGCCTGCTTTCGCATGCATGGGCAAGTCGATCACCTACGGCGAACTCGACGACTTTTCGCGCCGTCTTGCGGCCTGGTTCCAGTCGCGCGGCATTGCGCGCGGCGCGCGCATCGCGATCATGATGCCGAACGTGCTGCAATATCCCGTCGCGCTTGCGGCGATCCTGCGCGCGGGTTACGTGGTCGTGAACGTGAACCCGCTCTACACGCCGCGCGAGCTCGAACATCAGCTCAAGGACAGCGGCGCCGAAGCGATCATCCTCCTCGAGAATTTCGCTGCAACGCTCGATGCGGTCATCGCGAACACGAGCGTCAAGCATGTCGTGGTCGCCTCGATGGGCGATCTGCTCGGTGTGAAGGGCTGTATCGTCAATTTCGTCGTGCGGCGCGTTAAGAAGATGGTGCCCGCGTGGACGTTGCCCGGCCACGTGCGCTTCAACGATGCGATGTCCGCTGGCGCGCGCGCGAGCTTCAAGCCTGTCGAGCAGAAGCCGGAAGACGTTGCGTTTCTCCAGTACACGGGCGGCACCACGGGCGTCTCGAAAGGCGCGACGCTCCTGCATCGCAACCTGATCGCGAACGTGCTGCAGTCGGCGGCCTGGACGGAGCCGGCGCTGTCGAAGCTGCCGGCCGGCGTGCAGCCGGTGACGGTCGCGGCGCTCCCGCTCTATCACGTGTTTGCGCTGACCGTCTGCGGGCTGCTCTCGATCCGCACCGGTGGCTTCGTAGTCCTGATTCCGAATCCGCGCGATATCGCCGGCATGATCAAGGATCTCGAAGGTTACGCGATCACGACGTTCCCGGCGGTCAACACGCTCTACAACGCGATCCTGAATCACCCCGATTTCGGCAAGCTCGACTTCTCGAAGCTGCTCGTCGCCAACGGCGGCGGCATGGCGGTGCAGGAGGCGGTGGCGAACCGCTGGTTCGAAAAGACCCAGACGCCCATCATTGAAGGCTATGGTCTGTCAGAAACGTCGCCCAGCGTGACCTGCAATCCGACCACGGCTACCGAATACACGGGAACGATCGGGCTGCCGCTGCCTTCGACCGAAATCTCGATCCGCGACGACGAGGGCAACGAACTGCCGGTCGGCGAACCGGGCGAGATCTGCATCCGCGGCCCGCAGGTGATGGCCGGTTACTGGCAGCGCCCCGAGGAGACCGCCAAGGTCATGACGGCCGACGGCTACTTCAAGTCGGGCGACGTGGGCGTGATGAACACGCGCGGTTACATCAAGCTCGTCGATCGGAAGAAGGACATGATTCTCGTGTCGGGCTTCAACGTGTATCCGAACGAGGTCGAAGACGTGGTGGCGAAGCTGCCGGGCGTGTTCGAGGTGGCGGCGGTGGGCGTACCCGACCAGCATTCCGGCGAAGCGGTGAAGCTTTTCATCGTGAAGAAGGATCCGGCGCTGACCGACAAGGACGTCTTCGAGTTCTGCAAGACGCAGCTCACGGGGTACAAGCGTCCGAAGATCATCGAGTTCCGCAACGATTTGCCGAAGACCAATGTCGGCAAGATCCTGCGGCGCGAGTTGCGCGACGGCCGCGCCTGAGCGGCGCGCGATAAGGGGCGTCGTTGCCGGGCGCCCAGAATCTGCGAAAGCCTGTCCCGATGGGGCAGGCTTTTTTTTCGCTCGAAACTCCGTGTGAGCAAGAAAAAAGGCGCCCGAAGGCGCCTTTGAGACTGAAACGGCTGTTCTTATTAGAACTTGTGGCGGATACCGATACGTGCCGTGAACACGTTGTCGTTGCCCGATGCCGACAGGTTGTTGATCGCGGCGACAGCCGGATCGTTCACCGAGTTCGTACCCGAAGCGTGCTGGTACACGCCCGTGACGTACACGTCGGTGCGCTTGGACAGGAAGTAGTCTGCGCCGAGCGAGTACTGGTAGTACTTCGCACCGTCGTTGCTCGTGCCGTTCTTGAGCGCGACGCTGTTGCCGTCCGTGTAGTCGAACGCGAAGCCAGCCAGCAGAGCCGGCGTGAACTGGTACTTGAAGTTCGCTTCGACGTTGTTGAACGTGGCGTTTTCGCCCTGGCGATAGATCGTCGCGCCGTTTGCGCCCAGATCGCGGAAGCTGATGTTCGAGTAGGTCAGGCCGAACGTCGCTGCGCCGAACGTGTACGCACCGCCTGCACCGATCACCTGGTAGGTGTTGGCGTTCACGAAGCCCGAGTAAACCGGCGTCGTGACGGCCGATGCCGTCGAGCTCGAGGTGTTGTTGCCGAACAGGCCGCCGGCGTTCGACGGCGTGCGTGCGTTCAGGTAGGCGGCGCCGAGGGTCAGCGGGCCGTTGCTGTAGCCAGCGCCCAACGACCAGATCTGGTTCTGCGTGAAGTTGCCGGCCGTGCCGCCGAAGCTGTACGTGCCGCCGAACGTCAGGCCTGCGTAGTTCGCGCTCGTGTACTTGATCGTGTTGTTGGTGCGATACGCGTTGTTGAAGTTGTCCAGGTCGCCCGGGTGAGCGGCGATGTAGCCACCCCACTGATCGCCCACTTCCAGCGGACCGACGTAGTCGACGACGGAGTCGTACTGGCGACCCAGCGTGACCGAGCCGTATTGCGAGCTCGAGAGGCCGACGTAAGCCTGACGGCCGAACATCAGGCCGCCCTGGCCGAGCTTGCCGGTGTTCACGTCGAAACCGTTTTCGAGCACGAAGACTGCCTTCAGGCCACCGCCCAGGTCTTCAGCGCCGCGCAGGCCCCAACGGCTACCTTGCAGCACGCCGCTCGACAGGTTGTACAGGTGCTGGCCACCCGAATTCGTGTTGATGTTGAAACCTTCGTCGATGATGCCGTACAGCGTGACGCTGCTCTGTGCGTGAGCAGCACCCGCGAACGCGCCCAGCGCGGCGAGCGCGAGAAGCGACTTCTTCATTGATGGATCTCCAGTGTTTGCGAATCTTGTGCGTCTTATAAACGGAACCGATTTTTTGTCTGACGTTGGCTCCGCAAGCTAACTTCGCGAGAAGTTGCACGTAATGTAACAAAACGGTTAATCGTGACAAAGGGAAAGCCTGGCGCCGCTAAGTACCTGTTTCGTTTACACAACATGGTCTAGAATATGCGGCGATCTATCGGCGCTGCCCCTTATTGACGGCAGTCCATTTGTTCCTGTAGTAGCGAAAGACGACCAGCGGTGCGCCTTCCGCTCAAGCATCGGAAAGGGAGGTTGGATGACGCTTGACGAGTTGATTACCGAATTCGATCGGGGCCTGCGCTCGATGACGGGCGTGTCGCGCATGACACGCCCGATGCCGCTGCCGGCCGCCGCGCAGCCCGAAGCCCCGGCCCTGACGGCCGAAGGCACCGAATCTGCCGAGGCTGGGGAGTCCGCACCGGGCGAACTCACGCCGGCCGAGCGTGCGCACGCCGCCGGCCTGATGCGCGTCAATCACGTCGGCGAGGTGTGTGCCCAGGCGCTGTACCAGGCGCAAAAGCTCGCCACGCGTTCGCCCACGCTCAAGGTGGCGTTTGCCCAGGCGGCGCTCGAGGAAGAAGACCACCTGGCGTGGACGGCACGCCGTCTGGCGGCGCTCGACTCGCGCCCGAGCCTGCTCAATCCGCTCTGGTACGCCGGTGCGATGGCGATCGGCCTCGCGGCGGGCCGTTTCGGCGACAAGGTGAGCCTCGGCTTCATGGCCGAGACGGAGCGCCAGGTCGAACATCATCTGGACAGCCATCTCGAAAGCCTGCCGCCTGCCGATCTGGAATCGCGCGCCGTGGTCGAGCAGATGCGCGTCGACGAGATCGCGCATGCGAAGTCGGCGACGGACGCCGGCGGTATCGAACTGCCGCTGCCCGTGCGCTCGCTGATGCGTGTCGCATCCAAAGTGATGACCCGTACGGCCTACTATATTTAAGACTCTCGAGTGGGGCGGCGCAGCTCGCCGTCCCACCCTTGCTTTCGTGATTTAGCGCTTCGCCCAACCCGCTTTAATCCCCTCCGAATCCCACCGCACCCGCGTTTTTCGCCGAGCTTTTCACGTATCACCTTCACAACCCGCGTTAGTTCTTTCATTCATAACGGTTTTTGGTTTTTCGTCTGACTTGAGGAAGTGCCGCTAAGTCCTTGTTCTAACGGATAAATTTCGTCAAGAAATGGGTTCTCTCCCTTGACCCTCGTGAGGCGTTCCTCTAAAGTGGGAGACAGTGTGAGAAAGTGTTTTTTTGTGTGATTCCGGGCGCGTATTCGGGTAAATTCATTTGAATTGGGGCGGGCGGCTAACGACGCCGCGTGAGGGGGAGCAAAAGTGTTCCAGGGGGCGTCGGCGCTGACACTCGATGCGAAAGGACGGATGTCGATTCCGTCTCGCTATCGGGACGCGCTGCAACAACAGGCAGAAGGACGGGTGACGATCACCAAGCACCCGGACGGCTGCCTGTTGCTATTTCCGCGCCCCGAATGGGAAGTGTTCCGTGCGAAGGTCGCCGCCTTGCCGATGGATGCGCACTGGTGGCGCCGCATCTTTCTCGGCAATGCGTCCGACGTCGACGTCGACAGCGCGGGCCGCGTGCTCGTCTCACCTGAATTGCGTCTGGCAGCAGGAATGGAAAAGGAAGTCATGCTGCTCGGCATGGGTAGTCATTTTGAGTTGTGGGATGCGCAGACCTACGCCGCCAAGGAACAGGCGGCGATGGCGCAGGGCATGCCCGACGCCTTGAAGAATTTCACGTTCTGATCGCGGGTGAATGAGCTATGGCATCTGCGATGGGACAAGGAAGTTTGCAGCATTGCACGGTGCTGCTCGATGAAGCGGTCGATGCGCTCGTCACGCGCGCGGACGGCGTCTATGTGGACGGCACGTTCGGGCGCGGCGGCCACAGTCGCGCGGTGCTCGGCCGGCTTTCCGAAGCTGGCCGGCTGATCGCGTTCGACAAGGATCCGCAGGCGATCGCCACGGCCGCGACCATCGAAGATCCGCGCTTTGCGATCGTGCATGAGAGTTTTGCTTCGCTGCGCGACGCGCTCGCGTCGCGCGCAGCAGGGCGTGTGTCGGGGGTATTGCTGGACCTTGGCGTGTCGTCGCCGCAATTCGACGATCCGCAGCGCGGCTTCAGTTTTCGCGCGAATGGTCCGCTCGACATGCGGATGGACCCGACGCGCGGCGAGTCGGCTGCCGACTGGCTGGCGCGGGCCACGTTGCAGGAACTGACGGAGGTGATTCGAGATTATGGGGAAGAACGGTTTGCTTTTCAGATTGCAAAGGCGCTTGTTGCTCGCCGGGCAGAGTCCGAACGTCTCGGGCCTCTCGACAGCACGGGCGAGCTTGCCCAAATCGTGGCTAACGTCGTCAAGACCCGTGAGAAGGGTAAGGATCCGGCAACCCGCACCTTTCAGGCTATACGGATTCACGTCAATCAAGAGCTTGCGGAGCTGCAAGTCGTACTAGAGGCGGCGCTCGCGTCGCTGGAGCAGGGGGGGCGGCTGGTGGTCATCAGCTTTCATTCGCTCGAAGACCGGATCGTCAAGCGGTTCTTGCAGGCGCACGCCAGTGCGCCGGCGGTCGATCGCCGCCTGCCGATCCGCGCCGTCGATCTGCCGAGCCCCCCGCTCAAGCTGCTCGGCCGCGTGTTCGCGAGCGACGAGGAAGTCGCCGCCAATCCGCGCGCCCGCTCGGCCGTGATGCGCATCGCGGAGCGCGTCACGCCATGAACCGCCTGAATATCTTCCTGCTGATCGTCGTGATGGGCTGTGCGTTGTCGGTCGTCAACGCCACCAACCAGCAGCGGCAGATTTTCATCCAGTTGCAGCGCGCGCAGGCCGAAGAGCGCCAGCTGCAGCAGGACTACGACCAGCTTCAATATCAGCAGAGCGCGCTGTCGCGAACGGCGCGCATCGAACAGATCGCAACCGATTCGCTCAAGATGCAGCCCGTCACGACCGGACGCACGCAATACCTGACGCTCGCGCCCGGCGCCGCTGCCGCCACGGACGCGCCGGTGCCCACGTCGGCGCCGGCTTCCTCCCCGGCCGCTGTCACCAGCCGTCGCGGAGGCACGCGATGAAAAAGGGCAACAGCCGCAAGAGCGTCGCCTTTTCGTCGAATCCGATCCTCTCCGTGCGCCTGCCGATGTGGCGCTCGAAGCTCGTCGTGTTCCTGCTGTTCATGGCGTTCGTCGCGCTCGCCGCGCGCGCGTTCTGGATCCAGGGCCCGGGCAACGCGTTCTATCAGAAGCAGGGCGAAAGCCGCTATCAACGCACGCTCGAACTGCCGGCCACGCGCGGCAAGATTCTCGACCGCAACGGGCTCGTGCTCGCCACGAGCCTGCCCGTGCGCGCCATCTGGGCGATTCCCGAAGACGTGCCCGACGACCTCGGCGCCGACAAGCTCACGCAGCTCGGCCAGTTGCTCGGCATGTCCACGACCGACCTGCGCAAGAAGCTCTCCGAAGACAAGACCTTTGTCTACGTGAAGCGCCAGGTGCCGCTCGACGTGGCGACCAAGGTCGCGGATCTCGACATTCCGGGCATCTATCAGCGCAACGAATACAAGCGTTTCTACCCCGAGGGCGAGGTCACCGCGCACCTGATCGGCTTCACCAATGTCGAGGACGAAGGCCAGGAAGGCGTCGAGCTGAGCGACGAGAAGATACTCGAAGGGGTGTCCGGCATCCGTCACGTCATCAAGGACCGCATGGGCCACGTCGTCGAGGACGTGGACGAGCAGGTCGTGCCGCACGACGGCCAGGACGTGAACCTCTCGATCGACAGCAAGATCCAGTACATCGCCTATTCGAACCTGAAGGCCGCTGTCGAGAAGTTCAAGGCCAAGGCCGGCGCGGCGATGGTGGTGGACGTGCGCACGGGCGAAGTGCTCGCGCTCGTCAACTATCCGACCTACAACCCGAACGACCGCTCGCACCTGACAGGCGAGCAGCTGCGCAACCGCATCCTGACCGACGTGTTCGAGCCGGGCTCGATCATGAAGCCGTTCACGGTGTCGCTCGCGCTCGATCTGCACCGGGTCTCGCCGACTACACTGGTGGATACGGGCCCGGGCCACTTCACGCTGGACGGCGCGACCATCACCGACGATTCGGCGTTCGGCGTGCTGACGGTGGGCGGCGTGATCCAGAAGTCGAGCAACATCGGCGCGACCAAGATCGCGATGACGCTCAAGCCCGAGGAAATGTGGGACATGTACACCAGCATCGGACTCGGTCAGGCGCCGAAGGTCGGGTTTCCCGGCGCGGCGGCGGGCCGTCTGCGTCCGTGGAAGAGCTGGCGCCGCATCGAGCAGGCGACGATGTCCTACGGCTACGGTCTCTCGGTCTCGCTGTTCCAGCTCGCGCGGGCCTACACTGCGATCGCGCACGACGGCCAGATCCTGCCGGTGACGATCTTCCGCCACCCGGGCGACGATCAGCCCGTCGCCGGCACCCAGGTGTTCTCGCCCACCACGGCGCGCGAAGTGCGCACGATGCTCGAAAGCGTGGTATCCACCCAGGGCACGTCGCCCGAAGCGGCCGTTCCCGGCTACCGCGTGGGCGGCAAGTCGGGCACGGCGTACAAGCACGAAGGCCGCGGCTACGACAAATCGAAGTACCGCGCCTCGTTCGTGGGCATGGCGCCGATGCCGAATCCGCGCATCGTCGTGGCCGTCTCGATCGACGAACCGACCGCCGGCAGCCACTTCGGCGGCGCCGTGTCGGGCCCGGTGTTCTCGGGCATCGTCGGCGACACGCTGCGCTCGCTCAACGTGCCGCCCGACATGCCGGTCAAGCAGCTGGTCGTCTCCGACGACAACGCGCAGGCCGCCCCGGCCAATAGCGCCTCGGGCGCCGCGGCCGCGCCGGTCAAGCATGTCTCGGTGTCGCCGAAGCCGGCTGTCGCGGCTCGCCACATGACCGTCGCCGACAACGCCAATAATCGACCCGGAGTCGTCCGATGAGCGCCACGCGCACCCAGCATCCCGCGCACCGGCAGATCGCGGACGCGCTCGCGTGGCTGCGCACGCACGCGGCAGCCACGGCCAACCTGCATGCGGACACGCGCTCGCTCCAGCCGGGCGACGTGTTCCTCGCCTATGCCGTCGAAGGCGCCGACAATCGCCCGCACATCGACAACGCCGTGGAGCGCGGCGCGGCCGCCGTGCTGTATCAGCCGGAAGGCTTCGCGGGCACGGTGGACGAAAAAGCCGACGCGTCGATGTCGCTCGCCGTGCCGCAGCTCGACGTGCTGGCGGGCGAGATCGCGAGCGGCTGGTACGGCGATCCGAGCGACGCGATGCTCGTGGTCGGCGTGACCGGCACGAACGGCAAGACCTCGTGCAGTCAATGGGTGGCGTCGGCGCTCTCGGCGATCGGGCAGAAGTGCGCGATCGTCGGCACGCTCGGCAGCGGCTTTCCGGGTCAGCTCGTGCATACCGGCTTCACCACGCCCGACGCCCCGCAACTGCAGCGCAGTCTCGCGCAGTTGCGTGCCGAAGGTGCGCAGGCCGTGGCGATGGAAGTGTCGTCGCATGCGCTGCACCAGGGGCGCGTGAACGGCACCTCGTTCGACATCGCGATCTTCACGAATCTCACGCAGGACCATCTCGACTATCACCGCACGTTCGAGGCCTACGAGGCCGCGAAGGCGCGTCTTTTCGCATGGCGCGGCCTGCGCGCCGCGGTGATCAACGCCGACGATGCGGCGGGCCGGCGCCTGCTCGCGTCCACGCGCGGCCATGCGCGCACGATCGCTTACGGGGTCGAAACGCCGGCCGCCGATGCACCGGTGGCGGACGGGCATGCCGCGAATGCCTGGCTGCGCGCCTCGAACGTGCGGGCGACGGCCACGGGCACGGCGTTCCACCTCGCGACGTCCGACTGGGGCGACGCCGAAATCGAGGTACAGACGCTCGGCCTCTTCAACGTGAGCAATCTGCTCGGCGTGCTCGGCGCGCTGCTGGCCGCGAACGTGCCGCTCGTCGCGGCGCTGAACGAACTGGCGAAGCTGCAGCCGGTGAACGGCCGCATGGAACGCCTCGGCGGCCGCGTCGATCATGACGAGCCGCTCGTCGTGATCGACTACGCGCACACGCCCGATGCGCTCGAAAAAACGCTGGAAGCGCTGCGCCCCATCGCCACGGCGCGCGGCGGCGAGCTCATCTGCATGTTCGGCTGCGGCGGCGACCGCGACGCCACGAAGCGTCCGCTGATGGGGGCGATTGCCGAGCGTCTCGCCGATCAGGTCGTCGTGACGAGCGACAACCCGCGCAGCGAAGCGCCCGCCGTGATCATCGACCAGATCGTGGGCGGCATGCGCGAGGGCGCAAAGTCGCGCCGCATCGAGGACCGCGCGAGCGCGATCCTGCAGGCGGTGCGCGGCGCGGCGAAAGAAGACGTCATTGTGCTGGCCGGCAAGGGGCACGAGGCGACTCAGGAAATCATGGGCAAGAAGCGCGTGTTCTCCGACCAGGACCACGCGCGGCTTGCTCTCGCAGCCCGTACGACTCACGGGCGCGGAGGCGGTGAATGACGATGCTCTCCCTGCGCGAAGCGGCGGCGTTGATCCCGGGCGCGAATGTGCTCGGCGACGAAAACGCCACCTTCGCGCGTATCTCGACCGACAGCCGCACGGCCGGTCCCGGCGACCTGTTCGTCGCGCTCAAGGGCGACCGCTTCGACGCGCACGACTTCCTGCCCGAAGTGGCGGGGCGCCACGTGAGCGCGGTCCTGGTTTCGCGCAGCCCCGGCGACTGGCGCATTCCGGCGCTGCGCGTGGACGACACGCGCACGGCGCTCGGCGCGCTCGCGCTCGGTTGGCGGCGGCGCTTCACGCTGCCGCTCGTCACGGTGACGGGCAGCAACGGCAAGACGACGGTCAAGGAAATGATCGCCTCGATCTTCGCGGCCGCCGTCGGCGAGGAAAACCGCCTGGCCACGGCCGGCAACCTCAATAACGACATCGGCGTGCCGCTCACGCTGCTGCGTTTGTCCGGCGCGCATCGCCTCGCGGTCGTCGAACTCGGGATGAACCATCCGGGCGAGACGGAACGGCTCGCGAAATTCGCGGAGCCGACCGTCGCGGTGGTCAATAACGCGCAGCGCGAGCACCAGGAATTCATGGCGACGGTGGAAGCCGTCGCACTCGAACACGCCAGCGCGATTCACGCCCTGAAGCCCGAAGGGGTCGCGGTGTTTCCCGCCGACGACGCATACGCGGGCATCTGGCGCGTGGCGGCCACCGGTTCGCAGATTCTCGATTTCGCGTTGCATACGGCGGAGCGCGCCGTGGATGCCGCGGTGACGGGCAAGCTTTCCGGCAATCGTCTCGCGATCGCCGCGCCGCAGGGGCATCTCGAAGTCGAACTGCAGGTGCTGGGCGCGCACAACGCGCACAACGCGCTCGCGGCTACGGCGGCGGCGCTCGCAGCAGGCGTCTCGCTCGATGCGATCGGCCGCGGGCTCGAAGCGTTCTTGCCGGTGAAGGGCCGTTTGCAGGTGAAGCGCGCCGCGCTCGGGGAACTTACGGGCGCGACGGTGATCGACGACACCTACAACGCGAACCCCGATTCCGTGCGCGCGGCGATCGACGTGCTCGTGGCGCAGCACGCGCCGCGCGTGCTCGTGCTGGGCGACATGGGCGAAGTCGGCGACGAAGGTCCCGCGTTTCATCGCGAGGTGGGCGCCTATGCGAAGGAGCGCGGCATCGACGCGCTCCACACGCTTGGCGACGCGGCGCGCGATACGTCGGCGGCATTCGGCGCGAACGCGCTGCATGCGCAGAGCGTGGGCGAACTGGTGAACGCATTGGCGCAGGCCGGCTACGGCAGCGGCGCAACGATACTCGTGAAAGGCTCGCGCTTCATGCAGATGGAACGCGTGGTGGCAGCCCTGACGAATCCGCACAACCCTGCGCCGGACGCTGCGTCCGGCGCGCACTGAAATACGAAGGAATACAAGGCATGTTACTGGCGCTGGCGCAATGGCTGCAGAATGACGCAAGCTTCTTGCGCGTGTTCAGTTATCTGACCTTCCGCGCGGTGATGGCGACCATCACCGCGATGGGATTCGGGCTCATGCTGGGCCCGTGGGTCATTCGCAAGCTGACCGCGATGAAGGTCGGCCAGGCCGTGCGTACCGACGGCCCGCAAACGCACCTCGTGAAATCGGGCACGCCGACCATGGGCGGCGTGCTGATCCTGTTGGGCATCGCCGTTTCGACGCTGCTCTGGGGCGACCTCACGAACCGCTTCATCTGGATCGTGATGCTGGTGACGTTCGGCTTCGGCCTGATCGGCTGGGTGGACGACTATCGCAAGGTGGTCTACAAGGACCCGCGCGGGATGTCCTCGCGCGAGAAGTACTTCTGGCAGTCGGTGATCGGCCTTTTCGCCGCCGTGTATCTCGCCTTCAGCGTTTCGGAAGCGAGCAACGTGCGCGTGTTCGATCTCTTCATGGCATGGGTGAGAAGCGGTCTCTCGATGGGGCTGCCCGCGCGCGCCGACCTGCTGCTGCCGTTCCTCAAGTCGATCAGCTACCCGCTCGGCGTGTGGGGCTTCATCGCGCTCACGTACTTCGTGATCGTCGGCGCGAGCAACGCGGTGAATCTCACCGACGGCCTCGACGGTCTCGTCATCATGCCCGTGGTGCTCGTGGGCGCATCGCTCGGCGTGTTCGCCTACGTGATGGGCAGCTCGGTCTATTCGAAGTACCTGCTTTTCCCGCACATTCCCGGCGCGGGCGAACTGCTCATCTTCTGCTCGGCGATGGGCGGGGCAGGGCTCGCGTTCCTCTGGTTCAACACGTATCCGGCCCAGGTGTTCATGGGCGACGTCGGCGCGCTCGCGCTGGGCGGCGCACTCGGCACGATCGCCGTGATCGTGCGCCAGGAGATCGTGCTGTTCATCATGGGCGGCATCTTCGTCGCGGAAACGTTCTCCGTGATGCTGCAGGTCAGCTGGTTCAAGTACACCAAGAAGCGGTATGGCGAAGGCCGGCGCATTTTCAAGATGGCGCCGCTGCACCACCACTTCGAACTGTCGGGCTGGAAGGAGACGCAGGTGGTCGTGCGTTTCTGGGTCATCACGTTGATGCTGTGCCTGTTCGGCCTGTCCACGCTCAAGCTGCGCTGAAGGCAGGCGGCCAGGCAGTCTCCGTAGTCGAATCGGCGGGTTACATCAGTCACACAAAGGGAAAGCAAGCGATGTTTGGCGAGAAGTTTCGGGATCGGCAAAAGCCGATGGTGCTCGTGCTGGGGCTCGGTGAATCGGGCCTCGCGATGGCGCGCTGGTGCGCGCGGCACGGTTGCCGCCTGCGTATCGCCGACACGCGCGAGACGCCGCCCGGCCTGCCCGAACTCGCCGCGCACGGCGTCGACGCCGATTTCGTGGGCGGCCCGTTCTCGACGGCGCTGCTCGACGGCGTCGAGCTCGTCGCCATCAGCCCGGGTCTCTCGCCGCTCGCCGCCGACCTCGTGCCGCTGATCGCAGCGGCGCGCGAGCGCGGCATCGACGTGTGGGGCGAGCTCGAACTCTTCGCGCAGGCGCTCCGGCATCTGGGCGAGAGCGGCTATGCGCCCAAGGTGCTCGCCATTACCGGCACGAACGGCAAGACCACCACGACCAGCCTGACGGGTTTGCTGTGCGAGCGCGCGGGCAAACGCGTGGCCGTGGCCGGCAACATCAGCCCGGCGATGCTCGACAAGCTCGCCGAAGCCATCGACAACACCGCGCTGCCCGACGTATGGGTGCTCGAACTGTCGAGCTTCCAGCTGGAAACGTCGCACACGTTTGCTCCCGACGCCGCCGCGATCCTGAACATCACGCAGGACCATCTGGACTGGCACGGCGGCCTCGACGCCTACGCCGCCGCGAAGGGCCGCATCTTCGGCGCGCAGACCACGCGCGTGCTCAACCGCGAGGACGCACGCGTGATGTCGCTGGCGGCCGATGCCGATAGCGCGGCGCGCATGGTGACGTTCGGCGTCGACGAGCCGCAGCATCCCGGCGACTACGGCATCTTGCGCGAGAGCGGCATGCTGTGGCTCGTGGAAGCGCACGACAAGGACGCGACCGACGAGCCGGTGTCGCCGCGCCGCCGCAAGCAACGGGAAGCCGCGCCCGTGAACCTGGGCTTGAAGCGCCTGATGCCGGCGGATGCCCTGCGCATCCGCGGCCTGCACAACGCGGCGAACGCGCTGGCAGCCTTCGCGCTCGCACGCGCGATCGACCTGCCCGCGGCACCGCTCCTGCACGGCCTGCGCGAATATCGCGGCGAGCCGCATCGCGTGGAGCTGATCGCGTCGATCGACGGCATCGACTACGTGGACGACAGCAAGGGTACGAACGTCGGTGCAACGGTCGCCGCGCTCGACGGCCTCGCGCAGCGCGCAGTGCTGATCGCGGGCGGCGACGGCAAGGGTCAGGACTTCGAACCGCTCGCGGCGCCCGTCGAGCGCTGGTGCCGCGCGGTGATGCTGATCGGCCGCGACGCGCCGCAGATCCGCGCCGCGCTCGAATCGACGGGCATCGCGCTCGCCGACCATCCGACGCTCGAAGCCGCCACGCGCGCGGCCACGGCGCTCGCCGAACCTGGCGACGTCGTGCTGCTCTCGCCGGCCTGCGCGAGCTTCGACATGTTCAAGGGCTACGCCCATCGCGCCGCCGTGTTTCGCGACACGGTCGAGGAAATCGCCGCAGAACGGGGGACGATGATATGAGCTGGTCCGAACGGTTCGGTGCGCGTCTGTCGCGCGAGGGCAATGGCGGCGGGGCAGCCGGCGGCGGCGCGCGCGTGGGTGCGAGCGGTCTCGCGAGCGTCGTCAACGGCGTGCGCCCGGCGCGCTCGCGCATGCTCGACTACGACCACTCGCTGCTGTGGGCGGTAATCGCGCTGCTGGGCCTCGGCGTGGTGATGGTGTATTCGGCGTCGATCGCGATGCCCGATTCGAAGAAGTACGCCTCGTACCACGACTACGCGTTTCTCGTGCGCCATATCGCCTCGCTCGTGATCGCCGTGATTGCGGCGCTCGTGACGTTTCGCATCCCGATCTCGACGTGGGACCGCTACGCGCCGAAGTTTTTCCTGATCGCGCTCGCGATGCTCGTGGTCGTGCTGATTCCGCACATCGGCAAGGGCGTGAACGGCGCGCGCCGCTGGATTCCGCTCGGCATCACGAACATGCAGCCTTCGGAAATCATGAAGCTCGCCGTGACGATCTACGCGGCGAACTACACGGTGCGCAAGCAGGAGTACATGCACAGCTTCGCCAAGGGCTTCCTGCCGATGGCGTTCGCGGTCGGCGTGGTGGGCGCGCTGCTGCTGCTCGAACCCGACATGGGCGCGTTCATGGTGATCGCCGCGATCGCGATGGGCGTGCTGTTCCTCGGCGGCGTGAACGGCAAGCTCTTCGGCGGCCTCGTGGCGACGGCGGTGGGCACCTTCACGATGCTCGTCTGGCTCTCGCCGTGGCGGCGCGAGCGGATCTTCGCGTACCTCGATCCGTGGGACGACCGCTACGCGCAGGGCAAGGCCTATCAGCTCACGCACTCGCTGATCGCGTTCGGGCGCGGCGAATGGTTCGGCGTGGGCTTGGGCGGAAGCGTCGAGAAGCTCAACTATCTGCCCGAAGCGCACACCGACTTCATTCTCGCCGTGATCGGCGAGGAACTCGGCTTCGTCGGCGTGCTGGTCGTGATCCTGCTGTTCTACTGGATCGTGCGCCGCTCGTTCGAGATCGGCCGCCAGGCGCTCGCGCTCGACCGCACGTTCGCGGGGCTCGTCGCGAAGGGCATCGGCGTGTGGTTTGGCGCGCAGGCGTTCATCAACATGGGCGTGAACCTCGGTCTGCTGCCGACCAAGGGTCTCACGCTGCCGCTCGTGAGTTACGGCGGCTCGGGCATTCTGCTCAACTGCATCGCCGTGGCGCTGCTGTTGCGCGTGGATTATGAGAATCGGGTCTTGATGCGCGGAGGCAAGGTATGACCGCAGCACCGCGCACGCTCATGGTGATGGCCGGCGGCACCGGGGGGCACGTGTTCCCCGGGCTCGCAGTCGCGCATCGCATGCAGGCGTGGGGATGGCGCGTGGTGTGGCTCGGCAATCCGGCCGGCATGGAAGCGACGCTTGTACCGAAGCACGGCATCCCGATGGAATACGTGCGCTTTGGCGGCGTGCGCGGCAAGGGCCTCAAGACGAAGCTGATGCTGCCGCTCAACCTGCTGCGCGCCTTCACGCAAAGCCGCGCGGCGCTCGCGCGCGTGAAGCCCGACGTCGTGCTCGGCATGGGCGGCTACATCACGTTCCCGGCGGGCGTGATGAGCGCGCTGTCGGGGCGCCCGCTCGTGCTGCACGAGCAGAACTCGATTGCGGGCCTCGCGAACAAGGTGCTCGCGAAGCTTGCCAGGCGTGTGCTCGTCGCGTTCCCGGGCGCGCTGCCGCACGGCGAGTGGACCGGCAATCCTGTGCGCGAAGAGCTCGAGCACGTCGACGATCCGAAGGCGCGCTACGCATCGCGCAGCGGTCCGCTGCGCGTGCTCGTCGTGGGCGGCAGTCTGGGCGCTGCGGCGCTCAACGAGGTCGTACCGCGTGCGCTCGCGCTCATCGCACCGGGCGAGCGTCCGCACGTCGTGCATCAGGCGGGCGCAAAGCACATCGACGCATTGAAGGCCAACTATGTCGATGCCGGTCTCGAACCGGGCGACGCGGCTCAACTCGTGCCGTTCATCGACGATATGGCGAGCGCTTATCACGACGCGGACCTCGTCATCTGCCGTTCGGGCGCGATGACGGTGGCCGAGGTCGCGGCGGTGGGCGTGGCGGCATGCTTCGTGCCGTTCCCGTTCGCCGTGGACGACCATCAGACCACCAACGCCGCGTTCCTCGCCGACAAGGGCGCGGCGCGGGTGGTGCAACAACGCGACCTGACGGCGGAAGGGCTCGCCGACTGGCTGCGGCAACAAACCAGAGAAACGCTGGCGGAAATGGCCGGGCGCGCCCGCGCGCTCGCGAAACCCGACGCCGCCGCCGAAGTCGCGAGCATTTGCGCGGCCGTGGCGGGCGCTAGTGCGGGAGGAAAGCAATGAAACACATCGTCAAACATATCCATTTCGTCGGCATCGGCGGCGCGGGCATGAGCGGCATCGCCGAAGTGCTCGTCAATCTGGGCTACCAGGTGAGCGGCTCGGACCTCGCGAAAAACGCGGTCACGGAGCGCCTCGCCGCGCTCGGCGCGCGCATCGCGATCGGGCACGACGCGCAGAACATCGAAGGCGCGAACGCCGTGGTCGTTTCCACGGCCGTGCGCAGCGACAATCCCGAAGTGCTCGCGGCGCGCCATCGCCGCATTCCCATCGTGCCGCGCGCCGTGATGCTCGCGGAACTGATGCGCCTGAAGCAGGGCATCGCCATTGCCGGCACGCACGGCAAGACCACCACCACGTCGCTCGTGGCGAGCGTGCTGGCGGCAGGCGGGCTCGATCCGACCTTCGTGATCGGCGGGCGGCTCATCAGCGCCGGCGCGAACGCGCGCCTCGGCACGGGCGACTTCATCGTGGCGGAAGCCGACGAATCGGACGCCTCGTTCCTCAATCTCTTCCCGGTGATCGAAGTCATCACGAACATCGACGCCGATCACATGGACACCTACGGGCACGACTTCGCGCGCCTGAAGCAGGCGTTCATCGAATTCACGCATCGTCTGCCGTTTTACGGCATCGCGGTGCTGTGCGTGGACGACCCGAACGTGAAGGAGATCCTGCCGTTCGTCTCGAAGCCGATCATCCGCTACGGCTTTGCGCCCGATGCGCAGGTGCGTGCGGTGAACGTGGTCGCGCGCGACGGCAAGATGTATTTCACGGTGATGCGCGAAGATGCGCCTGCGCTCGACATCGTGCTGAACCTGCCGGGCACGCACAACGTGCAGAATGCGCTGGCCGCGATCGCGATTGCGACCGAACTCGAAGTGAAGGATGCCGACATCCAGCGCGCGCTCGCGGAATTCAACGGCGTGGGCCGCCGCTTCCAGCGTTACGGTGAAATTCCGGTCAACGGCGGCGGCGCCTACACGTTGATCGACGATTATGGCCACCATCCGGTGGAGATGGCCGCCACCGTCGCCGCGGCGCGCGGCGCGTTTCCGGGCCGCCGCCTCGTGCTGGCGTTCCAGCCGCACCGCTATACGCGCACGCGCGACTGCTTCGAAGATTTCGTGAAAGTGCTGTCCACCGTCGACGCACTCGTGCTGACCGATGTCTACGCTGCCGGCGAAGCGCCGATCGTCGCTGCCGACGGCCGCGCGCTCGCGCGGGCGATTCGCGTGGCGGGCAAGGTCGAGCCGGTGTTCGTCGAAACGGCGGACGAGGTGCCGGACGCGCTGGCCGCCGTGGTCCGCGACGGCGACGTGGTGATTACGATGGGCGCGGGTTCGATCGGCGCGGTGCCGGGCCGGATCGCAGCGCAGGAACAGAAGGTGTGAGCGACATGAGCAGTATCGACCCTAAACAGTTCGGCAAGGTGGCGGTGTTGCTCGGCGGCGAGTCCGCCGAGCGCGAAGTCTCGCTGAATTCCGGCCGTCTCGTGCACGAGGCGCTTTGCAGCGCGGGCATCGACGCGCATCGCTTCGACCCGTCCGAGCGGCCGCTTTCGGCGCTCAAGGACGAGGGTTTCGTGCGCGCGTTCAACGCGCTGCACGGCGGCTACGGCGAGAACGGCCAGATCCAGGGCGCGCTCGACTTCTACGGCATCCGCTATACGGGCACCGGCGTGCTCGGCTCGGCGCTCGGGCTCGACAAGTTCCGCAGCAAGCTCGTGTGGCAGCAGCTCGGCATTCCGACGCCGCCGTTCGAAGCCGTGCTGCGCGGCGACGACTATGCGGCCAAGGCGCCCGCGATCGTCGCGAAGCTCGGGTTGCCGCTCTTCGTGAAGCCGGCGAGCGAAGGTTCGAGCGTGGCCGTGATCAAGGTGAAGGCCGCGGATCGACTCGTGGCCGCCATCGAAGAAGCCGCCAAGCACGACAAGATCGTGCTGGTGGAAAAGAGCATCGAGGGCGGCGGCGAGTACACCGCGTGCATCGCGGGCGACCTCGACCTGCCGCTCATCAAGATCGTGCCCGCGGGCGAGTTCTACGACTACGACGCGAAGTACATCCTCGACACGACGCAATACCTGATTCCGTGCGGCGTCGCGCCCGAGGAAGAAGTGCGCCTGAAGGCGCTCGCGCGCCGCGCGTTCGACGTGCTCGGCTGCACCGACTGGGGCCGCGCCGACTTCATGATCGACGGCGCAGGCAACCCGTACTTCCTCGAAGTGAACACGGCGCCGGGCATGACCGATCACTCGCTGCCGCCCAAGGCGGCGCGCGCGGTCGGCATTGCCTATCAGGACCTGGTCGTGAAGGTTCTTTCGCTCACGCTGAAGGATTAGGCCCCCAACCAACCCGGATCGACGAATTGCTTCGAGCCCTTTGAGACAACAATCGCACCCGCCTCGACATGTGGAATAACGTACGCCAGCTCAACCTCGCCGCCAACGCCCTGCACGCGCTGCTCGTGCTCGCGCTGCTGGCGGCCGGCGGCATCTGGCTGGTGCAGCGCCCGAACTTCGCGCTGCGCGAAATCCGCGTCGAGGGCGACACCGATCACATCAACGCGCCCACGGTGCGCGCGAGCGTGGTCGGCCATCTCAAGGGCAACTTCTTTACCGTCGATCTGGACGCCGCGCGCCAGATGTTCGAGCAGATGCCGTGGGTGCGCCACGCGAGCGTGCGCCGCGTCTGGCCGAATGCGCTCGCCGTGTCGCTCGAGGAGTACAAGCCGCTCGGCACGTGGGGCAGCGATCAGCTCGTGAGCACGGACGGCGAGCTCTTCACGGCCAACCAGGGTGAGCTGGATCAGGATCTGCCCGCGTTCGACGGGCCGGATGGCAGTGCGAAGGAAGTGGTGGCGCGCTACCACGACTTCCAGAAGTGGTTTGCGCCGCTCGGCCTCACGCCCGACGAAGTGACGCTCTCGCCGCGCTACGCGTGGACGGTGAAGCTTTCGAACGGCATGGAGGTGGAGCTGGGCCGCGAGCGCAATGCGGACACGCTCGGGGAGCGTGCGCACCGGCTCATCGTCGCATGGTCGGCGGTCACGCAACGTTGGGGGAAAGATATCGAATATGCGGACTTGCGCTATCCGAACGGTTTTGCGATTCGGGCGGCCGGCATGCGCTTCATCAGCGACACGGCCCCGGGCAAAAAGTAACAGCACATCACACGCAACGAGCACGCTATGAGTAAAGACTACAAGGATCTGCTGGTCGCCCTCGACATCGGGACGTCGAAGGTGGTGGCCGTCGTCGCCGAAATGAAGGGCGATGGCCACTACGAGGTGATCGGTCTCGGCCAGAGCGAATCGAAAGGACTCAAGAAGGGCGTGGTGGTGAACATCGAGGCCACCGTGCAGTCCATCCAGCGCGCGCTGGAAGAAGCGGAACTCATGGCCGATTGCAAGATCACTAACGTGTTCACCGGCATCGCGGGCAGCCACATCCGCAGCTTCAATTCGAGCGGGATGGTCGCGATCAAGGAGAAGGAGGTCACGCAGACCGATGTTGCGCGCGTGATCGAAACGGCCAAGGCGATCAACATCCCGACCGACCAGCAGGTGCTGCATATCCTCACGCAGGAATTCATCATCGACGGTCAGGAAGATGTGCGCGAGCCGATCGGCATGAGCGGCATCCGCCTCGAAGTGAAGGTGCACATCGTGACGGGCGCGGTGAGCGCGGCGCAGAACATCGTGAAGTGCGTGCGCCGCTGCGGCCTCGAAGTGAACGACCTGATCCTGCAGCCGCTCGCATCGTCGCTTGCCGTGCTGACCGACGACGAGAAGGAACTGGGCGTGGTGCTGGTGGACGTGGGCGGCGGCACGACCGACATCGCGATCTTCAGCGAAGGCGCGATTCGCCACACGGCCGTGATTCCGATCGCGGGCGACCAGGTGACGAGCGACATCGCGATGGCGCTGCGCACGCCCACGCCCGATGCGGAAGACATCAAGGTGAGCTACGGCATCGCGAAGCAGGCGCTCGCCGATCCGGACGAGATGATCGAAGTGCCGGGGCTCGGCGAGCGCGGTCCGCGCACGCTGTCGCGCCAGGCGCTGGCGGCCGTGATCGAGCCGCGCGTGGAAGAGCTGTTCTCGCTCGTGCAGCAGGTGGTGCGCGAGTCGGGTTACGAAGAACTGCTGAGTTCGGGCGTCGTGCTGACGGGCGGCGCCGCGATGATGCCGGGCATGGTCGAGCTCGGCGAAGACATTTTCCTGAAGCCGGTGCGCATCGGCGTGCCGGAGTATGCGGGCGGTCTTGCCGACGTAGTGCGCAACCCGCGCTACTCGACGGCGATGGGCCTGCTCGTGGAAGGTCGCTCGCAGCGCATGCGCGGGCGCAAGGTTGCGGTGCAGTCGGGGTCGATGGGGCAGGTCTTCACGCGCATGAAGGACTGGTTCCTCGGCAACTTCTGACGAGGGTTTTGCGGTACGGGTTTGCGCAGGTAAGCGCTGGTGACGGCGGCTGGCGCGCGGTGGAGGGTTGCCCGATCTTCCACCGGATAACGGCCGAGGAGCGGTATCTTTTTCTTGACGGAGGCAACATGGAATTCCAGATGCTGGAAACGGAAACCAACGGCACCATCATCAAGGTGGTGGGCGTCGGTGGCGCTGGCGGCAATGCCGTGCAGCACATGATCAACCGCGGCGTGCAAGGCGTCGATTTCATCGTGATGAACACGGACGCGCAGGCACTGTCGCGTTCGCGCGCATCGGCTGTGATCCAGCTCGGCAACACGGGTCTGGGCGCCGGTGCGAAGCCGGAAATGGGCCGCGCGGCGGCGGAGGAAGCGCGCGAGCGCATCGCCGACGCACTGCTCGGCGCGCACATGGTGTTCATCACCGCGGGCATGGGCGGCGGCACCGGCACGGGCGCAGCCCCGGTCGTGGCGCAGATCGCCAAGGAGATGGGCATTCTGACCGTTGGCGTCGTGAGCAAGCCGTTCGAATTCGAAGGCGGCAAGCGCATGCGCGTGGCAGAAGCCGGTGCGCAGCAACTGGAGGATCACGTCGACTCGCTGATTGTCGTCCTGAACGACAAGCTGTTCGACGTGATGGGCGATGACGCCGAGATGGACAAGTGCTTCCAGTGCGCGGACGACGTTCTGAACAACGCAGTCGCAGGCATCGCCGAAATCATCAACGTCGACGGTCTCGTGAACGTCGACTTCGAAGACGTGAAGACGGTGATGGGCGAGCAGGGCAAGGCGATGATGGGCACGGCCACGGTGGCCGGCGTCGATCGCGCGCGCCTCGCGGCGGAACAGGCCGTGGCGAGCCCGCTGCTCGAAGGCGTCGACCTGTCGGGTGCGCGCGGCGTGCTGGTCAACATCACGTCGAGCCGTTCGCTGCGTCTGTCCGAAACGCGTGAAGTGATGAACACCATCAAGAGCTACGCCGCGGAGGACGCGACGGTGATCTTCGGTGCCGTGTACGACGACGCGATGGGCGACGCGCTGCGCGTGACCGTGGTCGCGACGGGTCTTGGCCGTGCGGCGAAGAAGCAGCAGTCGGCCGCGCCGATGACGCTCCTGCGCACCGGCACGGACAACCATCCGATCCCGGCGATGCAGACGTACGCACCGCAGGCGACGGCGGGCACGACGGCCGACTACGGCGCGCTGGATACGCCGGCGGTGTGGCGCACCTCGCGCGACACCGCGGCTTCGCACGTGCAGGCGCTGCAGGAAAAGGGCGTCGACACGTACGACATCCCGGCGTTCCTGCGCAAGCAGGCGGACTGAGTGCATGCGGTCTGGCTGCGGTGCGGGATCGGGGTAGGGCACTAACGCGCCCGCTCCGGCCGGCATCCAGACAGACGGTGCACGCGTCGCAATGAAGGCCAGCAGGGCCGCATCCGTGAGGATCCGCGGCAGGGACGGCTGTCCGCCACGCTTTAGCGGGCGGCAAGGGTGGCGTGCCGCCTGACGATCCTGAAAGACTGATGGCGGATAATTGCGGGATACCGCGTGTAACATGCAGACGCATCGATGCGAAGGACGAGCCATGATCAAACAGGGTGAAGCACTGCCCGACGCGACCCTCTACGAATACGTCGAGGACGCGCGCGAAGGCTGCGCGCTGGGGCCGAACAGCTTCAGCGTGCGCGAGCAGACGGCGGGCAGGCGTGTGGTGATCTTCGGATTGCCTGGCGCATTCACGCCCACCTGCTCGGCGAAGCACGTGCCGGGTTATGTCGAGAAGGCGGACGCGCTTGCCGCGGCCGGCGTCGACGAAGTCTGGTGCGTGTCCGTCAACGACGCGTTCGTGATGGGCGCGTGGGGGCGCGATCTGCGCACCGCGGGCAAGGTGCGCATGATGGGCGACGGCAGTGCGGCTTTCACCCGGGCGCTCGGTCTGGAGCAGGATTTGTCGGCGCGTGGCATGGGAATCCGTTCCCAGCGCTACGCCATGGTGGTCGAAGACGGCGTGGTCAAGACGCTGTCCGTCGAAGCACCCGGCAAGTTCGAAGTAAGCGATGCGGCGAGCATCCTCGCCACGTTGGGCTCCCCGTGAGCGTTCACGCCCGTGTCACGTTGCCGCAGCGCAACGGGCCGGCGGCGCAAATGTGACGGGTCATTACGTGGCATCAGGCGGGCTGGTGACTGGAAACGCCTCCGTTCCGGTCATCGGCTCGTCGTTTATCCTGATAGCGTAACAACGGGAAACAGATTGTCACGCCCCGGAAAACGACGGATCCCGCGCATCTGGAGTATAATTCGCGCTATGAATTAAAAAGTCCCGATTGGGATTTTCAATGAGCGGAATACTATGTTGAAGCAGCGAACCATCAAATCGATCGTGAAGACGGTCGGCATCGGCCTGCATTCGGGCCGCAAGGTCGACCTGACGCTCCGCCCGGCGGCGCCGGACACGGGCATTGTGTTTTCGCGCGTCGATTTGCCGAACGCAGTGGACATCCCCGCGTCGGCGCTGGCGATAGGCGACACGCGCCTTGCCTCGGTGCTGCAGAAGGACGGCGCGCGCGTCTCGACGGTCGAGCACCTGATGTCCGCGTGCGCGGGCCTCGGCATCGACAACCTCTACGTCGACGTGACCGCCGAAGAAATTCCCATCATGGACGGCAGTGCGGCCTCGTTCGTGTTCCTGATCCAGTCGGCGGGCATCGAAGAGCAGAACGCGCCGAAGAAGTTCATCAAGGTCAAGAAGCCCATCGAGATTCGCGAGGGCGACAAATTTGCCCGTCTCGACCCGTATTTCGGCTTCAAGCTCAAGTTCACCATCGATTTCCGCCATCCGGCCGTGGACAAGACGGGTCAGGTGCTCGAAGTCGATTTCGCGAACACTTCGTACGTGCGCGAAATCGCGCGCGCCCGCACGTTCGGCTTTGCGCACGAGTTCGAAATGATGCGCGACCTGGGCCTCGCGCGCGGCGGCAGCCTCGACAACGCCATCGTGCTGGACGAATACCGCATCCTCAACAACGACGGCCTGCGCTACGACGACGAGTTCGTGAAGCACAAGATGCTCGACGCGATCGGCGACTTGTATGTGGTGGGGCATCCGCTTCTCGCTTCGTACACGGCGTACAAGTCGGGACACGGTCTGAACAACGCGCTGCTGCGCGAGTTGCTGAAGCACGAGGATGCCTGGGAGATCGTGACGTTCGACGACACGCAGAAGGCGCCGCGCGGTTTCGGCTACGAGGCGCAAACGGCGTTTGCCTGATTGAGACCTGAAGGCTCGGCTTCGCAGAGTCGACGCAATAGGTAACAAAAAAGGGTGGCTTGATGCCCCCCTTTTTCATTTCGCGTTGCGATTGTCTAACGTTTCCTCACGTGGCGCGCAGCCATTTTTGCCAGCGCTTCCTGGAGCGGCGAGGGCGGCAGATCCTCGCTGAGCGCTATCAGCGCTGCGGCGCCCGCCGGCGACATGCGAGCCTGCTTGGGCGGCTTGGGGTCCTGGACCGACTGGGGCCGCACGCGAATGCGCACCGAATCGACCGGCCAGCCGCGCGCGCGCAGGTCGGCTACGAGACGCGGTTCGAGGTGCCGCAGCCGCGCCGCGAGCGCGTTGTGCGCGGCGAAGAGGGCGAGCTGCCCGTCCTTGATGAAGCCGGGTTCGACGCTTGTTGCCAGATAGTCGGGCAGGAGCGCCTGCAGATCGCGCCGCATCGAAGCCATTTGCTCGACGCCGGCGCGCAGCGGCGCAAACGCGTCGGTGCGGCTCAGCACCTCGGCCACGGGCTGCGCGTAGCGCGGCCTGGATGACTTTGAAGGCGGCCTTGAAAACGGCGAGAAACGGCTCATGTCGGATAGGTGGGGAGTGCGCGCGCGTGGCTCGCGACCAGATGTCGTCATTGTAGCCTGCGCGATGCGTACCCACGCGCCTTCCGGCCGTTCGGCCAGGGCCCGCCCGTCGGCGGTTCCGGGCCGCCGGGAGGCTTCCGGCGCGGGCATTTCGCGCGTGCATCCCGTCTCGCGCCTGACACGGGCGGGTCTGGGGGCGCGTGCTAAAATGCCCGATTCGAATCCACCAATTTGGGCTTAAGCCGCCGAGGTCCTTCCGATCCGGGTGCATCGCGTACGTCGGATGCTGTTTGCGTCTGATGGGCGAAGGAATCCCGGCTGAAGCCGCGACGCAGACACCGATCCGATGACCACCGGTTTCTTACAGAAAATCTTTGGCAGCCGCAATCAGCGCCTGATCAAGCAATATCAGAAGACGGTCGTGGCGATCAATGCGCTCGAACCGCAGATCGAGCAATACACCGACGAGCAACTGCGGGCGAAGACTGCCGAGTTCCGCGAGCGCGTCGCGAAGGGCACGTCGCTCGACGAATTGCTGCCTGAAGCCTTCGCGGTTTGCCGCGAGGCCAGCAAGCGCGTGCTCAAGATGCGCCACTTCGACGTGCAGCTGATCGGCGGCATGGTGCTGCATTACGGCAAGATCGCCGAAATGCGCACCGGCGAAGGCAAGACGCTTGTCGCGACGCTGCCCGTGTATCTGAACGCGTTGTCGGGCCGCGGCGTTCACGTCGTGACGGTGAACGACTACCTCGCCCAGCGCGACGCCGAATGGATGGCGCGCCTCTACAATTTCCTCGGTCTCTCCGTCGGCATCAACCTGTCGCAGATGGACCACGCGATGAAGCAGCAGGCCTACGCGTCGGACATCACCTACGGCACGAACAATGAGTTCGGCTTCGACTACCTGCGCGACAACATGGTCTACGAGACCGAGGCGCGCGTGCAGCGGGCGCTGAACTTCGCGGTGGTCGACGAAGTGGACTCGATCCTGATCGACGAAGCGCGTACGCCGCTCATCATCTCGGGCCAGGCCGAAGACCACACCGAGCTCTACGTGCGCATGAACGCGCTGCCGCCGCTGCTCGAGCGCCAGATCGGCGAAGAGAAGGCCGACGGCACGGGCGTCGAGAAGCCGGGCGACTACACGCTCGACGAAAAGGCGCGCCAGGTGTTCCTCACGGAATCGGGCCACGAAAAGGCCGAGCGTATGCTCGCCGAGTGGGGCCTGATCGGCCAGGGCGAGAGCCTCTACGCGCCGCAGAACATCACGCTCATGCACCACGTGTACGCCGCGCTGCGCGCACACACGCTGTTCCACAAGGACCAGCACTACGTGGTGCAGAACGGCGAAGTGATCATCGTCGACGAATTCACCGGCCGTCTCATGGCCGGCCGCCGCTGGTCGGACGGTCTGCACCAGGCCGTGGAAGCGAAGGAACACGTGAAGATCCAGAGCGAGAACCAGACGCTCGCCTCGATCACGTTCCAGAACTACTTCCGCATGTACGCGAAGCTCTCGGGCATGACCGGTACGGCCGACACCGAAGCGTACGAATTCAATGAGATCTACGGGCTCGAGACGGTCGTGATCCCGACCAACCGCGTGCCCAAGCGGATCGACAAGCAGGACCAGATCTACAAGACCGCGCGCGAGCGTTACGACGCCGTGATCCGCGACATCCGCGAGTGCTACGAGCGCGGCCAGCCGGTGCTGGTGGGCACCACGTCGATCGAGAACTCGGAACTGCTTTCGCATCTGCTCACGAAGGCTGGCCTCCCGCACGAAGTGCTCAACGCGAAGCAGCACGCGCGCGAAGCCGCGATCGTCGCCGAAGCGGGCCGGCCGCAGCGCATCACGATCGCCACCAACATGGCGGGCCGCGGTACCGACATCGTGCTCGGCGGCAACGTGGAAAAGCAGGCCTCGTTCATCGAAGCCGACGACGCGATTCCGGCCGACGAGAAGGCGCGCCGCATCCAGAAGCTCAGCGACGAATGGCAGACGCTGCACGATCAGGTGAAGGCCGCGGGCGGCCTGCACATCATCGGCACCGAGCGCCACGAGTCGCGCCGGATCGACAACCAGCTGCGCGGCCGCGCGGGCCGTCAGGGCGATCCGGGCTCGTCGCGTTTCTATCTGTCGCTCGAAGATCCGCTTCTGCGCATCTTCGCGGGCGACCGCGTGCGCGCCATCATGGACCGCCTCAAGATGCCGGAAGGCGAGGCGATCGAAGCGGGCATCGTGACGCGCTCGATCGAATCGGCGCAGCGCAAGGTCGAAGCGCGCAACTTCGACATCCGCAAGCAGCTGCTCGAATACGACGACGTGTCGAACGACCAGCGCAAGGTGATCTACCAGCAGCGCAACGAGCTGCTCGAAGCGCATGACATCACCGAGACGATCGGCGCGATGCGTCATGGCGTGATCACCGAGATCGTCCATCAGTTCGTGTCGCCGGGCAGCATCGAGGAGCAGTGGGACGTTCCCGAGCTCGAGGAAGTGCTGCGCAACGAGTGGCAGCTCGACCTCGCGATCCAGGAGATGATCAACGAGTCGTCGTCGATCGACGCCGAGGAGATTCTGGAAGCCGTGCAGGTCGCCGCCGACGAAGGCTACGAGCAGAAGGTCACGCTGGTGGGCCGCGAATCGTTCAGCGCATTCGAGCGCTCGGTCATGCTGCAGACGCTCGACCGCAGCTGGCGCGAGCACCTGGCCGCGCTCGATCACCTGCGTCAGGGCATCCACCTGCGCGGTTATGCGCAGAAGAATCCGAAGCAGGAATACAAGCGCGAGGCGTTCGAGCTCTTCGCCGCGATGCTCGAAGCGGTGAAGCAGGAAGTCACGCGTATTGTCATGAACGTGCAGATCCAGTCGCCGGAACAGCTCGAACAGGCCGCCGAGCAGCTCGAAGAGCAGGGCAGCCATCTCGAGAACGTGGAGTTCCGCCACGCCGAGTTTGCCGAAGCCGCTGCGGGACCGACGGCTGCGGCGCCGGCCGCGGCCGATGCCGCCGCGGCGATGGTGGGCGCGGCCATGAGCCATGCCGGCCAGAGCGCGGCACCCGACGGCCAGGACGTGCCGAAGGTGGGCCGCAACGACCCGTGCCCGTGCGGCAGCGGCAAGAAGTACAAGCAGTGCCACGGCAGGATTTCGTGATGTGAGGCGGCGCGCGCGGTTGCGGTATTTGCCGCGTTTGTAAATGCGCTTGTAAATGCATTCGTCACTGCGTTTGCAAATGCGCGCCGCCGCGCAGCACATGCGACTCCGCCGTTGATTTCGGTGGCCTGGACCTGGTTCCAGGCCTTGCCTTTTGATTCCCAATGCCGGCCAGGCTCGATGCGCCTCGGCCGGCATTGCCTTTTCGACAGGTCGCCACCATGGCTGTCAATTTCCCCTCGATCGATCCCGCACAACTCCATCCGGTCGCCGGCGTGACGCTGGGCTGGGCCGAGGCCAACATCCGCAAGCCCAACCGCAAGGACGTGCTCGTGATCTCCGTCGACGAAGGCGCGAGCGTTGCGGGCGTGTTCACGCTCAACCGCTTCTGCGCGGCGCCCGTGACGGTGTGCCGCGAGCACCTCGCGAAGGTGCGCGCAGGCGGCAAGGGCATCCGCGCGCTCGTGATCAACACGGGCAATGCGAACGCGGGCACGGGCGAGCCCGGCCTCGCTAACGCGCGCGCGACCTGCGACGCGCTCGCGAGCCTCGCGGGCATCGAGCCCTCGCAGGTGCTGCCGTTCTCGACCGGCGTGATTCTGGAGCCGCTGCCGGTGGATCGTCTGATCGCCGGCTTGCCCGCCGCGCTCGAGAACCGCAAGGCCGCGAACTGGTACGACGCCGCCCAGGCGATCATGACGACCGATACGCTGCCCAAGGCCACGTCGCGCCAGGTCGCGATCGACGGCCATACGGTCACGCTCACCGGCATCAGCAAGGGGGCCGGCATGATCAAGCCGAACATGGCGACGATGCTCGGCTTCCTCGCGTTCGACGCGAACGTGGCGCAGCCGGTGCTCGACGAACTCGTGAAGTACGTGGCCGACCGCTCGTTCAACTGCATCACCATCGACGGCGATACCTCGACCAACGACTCGTTCATCCTGATCGCCTCGGGCAAGTCGAGCCTGCCGGCCATCACGTCCACCGATTCGCCCGCCTACGCGGCGCTGCGCGACGCGGTGACGGAAGTCGCGCAGACGCTCTCGCAGCTCATCGTGCGCGACGGCGAAGGCGCGACCAAGTTCATGACCGTGCAGGTGGAAGGCGGCAAGGACGTGGCCGAGTGCCGCCAGATCGCCTACGCGATCGGCCACTCGCCGCTCGTGAAGACGGCCTTCTACGCCTCCGATCCCAACCTTGGCCGCATCCTGGCGGCGATCGGCTATGCGGGCGTGACCGACCTCGACGTCGAAAAGATCGACCTGTATCTCGACGACGTGCTCGTCGCGAAAGCGGGCGGCCGCAATCCCGAGTACCGCGAGGAAGACGGCCAGCGCGTCATGAAGAACAGCGAAATCACGATCCGCGTGCTGCTGGGCCGCGGCAATGCGCAGGCCACGGTGTGGACCTGCGACCTTTCGCACGACTACGTGAGCATCAACGCGGACTACCGCTCCTGATTCCGCTTTCAAGCCTTCAAGCCTATGGACAAGCTCGAACAGTTTCTGACCCGCGCCGAGGCGCTCCTCGGCCGACTCGAAGCCGTGCTGCCGCCCGCGGCACCCGACGTGGACTGGAACGCCGCGGTGGCGTTTCGCTGGCGCAAGCGCCAGGGGCGCGGCTACCTGCAGTCGGTGCCTTCGGTTTCGCCGATCTCGCTCGACGACTTGCAGAACATCGACCGCCAGAAGGACCTCATCGAGCGCAACACGCGCCAGTTCGTGCAGGAGAAGCCCGCGAACAACGTGCTGCTCACGGGCGCGCGCGGCACCGGCAAGTCTTCGCTCATCAAGGCGTGCCTGAACGCGTTCGCGAAGGACGGCCTGCGGCTCATCGAAGTGGACAAGGACGACCTGCACGACCTGGGCGACATCGTCGACCTGATCGCGACGCGCCCCGAGCGCTTCATCGTGTTCTGCGACGACCTCTCGTTCGAGGACGGCGAATCGGGCTACAAGGCGCTCAAGGTGGCGCTGGACGGCTCGGTCGCCGCGCAGGGCGACAACGTGCTGATCTACGCGACCTCGAACCGCCGCCATCTGCTGCCCGAGTACATGAGCGACAACGAGACGTACAAGCACATGCCCGACGGCGAAATCCATCCGGGCGAGGTGGTGGAAGAGAAGATCTCGCTGTCCGAGCGCTTCGGCCTGTGGGTGAGCTTCTATCCGTTCAAGCAGGACGACTACCTGACGATCGTCGGCCACTGGCTGCGTCACTTCGGCTGCAACGACGCCGAAGTGGAGGCCGCGCGCGGCGACGCGCTGGTCTGGGCGCTGGAGCGCGGGTCGCGCTCGGGCCGCGTGGCGTGGCAGTTCGCGCGCGACTGGTCGGGCAAGAAGGTGCAAGGAGCATGAGCGGCGAGACGAAAGACGCTGCCGCAACGGCGCGCCCCGTGACCGAAGTCGCCGTGGGCGTGATCGTGCAGCCCGACGGTCGTTATCTGCTCGCCCAACGTCCCGCAGGCAAGCCTTACGCGGGCTATTGGGAGTTTCCGGGCGGCAAGCTGGAGGCGGGCGAATCGGTCGAGGCCGCGCTCGCGCGCGAGCTGCACGAAGAACTGGGCATCGACGTGAAGGCGTGCCATCTCTGGCACACCCTCGAGCACGATTACCCGCACGCCTATGTGCGGCTCTTCTTCTGCAAGGTGACCGAGTGGACCGGCGAGCCGCACGGGCGCGAGGGCCAGGCGTTCGTCTGGCAGTCGTTGCCGGCGAGCGTCGAGCCGCTGTTGCCGGCGACGATTCCGGTGCTCGAGTGGCTGGCCGCCGAGTGACGCGGTGAGCTGGTGCAAACGGAAAGGCCGCTGTGCGAT
>NZ_CAJMZC010000028.1:0-32436 GCF_905220215.1 Paraburkholderia sp. J12
AGTAGCGAAAAAAATTCACATCACCGGCCAGCCAGCGCACCCAGCGGAATCGCCTCGGCCATCGCCGCATAACCTGCGTCGCTCGGGTGAATGTGATCGCCACTGTCGTATTCGCGGCGCAGACGCACCGGATCGGCCGGATCGCGCAGTGCCGCGTCGAAATCGGCAACATCGTCAAATGCGTGGCTGGTCCGGATCCATTTATTCACCGACTCGCGAATCGCTTCACGCTCGGGCGGCAGCGAAGCCGGCGTCAACGTCGCTCCGACGATGCGCACGCTGCGCGCATGCGCCTGCGCGATCACCCGCTTGTACCCTGCAATGAGATCGTCCGCGTTCACCCGCGTATGCGGCGCATCGCAGTCGAGCCCGGCCCGCGCCGGCATGGCCTGGAAGTTGATGTCGTTGATGCCGATGAGCAGCACCGCGGTCTTCACGCCCGGGTGCGCCAGCGCGTCGCGCTCGAAACGACGCTCCAGCGCCTCGCCGTAGCAAGGCGAATCGCTCAGCAGCCGGTTGCCGCTGACCCCCAGGTCGATCACCGCCAGCCCCGTGCGTTGCTCCCGCGCGAGTCGCCGGGCCAGCGCGTCGGGCCAGCGGCGGTTCTGGTTCAGCGATGAGCGCATGCCATCCGTGATCGAGTCGCCGATCGCCGCGACGGTTGCCGCCCCCGGCGCCTCCACCGCCAGCCCCGTTACCCAAACGTACTGGGTGAAGCGCTGCTCGAAGGTGGCACCCGAAGCATCGGCCACATGATCGCCCGGCCGCGACACGTAATTCACCTGGTTCGCCACCCGGTGCCACGCCACCATCGTTTGCCCAGCCCCCATATAGGAGCTGATCGCGTAGGCCGACCCCGCACGCAATTCGACGCGCACCGGATCGCTCTCCACAGCCCCGCCAGGCGGCACCGTCACGCCAGGCCGGCCGCCGAAGGTCACCCGCGCGGCCCCCGCATCGCTTGCCGCCGCACCGCCCGACGAAGGCGCGATGCCCATCGTCTCGATGACGAGCGGCGTACGCCCATACTCGTTACTGACATGGATACGGGCAACCTGCCCGCCCAGGGTCGGATAGACGATCTGCCGAACCGTGCGGCCCGCCACGGCCGGCGCCCGATACAGCGGGGGAGGTGCTTCGAGTTGCGGAATCGACTGCAGAGCCGTCGCCCAGCTCGTCACCCACGAGGCCGAGGGCTGGTCGGCAAACGACGGCGCGGCGACGGCCAGCGATGCGAAAAACGCGGCGCCTGCCGCGATACGGGAGACAGCGAGGGGGAGAACCATCTTCATCCGGGAGTACGTGGAAAAACAAAACGTCCATTGTGCCCGACGCCAAGCGGCATCGGCCTTCCAACCCGCTGACAAAAGAAAAATCCACGACTGCCGGACAATCGGGAACACGCCACTGGCGATTCGCGCCCGATTCGCTAAAACTCAATGAGCGCGGCGTGCCGATCCCCTCTTTTTTACCCCACCGCAAAAAATTCATTTACCGACCGGTCGGTTGGTTTATACTGCGCACCATACCCAATCCCGAAGAGAGCGTCCGCCATGTACACGCAATCCCTCGACATCCCCGGCAACGTCGCCCCGCTCGATGCAGATGCCGCGTCGCCGGAGCAGGCCCGGTTCGATGCCGTGATGGCCGCAGACGGCAAGATCGAGCCCCAGGACTGGATGCCCGAAGCCTATCGCAAGACGCTCGTGCGCCAGATTTCCCAGCACGCGCACTCGGAAGTGGTGGGCATGCTGCCGGAAGGCAACTGGATCTCGCGCGCCCCCAGCCTGAAGCGCAAGGCGATCCTGCTCGCCAAGGTGCAGGACGAAGCCGGCCACGGGCTCTACCTCTATAGCGCGGCGGAAACGCTCGGCGTCTCGCGCGATCAGCTGGTCGATGCCCTGCACGCCGGCCGTGCCAAGTACTCAAGCATCTTCAACTACCCGACGCCCACCTGGGCGGACGTCGGCGTGATCGGCTGGCTCGTGGACGGCGCCGCGATCATGAACCAGATTCCGCTGTGCCGCTGCACCTATGGCCCGTACGCGCGCGCCATGATCCGCATCTGCAAGGAAGAGTCGTTTCACCAGCGCCAGGGCTTCGATGCCCTGCTCGCGATGATGGCCGGCACCGAAGCCCAGCGCGAACTCGTCCAGCAGGCCGTAAACCGCTGGTGGTGGCCGGTGCTGATGATGTTCGGCCCGAGCGATGCCGATTCGGTCCACAGCAACCAGTCGGCCAGATGGGGCATCAAGCGCATCTCGAACGACGACCTGCGCCAGAAGTTCGTCGATGCAACCGTCGAGCAGGCCAAGGTGCTGGGCGTGACGCTGCCCGACCCGGATCTCAAATGGAACGAGGCGCGCGGCCACTACGACTACGGCACGATCGACTGGGAAGAATTCTGGCGCGTCGTGAACGGCGACGGCCCGTGCAATCGCGAGCGCCTCGGCACGCGCGTGAAGGCGCACGAGGAAGGCGCCTGGGTGCGCGAAGCCGCGCTCGCCCACGCCGAAAAGCAGCGTCAGCGCGCCGAAAAACACGCCGCGTAACTCATACAGGAATCAGGAAGGAGATCCGAAATGAACAAGGAATGGCCGATCTGGGAAGTGTTCGTGCGCAGCAAGCAGGGCCTCGATCACAAGCACTGCGGCAGCCTGCACGCCGCCGACGCCTCGATGGCGCTGCGCATGGCGCGCGACGTCTACACGCGCCGCCAGGAAGGCGTGAGTATCTGGGTGGTGCCGTCGTCGGCGATCACGGCCTCGAATCCGGGCGAAAAGGCCGAGCTCTTCGATCCGGCCGGCGACAAGATCTATCGCCACCCCACGTTCTACACGCTGCCCGACGAAGTCAACCACATGTAAGAGCGCCCGACATGACAACGCCTACGCCCGGACATCTCGCCTATGTGCTGCGCCTCGCCGATACGGCGCTGATCCTCGGTCAGCGCAACACGGAATGGTGCGGCCACGGCCCGATCCTCGAAGAAGACATCGCGCTCGCCAACATGAGCCTCGACCTGATCGGCCAGGCGCGCCTGCTCTACACGCACGCCGCCACGCTCGACAAGGCGCTGACCGGCCGCGAGCGCACCGAGGACGACTACGCCTACTTCCGCGCCGAGCGCGAGTTCGCGAACTACACGCTCGCCGAGCTGCCGCACTTCGGCCCGCTCGCCGGCACGACGCATTCGGCCAACGACTACGCCGTGACGATCGTGCGCAACTTCCTCTACGCCTCGCTGATGGCGCACCTGTGGACGGCCCTGCTGCGCTCCGCCGATCCGCAACTGGCCGCCATCGCCGAGCGCTCGGTCAAGGAAACGCGCTACCACGTGCATCACGCACGCGAGTGGCTGATCCGCTTTGGCGACGGCACCGGGGAATCGCATCGCCGCGCGCAGGCCGCGCTCGACTGGCTGATGCCCTATACGCGCGAATTCTTCAGCACCGACGCCGTGGAAGCCGCCGTGGCCGAGGCCGGCATCGCGCCGCTCGCCGCGCAGCTCGAAGCCGCGTGGCGCGCCGACGTGGAAGCCGCGCTCGAAGAGGCGACGCTCACGGTCCCGGCGCCGGTGAAGCACGTCACGACCGGCAAGCTGGGCGAGCACTCGGAACATATGGGCTTTGTGCTCGCCGAGATGCAGAGTCTCGCCCGCCAGCACCCCGACGCGCGCTGGTGAGCCGGCACGCAAGTTCGGACTCAATGCGGGCTCAAGCAGCAAAAAGGGAAGTCACGATGCAAGCGACGACGGCAGATCACGCGCTCGAGCGCGCCTGGGCAGTGCTGGAATCGGTACCCGATCCGGAGATTCCGGTCGTATCGATCCGCGAACTCGGCATTCTGCGCGACGTGCGCCGCGCGGCGGACGGCCAGCTCGAAGTGGTGATCACGCCCACTTATTCGGGCTGCCCCGCGATGTCGCAGATCGCGGAGGATGTCGCACACGCGCTCGACACCGCCGAGCTCGCGCCGTATCGCATCGCGACCACCCTGTCGCCCTCCTGGACCACGGACTGGATCACCGACGCGGCCCGCGAAAAACTGCGCGCCTACGGCATCGCACCGCCCACCGGCCAATGCGGCTCGGGCGCGCCAGGCGCCGGCGAGCAGCCCATCACCTTCATGCCGAGGTCCGCAGCGAAGCCACTGCCCGCGCCCGCCTGCCCGCGCTGCGGCTCGCAGCACACCGAGCGCCTCGCGCAATTCGGCTCGACCGCGTGCAAAGCCCTCTACCGCTGCCTCGATTGCCGCGAACCCTTCGACTACTTCAAACCGTACTGATATGGCCACTCCGCAATTCCATTCGCTGCGCGTCCGCGAAGTGCGGCCCGAAACCGCGGACGCGGTCTCCGTCGCTTTCGAAGTCCCGCCCGAGCTTCGCGACGCCTATCGCTTCACGCAAGGGCAGTTCGTCACGCTCAAGACCCATATCGACGGCGAGGAAACGCGCCGCTCCTACTCGATCTGCGTGGGCGTGACCGACTACGACCGCGACGGCGAACTGCGCATCGGCATCAAGCGCGTGCGCGGCGGGCGTTTTTCGAACTTCGCGTTCGACTCGCTCAAGCCCGGCCACGAAATCGAGGTGATGACGCCCGACGGCCGCTTCTTCACGCACCTGAACGCCGAACACGGCAAGCATTACGTGGCGTTCTCGGGCGGCTCGGGCATCACGCCGGTGCTCGCGATCGTCAAGACCACGCTCGAAACGGAGCCGCGCAGCGCATTCACGCTGGTGTACGGCAACCGCAGCGTCGATCAGATCATGTTCGCCGAAGAGCTCGAAGACCTGAAGAACCGGTTCATGGACCGCTTCCGCCTCTACCACGTGCTCTCGGACGATATCCAGGACGTCGAGCTGTTCAACGGCGTGCTCGATCAGGCCAAGTGCGCCGAATTCCTGCAAACCTTGCTGCCGGCCGACGAGATCGACGAAGCGTTCATCTGCGGCCCGGCGCCGATGATGGACGCGGCCGAAGCCGCGCTCAAGGACGCGGGGGTGCCGCAGCCGAGCGTGCACGTCGAGCGCTTCGGCTCGCCGCTGCCGCAGGCGGGCGTAGCGGCAATCGAGATCACCGAAAGCACGCCGGCCGCCGACCTCGAGATCGTCATCGACGGCAAGAAGCGCAAGCTGCGCCTGCCCTACGAGGGCGTGAGCCTGCTCGACGTGGGCCTGCGCGCCGGCCTCGCGCTGCCCTACGCGTGCAAGGGCGGCGTGTGCTGCACCTGCCGCGCGAAGGTGATCGAAGGCGAAGTGAAGATGGACAAGAACTACACGCTCGAAGAGCAGGAAGTGAAGGACGGCTTCGTGCTGACCTGCCAGTGCCATCCGGTGAGCGAGCGTGTCGTGGTGAGCTTCGACGAGCGCTAGGATCCGCCCGCGCAGATATCCCGCATAACGGCCGGCGCGCAACAGCGCGCTTTCAGCCCTCAGGCGATCCGCTTACACTAGGGGCCGCCCGCAACCGGCAATGCGCCGGCAGGCGGGCGGCCCTTTTTTTGCCCTTGTTTGCCCTGGTTCGCGTTTTTTCGTTCAGGCACTCCACCGGATGCGATGAGCAGTCGATGACCACGATTCACCTCACCCACGGCGAGCCGGCAGCGGCCGCGCTGCGCCTGGCACTCGAAGCGGACGGCCGCGCCGACCGCGTAATCGCTCTCCTCGACGACCTGACGGTCGGCCCGCTGCGCGACATCGACGAAGCCGCCGACCCCGCCGCCGCCCAGCGCGCGGCCTTCTGGCAGCGCATCGGCGGCCTGCCCGAGACGCTCACGGCCGACGACTGCGCCGCGCTCGACGCCCTCGAAGCCGACGACGCCCACGTCGTGATCTGGCACACGAACACGGCGGCCGACCAGCTGACGCTGCGCCGCATCTGCTACCGGCTGCGCACCGCGCCGCAGCGGCTGAACGAAGTGCGCCTCCTGCCGGGCGACCTGGCGGGCGAAGCCGCCGTCGCCCACCTGCAGAGCCGCCTGCCCGACGCCGCGCCGATTTCGGTGCTGCGCATCACGCGGCTCGCGCTCGAATGGCAGGAGGCCAAGTTCGCCAACGGCGAGACGCGCCGCTGGCGCGACAACACGTTCACGAGCGGCACCTGGGCCGATCTGGATCTGCTGATCCTCGATATCCTGAGCGCCGCACGCCGGCCCGGGCTCGCGCCCGAGGCGATCGCGAGCGCCCTGCCATGCGCGGGCGCCGGTGCCGCAGTGACCGAACCGGTCGTGCTGTGGCGCCTGCGCGAACTGGCCGCAGCCGGCGAACTGCAACTGCGCGACGATATGCACGCCGCGCCCGCCGCCCCCGAACCCACCCACCGCGCAGCCGCACGACCGGCCGCGCCGCGCACGGCAGCACCCCTCACCTTTTCTCGCTAACCCATAAAAAAATGGCCCGTACCCGAGCGCCCGACCACGAGACCCAACGCGACCAGATCCTCGAACTCGCCGCCGCAAAATTCGCGCAGACGAGCTATCCGAGCACGTCGATGTCCGATCTCGCCGCGGCGAGCGGCACCTCGAAGGCGCGCCTCTATCACTATTACGAGAGCAAGGAGGCCATCCTCTTCGATCTGCTCGACCGCTACACGAAGCGGCTGATGCTGATCATCGCGGAGGTGGAAGGGACGAGCCAGCGACGCGGCCTCGACGAGCGGGAAGCCTTCGCCGAGCTGATCCGCGCATTTCTCGCCGAATACGAGACGTCGCACAGCCGCCACGTGGCGCTCCTCAACGACGTGAAATATCTCGTGGACGCACAGCGCGAAATCGTCCTGAACCGCCAGCGCGACGTGGTGGCGGCCTTCACGCGCCAGCTCGCGCGCGCCTACCCTGGGCGCGTCACGGCGGAAAACCAGACGGCGCTGACCATGATGCTGTTCGGCATGATCAACTGGACCTTCACCTGGCTGAAGCCGGGTGGCCGCATGGGCTACCGCGACTTTGCCGAGCAGGTGATCGGCGTGATGGATCACGGGTTACAAGGGGACTGACCCGACCGCAGTACGTCGCACCTTGGATGAATATCTTGATGCGACGCAGCATGATGCTCATCCGCAACAGTCCAGCCCATTATGCTGACCCTAAAATTTAACTTATAAAAATCAGCAGCTTACGAATTTTCGCCTTTTAATTAGGCGCAACACTCGAATCAAAAATACGGGTTTTCCCTAGCCCCGTACCAGGGTTTTCGCTAGAATTCGTTTTGCGGCGCATCATGCCGCCTGAATTTTAAGGAGAACCCACCATGAACAAGCTTTCGACCCAAGCCGCCGAGCCGATCCTGTCGTCCGGCCGCACGGCCGTGTCCGGTCGTTCGCCCGTCATGGTGCGCGTGCTCACCTCGGCCGACCGCGAAAAGCTCGTGCGTCACTTTCTGTCGCTCGATCCGGAAGACCGCCTGCTGCGCTTCGGCCAGGCCGCGCCGGACCACGTGATCGAAAACTACGTCCGCTCGATGGACTTCACCCGCGACACCGTGTTCGGCGTGTTCGACCATCAGCTGCAACTGGTCGGCGTGGGCCATCTGGCCTACCTGCCGGCAGACGGCAACGGCCGCACCGCCGAGTTCGGCGTTTCGGTGCTGGAAAGCGCGCGCGGCCAGGGTGCCGGCTCGAAGCTGTTCGAGCGCGCGGCCATCCGCAGCCGCAATACGCACGTCACGACGCTCTATATGCACTGCCTCTCGCGCAACGCCACGATGATGCACATCGCGAAGAAGTCGGGCATGAAGATCGAATATGCCTACGGCGAAGCCGACGCGTATCTGTCGCTCGAACCGGCCGACCAGAGCAGCATCATTGCCGAAATGCTCCAGGAGCAGGCCGCCATGTTCGACTACGCGCTCAAGCGTCAGGCACGCCAGGCATCGAAGCTGATCGAGTCGATCCTCCCGCAAGCCATCGCGGCGTGAATCCTGCCTCGCCGCGTCGACTGACGCGGTTGAGCGGTTGATGAAAAAAAGCGGCTCCGGCCGCTTTTTTTTACGTCCGCATGTACGTCTATAGTCGGTGCAGCGAACCGCCCGAAGCGACTATCGAATCGGCAGCGCCGTCGTCTCCTTGAACGTCTGGAGCGAAAAGCTCGACTTCACGTCGATCACGGAAGGATGGTGCAGCAGCTGGTCCTGCACGAAGCGCGAGAAGTGCGCCATGTCCTCCACCTGCACGCGCAGCAAAAAATCCATATCGCCGGTCATGGCGTGGCAGACCACGACCTCCGGCCAGGTCTGCACCGCCGCCCGAAAGAGCTCCGCGTGGGTGACGCCGTCGCGGCCCGCCGCCGTCGGTCCGCGCTTTTCCAGCCGCACGCTCACGTAGGCGAGCAGGTCGAGACCCAGCTTCTGCGCGTCGAGCAGCGCCACGTAGCCGCGAATCACGCCGATCTCCTCCAGCCGCCGGATACGCCGCAGACACGGGCTGGGCGAGAGATTCACGCGCTCCGCGATCTCCTGATTCGAGAGCCGGCCATTCTCCTGAAGGATGGCCAGGATCCGCCGGTCGATTGCGTCCAGTTCGATGTCCGCCATTTTCTGCCGCCCAATAACGTATTCCAGGCATTTTATAGCGCATCGCCTTCCCGCGACGACCCACATCGCAAGTTTTCACCCGAATTGGCGGACTACACTCGCTGCACGAAATCCATGATTCGCGTCGAGGAGACAACCATGCAGGTCCCCACCTGGGATAACCCCGTCGGCACCGACGGCTTCGAGTTCATCGAGTACACCGCGCCGGACCCCAAGGCGCTCGGCAAGCTGTTCGAGCGCATGGGCTTCACCGCCATCGCCCGCCATCGCCACAAGGACGTCACGCTGTACCGCCAGGGCGACATCAACTTCATCGTCAACGGTGAACCCGATTCGTTCGCTCAGCGCTTCGCGCGCCTGCACGGTCCGTCGATCTGCGCAATCGCCTTTCGCGTGCAGGACGCTGCGAAGGCCTACCAGCACGCGCTCGAGCGCGGCGCCTGGGGCTTCGACAACAAGACCGGTCCGATGGAGCTGAACATTCCGGCCATCAAGGGGATCGGCGACTCGCTGATCTATTTCGTGGACCGCTGGCGCGGCAAGAACGGCGCGGCGCCCGGCAGCATCGGCGACATCAGCATCTACGACGTCGATTTCGAGCCGATCGCAGGCGCCGCCCAGAACCCGGCGGGCCACGGCCTCACCTATATCGATCACCTGACGCACAACGTCCACCGCGGCCGCATGAACGAGTGGGCGGAGTTCTACGAGCGCCTCTTCAACTTCCGCGAGATCCGCTACTTCGACATCGAAGGCAAGGTGACGGGCGTGAAGTCGAAGGCGATGACCTCGCCGTGCGGCAAGATCCGCATTCCGATCAACGAGGAAGGCGGCGAGACGGCCGGCCAGATCCAGGAGTACCTCGACGCCTATCACGGCGAGGGCATTCAGCACATCGCGCTCGGCACGAACGATATCTACGCAACGGTGGATGGCCTGCGCAAGTCCGAAATCGCGCTGCTCGATACGATCGACACGTACTACGAACTCGTGAACCGCCGCATTCCCGGCCATACGGAGCCGCTCGACGAACTCAGGAAGCGCAAGATCCTGATCGACGGCGCGCCCGAAGACCTGCTGCTGCAGATCTTTACGGAAAACCAGATCGGGCCGATCTTCTTCGAGATCATCCAGCGCAAGGGCAACCAGGGCTTCGGCGAGGGTAACTTCAAGGCGCTGTTCGAGTCGATCGAGCTCGACCAGATCCGCCGCGGCGTGGTGCAGGACAAGGCCTGATACCGGTCTCCTGGCCGTGCGACCATGAAAAAAGGGCGAAGATCACGCGATCTTCGCCCTTTTGTCTTTCTGGGACCGCCTTCGCACACCCGGCGGCGGCCCACGGTGAATAGAATGCCGCGCGGATCAACGCAGCATCGCGGAAATCATCAGGACTGGCGCTCGGTCCGGGTGGTCCCGGTCGCGCCGACATCGGCCTTCGCGCACTGCGTATATGGCGCAATACGCGACGCAGTACGGGCAAGCGCATTCGCCGAGCCGTTGCTGCTCGCATTCGAATGCAGCGGCGCGCTCATGGCGAAGAACGCGGCCGAGACCGTCAGGAAGGTCTGGATATGTCGATGGTTCATGCTGGACTCCTTTTTTCAGACTGCCTGTTGCGGTAGTACCCCTTGCAGTAGTCCCCTTTTTTCCTGCCAGGGGCGCTGCGCGGTTTGCACAGGTGGGGAATTAGACAGAAATATCAAGTTGGGTTCCGGATTTGTGTAGTTTTTACATGCTGTTACGCCACGCAGCATTCAGACACATCCACTGTTACACAGCACCGGCCGGTTTGGCGCGAGACACGCTGCCGCAAGCGAGGCCTGCCTGACACAACGGCTCTTTCCGACGCCGGGCGGCGGGTTTGCCCCAGTGCTACCATCACTAAAAACACGCCAATATGGCGCCCCGGGCCAGAGCATCCACAAGATGCCGAGGCACTGAAGGTTCTGGTGATCCCAAGACTATGGTGGATGGAGGAGTACAAACAATGAATGCCCCGCTAGACGCTGGTCAGCGTGCTTCGCTCGAAGCCGCGCTAGCTTCCGTCACGCTCGACGACAAATACACCCTCGACCGCGGCCGCGCGTACATGAGCGGCATCCAGGCGCTGGTCCGCCTGCCGATGCTGCAGCAGGAACGCGACAAGGCAGCGGGTCTCAATACTGCGGGGTTCATCTCCGGCTATCGCGGCTCGCCGCTCGGCGGTCTCGATCAGTCGCTCTGGAAGGCGAAGAAGCATCTCGCCGCCCATCAGATCGTTTTTCAGCCTGGTGTGAACGAAGACCTCGCGGCCACGGCCGTGTGGGGCTCGCAGCAGGTGAACCTGTACCCGTCGGCGAAGCACGACGGCGTGTTTTCCATGTGGTACGGCAAGGGCCCCGGCGTGGACCGCTGCGGCGACGTGTTCAAGCACGGCAACTCGGCCGGCTCCTCGCGTCACGGCGGCGTGCTCGTGCTCGCCGGCGACGACCACGCGGCCAAGTCGTCCACGCTCGCGCACCAGTCGGAACACATCTTCAAGGCCTGCGGCCTGCCCGTGCTGTTCCCCTCGAACGTGCAGGAATATCTGGACTTCGGCCTGCACGGCTGGGCCATGAGCCGCTACTCGGGCCTCTGGGTCGCCATGAAGTGCGTGACCGACGTGGTCGAATCGTCGGCGTCGGTCGAGATCGACCCGCATCGCACCCAGATCGTCCTGCCGGAGGATTTCCTGCTGCCCGAAGGCGGCCTGAACATCCGCTGGCCGGATCCGCCGCTCGTGCAGGAAGCGCGTCTGCTCGACTACAAGTGGTACGCGGGCCTCGCCTATGTGCGCGCCAACAAGCTCGACCGCGTCGAGATCGATTCGCCGCACGCGCGCTTCGGCATCATGACGGGCGGCAAGGCCTACCTCGACGTGCGCCAGGCGCTCACCGACCTCGGCCTCGACGATGAAACCTGCTCGCGCATCGGCATCCGCCTCTACAAGGTCGGCTGCGTGTGGCCGCTCGAAGCCCAGGGCGCGCACGCGTTCGCGCGCGGCCTCCAGGAAATCCTCGTGGTCGAGGAAAAGCGCCAGATCCTCGAATACGCGATCAAGGAAGAGCTGTACAACTGGCCCGATGCGCAGCGTCCGCGCGTGTACGGCAAGTTCGACGAGAAGGACGGCGCCGGCGGCGAATGGTCCGTGCCGATGGGCAACTGGCTCCTGCCGGCCCACTACGAACTCTCGCCCGCGATCATCGCGAAGGCCATCGCCACGCGGCTCGACAAGTTCGACCTGCCCTCCGACGTGCGCGCGCGCATCGCCGCGCGCATCGCCGTGATCGAGGCGAAGGAAAAGGCGCTCGCCAGGCCGCGCGTGCAGGTGGAACGCAAGCCGTGGTTCTGCTCGGGCTGCCCGCACAACACCTCGACGAACGTGCCGGAAGGCTCGCGCGCGATGGCCGGTATCGGCTGCCACTACATGACCGTGTGGATGGACCGCAGCACCAGCACCTTCAGCCAGATGGGCGGCGAAGGCGTGGCGTGGGTCGGTCAGGCGCCGTTCACGAACGACAAGCACGTGTTCGCGAACCTGGGCGACGGCACCTACTTCCATTCGGGGCTGCTCGCGATCCGCGCGGCCATCGCCTCGAAGGCGAACATCACCTACAAGATCCTCTATAACGACGCGGTCGCCATGACGGGCGGCCAGCCCGTGGACGGCGTGCTCACGATTCCGCAGATCACGCATCAGGTCGCCGCCGAAGGCGCCGCGAAGATCGTGATCGTCACCGACGAGCCCGAGAAATATGACGGTGCGGCGGGCGGTCCCGTGACGTCGCTCGCACCAGGCGTGACGATCCATCACCGCGACCAGCTCGACGAGATGCAGCGCGAGTTGCGCGAGATTCCCGGCACGACGATCCTGATCTACGACCAGACCTGCGCCACGGAAAAGCGCCGCCGCCGCAAGCGCGGCGCGTATCCGGATCCGGCGAAGCGTGTGGTCATCAACGAGGCCGTCTGCGAGGGCTGCGGCGACTGCTCGGTGCAATCGAACTGCCTTTCGGTCGAACCGCTCGACACCGAATACGGCACGAAGCGCCAGATCAACCAGTCCACCTGCAACAAGGACTTCTCGTGCGTGAAGGGCTTCTGCCCGAGCTTCGTCACTGTGGAAGGCGGCCAGCTGCGCAAGCCGAAGGCAGAAAGCGCAGGCAGCAACACGATGCCGGCCGTGCCGACGCCCGACCTCCCCGACCTCGCGCGCCCCTACGGCGTGCTGGTGACGGGCGTGGGCGGCACCGGTGTGGTGACGATCGGCGCGCTGCTCGGCATGGCCGGCCACCTGGAGAACAAGGGCGTGACCGTGCTCGACGTGACGGGCCTCGCGCAAAAGGGCGGCGCCGTGATGAGCCACGTGCAGATCGCGAACCAGCCCGCCGATATCCACGCCACCCGCATCGCCATGGGCGAAGCGAAGCTCGTGATCGGCTGCGACGCCATCGTGACCGCCGGCGACGACTGCGTCTCGCGCATGCAGGGCGGCCAGACGCACGTGGTGCTCAACGTCGCCCCGACGCCGACCGCCGACTTCATCAAGAACCCGAGCTGGCAATTCCCGGGCTCGAACACCGAAGCCGACGTGCGCGCGGCGGCCGGCGCCGACAACGTCGCCGCCGTCGATGCCAACCGCTACGCACTCGCGCTGCTCGGCGACGCGATCTACACGAATCCGTTCGTGCTCGGCTATGCCTGGCAGAAGGGCTGGCTGCCGCTCACGCACGAGTCGCTCACGCGCGCGATCGAGCTCAATGCCGTGCAGGTGGAGAAGAACCTCGCGGCGTTCGAATGGGGCCGCCGCGTCGCGCACGACCGCGCCGCCGTGGACGCGCTCGTGAAGAAGCCGCAAGCCGGGCAGAACACCGACGCCGCGGGCGCGAAGATCGTCGCGCTGCATACGCCCAAGGCGCTCGACGCGCTGATCGACAAGCGCGCCCAATACCTCGCCGCGTATCAGAACGACGCCTACGCGTCGCGCTACCGCGCGCTGGTGGCGGACGTGCGCACGGCCGAAGGCAAGATCGATCGTCCGGATGGCCAGTTCGCGCTGACCGAAGCCGTGGCGAAGAACCTGCACAAGCTGATGGCGTACAAGGACGAGTACGAAGTGGCGCGACTCTACGCCGATCCGGTGTTCCTCGAAAAGCTCAAGGCAACCTTCGAAGGCAACTGGAAGCTGAAGTTCCACCTCGCGCCGCCGACGTTCGCCAAGCACGACGGCAAGGGCCAGCTGGTGAAGAAGCAATACGGCCCGCACATGCTCAGCGCGATGCGCGTGCTCGCGAAGCTCAAGTTCCTGCGCGGCACGGCGTTCGATCCGTTCGGCCGCACCCAGGAACGGCGCGACGAGCGTGCGGTGATCGGTGAGTACGAAGCGCTCGTGCGCGAACTGGCCGGCGGCGTGAACGCGGAGAACCTCGGGCTCGCCGTGGAACTCGCGAACCTGCCCGACGGCATCCGCGGTTACGGTCACGTGAAGGAGAACAACCTCAATGCCGTGCGCGCGAAGTGGGCTACGCTGCTTGGCAAGTGGCGCTCGCCGCAAGGCGGCGCGTCACGTCACGCGGCTTGAGGCTTCGGCTGGCTTTGAGCTGACTTTCCAGCTCATCACTTAGACCGACAAAAGCAAGGGGCGCTTCGTTTGCACGAAGCGCCCCTTTTCTTGGGTCGCCGGGGCTCGAGCGCCTGAATCAGACGCCCGGCCTTTCACGCCATCAACGTGCTGCCGCCTGCTTCGTGACGGCCGCGTTCGCCGAAGCGACCGCCGTCATGTTGATGATGCGTCGCACGGTCGCCGCCGGCGTGAGGATGTGCACCGGCTTCGCCGCGCCCAGCAGGAACGGCCCCACCGTCACGCCTTCGCCGCCGATCACTTTCAGCAGGTTGTACGCGATGTTCGCCGCCTCGAGGTTCGGCATGACGAGCAGATTCGCCTCGCCCGCGAGCGTCGTGCCCGGGAACGACTGCTTGCGGATCAGTTCCGAAAGCGCCGCGTCGCCGTGCATTTCGCCGTCCACTTCGAGCTGCGGCGCACGCTGTGCGATCAGCTCGCGCGCCGCCTGCATGCGCTGCGACGTGGACGAGCGCACGCTGCCGAAATTCGAGCTCGAGAGCAGCGCCACCTTCGGCACGATGCCGAACTTCTCGATCTCGCGCGCGGCGAGGATCGTCATGTCGGCGAGCTGCCCGGCGCTCGGCACTTCGTTCACGTAGGTATCGCAAATGAAGATGTTGCGGCCCGGCAGCATCAGCAGGTTCATCGCCGCGTAGTTCTCGGCTTCCTTCGCCTTGCCGAACACCTGCTCGACGAACTTCAGGTGATAGTCGAAGCTGTTGAGCAGGCCGCAGATCATGCCGTCGGCGTCGCCCAGATGCACGAGAATCGCGCTGATCAGCGTGTTGAACTTGCGCATCGACGCCTTCGCCACTTCCGGCGTGATGCCCTGGCGCGCGCCGAGTTCGTGGTACGCCTGCCAGCTCTTCTGGAAGCGCGGATCGTCCTCGGGATCGACGATCTCGAAGTCGGTGCCCGGACGCAGCTTCGAGCCCATCTTCTTCAGGCGCATTTCCACGACCGACGGACGGCCCACGATGATCGGCTTCGCGATCTTCTCGGTCAGCACGAACTGCGCGGCGCGCAGCACGCGCTCGTCCTCGCCCTCGGCGAACACGATGCGCGCCTGGCTCGCCTTCGCGGCCGCGAACACCGGGCGCATCACCATGCCCGTGCGATAGACCGTGGCGCCCAGTTGCTCGCGGTAGGCGTCCATGTCGGCGATCGGGCGCGTGGCCACGCCCGAATCCATCGCGGCCTGAGCGACGGCCGGCGCGATCTTGATGATGAGGCGCGGGTCGAAAGGCTTCGGAATCAGGTAGTCCGGGCCGAATTCGAGCGAGTGGCCTTCATAGGCCTTCGCCACTTCGTCGCCCTGATCGGTTTCTTCCGCCAGCTCGGCAATCGCGCGCACGCACGCGAGCTTCATCTCTTCCGTGATGGTGGTCGCGCCCACGTCCAGCGCGCCGCGGAAGATGAACGGGAAGCACAGCACGTTGTTGACCTGGTTCGGATAGTCCGAGCGGCCCGTGGCGATGATCGCGTCCGGGCGCACCTTCTTCGCCTCTTCCGGACGGATTTCCGGCTCCGGATTCGCGAGCGCGAGGATCAGCGGCTTCGTGCCCATGTCCACGACCATCTCGGGCTTGAGCACGCCCGCGCTCGAGCAGCCGAGGAACACGTCCGCGCCCTTGATGGCGTCGCCGAGCGTGCGCGCATGGGTGTTGGCCGCGTAGCGCGCCTTCGAGGGATCGAGGTTGCCGCGGCCCTCGTAGATCACGCCCTTCGAATCGGTAACGAGGATGTTGTCCTTCTTCAGACCCAGCTTCACGAGCAGGTCCAGACAGGCGATGGCCGCCGCGCCCGCCCCCGAGCACACGAGCTTCACGCTGCCGAGTTCCTTGCCCACGACCTTCAGGCCGTTGAGGATCGCCGCCGAAGCGATGATGGCCGTGCCGTGCTGGTCGTCGTGGAAGACGGGGATCTTCATGCGCTCGCGCAGCTTCTGCTCGATGTAGAAGCACTCGGGCGCCTTGATGTCTTCGAGGTTGATGCCGCCGAGCGTCGGCTCGAGCATGGCGATCGCTTCGACGAGCTTGTCCGGGTCCGATTCGTCGAGTTCGATGTCGAACACGTCGATGCCCGCGAACTTCTTGAAGAGGCAGCCCTTGCCTTCCATCACCGGCTTCGCGGCGAGCGGGCCGATGTTGCCGAGGCCGAGCACGGCCGTGCCGTTGGTCACGACGCCGACGAGGTTGCCGCGCGAGGTGTACTTCTGCGCGTCGAGCGGATCGGCGTGGATCGCTTCGCACGCGGCGGCCACGCCGGGCGAGTACGCGAGCGAAAGGTCGAGCTGGTTCGAGAGCGGCTTGGTGGGCGTGACCGAGATCTTGCCGGGCTTGGGATTCTGGTGATACGCGAGAGCGCTTTGCTTCAGTTGTTCATCCATTTTCTGGCCTGCCTGGACGTGAGAGACGTGAGAGGTTTTATGGTCATGAACCCGCCGCCTCGCAGGGCACGCTCAGGGGTTCGACAGCGCGCGTTCCGGTCTGCAACCCTGGCGTGAAAACCACGGACCTGACACACGGCGAAGCGCCCCTGACAGGCAGCGAAGCGACGAGGGCGAATTGGCGGGGGAAACTAGTGTACACCCCGGGCAGGGCGCGGCAACTCGGGTTCAGGACTGATACCCGGGATAGCTCAAGTGCGAGATCACCACGGGTGAAACGGCAGGGAAAACGGCGCAGGGACGGGCTCAAAGCCCATTAAAAGATCACTCGATAACCACTAGGGAACCGCATGGGCGAAGCGTTACCCGGGTCACTCCAGTGCGGCGCCGCGTCGCTCCGGGATCAGGAAGAGTGTCGCGAGGACATCGAGTACGTAGATCGAGGCGAGCATCGCAAGCGCGGCCCCGAACGAGAAACGTGCGGCCAGCGCGCCGACAGCCAGCGGCCCGAAGCCGCCCACGGCCCGGCCGATGTTGAAGAGCACGTTCTGCGCGGTGGCGCGAGCGGCCGTGGGATAGAGCTCGGAGATGAGCGCGCCGTAGCCGCCGATCATGCCGTTCACGAATACGCCCATGGCGGCGCCGCCCACGAGCAGCGCCGCCGGCGCCGTGAGATGGGCATAGACGAACACCATCACCACGGCGCCCACCTGATAGAAGAGGAACGCGGGCTTGCGTCCGAACCGGTCGGCGGCCACGCCGAAGAGCCCGATGCCGAGCGCCATGCCGGCAACGGTCGCCGCCGTCCAGAGGCCGGACTTCGTCAGCGAATAGCCGAATGAGTGCGAGAGATAAGCGGGCAGCCAGATCATGAGCCCGTAGTAGCCGAAGTTCTGCACCGAACACAGGATCGCGACACCCAGACTCGCACGCGCGGTGCGGGCGTCGGCGACGAGCAGGCGCAGCGCGCGCGGCCGTTCGCCGCGCGGCGCCCCGGCCACGCGACCGGCATGGGCGACGAAGAGCGCCGGCTCCTCCACGCGGCGCCGCACCGCGAACGACACCACAGCGGGCAGCAGGCCGAGCGCGAACATGCCGCGCCAGCCGATCACGGGCAAGAGCCACGGCGTGAGGAGCGCGGCGGCGAGCACGCCCAGCTGCCAGCCGAGCCCGACATACGACGAGGCTCGCGCGCGTAGATGCGCGGGCCAGGCCTCGGCCACGAGCGCCATGCCGATGCCGAACTCACCGCCAAGGCCAATGCCCGCGAGGGTCCGGTAGACGAGCAGATCCGTATAACCGCGCGCGAGCGCGCACAGGCCGGTGAAGACGGCGAACACGAGGATCGTCCAGCTGAGCACGCGCACGCGGCCGTAGCGATCGCTCAAGAGCCCGAAGACGATGCCGCCCGCCACGGCGCCCACGAGCGTCCACGTGACGAGCGAGCCGGCCTGCGCGGTCGACAGATGCAGGTCGGCGCTGATCGCCGGCAGCATGAAGCCGAGCATCAGCAGGTCGAAGCCGTCCATCGCATAACCGAGCACCGACGCCACGAGCGCGCGCAAGGCATGGCCGCGCGTCGTGTCGGCAGAGGCAGCAGGAGGAGAAACGGCGGTCATGAGGGCATCCTGTACGGGAGCCGGGTGTGACAGGTTCAAGACACCGGGCAAACCGGCGTGAGTGTAATGGCGAGTCCCCGGCGTCACAACCGCGAAAGAAAAATCCGCCCGGCACGCCATTCGGCGCAAGCGGCGATCGCCCCCCAAAATACCGCCCATAGCAGGCGCCGTGCGGCGCAAATCGGTCGGGCAACTCGTCGCGGCCCGTCAAGTCGGGTAAAATACCGGGCTACGCGCGCAAGAGAAGCCGTCCGATCCGAGCGGGTGAACATCGCCCCCGCACCTTCGGGCCGCGCACACAGACCACGGTTTTCGCCGGGTCAACCGTGCCAGCGCCACCGGGCACCACGCCCGCACTCCCCTCGCTCTCACATCCAAGGATTCGCCCATGACAGGCTACGATCGCCAGACGATCTCGGACACGACCGCCAAAATGCTGCTCGAAGTGAAGGCCGTGCACTTCAACGCGGAAAAGCCCTTCATCTTCACCTCCGGCTGGGCGAGCCCGGTCTATATCGACTGCCGCAAGCTGATCTCGTATCCGCGCGTGCGCCGCGGCCTGATGGAAATGGCCGAAGCCACCATCCTGCGCGACGTGGGCTACGAACAGATCGACGCCGTGGCCGGCGGCGAAACCGCGGGCATCCCGTTCGCGGCATGGCTCTCGGACCGCCTGATGGTGCCCATGCAGTACGTGCGCAAGAAGCCGAAGGGCTTCGGCCGCAATGCGCAGATCGAGGGTCTGCTCACCGAAGGCCAGCGCGTGCTGCTGGTCGAAGACCTGACCACCGACAGCCGCAGCAAGATCAACTTCATCAACGCGCTGCGCACGGCCGGCGCGACGGTGAACCACTGCTTCGTGCTGTTCCACTACAACATCTTCAAGGAAAGCGTCTCGGTCCTGAAGGACATCGACGTGGACCTGCATGCGCTCGCCACGTGGTGGGACGTGCTGCGCGTCGCGAAGGAATCCGGCTACTTCGAGACGAAGACGCTCGACGAAGTCGAGAAGTTCCTGCACGCACCGGCCGAGTGGTCGGCCGCGCACGGCGGCGCGACCGCGGCACCGCAGTAAAGCGCTGCAGTAAAGCACCGCAGCAAGCGAAGCGCGCGGTACGAACGCAAAGGCCATCTGCCCGGCTGGGCAGATGGCCTTTTTTCATGGTGCGCGGTCGAAACCGGGAATACCGCTATATTTTGGATCGGGAACACAATTCATACGAGCCCGCCAGCAACGCTCGGACGCGTTTTAACCAACATAGAGGAAAACCCGTCGATGGCCCATCCGTATGCCTGGATTCTCATCGCGGCGCGGCGGCGGCTGCGCGGTGCGGCTCGGGGCACGCTCACGCTCGCCGTCGTCCTGAATGCGATCGGCATCGCCCATGCCGAAGGTACGTTTTCGCTTTCGAGCACGACGTTTCGAGACGGAGGACAGGTCGCGACCGCCCAGGTTTTCGATCAGGACAGCTGCAAAGGCGGCAACCGCTCGCCGCAGTTGAGCTGGCGCAATGCCCCGGCGGGCACGCACAGTTTCGCGATCACGATGTTCGACCCCGACGCGCCCGGCCGCGGCTGGTGGCACTGGGCCGTCGCCAACATCCCGGCGAGCATGAACGCGTTGCCGGAGAATGCGAGCGCCTCGGGCACGCTCGCGAAACTCGGCGCCGTCGAGGCGCGCAACGACTTCAACACCAGCGGCTACGGCGGCCCGTGCCCGCCGCCCGGCAAACCGCATCGTTATGTCGTCACGGTGTATGCGATCGGTGCGGACAGACTGGTAGCTCTCGACGAAGGACGCCCCGCGCCCATGTTCGATCACGAAATCGGCGCGGCATCGCTCGGCAGCGCGCAACTCACGGTCACTTACGGGCGCTGATGCTGTGTGCGCACACCCCGCATCCTTTGCTTCGCATCAGGAAATTCAGTCCTTCTTCGGGCTGCGCACAGCAGGGCGCGGGCGCGCGGCGGAAGTGATTAAGATGGTGCGACGCCACAGGCGTGCCCGTCCAACTTCCGCCGGAGTCCTTTCATGTCCAGAATCGTCGTTGCATATCACAGTGGCTATGGCCACACGAAGAAACTCGCCGAAGCCGTGCTCGAAGGCCTCCAGGGCGCGGGCGCGCAGGCGAAGCTGATTGCCGTCGCCGATATCGACGACGCCGACTGGGCCGATCTCGACGCCGCCGACGCCATCGTGTTCGGCGCGCCGACCTACATGGGCGGCGCCTCGGCCGACTTCAAGAAGTTCGCCGACGCTTCGTCCAAGGCGTGGTTCACGCAAAAGTGGAAAGACAAGATCGCGGCGGGCTTCACCAATTCGGCCACGATGAACGGCGACAAGTTTTCGACGATCCAGTACTTCGTCACGCTCGCGATGCAGCACGGCATGATCTGGACCGGCACCGGCCTGATGCCGGCGAACACGAAAGCGGCGACGCGCAGCGACGTGAACTTCGTGGGCGGCTTCACGGGCCTGCTCGCACAGTCGCCAGCCGACGCTTCCCCCGACGAAGCGCCGCCCTCGGGCGACCTGGAAACGGCACGGCTCTTCGGCGCGCGCATCGCCGCCGTCACGGCGCGCTGGCTCGCGGGCAAGAACGTCGGCGCATAAGGCCGACCTACAGCTGCCCTACAAGCCGACCCGCAAGCCGCCCCGCAAGCCGACGCATAAGCGTCACACGCGGGTCGCATCATGGAATCGCCTGTGCGGCGCACCGGTCCTGGGCGCCGCGCATCGCGCGAGCTTCATCCGTACCTACGGGTTACTCCCGATTTTTTTCCGGGGCGCCCGCACGACCTGGCACCTAAGGTCTTAAAATACCGTTCCGGCGCCGCACGGCTCGACTGGGTCTGCGAACGGGGCTGCGAAATTCGCGCCCACGGGCGCGCGCCGAGGGCCTATTTACCCCTGCGTTCAGAGAGATCGAGATGAGCACGAAAGTTTTTGTCGACGGACAGGAAGGCACGACCGGCCTGAAGATTTTCGAATACCTGTCAGCGCGCGCCGACGTCGAAATCCTGCGGATCGACGATGCGAAGCGCAAGGACGTCGAGGAACGCCGCCGTCTCATCAACGCCTCCGACGTGACGTTCCTGTGCCTGCCCGACGTCGCCTCGCGCGAATCGGCCTCGCTCGTCGAGAACGACCGCACCGTGCTGATCGACGCGAGCACCGCGTTTCGCACGAGCCCCGACTGGGCCTACGGCCTGCCCGAACTCACCCGCCAGCAGCGCGAGCGCGTACGCAGCGCGAGACGCATCGCCGTGCCGGGCTGCCACGCCTCCGCATTCGTGCTGGCCATGCGCCCGCTCGTCGAAGCCGGCCTCGTCGCGCCCGATTTCGCGGCGCACGCGTATTCGCTGACCGGCTACAGCGGCGGCGGCAAGAAAATGATTGCGGAGTACGAAGCAGGCGGCAATCCAAAGCTGATGAGCCCGCGCCCCTACGCGCTCGGCCTCACGCACAAGCATCTGCCGGAAATGGCGTTCCACGGCGGCCTTTCGGGCGCGCCGGTGTTCACGCCGATCGTCGGCCCGTTCTACAAGGGCCTCGCCGTCACCACCTATTTTTCGCCGCGGCAGCTCACGCGCCGCGCAACCCCGCAGGACGTGCTGGCGCTCTACGCCGAGTACTACGCCGGTGAAGCATTCGTGCGCGTGGCGCCGTTCAACGCCGACGAGAACCTGGACAGCGGCGCATTCGACGTGCAGGCCAACAACGACACGAATCGCGTGGACCTCTTCGTGTTCGGCAACGACGAGCAGTTCGTGACGGTCGCGCGCCTCGACAACCTGGGCAAGGGCGCTTCGGGCGCGGCGATCCAGTGCATGAACCTCGCGATCGGCGCAGCGGAAGATACGGGACTCAAAGGTTGAGAGGGCTGCGCGCCGATGCCGCCGTCGCACGGTGGTGGCAGCGGGAAAATCTGATGGGATTTGACGGAACAAGCGAAACCGGCTCTGCAAAGGGCCGGTTTTTTTAAGCGTGGTCAGAACGTACGGACGAAAAAAAGCCCGCCAAGCTGGCGGGCTTAATCCATATCAGAGGAGACATGGAGGAGACAGAAACGAGTATAGCGAGATATGTGGTGCAACGCAACATGTAAAGTAGTACGCACCCTAAGCGTTGCCGGATTACAACACTTCATGCGTGGCCGATCATCGAAAGAATGAAAGTCAGCTGATCGAGGCTCACGGGACGTACCAGATGGACGTCGAAGCCCACCGCCAGCGCCTCGTCGCGATGGCGCGAATCGGCCCAGCCTGTCAGTGCAAGAAGAAGCGGCGTGCGTTCGCCGCAGGCATCGCGCAGACGCCGGACGATGGTCGCCGGGTCGTCTTCCTGCAGCGACAGCGCGACGATCACCACATCCGGCGCAAAGCGCGCGGCGGCGAGCACGGCATCGTCGAGCGTGCGCGCCACGGCGATCGCGTAATCGAGGTCGGTCAGCAGTGTGCCGAGCCCCGTCAGCGACTGTTCGTCGTTGTCGGCGATCAGGATGCGTGTGTCCATCCGCCGTCTCCCTTCCCCATGCGGGGCCGATTCCCACCCCGTGCCATTCGCGTTCTGACATCCCCGCTGTCATTGTGGCGGCCCGTTCCGGCGCGTTTTGTGCGGCACCGCTCGGTCGTATGAGGATTGTGGCGGCTCGCTTTGCGCCCCGCTTTGCGTCCCGTCTGTCAGACCATTCGCCGTCAATACTTCGACCAGCGAATCGCGCAGGAGTGCGACGGGCCGCACGAGCCGCCCCGGCAGAGCATGGTGCACGAGCCACGCATCGACGCCCGCCTCGAAATCCGCCACCTCGACCGTCTGCAGCGCGTCGCGAAACGGGCTGCGCGCGAGAACTTCCGGCGACACGATCCCGATGCCGATCTGCCGCGCCACGAGAGAAAGCTGCAGGTCCGAGCCGAACGCCTCGACGGCCACGTTGAACGGCAGCCCCGCCCGCGTGAGCGCGCGCGAGAGCGCCGAACGCATGCCGCAGCCGTCCTGGTTGAGCACCCACGGGTGCGGCGCGAGATCTTCGAGCGTGACCGGATCGGTCGGCAAGCCCAGCGCGCGCGCCGCCACGACGGTGGTCGGCATGAAGGCGAGCCGGGTGCGCTCGAGTGTCTCCGGCAGCGCGCTGTCGCCCGGCATCAGCACGACGGCGGCATCGATTTCCGCGCGCTCGACCGACTGCAGCAATCCCGGCGACCAGCCTGCCGTGATACGCAGCGTGAGTTTGGCAAAGGCGCTGCGCAGGCGATCGAGAGGCTGCTCCAGCGCGAGATCGGAGAGAAACGGCGGAACGCCGATGCGCAGCTCGCCGCCTGGCTCGCTCTCGGGCGAGGCGACCGCCAGCAGTTCGTCCACGGCACCGAGCACGTTGCGCGCGAGGCGGTACACCTCGCGGCCGGCGGCGGTGGGCTTGAGGGGCTTGGCCTGACGGTCGAGCAACTCGAGGTCCAGCACGCTTTCGAGGCTCTGGATGCGGCGCGTCAGGCCCGGCTGGGTGAGATGCAGCCGCTCGGCGGCGCCCACGATCGAGCCGCTCTCCACGACCGCGACGAAAGCCTGCAGATCACGCGTATTCAAAACAATCTCGCATAATCAATATCAAGATATTTCAATTGTGACATAACCATAGCGCTTCTAGGATACGCAAAACAGACCTCACCCGGAGCGCCGACATGCCTGGTCCAGCCGAAATTGCCCCTCGAACGTGTTCTGCCGTTTCGCCGCCGCCGCCCTGCTCCTCGTCCGCCGATCTGCGCGCGCCGGCGCCGGGCGAACTCCACGCCGGCCAGTTGACCACGCCGATGACGCTCTTCTTCGGCGCCGCCGTGGGCCTCATCATCGTCAACCTGTTCGCCGCGCAGCCGCTTACCGGTCCCATCGCCGCCTCGCTGAAGCTGCCGCATGCGCTGGGCGGACTCGTCTCGATGCTGCCGCAGCTCGGTTATGCCGCCGGACTCGTGCTGCTCGTGCCGTTGTGCGACCTGATCGAAAACCGCCGCCTGATCGTGCGCACGCTGCTCGCCTGTGCGGCGCTGCTCGCCGTGCCGCTCTTCGCGCAGTCCGCCTGGGTATGCCTCGCCGCGCTGTTCCTCGCCGGCGCCACCTCGAGCGTGATCCAGATGCTCGTGCCGATGGCGGCCTCCATGGCGCCCGAAGCGCACCGCGGCCGCGCCGTGGGCAACGTCATGAGCGGTTTGATGATCGGCATCCTGCTCTCGCGGCCGCTCGCGAGCGTGATCGCCGGTTGGGCCGGCTGGCGTGCGTTCTACGGATCGGCGGCGCTCATCGACGTGCTGCTCGCCGCCGTGCTCGTGCTGCGCCTGCCCACCCGCACACCGCACGCCCACACCCGCTACGGCGGGCTGCTGCGCTCGCTCTGGACGCTGCTCGCCACCGAGCCCGTGCTGCAGCGGCGCGCGCTCTCGGCGGCCCTCGCCATGGGCGCGTTCAGTGCGTTCTGGGCCTCGATCGGGCTGCGGCTCGCCGCAGCGCCGTTCGGCTTCGGCATGCACGGCGTGGCGCTCTTTGCGCTGGCCGGCGCGAGCGGCGCCGTGGTCACGCCGCTTGCGGGCCAGGCCGGCGACCGTGGACACGGCCGCGCCGCGCTGTGCTTCGCGCATCTGCTCATGCTGGCGTCGATCGCGCTGATCGCCGTGGCCGGCTCGGGCGGATTCGGTTTTGCCCCGGAGGCGCATCCGCGGCTCGCGCTGGCGGCACTCGTGATCGGCGGAGCGGCGCTCGACGCGGGCGTCATCATCGACCAGACGCTCGGCCGGCGCGCCGTCAATCTGATGAACCCCGCCGCGCGCGGGCGGCTGAACGGATTGTTCGTCGGCGTGTTCTTCGTCGGCGGCGCGTTGGGCGCCGCGCTGTCGGGCGCCGGCTGGGCCATCGGGCAGTGGCGCGGCGTGTGCGCCGTAGGTCTCGCCTTCGCCGGCGCTGCGTTCCTCTACGGGATCGCGGGGCGCAGCAACCGGGTGGGAACCTGACCCGCCGACGCGCCCCGCGCCGACTTAGACCTGCCCGGCGCGGCGCGCCGCCACCTTGCCGAGCACGGCGAAGTCGCGCTCGCCGTCACCGTGCGCCACCGCCTCGATCAGGCTGTCGCGCACGACGCTCGCCACCGGCATCGGCGCCGAGACCGCGTCCGCCGCCTGCAGCGCGAGCCGCACGTCTTTCAGGCCCAGCCGCGCCTTGAAGAGCGCGGGCTCGTAGCGCTGCTCCGCGATCATGCCGCCGTAACCCGCGTACACCGGTCCCGGAAACGGGCCGCCCGACACCACGTCGAGAAAATCGCGCATCGAAACGCCGTGCCCCGCGAGCAGCGCCGACGCCTCGCCGAGCGTCTCCACCGCCGAAGCCAGCATGAAATTCGCGGCGAGCTTCATCACGTTCGCCTGCTGCGGCAGCGAGCCGATGCGCCAGGTCTTCTGCCCCACGGCGTCAAGGAGCGGCTGCACGCGGTCGATCGCCTCGGCCGCGCCCGCGGCGACGATCGTGAGCTTCGCCGCCCTGGCCACATCGGGGCGGCCCAGCACCGGCGCCGCGACATAATGCAAGCCGAGCTCGGCGTGCTCGCGCGCCAGCTCCGTGGCGAGCGCGACGGAAATCGTCGCCATGTTCACGTGCACGAGGCCGCGCGGGGCGCGGGCGAGCAGCGTCGCGTCGATGACCTCGCGCACGGCGGCATCGTCGGCAAGCATCGAAAAGACCGCGTCGCCCGCGAACGCCTCGGCCGGCGTCGCCACGATCGCGGCGCCCGCCTCGGCGAGCGGCCGCGCCCGCTCCGGCGTGCGGTTCCACACCCGCACCGTATGGCCCGCCTTCAGCAGATTCGCCACGATGGCGCCGCCCATCTCGCCCAGCCCGATAAACCCGATATCCATCGCACGCTCCTTCGCGTTCAAAACGCGCAGTAAAGCACAGCCGCCCGCGCGCTGCTCACGCTCGCCCCGCGCGCGGCCGGCCGTCCGGTGCCATACTGGCCGCATGGTCACCGCCACCTTCCGCTTCTACGAGGAGCTGAACGATTTTCTCGCGCGGCCGCTGCGTCGCCGTGCGTTCAGTTGCGCCTGCGCGCGCGCTGCCTCGGCCAAGCACATGATCGAGGCGCTAGGCGTGCCCCATACGGAAGTCGAGCTGATTCTGGTGAACGGCGAGTCCGTGGGCTTCGACCATCCGCTCGCCGACGGCGACCGCGTCGCCGTGTACCCGAAGTTCGAAACCTTCGACATCCGCCCCTTGCTGCGCGTGCGCGCGGCGCCGCTACGCGAGCCGCGTTTCGTCGCCGACGCCCATCTGGGCGGCCTCGCCCAGTTGCTGCGCCTCGCGGGCTTCGACACGCTTTACGACAACCACTATCCCGACGACGAGATCGAAGCGCTGGCCGCCACGGAGCATCGCATCGTTCTCACACGCGACCGCGAACTGCTCAAGCGCCGCACGATCACGCACGGCTGCTACGTGCGCACGCTGAAACCCCAGGCGCAGCTGCGCGAGATCTTCGAGCGCCTCGACCTCGCAGCGAGCGCCCGGCCTTTCCGGCTCTGCCTCACGTGCAATGTGCCGCTCCACGCGATCGAGCGCGGCGCGGCTCGCGAACGCGTGCCGCCAGGCGTGTTCGAGCGGCAAAGCCGCTTCGTCACGTGCGACGTCTGCCAGCGCGTGTTCTGGGAAGGTTCGCACTGGCAGCGCATGCGCGCGCTGATGGATGGCCTGGCGGCGGGCGTTGCCGGATATACGCCGCCACGGGGCGCATGAAGCATGAAGCGCGAGCGCAACCCACCCGCAAACGCATCGGCAATGGACGCCCCCGCGCGAATGCGTACAATGCGCGCCACTGCCCAACACCGGAGCCGCCAGCATGGCCATGAAGAAAACCGACCTTGAAAAGAACAAGGCGCTGAAACTGATGCAATCGACGAAAGGGGCCGGACCCGACCGCTTCGGCAAGGGCTCGGCGCCTGCGGAGATGGACCGGCGCGAGCGCCGCAAGCTCGATCAGGCGCAGGGGCTCGTGCCGTTCGCCTGCAAGCTCAACGCGGACCTGGTTGCGCAGTTGAAGTCGCGCGCGGAAAACCATCCGGGCGGCCTCACGGGCCTGCTGACCGAACTGATCGAAAGCGGGCTCGCGCGCGACGCATCCTGATCGCCGCCGCCCGGGACTCCCGGGCCAGCCCGGCCCCAAGCCGAAAAAAAAGCCAGAGCATGCTCTGGCTTTTTTACAGCGCGCCGCCAACGCGGCACGTTCTTGCAGCAATTAGTTCTGTTGACCCTTGTCGGCCGTACCTGCCGCCGAAGCGGCTTGCGACACCGGAGCGCGCTTGCCGTGCTGCTTGAGTTGCTTGTGGTGCTTCTTGGCCTTGGCCGGTGCGCTGGCAGCCGCCGGAGCCGAAGCGTCTTGTGCAAAAGCTTGAACCGAAATCAGTGCGACCGACGCGGTGACGAGCGAGGCGAGAATCTTTTTCATCTGTTGTTCCCCAAACCTGACAAATAAATAGGATCGGTACGTTGTGAATTGAAACAGCATGAAGCGGCAAAATGCCCGCTCGCCGATCCCGGCGGGCATTTCGCGCGAAGCAGTATCACGCAGCGTAGGGCGTTTGTCATCCCGTTTGTCGCCGCCAGACAGGTCGGTGTATTTTCCGGGAGACAATTGGCTTTCAATTCGGATACGATCGGAATTCGACTGTCCGGCGTCCGGTTTCGAGGCCGATGCTCACGCAATAAAAGCGGCGCCGCGACAGTTTTTGCAAAACAAGAACTCCGCTGGTCGACCCGCTTGAAATCTACTTCCCGCCAACACCTGCGCGCCAACCTGCTCATGCTGGCCGCCGCCATGATCTGGGGCTCCGCGTTCGTCGCGCAGCGACTGAGCCTCGACGCCATCGGCCCGTTCCTCTTCACCGGGCTGCGCTTTTTGCTGGGCGCGGCGGTCGTTTCCGCGCTCGTGTTCGCGCAGCGCCGCTCGTCCGCGCGCCGTGCGCCCCATGCCGGGACCCCGCCGCTTCTCGACGCCGGACTGCTCCGCTCGGGCTGCGTGCTCGGCCTCGTGCTGGCCGTAGCCATCTCGCTCCAGCAGATCGGCCTGCGCTACACGAAGATCGCCAACGCGGGGTTCATCAGCTCGCTTTACGTCGTGATCGTGCCCCTGCTTGGCGTGCTGCTGCGCCATCGCACGGGTACCGGTACCTGGGTCGGCGCCCTGCTGGCTGCCATCGGGCTCTACTTCCTCAGCATCAACGAACACTTTTCGGTGATGTACGGCGACTGGTACCAGCTCGGCTGCGCGATCGTGATCTCGATTCAGGTGATGCTGGTGGGCCACTATGCGCCGCGTCACGATCCGCTCGTGCTTTCGATCGTGCAGTTCGTGGCCTGTGGCGCGGCCTGTCTCGCAATCGGGCTCGCGTGCGAACCGCTCGAACTCGCGAGCCTGTTGCGCGCCGCGCCCGCCATCCTCTACGGCGGCGCGCTCTCGGTGGGAGTGGGCTACACCATTCAGGTGGTCGCGCAACGCGACGCGGCGCCGGCGCACGCGGCCGTGATCTTCAGCATGGAAGGCGTGTTCGCCGCGCTGGCCGGGTGGATCGCACTCGGCGAAACGCTCACGCCGCGCGCGCTGATGGGCTGCGCGCTGATGCTGGTCGGCCTCCTCGCCTGCCAGTTGCTCCCGGCCCGTCGCACCAGCACGAACGAAGCGTCTCAACCGCAACCTGTCGAACCGGCCTGAAGGATCGAGCAGAGCATGGACCCCGGGTTATCCACGGCCCCCTCTGGACAAGCTGGGGATGACCCGGCGAACGTGCTGTGGACGAGTTCTTGATAACTGCCGGCGCTGCGCGAACCCCTCAAAAGTTATCCTCGAAGTTCGCGCAGCATTCAGGGTTTGTCCGCATGGCTATTCGTTCCACATCGATTTGAGCCGATTGGGATTTCCCCTGTTGTCCACAGAAAATGCCCGGCTTTGTTAACTGCTACTACGTATACTTATTAATCAAGATAAAAACCGATAGGGGAAAGCGGATGCGCCGCATGCATGTGCTGCGCGCGTGCACAGCATCGATATCGATCAAGCCTCGATACTCCGATCCACATCGCCGATGGAAACAGAGGCGGCATTCGCCGCCTGTGATGCTGGAAACACCCCGAGGCTAACGACAGCGACATCGGCATGTCCGGCCCGCTGAGCGAGTAAGCCTTCGGCGATTTCGCGTGCGACGGCTTCGCTAACCGCGCCACTGCGTGCAACCGTTTCGCCGTGCACACCGGACAGCGTGGCGAGCGCAGCACTCGCATGCACGATCAAGCCCACGTCGAGGCACTTCGTCTCGCCAGCCGCATCTGCGAGCATGGCGGCAAGATGACCGGCCGTACACGTTTCGACGCTGGCCAGCACGAGTCCGCGCGAGTTCAGATAACCGATGACCTGCTTCGAAATGTTCATGCCTCGCACCACTAGCTACGATCGATTCCGTGAAATGCCGAGTGTCGCACGCACGGTGCGGCCATAAAAAAAGCGCGCGCAACCGAAGGGTTGCGCGCGCTTTCGCTGCGAGCGATGAACTTGAACGCGACTAGCGCCCGCCGCCCGCCATCATGCGCTCGACGGTCTCCGCGATATTGGGCAGACCTACGGTAGCCGGATTGCGCTCCACCACGCCAAAGCATTCCGTGCGTCGCGGCGCCGGATCGATGACGAAATTGCGCGCGTAGGCGCCGACGCGTTCTGGCGGCAGCAGGCGTTCGGGCGGAATCACCTCGAACGCGGTGCCGACGGCGATGAAAAGATCGTCGGGCGTCATGGCCTGCTGGATGCGCCAGAGCGTCTCGTATTCGGGTGCCGCTTCGTTGAAGAACACCACCCCGGGCTTCACGCCTTCGACCCCGCCGCACGCGGGACACGCCGCCTTCGGATCGAGGCCCGGGCCGTTGGCGGGAAAACGATAGTCGCAATCGGTGCACAACAGCGAAATCATGTCGCCGTGCAGGTGCGTGACCTGGCGCGCGCCCGCCTGCTCCAGCATGTCGTCGATGTTCTGCGTGACGAGATGCACGCGCTCCGTGCCCCAGGTGTCCTGCCACTGCGCGAGCAGCCGGTGGGCTGCGTTGGGACGCGCGTCGGCGCACTCGCTGATGCGCTGGTTGTAGAAGCGGAACACGGCGGGCCGGTTGCGGCGCCAGGTGAGGTAGTTGCAGACTTCGTCGATGCTCGCGCGTGTCCAGATGCCGTCTCCGGTGCGGAACGTGGAAATACCGCTTTCCGCCGAAAGCCCTGCTCCTGAAAACACGTACAGACGCGGCGCCCGTCCTTGCTGCTGTTCGGCCAATTTCTTCTCCTTGCTCGATGGATCACATTATGAGGCCGCTGGGCGGTTCGGGCGGTCCTCCGGATACCTCGCAAGGGCGTGAAATGCGAACGGTGCTGAGGCCCGTTTGGGTGCGCTTGTGGATTGTCCGGCTGATTCGCGATTTCAATGCGGATACCGTTCGAATGCACGGCGGCCGATTCAAGCTGGCGAATCTGTTTGCATACATGCCATTGCGTGCCTTGTCTGGCGCGATATTCAGAAATTTCCTGACTGATAACGCCTCGTTCATACGTCTAAATGTCGGGTTAAACTCCTCACGCAAACGCTGTCTCGGGGTTGGTTGGGTAGCATTTGGCAGGTCATTGCACCGACGCTATCTGATCGAACAAAACGAAAATTGATAGAGCGAGAGATGCCAATGAACCGGTCACTGAGATGGGCCGCGACAGCATTCTGCGTCGTGCTTGGCGCCTGCGTGAGCCATGAGCAAAACAACCATTCCTCGACGACTGCTGACAATGGGGCCGCGGGTAACGCGTATGCGCAGGTTGTTGGCGGCGGCACTGGTGAAAATGCGCGCACGGTAAAGGGGGACACGGGGGCTACTGGGGCTACTGGGGCTACTGGAGCTAACGGAGCTAACGGAGCGAATGGCGCGGTTGGGTCAACCGGAGCGTCAGGCATAGCTGGGGCGACAGGGCCCACGGGTCCGCAGGGCGCGGTTGGCGCACCAGGTCCACAAGGGCTTAAAGGTGACGAGGGCCCAAGAGGCGAAAGAGGTGAACAAGGCGACCGCGGAGAGAGGGGCGATCAGGGTGAAAAGGGAGACCGCGGCGAGAAAGGTGATCGTGGTGAAGCAGGTCCCCCCGGTCAACAAGGTCCGCAAGGTGCTCCCGGCAGTGCGACGCTCGCCTGGTTCGTATCCCAGTTGCCGCCTCCGGCCGATAACAAGACGCAACCGATCTGGCTGTCAATAATCACTGCGATTACAGGCGCGATTACTGCCGTTAGCCCGATACTTCTCGCATTAATCGAGAAAAGAAAGGCAACGGTCGCCGCTGCCGGGAAGCAAAGCGTAGATTCGTCAGATCCGGGTCACCCGACAAAGCAGGTGACGAAACCACGCGAACCAGAGAAGGTCGATTTCTTCGGACCAGACAGCAGGTCCTACAAGACAACAAGCAAAACGCAGAAACGCCTGAAGCGGTTGAACAGGGTGGAGTGGGGGGTTTCACTCGTCGCCGCCACTTCAGTAGCTTTCCTGGCTATCGTGGCATTTTTCTTCCTGGTCACTCTGCTGGTCCTCATTTGCCTTTATGTCGTGACGATTAGCGTTGCGTTTCTCTGCTACGCGCAGGCCATGAAGCTCCTTGGCGAGAAATCGTATAGGGACAAGTTAATGGATTTCCGCATCCGAATGCTGGAAATGAAGCAGGAGCACGAACGGGTTATGGCGAGCGTCCGCTTAACAAAGAAAGAGGCCACGAACAATGGAACAAGTGAATCTGGAGAGGCCATATCTGACGATGGTGGGCGATAACTGGCGTTAGTGTTAGCCGACCATTTGCTCCCCCCGCTCTGACCGAGCGAGGGGAATGCACCTCATAGACAGGTCATTTTGCGGCTGCCAACTCCAATGCTTAAAATCGCTTTTCGTCGGCAGCGCGCTGAACCTCACTCCACCGTCACCGACTTCGCCAGATTCCGCGGCTTGTCCACATCGGTCCCGCGCGCACACGCCGTGTGATATGCCAGCAACTGCAGCGGCACGACGTGCAGGATCGGCGAGAGCAGCCCATAGTGCTCCGGCATGCGGATCACGTGAATGCCCTCTTCGCTCGCGATATGCGAGTCCGAATCCGCAAACACATACAGCTGCCCGCCGCGCGCCCGCACTTCCTGCATGTTCGACTTGAGCTTCTCCAGTAGCGCGTCA
>NZ_CAJMZC010000029.1:0-30879 GCF_905220215.1 Paraburkholderia sp. J12
CAGATGTTCCGTGTCGAGTTCGTTGCGGTGCAGTTCGTGCGCCTTCTCCGCGGCGCGTTGCAGCAACTCCATCGTCTGCTCGCTGAACGCGTCGGTGGCATCGACGGATTCGCGCGGCACCTCGGCGGCGAGGCCTGCGCCGCCGTCGTCGTGATCGCCCTCGCCGCCCATGCCGCCGAAGAAGCGCGACAATCCGCCGCCACCCAGCAGCGAATCGAACGGGTTGAGCATGCTTTGATGACGCATCAATTGCCGGTAGTCGTAGTCGCAGATCGACATGGACTTGCGCTCGCCGTTTTGCACGACAGTCACGCGTGCAACGGCGGGCCGGGCATTACAGATTTCACATAGGGCTGGCATGGTCGACTTGTCTCCAGTTCGGAGCCGCACGGCACGCAGCCGTGAAGCTCGGCGCGACACGAAGGTGCGCCGGAAAAGCGACAGAGCGGCAGGCGGCGCGAGCAACGCGGCGCTGCGGCGGACGAGCCTCGCGCCGGCGGCGGGCTTGCGCGCGTGCGCATGAACCGGACAGCGGAGGTCGAAACCATTGTGGCAGGAATCGGCGAGGCTCGCGCGCTATGTGCAACACGCTTACGTGCACGAGAAAAATGGGTGGGACACAGGTCCCGCCCGGAGTGCGCGCTCGCGCGTGAGCGTCGAAGCGCGCGAGGAGAACACAAGGCGAACACAAGACGAACAGCGGGCGGCCCCGCAGGTATGGCACCTATGGCACACAAGGCACGTTTGACACGAAATGGCCGCTATCGATACCTCATACGTGACTCGTTTGCAATCGTGACGCTAATACGGCCTCGATATGGCACAGCCGCACCATCACCGCCGGTTCGACCCCGACACCACATCCACCCACACGGCCAGCACGAGAATGCCGCCCTTCACGATCATCTGCCAGTAAGCATCCACGTCGAGCATGGACATGCCGTTGTCGAGGCTCGCCATCACGAGCGCGCCGATGAGCGCGCCATAAACCGTGCCCGAACCGCCGCGCATCGAAGTGCCGCCGATGAAGCACGCCGCGATGGCATCGAGTTCGCCCATGGTGCCCGCCGAGGGCGAACCGGCCGCGAGACGCGCCGTGTTGACGATGCCGCCGAACGCGCACATGAGCCCCATGAGCGCGAAGATGGCGAGCTTCACGCGGTTCGTGTTGACGCCGGAAAGACGCGTCGCTTCCAGATTCGAACCCACGGCATAGATGCGGCGTCCGAACACGGTTTGCGTGGCGATCCAGCTAAAGATGCCGAGCAAGGCGAGGAGCAACAGCACCGGCACCGGAATGCCGCCATAGCTGTCGAGCATCACCACGAACGCCAGCACGAGCGCGCCCGCGCCCGCGATCTTCACACCGTCCTGCCAGACCGGCACCACGGGCAACTGGTAGCGGCGCCGGTTCGCCCGCTGGCGCACCGTGAGAAGCGCGAGCAGCGCAAACAGCACGACCGCGAGGGTATCGCCCACGAAGCGCGGCAAATAGCCCTGGCCGATGAACACGAAGTTGTCCGACACCGGCGCGATGGTCGATCCCCCGGTAATGCCGAGCAGAATGCCGCGATACGCCAGCATGCCGCCGAGCCCCACGATAAACGACGGCACGCGCCGGTACGTGGACCACCAGCCGTTGAAGAGCCCCACCACCACGCCGAGCGCGAGCACCGCGGGCACGGTCGCGGCAATGGGCCAGCCGCGATTGGCGTCGAGAATGGCCGCCACGCCGCCGAGCAGCCCCAGCAGCGAGCCCACCGAAAGATCGATCTCGCCGGCGATGATGACGAACACCATGCCGCACGCGAGCATGCCGGTGATCGACATCTGCCGCAGCAGGTTCGAGACGTTGCGCGGCGTGATGAACGCACCGTGCGTGAGCACCGAGAAGAACGCCCAGATGGCGGCCACGGCGATGAGCAGCGCGAGGATCTTGTAGCGCGCGAACAGTTGCTGAAAGCGCATGGAGAAACCGCTGCCGCCATGCGGCGAATCTTCGCGCGCGGGTTGGGTCGTGACGTCGGGGGTCATGCTGCACTCGCTCTTTCAGGTTGGCGGCGCGCGCTCTGGATCGCCGCGCCGAGTATGTGTTCCTGCGTGAGGTCAACGTTCACGAAATCGCCGCGCAACTCGCCCTCGCCGATCACCAGCACACGATCGCTGATGCCAAGCACCTCCGGCAATTCGGAGGACACCATCACGATCGCCACGCCGCGTTTGGCGAGCTCGAACATCAGCTTGTAGATTTCGTACTTGGCGCCCACGTCCACGCCGCGGGTAGGCTCGTCGAGAATCAGCACCTTCGGGTTGGTCAGCAGCATCTTCGTAAGCACGGCTTTCTGCTGGTTCCCGCCCGAGAGGCTCGCAATCGAGAGCATGGGGTTGGCCGCGCGCACCGAAAGCCGCTGCATTTCCGTGCGGATCGTGTCGAGTTCGGCGGCGGCGTCGATGCGGCCGCCCTTCGTATAACGCTCCAGCACCGAAAGCGTGATGTTGTGACCCACGCCCAGTTGCGGCACGATGCCGTGGCGCTTGCGGTCCTCGGGCACCATCGCGATGCCCGCGCGGATCGCGTCGAGCGGCGAGCGGATCTTCAGGGGCTTGCCCTCCAGCAGGACCGTCGCCGAGCAGGTACCCGGATACGCGCCGAAGATCGCCTGCATGGTCTCGGTGCGCCCGGCGCCCACGAGGCCCGCCACGCCCAGAATCTCGCCGCGGCGCACCGCGAACGACACGTCGTCCACGCGCTTGCGGCGCGGGTTCGTCACGTCGTAGCAGGTCACGTTGCGGGCTTCGAACATCACCTCGCCGATCTCGTGCGGCTCGCGCGGAAAGAGATTGCGGATCTCGCGCCCCACCATCATGGCGATGATGCGCTCGGTGGTGAGCGAGGCCATCGGCTCGGTGGCCACGTGTTTGCCGTCGCGGATCACGGTGACGGTATCGCACACCGCCTCGACCTCGTCGAGCTTGTGCGAGATGTACACGCAGGCCACGCCGCGACGCTTCAGGTCGCGCACGATGTCGAGCAGGATCTTCGTCTCCGCCGCGGTGAGCGACGACGAAGGCTCGTCGAGTATCAGGAGCTTCGCGCGCTTGTTGAGCGCCTTGGCAATCTCGATCAGTTGCTGGTGGCCGCCGCCGTAGTTCATTACCGGCTGTGCGACGTTGATCGCGTCGATCTTCAGCTCGCGCAGCAGTTCGTCCGCGCGCCGGTACATCGCCGCGTAGTTCATGCGCCCGCCCGGCAGCGTGATTTCGTTGCCGAGGAAGATGTTTTCGGCCACCGTCAGCTCGGGCACGAGCATCAGCTCCTGGTGGATGATGACGATGCCCGCGCGCTCGGTGTCGCGCACGCTCGATGCTTTGAGCGGCGCGCCCTCCCAGCGGATCTCGCCGTCCCAGGTGCCGTGCGGATACACGCCCGAGAGTACCTTCATGAGCGTCGATTTGCCGGCACCGTTCTCGCCGCACAGGCCCACGCATTCGCCGGGCCGCACGGTGAGGTCGATGCCGTCGAGCGCCTTGACGCCCGCGAAAGACTTGACGATGCCGCGCATCGTCAGCAATGGTTCGGTCATACGCTTTGCGCCTCGCTGCAAAGGGCCCGGTGCGCGGCGCCGCCAGCACGCCGCCCACGCGGGCCGCCCGACGTTACTGGCTTGCCAGCTGTTGCTGCGTATAGAAGCCGTCCTTGACCACGATATCGACGTTGCTCTTCGTGAGCAGCGTGGGCTGCAGCAGGACCGTATCGACCTTCTTCTTGCCGTTGTCGTATTGCGCGTTATACGCCGGCGTCTCGCCCTTCGCGAGTTGCACCGCGAGCTTCGCGGCCTCGCTCGCGATCAGCTTGAGCGGCTTGTACACCGTCATCGTCTGCGTGCCCGCGATCACGCGCCGCACGGCCGCGAGGTCGGCGTCCTGGCCCGAGACCGGCACCTTGCCCGCAAGATGCTGCGCGGCGAGCGCCTGGATCGCGCCGCCCGCCGTGCCGTCGTTCGAGGCCACGACCGCGTCGATCTTGTTGTTGTTCGCCGTGAGCGCGTCTTCCATGATGCGCAGCGCCGTGGAAGCGCTCCATTCCGGCACCCACTGCTGGCCCACCACCTTGATGTCGCCGCGGTCGATCGCGGGCTTGAGGACCTTCATCTGGCCTTCACGCAGCATCTTGGCGTTGTTGTCGGTCGGCGCGCCGCCCAGCAGGAAGTAATTGCCCTTCGGCTGCGCGTTATAGACGCCCTGCGCCTGCAGTTCGCCCACCTTCTCGTTGTCGAAGGAGATATAGGCGTCGATATCGGCATCGAGGATCAGGCGGTCGTACGAGATGACCTTGATGCCGGCCTTCTTCGCCTCGGCCACCACGTTGCCCAGCGTCTTCGAATTGAACGGCACGATGACGATCACATCCACGCCGCGCGAGATCAGGTTCTCGATCTGCGAGATCTGGCGCTCCTCGCTGGCGTCGGCCGACTGCACCGAAACGGTTGCCCCCATCTTCTGCGCGGCGGCGACGAAGTAGTCGCGATCGCGCGACCAGCGTTCGACGCGCAGGTCGTCGATGCAGAAGCCGATCTCGGGATGATCCTTGCTCGCATGCGCGAGCGGCGCGGCAAGCGAGAGACTCGCGAGCACGGCCCCGCATATGAGCGAACCCAGAACCGAACGACGTTTGGCGAATTTCATGTCTCCACTCCTCTTGATGGTCGAAGGCCGCTTGCGCACTGTGCGGTAAAGCGGCACTGCCAGGGTTGCGAAACGCATGCGCGCGAACGTGCATCCGTGCGCACGACGTGACGTCAAATCAACAGGACTACTATTTACCCGCGACTCGTACGGTCGCGTGGCTTCTTGCGTAACCGGCGCCGGTACAGTCAGGCGCCGGTTGCAAAAACCGGTTCTAATGCACGGTAGAGCAAGTGAAACGTGGGACGGCGCGCCTCGCGATACCAGGCATGGCGCGTGGCATCGGGCTCGCGCACTGCGATAACTGGCGGCTGCGGGCACACGGTTTCGAGCGCCGCATCCGGTTCGAGCGCGAGGTGGGCGAGGCGGGCGGCGCCCAGTGCGGGCCCCACCTCCCCGCCCGCGCGCAGCGTGAGCGGGCGGCCACTGATATCGGCGAGCATCTGCGTCCAGTACGCGCTGCGCGACCCGCCGCCGATCACAGTGATCGAATCCGGCACGAGCCCGGCGGCGTGCAACGCATCCATGCCGTCGAGCAACGCGAAACCCACGCCTTCGAGCGTCGCGTTCGCGAGATCGGCGCGCGAGGTCTGGGGCGTCATGCCATAGAAGACGCCCTTGGCGTTGACATTGTTGTGCGGCGTGCGCTCCCCACTCAGATACGGCAGAAACCACGGCCGCCGGGCGTCGTTCTCCTGGTTCGCGTTGGCCTCGGCATCCGTCAGCAGCGCCGCTACGCTCTCGTAGCCGGTCAGGTGTGCGGTGAAGTCGAGGCAACTGGCGGCGTTCAGCATCACCGACATGAGGTGCCAGGTGTGCGGCAGTGCGTGGCAGAAGCTGTGCACGGCCGAATCGGGATTGGCGCGGAAACCGTCCGAGACTGCGAAATACACACCCGAGGTGCCGAGCGAAAGCATGGCGTCGCCGGGGCGCACGATGCCCACGCCGACCGCGCCCGCTGCGTTGTCGCCGCCACCCGCCACCACCGGCACTTCGCGCAGGCCGAATTCGCGCGCCACGTCAGGCAGCAGCGTGCCGGTGATCTGATTGCCCTCGAACACGCGCGGCATCTGCTCGCGCGTCAGTCCGCATGCAGCCAGCAAGGCATCGCTATAGTCGCGCTTCGCAATGTCGAGCCAGAGCGTGCCGGCTGCGTCCGAGGCGTCGGTAGCGAAATCGCCCGTGAGCAGATAGCGCAGATAGTCCTTGGGCAGCAACACGCGTGCAATGCGCGCGAACACCTCGGGTTCGTGCTTGCGTACCCACAGCAGCTTGGGCGCCGTGAAACCCGGCATGGCCAGGTTGCCCGCCACTTCATGCAGTTCGGGCACCGCGCGCTCGAGTTCGATACATTCGGCATCGGACCGGCCGTCGTTCCACAGGATGGCCGGGCGCAGCACCTCACCGTTCGCATCGAGCAGCGTGGCGCCGTGCATCTGCCCCGTGAGTCCGATGGCTTCGATCCGTGCGGCCTCGATACCGACACCCGCGGCTTGCGCAATCAGCGCACGTAACGCGGTGCGCGTCGCGTCCCACCAGTCCCGCGGCGCCTGTTCGGACCAGCGGGGGTGCGGCCGGCTCGCCGTAAGCGGCGCACTCGCGCTGCCGAGCACGTCGCCTGCGCGGTCCAGCAGCACGGCCTTGACGCCGGACGTGCCGAGGTCGATTCCGATGAACATGTCTCCATCCTTGTCAGCCGCGTGTACGCGCGCTGTTTTCTTTGCTTTGGGTTCAGCGCAGCCCGTAGATCGCCTGATTGACGATGTTTTCGAGCCGCTCCTGCTGTCCGCTCACGTGATGCGGGTTGACGCCATGTGCAGTGGCATCTGCGGCAAGCGACGAAAGCGAATAGCCCCCTGCCAGAATCTTGCGGCCGAACTCCGTATCCCAGCCGGCATAACGTTGCTTGCGCAACAGGTCGAGTCGTTCGTTTTCGAACAGCACGGCGGCACGCTCGAGCGCGATCGCCAGCACGTCGATCGCGCCGACGTGCCCGTAGAACAGATCTTCCGGATCGACGCTCTGGCGGCGCACCTTCGCGTCGAAGTTCATGCCGCCGGTCGTAAAGCCGCCGTGGCGCAGGATTTCGTAGAACGCCAGCGTGAGCTCTTCCACGCTGTTCGGAAACTGGTCGGTATCCCAGCCGTTTTGCTGGTCGCCGCGGTTGGCATCCACGCTGCCGAACACGCCCAGTGCGTAGGCCATGGCGATCTCGTGATAGAACGAGTGGCCCGCGAGCGTTGCGTGATTCGCCTCGATATTCACGCGGATTTCGTTTTGCAGGCCGTATTGCGTGAGAAAGCCGTGCACCGTCGCCACGTCGTAGTCGTACTGATGTTTGGTGGGCTCCTGGGGCTTCGGCTCGATCAGCAGCGTGCCCGTGAAGCCCGTGCGGTGCTTGTGCTCCACTACCATCGAAAGAAAGCGCGCGAACTGTTCGCGCTCGCGAACGAGGTCGGTATTGAGCAGGGTTTCGTAGCCTTCGCGCCCCCCCCACAGCACGTAGTTTTCACCGCCCAGCCTGCGCGTGGCGTCGAGGGCGTGACACACCTGGGTCGCCGCATAGGCGAAGACTTCGGGATTCGGGTTGGTCGCGGCGCCTGCCGCGTAGCGCGGATTCGAAAAGAGGTTGGCGGTGCCCCACAGCAATTTCACGCCGCTTGCCTGCTGGCGCTCGCCGAGGTAATCGACCATGCGCGCGAAATTTTCTGTGTAGTCCTTCAGATCCTTGCCCTCGGGGGCGACGTCGGTATCGTGGAAAGTGTAGAACGGCGTGCCGAGCTTCGAGAAGAATTCGAATGCGGCATCGGCCTTCTGGCGCGCACGCTCCATGGCGTCGCCGGGTTGATGCCACGGGCGCTGGAACGTGCCCTGACCGAAAATGTCGATACCGGGCCACACGAACGTGTGCCAGTAACATACCGCTACGCGCAGATGCTCTTCCATCGTCTTGCCGAGCACCTTCTTCGAGCGGTCGTAGTAATGGAAAGCGAGCGGATTGTCCGACTGCGGACCTTCGTAGCGGACGGCGGGAATGGATTCGAAATACGACATGGCGTCTCCAGTCATGTTGCGGCGCAACGACGCGCGCCGTTCTGTGTGACGCCATACTGCCCGCCGCGACCAAAGCGCGGCAATTGCGAAATTGCGGGAGCCGGCTAATGTTTCCTGCCAGCCCGACGCAGGAGCCGCACGCGCGGCGCCCTCTCGGCCTAAAATAATCGCACGCTTTAATCTCACGCTTTAATCGCATACTGAATACGCCGGACCACAAGAACCAGGACGAGACACCGCCCGCCGCGCACACGGCCCCGACACCTCATGAACCGCGCCCCCGCTTCCCAGACGTCGCACCGCATCGCGCTGCTCTTCAACGCGAACAAGGTCTACGACCGCGAAATCATCGCGGGCATCGGCCAATACCTGAGTTCCACGCGCGTGGCGTGGGACCTCTTTCTGGAGGAGGACTTCCGGTGCCGCCTCGCGGGCATCGAGCGCTTCGACGGCGACGGCATCATCGCGGACTTCGACGATCCGGCCGTGGCCGAGGCGCTCGCCGGCTGCCCGCTGCCGGTCGTGGCCGTGGGCTCGTCGTTCGAGGAGCCCACGCAGTACCCGCCCGACGTGCCGTATATCGCCACCGACAACGCCAAGCTCGTCTCGCTCGCATGGACCCATCTGATCGGCGCGGGACTGCCGCATCTCGCGATGTACAGCCTGCCCGCCGCGCAGGAGAACCGCTGGGCGCAGGAGCGCGAACTCGCGTTCCAGAAGCTCGCGCGCGACGAAGGGCTCGACGCGCCCGTGTATCGCGGGCTCGCGACGAGCGCCCCGGCCTGGAACCAGGCCATCGAGCAGTTGAGCGAATGGCTGCACGGCTTGCCCAAGCCCGTGGGCGTGATCGCCGTGACCGATGCGCGGGCGCGCCATCTGCTCCAGGCGTGCCTCATCCACGGCATTGCGGTGCCGGAGCAGGTGGCCATCATCGGGATCGACAACGATCCGCTCATGCGTGCGCTCACCCGCATTCCCCTCTCGTCCGTGATCCAGGGCACCGGGGAAATGGGCAAGACGGCCGCGCACCTGCTGCACCAGATGTTGCGCGGCGCGCGTTTTCCGGGGCGCCGCATTCTGGTGCCGCCCGTGGGCATCAACGTGCTGGAATCGACAAAACACGAACCGCTTTCGAGCCCGCATGTGATGCGCGCGCGGCACTTCATTCGCCAGTACGCATGCCAGGGCATCAAGACCGAGCAGGTAGCCGATTACGTCGGCATTTCGCGCTCTTCGCTCGAGGAGTATTTCCGGCGCGAGCGCCATTGCACGGTGCACCAGGAAATCCTGCGCCACAAGCTCGATGCCGCGAAGGCCATGCTCGCGAATCGCGACGCCGCGAGTGCCGAGGTGGCCATCCGCTGCGGCTTCACCTCGGTGCAATATATGTACGCGGTGTTCAAGCGCGAACTCGGCTGCACGCCGCGCGAGTATCAGGACAGCGTCGCGCCAGGCACACCGACGACCGACGCCGTAGCGCGAACCTGAAGTCCGTCACCGAAATCCGAAACCCATGCGCCGGCCCCGGCCGCCCACGACATTTACCGAACTGCGCTCCATGAACAGCCTCGCCCGTCTGCCTTCCGAACCCTGGGGTACCCTGCCCGGCGGCGACCCCGTCCGGCTTTACACGCTGCGCAACGCGCAGGGCATGAAAGTGACGATCAGCGATCTCGGCGCGACCCTGGTCTCCTGGTTCGCGCCCGACCGCGCCGGACGCCTCGCCGATATCCTGCTGGGCCACGACACGCCCGAGGCCTATTACGAGGGCACCACCTATATGGGCGCGCTGATCGGACGCTGGGCAAACCGCATTGGCGGCGCACGCTTCACGCTCGACGGCATCGACTACACGCTCGATCGCAACGAGAAGAACAACCTGCTGCACGGCGGCATCCATGGTTTTCATCGCGCGCTCTGGCAAGTGGTGGACGACCACGGCGCACTCACGCTGCGGCTCGACTCGCCCGAGGGCGACGGCGGATTTCCGGGCAATGTGAGCGTGCAGGTGCGCTACACGCTCGACGAAGACGGCACGCTCACGCTCGACTACGAAGCGCAAACCGACGCGCCCACGCCGCTCAATCTCACGAGCCATCCGTATTTCAATCTCTCGGGGGAGCCGCATGCGGATATCCGCGGCCATGTGCTGACGATCGACGCCGATGCCTTTCTCGAAGTCGATCCGCAGATGATTCCGCTGGGCGTGGCGGATGTGTCGGGCAGCGCGTTCGACTTCCGCCACGGCGCGCCGCTGGGTGCGCGCCTCGACTGGCCGCATGCGCAGCTTGCGCGCACGGGCGGCTTCGACCATTGCTATCTCTTGCGCGAAGCCGGCGCGGCGCCGCGCACCGTCGCCAGCGTGTACGAGCCCGCGAGCGGACGCGAACTCGTCGTGACCACCGACCAGCGCGGGCTGCAGTGCTATACGGGCAACCATCTGGAGGGCATGCCGGGGCGCCACAGCGCACCTTGCGTGCGCCACGCCGGCCTGTGCCTCGAAGCCGGCGGCTTCCCGAACCAGATCAACATGGCCGGGCCCGAACACGAAGCCGCGGTGCTGCGCCCGGGTGCGACCTACCGGCAGGCGACGCGGTATCGCGTGGGCGTGCGGGCCTGAAACCAGGCTCGAAGCCCGGTTCAAGCACCCATCATTTGTCGTACTGATAGACACCGCGGCCGGTCTTGCGGCCCAGTTGCCCTGCCGCGACCATCTCGCGCAGCAACGGACAGGCGCGGTACTTCGAATCGCCGAAGTCCTTGAGAAACACGTCCATCACCGAAAGACAGACGTCGAGGCCGATCAGGTCCGCGAGCGCCAGCGGCCCGATCGGGTGATTCGCGCCCAGCTTCATGCCCGCGTCGATCTCCTCGGCGCTCGCGATACCTTCCGCCAGCACGAAAAATGCCTCGTTGATCATCGGCACGAGGATGCGATTCACCACGAAGCCCGGCGCGTTCTTTACGTCGATGGGCGTCTTTTCGAGGCGCTGCGCGAGCTCGCGCACATCCGCGGCCACTTGCGCGCGCGTCTGCAGACCGCGTATCACTTCCACGAGCGGCATCATCGGCACCGGATTGAAGAAGTGCATGCCGATGAAGCGTGACGGATCGGCCAGCGTCGTGGCGAGCGCCGTGATCGAGATCGACGAGGTGTTCGATGCGATGATCGCGTCGGGCCGGGCGGCCGCTTCGATCTGCTTGAGAATGCGCGTCTTGAGTTCGGCGTTCTCGGTGGCGGCCTCGATCACTAGGTCCGCGGCGGCAAGACGCTGATAGTCGGTGGACGTTTCGATGCGCGCGAGCGCGGCGTCGCGCACGGCCGCGTCGAGCTTACCCTTAGCGACGAGCCGCTCCATGCTGTGCGTGAGCGTCGCCACGCCCCTGGCGAGCGCCGCGTCGGTCACGTCGATCATCACCGCCTTCAGGCCGGCCACCGCGACCGCCTGCGCAATGCCGTTGCCCATCGTGCCCGCGCCCACGATCCCTACCGTTTCGATTGCCATGCTGCTTCCTCGCTCCACTGGTCTGCGATGCCGGCCTGTCGCATATCGGGATGCCGGCCGCGGCGCGTGCTGCGCCGCATCAACTGCAGACAGTGTAGCGGGTTAGGGAAAAGCGGCGGACCTCCGTGCCGGATGGGTGCTCAGGGGCCGCCGATATGCCCGAACTCGAGCGGCATACGCGTGTAGAAGAGCGGGATACCGCCCTGGCCGAGCGTGGCCAGCAAGGCGTCGATGGTGGCGTCTTCGGCCACGACGACCACCATGGCCGGTTCGTCCGCCAGTTCGAAGAAGCGCGCGGCATGCACGCGCCCATGCGCATCGACGCCCTGGCTGCCTTCCATCACGGTCGCGCCATGCACGCCCGAGGCTTTGGCGACCTCCAGTATCCAGTCGATAGCGGACCGATGACCGTGTTTCAGGTTGCGGCTTGCGTAAAGCGTGAGTTGACTGCCTGTTGCCATGAAATCTCCTGCTCGGGCGCGGCCACCGTGCCACGCATCCTAGAAGTTGTACTGCACATAGATCTCGCTGAAATCAATGCCGGGATTCGGCTCCTTGATATCCGCATTCGAGAGGTGCTGAAAGCGAAACCCGGCCTGATAGTTCTGATGTTCGCCGAACTGCGCGCCCACGCCCACCATATCGGCAAACTGGAACGACGACGACATCGTGCGATCGGGCGTCTGCCGCACATGGGAGAGCATACGCACCCCCACGCCGGCTTCGAAGAACGGCCGGAACCATCCCGTGTCCTTGATGATGCGAAACACCGGCGTCACGCCGAATTCCCAGATGTTCGGGTGCACCGCGTCCGACGCCCGCAGATCCCAGTAGGCAGCATGGGCTTCACCGACCACCGTGAAATGGAAGCCCGCGAAGTGCCACCACTGCAGACCCGGATCCCAGACGAGGCCGAGATCCAGCTTCTTCACATCGTGATCGGCTACGCCGGGCGCAAGCTGTATGCCGAACTGGTCCGCGTGCGCGCCGGCGGCTCCGAGCGCGAGGCACGCCGCCAGCGCCCCACGCAGACTACGCCCCTGCCAGACCGACTTCTTTTTTGCCATATAAGTCCCCGATACGAACGTCATTGCACGACGCCGGCGAGCCAGAAGCCGTGCGGCCCGCTGCCTCCACCGCCCCGCGCATGGGCGACCGGCTACAGCGTTCGTTGCCGCAAGTCCGCATGGCCGCGGACCGTCGTGCACGGCTTCAATGGTTCGCACTGAGCGTAAGGGGCGATACGTCCCCTGCGCAGCGCGGGGCTAAAACTACCGGTTCTTCTACTGCCGATAAACGTTGAATGATGCAATTCATCGTTACGCTTTTGACACCACGCCGGTATGCAAGACTCAATCGACAGGACATTGGGACTTTCAAAACATGAATGAATGCGCCGCCAACCCTTACCCGTGCAACAAGGGAAGGCAGGCCCGAAGTCAAACGCCGCCAGTTTAGACGTGAATTAACAAACCTGCTGGGTACGGTGCCATGGTGAACCCCATGGTGACCCTTATGGCGCCTTGGGGACAAGGGAGATAAGAGGGATAGCGCGCACAGGTGCCTGACTGATTGCTTTCAGCGCCGCAGCAAGACTATTGATATTCGTCTATTAGACGGCGGAGTGTCGGTATCTTTTTCGCACGAATCGCGCTATTGCATGGCGAATTACCGATCGCTCTCATGGAATCCCGCGACCGTATATTGCGGCGCACAGCGCATCGATATCGACGCTAATCGCACGCTGGCCAGTGGCGTTTTCGCCGTTTTTTTAATCGACGTCATAGCGTGACGGCAACAGGCATGACAACGCGAAGAGAATATGGGCTCGCCGCGCAAACGTCGCATGCCTGCGCGGCGAATACCTTGGGACACGCGGCCTGGGCTAATGCCTGGCGCCCGCCTCACCCCGACGCGCGCCCATGCCGGGCAGACGCTTGACGAAGCCCGTGGCGAGCGCGGTCCCCGCCAGAATGGCAACGCACGCCCCGACCATGCCCGTCGACACGCGCTCGCCGAGAAAGAGCGCGCCCCACAGGATGCCGAACACGGGAATCACGAACGTCACCGTGATCGTGCGGGCGGGGCCGATGGACGCGATCAGCCGGAAGAACAGCAGGTAGGCCACGCCCGTGCAGGCAACGCCCAGGCCCAACACCGCACCCCACGCATGCAGGGAGGGAGACGTGACAGGCCAGCTGGCGACGGCAAACGGCAGCAGCACGACGGTCGCGGCGGTCATCGTCCCCGCTGCGACGGTGAGCGGATCAACCCCGGTGAGATGGCGCTTCGTATAGCTCGCGGCAATGCCGTAAAGCAGCGTCGCGCCGAGGGCCGCACCGGCTGCGAGTGCAGTGGTCATGGGTGAGGCACCGTCGCCCGCATGCGTAGCGATCTGGTCGCCCACGAGCGCGAGCACGCCCGCGAACCCGACCGCGAGCCCCGCCACGCGCAAACCGCTCAAGCGGTCCTTGAGCCACAGATAGGCGACCACCGCGCCCCAGAGCGGCGTGGTGGCATTGATGACCGAGGTCACGCCGGCCGAGAGCGTGAGCTCGGCCCAGGCGAACAGGCAGAACGGCGCCGCCGAGTTGAGAATGCCCACCACGAGGAGCGGTACGGCACGCTCGCGCAGCGTGCCAAGCGCCTCCCGCGGGGACCGGCGCGAGAACAGCACGAGCAGCAGGAACGCGGCCCCGATACCCACGCGCAGCGCCATGAGCGGCGCCACGCCGAAATCGGTCACGCCGACACGGATGAACAGGAACGACCCGCCCCAGAGGGCGGCAAGAACGAGCAGTTGCGCGAGATCGACGGGATTCATGACTGGGGTTCTCGGTGGGCCGGCAGGACGCGTTCCAAGTGGTCGCGTGCGGCTATCGTAAGGCGCGCGGCGCGCGTTTCATAGGGATGGATTTTCACCGATATGTGAGGAAAATTGACAGCCGGATCTTGCGCTGTCATTCGGGAACGACGGCATCGGGCAAGCTCGACCAGGCGACCTCACGGGCATCGTTTATGTAGCAGTCCCGATCAATTGACCTGCGATTGCTTGCGTAGTCACAGGCACGCTTTACGCTAACGCCACCTTATCGAAGCCGCATAAGCGGAATAAGCGGAATACATAAACGGAATACATAAACGGATTACATAAAGACAAAGCCCGCGTAATCTTGCGATTACGCGGGCTTATTTTTTCTGGTCGGGGCGAGAGGATTTGAACCTCCGACCACCTGCACCCCATGCAGGTACGCTACCAGGCTGCGCTACGCCCCGAAAGAGCTAAGCAGTATAACAGACCCTTTGGCCAATTAGAACTGCCTGCATGAAAATGCTCGAAAAATCGCTGGGGCCGCTTCAGCGTCCGAGCAGGTCGAGCACGTGCAGCAACTCCTTGCGCAATTGATCGACGTCAACCAGCGCTGTGGTCCCCTGCACGGCGGCCTGCTCCGCTTCGGGCGGCGCCGGCTCGTCGGCCGCGCCGCCATGCGTATCGAGACGGTTGCGCGCGCCATTGATCGTGAAGCCCTGCTCGTACAGCAGCTCGCGAATGCGCCGGATCAGCAGCACTTCATGATGCTGGTAATAGCGGCGGTTGCCCCGCCGCTTCACGGGCTTCAACTGCGTGAACTCCTGCTCCCAGTAACGCAGCACGTGGGGCTTCACGCCGCACAGCTCGCTCACCTCGCCAATCGTGAAGTAGCGCTTGGCGGGAATCGGAGGCAAGACGACCTTTTCGATTGTCGATGTCATCGCCGGGTTGCCGTCGTGGTGGTTGCGCAATATCGCGTTGCCGCTTCGTCACGCTGCCCGCCTCACTGCCACCGCGGCGGGGGTGCCGGTGCGTCGTTAGCGGGTAAAGCTCGCTTCGGCGCCGCTTTCCACCAGCGCCTTCAATTTCTGGCTCGCATGAAACGTCACCACGCGACGCGCTGCGATCGGAATCGCCTCGCCAGTCTTGGGATTGCGGCCGGGACGTTGCGGCTTGTCGCGCAACTGAAAATTGCCGAAGCCCGACAGCTTCACGCTATCGCCGCTTTCCAGCGCGTCGCGGATCACTTCGAAGAAGGCTTCGACCATGTCCTTCGCTTCGCGTTTGTTGAGCCCGACGTTGTCGAACAGCAGCTCCGCCAGCTCGGCTTTGGTCAGCGTGGGCGTGTCCGTCGTGGCGTTCGCCGATGAGGCAGGAAGGTCGCGAATCATGGCGCTACGCTGTGCCGCAAGGAGGGCTTCGAAATCACTCGAGTTCATTTCGTTCATCTATCTTTGAAATGGCGCGCTTCCGGATGCAACGGCGTTGCAAGCCGAAAGCCTGTCAACGGTACGCGTGAGCTTCGGCCTCTTTCGAGGCCGGTCAAACCTTAGCCACGCAGCCGGGCGCCATACACTCGAGCCAGGCGATCCACCAGAGACTTGATGGCCGCATCGACCGTCTCGTCCTGGAGGGTTCCGCCAGTATCTTGCAGGGTCACCCGGAAGGCAAGGCTTTTCTCGTTCTCGCCAAGTCCGGAAGTATTTGATTTTGCACGAAATTCATCGAATAGCGCAACCCTCTGGACAATCTTGCAGGCCTCGTCCTGGAGGCCCTTCTGGAACTCGTCCAGGACCGCTTGCACCTCGATCTTTTGATCGACGACCAGTGCGATATCGCGTCGCACCGGCGGGAACTTCGAGACCTCGGAAGGCGTGGGCAGTTCGCGCGCCATCAGCGCTTCGGCCTCGACTTCGAAGAGGATCGGCGCGTGCGGCAGGTCGTACTTCTGCATCCAGCGCGGATGCAATTCGCCGATCCAGCCCACGGCTTTGCCGTTCACTTCCACGCGCGCGCTGCGGCCCGGGTGCAGCGCCGGGTGCTCCGCTTTCACGAAGCGCGCCGCCTGCGAGAGACCGAGCGGAGCGAACAGCGCTTCGAGATCGGCCTTCACGTCGAAGAAGTCCACGCCACGCGTGGCCGCGCCCCACTGCTCTTCGAGCGCGGGACCATAGGCCAGCGCGCCGATCATCTTCGGCTGGGCGAAGCCTTCCACCGTCATTTCGCCGGCCTTGATCGACGGATCGTGCAGGAACACGCGGCCCGCTTCGAACACGCGCACGCGATCCGCGCGGCGGTTGAGGTTGTGGCGCAGCACGTTGACGAGGCTGCCGAACAGCGTCGTGCGCATTACCGAAAGCTGGCTCGCGATCGGGTTGAGCAACTGCACCGGCTTGTCGTTGCCCGCGAAGTCCTGCTCCCACTCGGCGTCGACGAAGCTGAAGTTGATCGTCTCCGCGTAGTCGCGCGCGGCGAGCGCATGACGGATCGCGTGGATCGAGCGGCGCGTCTCGTGGGTCGCGCGCATTTCGCTGCGCGCAACCGGCGGATTCGCCGGAATGTTCTCGAAGCCGTAAATGCGTGCGACTTCTTCGATCAGGTCTTCTTCGATCTCGATGTCGAAGCGGTACGGCGGCGGCGTGACGCTGAACGTGTCGCCCTCATTGCCCGCACTCCGCGTGAACGTGAGGCCGAGGCGCGTGAAGATCTGCGCGATCTCGTCCGCGCCGATCGGTACGCCGATGATGCGCGCCGCGCGCGCGACACGCATCGTCACCGGCGCGCGGGTGGGCACATTCACGGTCTGGTCGTCGATCGGGCCGGCCTCGCCGCCGCAGATATCGAGGATCAGCTGCGTGATGCGCTCGATGTGCTCGACGGTCGTGGACCAGTCCACGCCGCGCTCGAAGCGGTGCCCCGCATCGGTCGAGAAGTTGTAGCGGCGCGAGCGGCCGCGAATGCTGTCGGGCCACCAGAACGCGGCTTCGAGATAGATGTTCTTCGTGTCGAGCGAAACGGCCGTGCTGTCACCGCCCATGATGCCCGCGAGGCTCTCGATCTCGCGGTCGTCGGCGATCACGCCCACCGTTTCATCGACCTCGACGGTATTGCCGTTGAGCAGCTTGAGCGATTCGCCCTTGCGGCCCCAGCGCACGTCCATCGAGCCGTGGATCTTGTCGAGATCGAACACGTGGGACGGGCGCCCCAGTTCGAGCATCACGTAGTTCGAGATGTCGACGAGTGCCGAAATACTGCGCTGGCCCGAGCGTTCGAGACGCTCGACCATCCATTGCGGCGTCTTCGCGTGCGCGTTCACGCCGCGAATCACGCGGCCCGAGAAGCGGCCGCACAGGTCCGGCGCCGAGATCTTCACGGGTAGGCGGGCATCGGCTCCGTCGAGCTTCACTTCGACCTTCGGGAACACCGGCGCCTTCAAGGGCGCGCCCGTGATCGCGGCGGTCTCGCGCGCGACGCCGTACACCGAAAGGCAATCGGCCTTGTTCGGCGTGAGCTTGATTTCGAAGATGGTGTCGTCGAGGTTCAGTGTCTCGCGGATGTCCTGGCCGATGGGCGTGTCTTCCGGCAGGATCAGGAGGCCGCTATGGTCTTCCGAGAGCTTGAGCTCGCGCGCCGAGCACAGCATGCCCTGGCTTTCCACGCCGCGCAGCTTCGAGAGCTTGATCGCGAACGGCTTGCCGCCCTCTTCGGCCGGCGGCAGTTCCGCGCCGACGAGCGCCACCGGCACCTTGATGCCGGGCGCCACGTTCGGTGCGCCGCAGACGATGTTCAGCGTCGCGCCGGTGCCGGCATCGACCTGACACACGTTGAGCTTGTCCGCGTCCGGGTGCCTCACGACTTCGAGCACGCGGCCGACGACGATCTTCGAGGTGGGCGGCGCAGCCGGACGCAGGCCCTCGACTTCGAGGCCCGACATCGTGAGCGCATGGGCCAGTTCGTCGGTCGTGAGCTTCGGATCGACAAAGCTTCTCAGCCAGGATTCGGGAAATAGCATTTCGTTTTACGTTCCAGACAGATTGAGACCACGGCGTAGGTTCTCGCGCACTCGACTTGCGGTGCTGCGTCCGCTACGCGAGACGCGGATGCGTGGCGCGCGGCTGCGCGCGCCTTTGCGTACGCCTTAGGCGAACTGACGCAAGAAGCGCAGGTCGCCTTCGAAGAACAGGCGCAGATCCTGCACACCGTAGCGCAGCATCGTCAGACGCTCGAGACCGCTGCCGAATGCGAAGCCGATATAACGCTCCGGGTCGAGGCCCATGTTGCGGATCACGCTCGGGTGCACCTGGCCCGAGCCCGAGATTTCGAGCCACTTGCCGGCGTTCTTGCCTTCTTCGAACATCATGTCGATTTCGGCCGACGGTTCCGTGAACGGGAAGTACGACGGGCGGAAACGCACCTTGATATCGTCACGCTCGAAGAACTTCTTCAGGAAATCGCTATAGACGCCCTTCAGGTCGGCGAAGCTGATGTTCTCTTCGATCCACAGGCCCTCGACCTGATTGAACATCGGCGAGTGCGTGGCGTCGCTGTCCACGCGATACGTGCGGCCCGGCACGATCACCTTGATGGGCGGCGTGTGCGTGCGCGCGTAGCGCACCTGCATCGGGCTCGTATGCGTGCGCAGCAGCAACTGCCGGCCTTCGGCGTCCTTGCCGTCCACGTAGAACGTGTCCTGCATCGAGCGCGCCGGATGGTTCTCGGGGCTGTTGAGCGAGGTGAAGTTGTACCAGTCGGTCTCGATCTCGGGACCGTCGGCCACGTCGAAGCCGATCGAGCCGAAAATCTGCTCGACGCGCTCCCACGTCTGCATCACCGGATGCAGGCTGCCCATGCCCGTGCCGCGGCCCGGCAGCGTGACGTCGATCGCTTCGGCGGCGAGGCGCTGGTTCAGCAGCGCCTCGGCGAGCGCCTGGCGGCGCGCGGTGAGCGCGGCTTCGACCTGCTGCTTCACGGCGTTGATGCGTGCGCCTTCGGTCTTGCGCGTCTCGGGATCGAGCTTGCCGAGTCCCTTGAGCAGCTCGGTCAGCGCGCCCGACTTGCCGAGAAAGCGCGCCTTCTCGTTCTCGAGCGTGTTGACGTCAGGGGCGGCGGCGAAGGCGCTTTGCGCGTCGGCGACAATCTGGTCCAGATCCATTGATCCCATCTTTTCAGCGTCAGTGTTTGAGTCTTGCACCACGCCTCGCCGGTTGGAGAGAAGCGAAAACCGGAGCGAAGCACGGCATGAAGCGTGCGCGGCAAACGTATTGACCAACAAAAACGGGGCTCGGTGAGGAGCCCCGTTTTTGTTGCAGCATCACCGAACCAACCGGAGTGTCTGCTGCAACGAACCTGCGCAATACCCGTTTTGCGGGTAACGATCAGGCGGCGACGGCGGCCTTCACTTGCTGGACGATCGCAGCAAATGCAGGCTTGTCGAACACTGCCATGTCGGCCAGAACCTTGCGGTCGAGTTCGATCGAAGCCTTCTTCAGGCCGTTGATGAACACGCTGTAGGTCATGTCGTGCTGACGCACCGCCGCGTTGATACGCGTGATCCACAGTGCGCGGAACACACGCTTCTTGTTGCGGCGATCGCGGTAGGCGTATTGGCCTGCGCGCATGACCGCCTGCTTGGCGATGCGATAGACGTTATTGCGACGGCCGCGGTAACCCTTGGCCAGCTTGATGATCTTCTTGTGACGGGCCCGTGCGGTAACCCCACGTTTGACTCGAGGCATGAGTAGCTCCTATGAGTTGTCGGTTGAGGATTACGCGAACGGCATCATTGCGCGAACGGACTTCACATCGGCTTCGTGAACGGCCGTTGCACCACGCAGATGACGCTTGTTCTTGGTGGTCTTCTTGGTCAGGATGTGACGCTTGAAGGCTTGACCGCGCTTGACGGTACCACCCGGACGAACCACGAAGCGCTTTGCGGCGCTCTTCTTGGTCTTCATCTTGGGCATGACAAAAACTCCATTTATTTGATGGACATGGGTGTGCGGCTGGCTCAGTGTTCAGGACACCTTGCCCTCAGACCGCCCTTCGAAACCCACTCCACTTGTTTTGGCAGCTGGCCGGCTTTTAAAAAACAAGCTCGCCGCCGCTTTCAGGAAAAACGCCCGCTGGTTGCGCGGGCGCCGTTCCGGAACCTGCTTCCCGCCGCGGCTACAAAAGTTGCCGCGACGTAATTCAAACCGCTCTCACCCGCGGCGCCCGATGAAAGGCGCCCCGCGTGCTTACTTCTTTTTCTTCGGAGCGAGCACCATGATCATCTGGCGCCCTTCCATCTTCGGCATCTGCTCGACCTGGCCTACCTCTTCGAGGTCGGTGCGCAAACGCTCGAGCATGCGCATGCCGATTTCCTGGTGGGCCATTTCGCGGCCCCGGAAACGCAACGTGATCTTCGTCTTGTCGCCGTCTTCGAGGAAGCGGACGAGATTGCGCAGCTTGACGTTGTAATCGCCGTCGTCGGTACCCGGGCGGAATTTGACTTCCTTGACCTGGATAACCTTCTGCTTGAGCTTGGCCTCGTGCTGCTTCTTCGCCTCCTGGTACTTGAATTTGCCGTAATCCATCAAACGGCAGACCGGGGGCACCGCCTGCGGGGCAATTTCAACCAGATCGACGTCCTGCTGTTCCGACATGCGGAACGCTTCGGCCAGCTTTACGATGCCGAGCGGCTCGTTCTCGATTCCGACGAGACGCACCTCGGGCGCAGAGATTTCGCCGTTGATGCGATGCGACTTTTCAGTAGCGATGTTACGTTTCCTCTAAAAATTAAAAAAACGAGCCGCGCTGCCGGAGTGGTTCACCGGAACGTCTGCACGTCCTCGCGCAGGCGCTCGGAGAAGGCATCGAGGGGCATGACACCCAGATCGACGCCGCCACGGGCACGCACGGCTACCGTTTGTGCTTCACGCTCCTTGTCGCCGACGACAAGCAGGTACGGGACCTTCTCAAGCGTGTGCTCGCGTATTTTATAGCTAATTTTCTCGTTGCGCAAATCGGCCTCCACTCTAACCCCTTGTTTTTGCAACGATTGGACCAGATTGGCGGCATATTCGGCCTGACTTTCCGCGATATTCATCACGACGGCCTGCACCGGCGCGAGCCACGCGGGCATCGCACCGGCATGGTGCTCGATCAGAATGCCGAGGAAACGCTCCATCGAACCGAGGATCGCACGGTGCAGCATGATCGGCCGGCGGCGGCTGTTGTCTTCGGCCACGTACTCGGCGCCGAGGCGCTCCGGCAGCACCATGTCGAGCTGCAGCGTGCCGCACTGCCACGAGCGGCCGAGCGCGTCCTTGATGTGGTACTCGACCTTCGGGCCGTAGAACGCGCCCTCGCCCGGCAGCTCTTCCCACTGCAGGCCGCAGGCCGTCAGCGCGTCGCGCAGGCCCTGTTCGGCGCGATCCCACGTTTCATCCGTCCCCGCGCGCGAATCCGGGCGCAGCGAGAGCTTGATGTCGATGTGATCGAACCCGAAATCCTTGTAGATGCTCATCGCGAGCGTGTTGAAGGCAATCGACTCGGCGATGATCTGGTCTTCCGTACAGAAGATGTGCGCGTCGTCCTGAACGAAGCCGCGCACGCGCATCAGGCCATGCAGCGCGCCCGAGGCCTCGTTGCGGTGGCACGAGCCGAATTCCGCGTAGCGCAGCGGCAGATCGCGATACGAGCGCAGGCCGTGGTTGAACACCTGGACGTGGCCCGGGCAGTTCATCGGCTTGACGGCGTAGTCGCGTTTCTCCGACTCCGTCGTGAACATGTTCTCGCGGTAGTTCTGCCAGTGGCCCGACGCTTCCCAGAGCGAGCGGTCCATGATCATGGGCGTCTTGATCTCGTCGTAGCCGGCCACGCGCAGGCGGGCGCGCATGTACTGCTCGACCTGCTGCCAGAGCGTCCAGCCCTTCGGGTGCCAGAACACCATGCCCGGCGACTCGTCCTGCATGTGGAACAGGTCGAGCTGCTTGCCGAGCTTGCGGTGATCGCGCTTTTCCGCCTCTTCGAGCATGTGCAGGTACTGGTCCTGATCTTCCTTCTTCGTCCAGGCCGTGCCGTAGATGCGCTGCAGCTGCTCGTTCTTCGCATCGCCGCGCCAGTAGGCGCCCGCGACCTTCATGAGCTTGAAGACCTTCAGCTTGCCCGTGGACGGCACGTGCGGGCCGCGGCACAGATCCGTGAAGCCGCCGTGCGAATACAGCTTGATGTCCTGATCGCCCGGAATCGACTCGATGATCTCGGCCTTGTACTTCTCGCCGATGCTCTTGAAGTAGTCCACCGCGTCGTCGCGCGAGACCACGCGGCGCGACACCGGCTCGTCCTTCTTCGCGAGCTCCTGCATGCGCTTTTCGATCTTCTCGAGATCTTCGGGCGTGAAGGGGCGGTTGTAGGCGAAGTCGTAGTAGAAGCCGTTGTCGATGACCGGCCCGATCGTCACCTGCGCTTCCGGATAGAGCTCCTTGACCGCATAGGCCAGCAAGTGCGCCGTGGAGTGACGGATGATGTCGAGGCCGTCGGCATCCTTGTCCGTGACGATGGCGAGCGATGCGTCGTGATCGATCAGCGTGGACGTATCGACCAGTTCACCGTCGAGCTTGCCGCCGAGCGCCGCCTTGGCGAGACCGGGGCCGATCGACGCCGCCACTTCGGCAATCGTGACGGGATGATCGTACTGTCGAACCGAACCATCGGGCAGACGTATCGCAACCATGTTTTTCTCCAGAAGTGCCCTGAAGGCACGTCGTATCCGTTCGTGGGAACAACCTGCGCAAGTCTCGCGACGAAAAAAAATGCGGCCCCGCTTTCGAGGGGCCGCATTCACTTTTCAAACCAGATTGCAGGGCGAAAGAGGTCCTCGACTAGCGTCGCTCCGAAGTAGTTTCGGTGAACGTTCGCGGTGTCATAACCGTATTCGCCTTGAGCGTCTTGCGCTTTACTGCCTGTGAAGCCCCGACGCCGTTGCTGCCCTGCCATCGTGACTTCGCTTTCGTTGGTAGGCTCGATTGGACTCGAACCAACGACCCCCACCATGTCAAGGTGGTGCTCTAACCAGCTGAGCTACGAGCCTAAAGAAGTGAGACTATACGATATTCTGGCCGGCTTGGCAAGGCCTTTTTTGCAGCGCGACATAAGCCCGCTGCCCGGCCAACGCCAAATCGCGACGCCCGCCGACGGCCCCATCAGCCCTTGCGCACCGCCCTCACCACGCCGCCCACCTCGCCCAGCAGCACGCACGCGCGCTGGATCTGCGCCGAGCTCGACACCTCGACGGTAAAGAGCATGTACGCCGCGTTGCGCCGCGACTGCGTCTTCACGCCGATCACGTTCATCTTCTCGCGCGCGAACACTTCGGAGATGTCGCGCAGCAGCCCCTGGCGGTCGCTCGCCTCGATCGAGATATCGACCGGATAAACCGACTGGCCGCGCCCGCCCATCACGTCGGCCGACCAGGTGGTCTGCAGCACGCGCTCGGGCGAGCGGCGCGCCATGCGCAGGAAAGTCGGGCAGTCGCTGCGATGCACCGACATGCCCTTGCCGCGCGTGACGAAGCCGCTGATCTCGTCGGGCGGCGCCGGCCGGCAGCAGCGCGCGAGCTGCGTGAGCAAGGCGTCCACGCCCACCACGAGCACGCCCGACGAGCCGCCGTGCGTCACGTTCGCGCCGCTCGCGCGCCTCGTGAACTGCTCGGGCGTGGCCTCGGCCTCCGGTTCCGTCGCGGGCGCCTCGTGCAGCGCCGCCTCGACGTTGCGCAAGCTGAACTCTTCCTTGCCGACCGCGGAGAACAACTCGTCGGTCGCCTTGAAGCCGAGCTTCGCGGCGAGCTGATCCAGACTGACCGAGGTCTTGCCCTCGCGCTGCAGGGTCTTTTCGACCATCGCGCGGCCGTTCGCGACGTTCTCCGCCGCATCGATCGCGTTGAACCACGCACGCACCTTCTGCCGCGCGCGCGTGCTGTGCAGATAGCCGAGCTGCGGATTGAGCCAGTCGCGCGACGGGCCGCCCTCCTTCACCGCGATGATCTCGACGGTCTGGCCGTTGTGCAGCGCCGTGTCGAGCGGCACCATCGCGCCGTCGACGCGCGCACCGCGGCAGCGATGCCCGAGATCGCTATGCAGGTGATAGGCGAAGTCGAGCGGCGTCGCCCCCTGCGGCAACGGGATCACGCGCCCCTGTGGCGTGAGCACGTAGATGTGGTCGTCGTCGAGCGTGGTGTTGCGCAACTGCTCCCAAGGCTGCTGGCCGTCGGAGACGTCGTCCTTCCATGCGAGCAGCTGGCGCAGCCAGGCAATCTTTTCGTCGTAGCTGCCGCTCGCGCTTACCTGGCCGCCGTAGCCCTTCGAGCCGGCTTCCTTGTAGCGCCAGTGCGCGGCGACGCCGTACTCGGCGAACTGATGCATCTCCTGGGTGCGGATCTGCACTTCGAACGCGCGGCCGTCGTCGCCGATTACGACCGTATGGAGCGAGCGATAGCCGTTGGGCTTCGGCCGCGAGATGTAGTCGTCGAACTCGCGCGGCACCGGCTGCCAGAGGTTGTGCACGATGCCGAGCACCGTGTAGCAATCCTTGATGTCCGGCACGATCACGCGGAATGCGCGCACGTCGTAGAGCTCGGAGAAGTCGAGGTCCTTGCCCCGCATCTTCTTCCAGATGCTGTAGATGTGTTTGGGACGCCCGCTCACGTCGGCCTCGATATGCGCGGCCGCGAGCTCGCGCTCGAGCCGCTCGATCGCGCCCGTCACATAGCTTTCGCGCTCCACGCGCTTCTCGTCCAGCAGCTTCGCGATGCGCTTGTAGGTGGCCGGCTCCTCGAAGCGGAACGCGAGGTCTTCGAGCTCCCACTTCAGTTGCCAGATGCCGAGGCGGTTCGCGAGCGGCGCGTAGATTTCGAGTGTCTCGCGCGCCACTTCGGGTGCCGGCGTAATCTTCGCGGCGGCGTAGTAGCGCAGCGACTGCAGCCGCGAGGCCATGCGGATCAGCACCACGCGAATATCCTGCGCAAACGCAAGCAGCATCTTGCGCAGCGACTCGACCTGGGCGCGGCGTTCGGCCTGCGCGTCGCGGCCGGTGTCGGCCGCGGCGTTCTGCGCGGCGCGCAGGCTCACGGTGCCGAGCTTGAGCAGCTTGCGCACGTTGAAGACGAGGCGCGTCACCTCGGCGCCGAAGCGGGCTTCGAGCGTCGTTTCCGGGTCGTCCAGATGCGGCGCGAGATTGAAGAGCGCCGCCGCGAGCACTGCCGGCGGATCGACGTTCAAAAGCCCCATGACCGACGCGGTGCCGATCGCGTGATCGACGAGCCGCTCGCCGGTGGACAGGCGTGCGTCGCCCGCGTGCTCGCGCACGAACGCGAGCGCGTCTTCGATCGACGGCAGCGCGGCAGGCGGGGGTGGAACGGTATCGCTACTCATGAGACGGTGCCCGCCCGGCAGGCGGGCAGGCTACGGCAGAACTTGTCGAACATCGGTGGAACGGCAGCGCACAACGGTGCGAAAGCGGCACGACAACGGCCAATCGGCCCGCGCCGCTCAGTCGCGCTGCGCGGCCACCACCACGATTTCCACGAGGCATTCCGGATTCGCGAGCTTCGCTTCAACGGTCGCGCGCGGCGGCGTCGCGCCTTGCGCGACCCAGGCGTCCCACGCGGCGTTCATGCCCGGAAAATCCTTCATGTCGGCGATATAGATCTGCACCGAAAGCAGCAGCGACTTGTCGCTGTTCGCTTCGCCGAGCAGACGATCGATATGGCCGAGCACTTCGCGCGTCTGGCCGACGATGTCCTGTTTCGTATCCTCGGCGATCTGGCCGGCCAGATAGACCGTGCCGTTGTGGATGGCCGTTTCCGAAAGACGCGGACCGACGTGGTGACGAATGACTGCCATGAAAATTCCCGTAGAAGTTGAATGCCGGCGCGGCCGGATTCGAGATCCGGGCCACGCCGCTTAATCTCGTATTATGACGCCTCGGCACGCACTCAGGAAAAGAAGCGCCGCGCCACCTCGATCTGGTCGGCGGACAGAAACGCCGGCGCGTGACCCGTGCCCGCGATTTCCACGCTCGACACGTCGTGCCCCGTTTCGACCATTCTGGCCACCGTTTCGCGCGAAAGCAGATCCGACTGCGCACCGCGCACGACCAGCAGCGGCCCCTTGAACGCGGCCAGCGAGCGCCACAGGAACTGCTCGCCCTGCTCGTTCTGCTCCGGCGTGATGGACTTGAAGGGCTCGCCGATGCGCGGGTCGTAGCGAAAGCGCCATGCGCCGTCCACTTCGTGCAGGAGCGGCGTATTGATCTCGCGCCATTCCTCGGCCGTGAGCGGGCCGAACGAGGCCGCAAGCAATGCGGCGTGATCGATACCGGTCTGCAGCGATTCGAAACGTTGGTCGCGTCCCACGTACTCGCCGATGCGCGCCAGCGCCTCGGGCTCGATGTGCGGGCCGATATCGTTGAGCAGCATGCGGCGAACTGGCGTCTCGGGAAGACCGCCCAACGCCATGCCGATCAAACCGCCCATCGAAGTGCCGAACCAGTCGACTGTTCGAGCGCCCGTGCGCGCGATCAGCGTCACCATGTCGGCCACGTATTGCGCGACGCCATAGCCGCGCGGATCGACGAGCCACGACGAGAGCCCGCGCCCGACCACGTCGGGACACACCACGCGATACGTACCGGACAGCGCGGCGGCAAGCCGGTCGAAATCGCGGCTCGAACGCGTGAGCCCGTGCACGCAGACGAGCACGCGCGGATTGTCGGGATCGCCCCATTCCGTATAGGCGAGGCGATGCAGACCCGAGGGGCTCAGGCACTGGACATCGTGTTGACGCGGCACGGCAGACGGTACGCTCATCGCTCGATCCTCGGTGAAAGGCTGTGCGGCGATTGTAAACGGCTTTGCGGTGCCGGATGGGCATGGGCGGCCGCGGGAGCGAATCGCATGAATCGCACTAATTGCCCGATTCGCCCGATTCGCCCGATTCACACGAATCGCACGCGTCGCACGAATCGGGCACACCAAAACAAAACGGGCGGGACCGAAGTCCCGCCCGTCTGAAATCGTAGCGCCGGCGCGATCAGTTCACGGCGCTCACGTCGAGCGGCGCGCCCGTCTTCGCCTTGATCTCGTCCACGCTCACGCCCGGTGCGAGTTCGGTCACCTTCAGGCCCGCGTCGGTGACTTCGATCACGCCCAGATCGGTGATGATCACGTCCACCACGCCCACGCCGGTGAGCGGCAGCGTGCAGGCTTCGAGAATCTTGTGCTGGTCGCCCTTGGCCACATGCTCCATCAGCACCACCACGCGCCCGACGCCCGCCACGAGGTCCATCGCGCCGCCCATGCCCTTGATCATCTTGCCGGGGATCATCCAGTTCGCGAGGTCGCCCTTTTCGCTCACCTGCATCGCGCCGAGGATCGCCAGGTTGATGTGGCCGCCGCGGATCATCGCGAACGAATCGGCCGAGGAGAAGATCGACGAGCCCGGCAGCGTCGTCACGGTCTGCTTGCCGGCGTTGATCATGTCCGCGTCCACCTGGTCTTCGGTCGGGAACGGGCCGATGCCCAGCAGCCCGTTTTCCGATTGCAGCCACACCTCCATGCCCGCGGGCACGTGGTTGGCCACCAGCGTGGGCAGGCCGATACCGAGGTTCACGTAAAAGCCGTCCTGCAGTTCCTTCGCTGCGCGTGCGGCCATTTCATCACGATTCCATGCCATGATCGGTCTCCCCTCAGTTGCCAGCGCGCACAGTGCGTTGTTCGATGCGTTTCTCCGGATGCGCATTGAGCACGATGCGCTGCACGAAGATACCCGGCGTATGGATCGCGTCCGGATCGAGTTCGCCGTTCTCGACGATCTCCTCCACCTCCACGACCGTGATCTTGCCCGCCATCGCGCACATCGGGTTGAAGTTGCGCGCCGTGCGGCGATAGATCAGATTGCCCGACTTGTCGGCCTTCCACGCCTTCACGAGCGCCACGTCGGCGGTCAGCGAGTGCTCGAGCACGTAGTGCTTCTCGCCGAACTGGCGCGTTTCCTTGCCCTCGGCAATCAGCGTGCCGAAACCGGTATTGGTGAAGAACGCGGGAATGCCCGCGCCGCCCGCGCGCAGCTTTTCGGCCAGCGTGCCTTGCGGCGTGAATTCGAGCTCGAGTTCGCCCGAGAGATACTGGCGCTCGAATTCCTTGTTCTCGCCCACGTACGACGAGATCATCTTCTTGATCTGGCGCGTTTCCAGCAGCAAACCCAGACCGAAGCCATCGACGCCCGCATTGTTGCTGATGCAGGTGATGCCCTTCACGCCCGAATCGCGCAGCGCGCCGATCAGGGCCTCGGGAATGCCGCACAGCCCGAACCCGCCGACCGCGAAGGTCTGGCCGTCCTTGACGATGCCTTCGAGCGCGGCGGCCGCGCTTGCATAGACTTTGTTCATCAGTGTGTCCCTTCCTCGAATGGAAATCCGTCGATCCGGTTCTTTCTGGCTTCGCGCGCGGGCCGTGCCGGTACGGGCACGCCCGGAGAAAGCCTCATTCTATCCACGAGAGCGGTGGCATTGCCGTGAATCGGACACACGCCGCTGACACCGCTACCCGCCCTGGAACCGTCCCTCCAATGGGTGCAAAGCGTACGCTTCGCGCGCGATACGGCACAATACGCAAAACTACATAAAGCAATACCCGCACCGCCGCCATGCCGCCTACGCCCAAGCCCGCCAGCCCCGCCGCCCCCACCGATGCACCCGGGCGTTCCGCGCTCGACTACCGCACCGCCTTTCATCTTGCGCCCATCGGCCTCGTGCTCTCGCGCGAACGCATGATCGAGGACTGCAACGACCAGGTGGCGGCCATCTTCCGCTGCCCGCGCGAGGCGCTGATCGGCCAGTCGTTTCAGGTGCTGTACCCGTCGGCGGACGAATTCGAGCGCATCGGCGAGCGCATTCCGCCCATCATGACGGCCCAGGGCAGCTACGCCGACGACCGCATCATGAAGCGCGCCGACGGCGAGCTCTTCTGGTGCCACGTCACGGGACGCTCGCTCGACCGCGCGGCGCCTCACGCGGCGGGCGTCTGGACGTTCGAAGACTTGAGCGCGACGCGCCGCGTCGCGGTGGAACTGACGCCGCGCGAACGCGAAATCGCCGCGCAACTGGTCACGGGCAAAACAAGCAAGCAGATCGGGCGGATTCTCGATATCAGTTCGCGCACGGTGGACGTCTACCGCGCGCGGCTCATGCGCAAGTACGACACCGGCAACGCGACGGAACTCGTGCAGCGACTGCTTGGGGAGTGAGGCGCGGCGCGTGCGCCGCCGGCACGACTAACGCGGCTGGCACGACTGGCACGACGGCTCAGCCCGGCCGGCTTGCCTTGACGAGCGGCGCGTGCTCGAGGGTATCGCGCAGCGTATCGGGAATCGGCACCGATTTGCCGGCCGCATAGTCGATCCAGACGCAGCGCGCCCCGCCGCGCGCGTAGACGGTTTCCGGATCGTCGGCGCGGCGCAGTTCGAAGCCCGTGTCGAAACTGCTGCGCCCGGGCTGGCCCACGGTCAGGGTGCAGACGACGTCGCCCGGATAATGCAGCTGCTTGAGGAATTCCATCGACGCATTGACGATCACCGGCCCCTGCCCTTGTCCATTGCCGCCGGCCACGCCCAGCTGTTCGAACCAGGAAATCCGCGCCTGCTCCATGTAGCGGAAATAGACCGTGTTGTTCACGTGACCAAAGGCATCCATGTCGCCCCAGCGGATCGGCATGGTCATTTCGAAAACGGGGTGGTAATCGCTCATTGCACTTCTTTTTGCATTAAAACCGGGACGCCGCGCGAGGCGCCGGGCAAGCCGCTCAGGCGAGCCCGAAGCCGTCGTCGGCGGTGATGATCGAGCCGTTGATGAAGGACGACTCGTCGGCGGCCAGCAGCAGCAGCAGGCCGTCCAGATCTTCGGGCGTACCGACGCGATGGCGCGGCAGCATCGAAACGAGCTTCTGGCCCTGCTCGGTCGCCCAGTGGTGGTGATTGAGTTCGGTGTCGATGTAGCCCGGGCAGATCGCGTTCACGTTGATGCCGTAGCGCCCCCATTCGAGCGCCATCGCCTTCGTCATGTGCACGACCGCCGCCTTGCTGATCGCATAGAGGCCGATCTGCGGCAGCACGCGCAGCCCCGCCATCGACGCGATGTTGATGATCCGGTACGCGGGCTTCGGACCGCCGCCGTTGCCGCGCATGATCATGCGCTTGGCCACTTCCTGGGCGACGAAAAAGGCGCCGCGCGCGTTGGTGTCGAACACGTATTCGAAGTCGGCGGGCGTGACGTCCGCGAGTTTTTGCGTCGTCGAAACGCCCGAGTTGTTGACGAGGATGTCGATGGTCCCCGCCTCCGTTTCCGCGTGAGCGACGGCCGAGCGAATGCTCTGGTAGTCCGTCACGTCGAGCGAGACGACATGCGCCGCGCCGCCTTCGGCCTCGATCTCGGCGCGCAGCTCCTTGAGCCGCTCGACACGCCGGCTCGCCAGCACGACCTTCGCGCCGGCCTGCGAAAGCACCTGGGCAAAGCGCTTGCCGAGGCCGCTCGACGCGCCCGTGATCATCGCCACCTTGCCTTCCAGATTGATCGAACGGCCCATTTGTGCTTCCTGTTCAGGTATGAGGGTTCGCCGGACGGCCCTTTCCGCGGAAAGGATGCCATTCTGGCATAAAATAGAACGGTCGTGCTAAATATGGCTCGTTGGGTTGCGGCCCGGGGAGCGTTACCCGACAATACGAACCCGAAAAAAGCATTCTAATGGCAAGAGGAGCTTTAATGACCCCCGCAAGTCTTCTGGAGCAA
>NZ_CAJMZC010000030.1:0-29334 GCF_905220215.1 Paraburkholderia sp. J12
TGGCGCGCACGCAGTGCAGGCCGCTGCGCGCGTGACGCTGCTGCGCGGCGAGGACCTGGTGGCGTCGCCGTGGAAGAACGGCGGCGGCGTCACGCGCGAGATCGCGGCGGCGCCCGTTGCTGGCGGTCTCGCAGGTGCGGCTGCCGGCACGGCGCTCGACACGTTCGCGTGGCGAGTGAGCGTGGCCGATGTGGCGCAGGCTGGGCCGTTTTCGCGCTTCGAGGGCGTGGATCGCACGCTGGTGCTGCTCGAAGGCATGGGCATGCTGCTGGACGAAGCGGGGCCCGCCGCACGCACGCATGCGCTCACGGCGCCGCTCGATGTCGCGCGCTTCGCAGGCGAAGCCGCGATTACGGCGCAACTGGTCGAAGGACCGACGCGCGATTTCAATCTGATGGTGCGCCGCGGCGTGGCGCGCGGTACGCTCGACGTCTGGTGTACGGCGACAGTGCGCCGACTCTCCGCACAAACGCTTCTGCTGTACTGCGCGCGGGGTCCGGTCGCCATCGGCGTGGACGGTGCCGAACCGGTCGCGCTCGCGTCTGGCGACACGCTGCGCGTCGACGCGGTGCAAGCCGTCGACATCGAAACGCAGGGCGAGGGCGCACTGCTGGCTGTCGCTCTCGATAGGGTGGCGCCGCAGGCCGACGTCCCATCTTCCGGGTCGGTGTTGCCGAACGCCACGCGGACCTCATGAACCGATCCATGAAACAGACTCTCTGGCACAACCTCAAACTGTGCGCGCAAGGCGATCCGCGCGAGACGCTCGACAATGCGGCCCTCGCCGTCGAGAACGGCAAGATCGCGTGGCTCGGCACGCTCGCACAGGTTCCTGCGCAGTACGCCGCGTGGCCGCGCGAAGACCTGGGCGGCGCCTGGGTCACGCCGGGCCTCGTCGATTGCCACACGCATCTCGTCTATGCCGGCCAGCGTGCGGACGAATTCGCGCAGCGCCTCGCGGGCGTGAGCTACGAAGAGATCGCGCGCCAGGGAGGCGGCATCGTTTCGACCGTGCGTGCCACGCGCGCCGCGAGCGAGGACGCGCTCTTCGCGCAGTCCGCGGCACGCCTCGAACCGCTCCTTGCGGAAGGCGTGACCGCCGTCGAGATCAAATCGGGCTATGGCCTCGAACTCGAGTCCGAGCGCAAGATGTTGCGCGTGGCGCGGCGCCTCGCCGAGCATTATCCGGTAACGGTGCGCACGACCTTCCTCGGCGCGCACGCGCCGCCGCCGGAATACGCGGGCCGCGCCGATGCCTATATCGACGAAGTGTGCGAGCGCATGCTGCCCGCGCTCGCGGACGAAGGCCTCGTGGACGCGGTCGATGTGTTCTGCGAGCGCATCGGCGTCTCGCTCGCGCAGAGCGAGCGCGTGTTCGAGGCGGCGGCGCGGCGCAAGCTGCCCGTCAAGATGCACGCGGAGCAGCTCTCGAACAGCGGCGGCGCAGCGCTGGCCGCTCGTTACGGCGCGCTTTCCGCCGACCACCTGGAATTCCTCGACGAAGCGGGTGTCGCCGCGATGAAGGCGGCGGGCAGCGTAGCCGTGCTGCTGCCGGGTGCTTATTACTTCATCCGCGAAACGCAGTTGCCGCCGCTCGATTTGCTGCGGCGCTACGAGGTGCCGATTGCGATCTCGACCGACAGCAACCCGGGCACGTCGCCCACCACGTCGTTGCTGCTCATGATGAACATGGCGACCACGCTCTTTCGCATGACCGTGCCCGAAGTGCTGCTGGGCGTCACGCGACACGCGGCGCGCGCGTTCGGCGACAGCGAGCGGCACGGCACGCTGGCGGCGGGGCGTCCCGCCGACTTCGCGGTATGGCGGGTTCAGTCGCTGGCGGAACTCGCCTACTGGATCGGCCGACCGCTTTGCGAACGCGTCGTGCGCGCGGGCGAAACCGTCTTCACTGCTTCGCGCGCCGCCTGATCGCCTGAACCACGCCACGAACATGAATCCGACTTCACACGCGCTTTTTGCCGGGCATGCCTGGCTGCCTGGCGGCTGGCGCCGCAATGTCCTGCTCGAATGGGACGATGCGGGCCAGCTTCGCGCAGTTACACCCGACCTCACTCGCGCGCCCGAAGGCGTGCCGCAGGCGGCTGGCCCGGTCATGCCTGGCATGCCTAACCTTCACTCGCACGCATTTCAGCGTGCGATGGCGGGCCTCACCGAATATCGCGCGAACCCCACCGACAGCTTCTGGAGCTGGCGCGACCTGATGTACCGGTTCGCTGCGCGCATCACGCCCGATGACCTCGGCGCGATTGCGGGCTGGCTCTATGTGGAGATGCTGAAGGCGGGCTACACGTCCGTCTGCGAATTCCACTACGTGCACCACGCGGAGGACGGCCGGCGTTATGGCAATCCGGCGGAACTGGCGCAACGTGCCGTCGATGCCGCGGCCGATACCGGCATCGGCATGACCCTGTTGCCCGTGCTGTACCAGTACAGCGGCTTCGGCGCGCAGAAGCCGCGCGACGATCAACGGCGCTTCATCAATACACCGGACCAGTTGCTCGAACTCATCGATACGCTGCGGCGCGCGCGGCCCGAACACGGCGCGCTGCGTTACGGCGTGGCGCCGCATTCGCTGCGGGCCGTATCGAAAGACTCGCTGCAGACGATGCTCGACGGGCTCGATGCCATGCTGCCGGGCGCCCCGGTGCATATCCATATCGCCGAGCAGACGGCCGAAGTGGACGCCTGCCTCGCGACCGAAGGCGCACGTCCTGTGCAATGGCTGCTCAATCGCTTCGACGTGAACGCGCGCTGGTGCCTCGTGCACGCAACGCATGTCGACGCGGCCGAAACGGGCGCGCTCGCGAACAGCGGCGCCGTGGCGGGCCTGTGTCTCACGACCGAGGCGAATCTGGGCGACGGCATCTTCCCGGCGCACGACTATCTGGAAGCGGGCGGCGTATTCGGCGTGGGTTCGGATAGCCATATCGGTGTGGACTGGCGCGCCGAACTGCGGCTGCTCGAATATGGGCAGCGGCTCGTGCGGCGCCAGCGCAACGTGCTGGCTTCGGCGCAGACCGTTCAGGTTGCCGACCGCCTGTTCGATGCCGCGCTGGCAGGCGGCGCGCGTGCGACGGGGCGCGCGACGGGCGCGCTGATAGCGGGAGCACGCGCGGACTGGATCGTGCTGGACCCGCAGCACGCGGATCTTGCCGAACAGTCTCCCGACACCTGGCTTTCGTCCGTCGTATTCTGCGAGCATGGCGAAACGCCGGTGCTCGACGTTTACGCGGGCGGCGAAAAGGTGGTGGAGCGCCGTCGCCATCGCCACGAAGAACGCCTGTACGCCGTCTATCGCAAGGCGCTCGCGCGTCTGTTGTTGAACGCGTGACCCACGCACACCACCGTTTCCGTTGCGACGAATCATGACCGACCTGTATACCCTTGAGCGCGGCACCGCGCCGCTGCTGATCTCGATCCCGCACCTCGGCACGCGGATTCCCGACGCCTTGCGCGAGCACTACACCGATATCGCGCTCACCGTCGCCGATACCGACTGGCACCTCGACCGCCTCTATGCGTTTGCGAAAGACCTGGGCGCGACGATCCTCGGGGCGCGCGTGTCGCGCTACGTGATCGATCTGAACCGTCCGCCGAACGACGAGAGCCTGTATCCGGGCCAGACGACCACTTCGCTGTGTCCGACCGAGACGTTCCGCGGCGAACCGCTCTATCGCGAGGGCCGCGCGCCCGATGCGGCGGCGCGCGCGCAGCGTGTCGCGGCTTACTGGCAGCCGTACCACGATACGCTGCGCGCCGAGTTGCAGCGCCTGCGCAGCCTGCACGCGAACGTGCTGCTGTGGGAAGCGCACTCGATTGCGAGCGTGCTGCCGCGGCTTTTCGAAAACAAACTGCCGGATCTGAATATCGGCACGCAGGATGGTCGGACCGTTGCGGCCGAAGTGCAGGCGGCCGCGGCGAATGCGGCACAGGCGAGTGCGTATACGTGGGTGGCGAACGGGCGTTTCAAGGGCGGCTATATCACGCGTCATTTCGGCGCGCCGCAGGACGGCGTGCATGCCATTCAGCTCGAAATGTGCCAGTCCACTTATATGAGCGAGACGGCGCCGTTCGATTATGTGCCGGCACTTGCGGGCAAGGTTGAGCCCGTGTTGCGAGGAATGGTGGGTGGGGCGCTTGCCGCCGTTCAGGCATTGAATGCGGTGAAGTAGGGCAACGCAGAGAAGACTTGCGGCAGCAAGAAAAACGGCTCTGGATCAAAAATCCAGAGCCGTTTCTTTTCCAGTCTCTTTTCCAAAAGCACCTACGCCGGGCCACACTGCCGGAGTCACCGCTCCTCAACCGGCAGAACCAGCCGATCCGGAATCGACTGCGGCGACTGCCGCGTCACGACGTAATACACCACACCCGGCACGACGAGCCCGAGTATCCACGAAATATCCGTTCCACCCAGCGCATCGACGAACGGTCCCGTATAGAAGCTGCTGGAAATAAAAGGCATCTGCACGAGCACGCCGAGCACATAAATGGCGATGGCCTTCGCATTCCACCGGCCATAGCGTCCATGCGGATCGGAAAGCGCCGGTACATCATAGCGCGATTGCGTAAAGCAATAATAATCGACCAGATTGATCGCGCTCCACGGCGTAAAAAACGCCAGCAGAAACAGAATGAAGGCCGTGAACTCCTTGAGGAACGAATGGCGTCCCGCCAGGGCGACGGCGGTGGAGAATCCCACCATCACGACGATATAAACGAAGCGGTGGCGCGTGGAGATCGCGCGCTTCGCGCGAAACGCGCTCACCACCGTGGCCATCGACATGAAGCTCCCATACGCATTGAGCGTGGTAACGGTGAGCTTGCCGAACGCGATGCTGAAATAGAGCAGCGCGGCCACCGCGCCGCTCGCACCCAGCCCCACGATATATTCCACTTCATGATGCGCGAACGCATGACCCGCGAGCGCAGCGGCGAACACGCCGAACACCATCGCCGCCTGCGCGCCGATCACCGAACCGAGGCCTACCGCGAAGAACGTGCGCACGGGCGAAGTCGTGCGCGGCAGATAGCGCGAATAGTCGGCCACGTAAGGACCGAAGGCGATCTGCCACGAGGCGGAGAGCGACATCGAAAGCAGGAAGCTCGGCAGCGTGAAATGCCGGTTGGCGAGCAGCGCGCCCACGTCGTGATGCGCGAAGAGCTGCGCGAACATGAACACGAAGGCGGCCACGCCGACCACGCTCGCAATGCGTCCCACGAAGTGGATCGAGCGATAGCCGAGCAGCGTCAACACGACGATGAGCGCGGCGAAGAGGCAAATGCCCGTGGTATCGGAAACGTCGAGCAACTGCGCCGTGGCTTGGCCTGCCAGCACGGTGCCGCTGGCGGAAAAGCCCACGTACATGAGGCACACGAGCGCGATGGGCAGCGCCGCGCCATAAACGCCGAACTGCACGCGGCTGGAGATCATCTGCGGCAGGCCCAGTTGCGGCCCCTGCGCGCCATGGAGCGCCATTACGGTGCCGCCCACGAGTTGTCCAATCAATAACGCCACGAGCGACCAGAACACGTCGCCGCCCAGCACCACGGCGAGCGCGCCGGTAATGATCGCCGTGATTTGCAGGTTGGCCGAGAGCCACAGCGTGAACTGGCTGAGCAGGCTGCCGTGACGCTCCGTGTCGGGAATGTAGTCGATGGAGCGCGTTTCCAGCAGCTTGCGGCCGTCGGGTGCGAGTTGGGCAAGGGATTCGGGTTGGGCCACGAGAGACTCCGAAAAGAGGCGGCAAGGTAGCATCCCCGATGGTGTTGTATAGACAATTTGACGGGAATAGGGGATAACCCCTCGCGATCCGCCCGCATGCGCACCGCCTTACAGTGGCCATTCAATGGAAAGGCGATGCGTTCGCGCGGCTTGTATTAGTATTTTTCGTTTCCATCCCAGGCACCGTCCCATGACACGCTTCGACTGGCAAAACCCGTATCCGACACTGCGCCTGCCGGTGTTCGCCCGCAATATCGTGTCGACCTCGCATCCGCTCGCGGCGCAGGCGGGTCTGCGCATGCTCTGGCAAGGCGGCAATGCCGTCGATGCGGCCATCGCCGCGGCCGCGGCCATCACGGTGGTCGAGCCGGTCTCGTGCGGCCTCGGCGGCGACGCCTTCGTGCTCGTCTGGGACGGCAGCCGCCTGCATGGCCTGAACGCCTCGGGCACCGCGCCCGCGGCCTGGAACGTCGATTACTTCCGCGGCCGCTACGGCGAAGAAAATGGCCGCGCGAAGCAGCCCGTGCGCGGCTGGGACACGGTGACCGTGCCCGGCGTCATCGCCGGCTGGGAGGCGCTGCATGCGAAGTTCGGTTCGCTGCCGTTCGCGGACCTGATGGCGCCGGCCATCGAGATCGCCGAGCGCGGTCACGCGGTGGCCAGCATCGTCGCCCACAAGTGGCAGGCCGCGATTCCCGACCTGAAGGACCAGCCCGGTTTTGCCGAAACCTTCATGCCGCACGGCCGCGCGCCCGAGGTGAGCGAGCGCGTGCGTCTGCCGGGTCACGCGGCGACCTTGCGCCGGCTCGCGGAAGAAGGGCCGCGTGCGTACTACGAAGGCGAGATCGCGGAGCGTATTGCGGCGTTTTCGCGCGAGTGCGGCGGCGCGATGACACTCGACGATTTGCGTGCCTATCGCGCCGAATGGGTCGAGCCGATCGGCAAGGATTATCGCGGCCACACGGTGCACGAGATTCCGCCGAACGGGCAGGGCATCGCGGCCCTCATCGCGCTCGGCATACTCGAGCAGTTCGACGTGGCGTCGCTCCCGCTCGACGGCGTAGAGGCCCAGCATCTGCAGATCGAGGCCATGAAGCTCGCCTTCGCCGATGTCTATCGCTATGTTGCCGATCCGCGCTCGATGGACGTCACGCCCGAGCAGATGCTCGACACGGCCTATCTGAAATCGCGCGCGAAGCTGATCGACCCGAAGCGCGCCACGCATTTCGGCTTCGGCATGCCGAAGGCGGGCGGCACGATCTACATGTCGGCGGTAGACGAGCGCGGCATGATGGTGAGCTTCATCCAGTCGAACTACATGGGTTTCGGTTCGGGCGTGGTGGTGCCCGGCACGGGCATCGCCTTGCAGAATCGCGGCTGCGGTTTTTCGATGGACCCGGTTTCGCCCAACGTGGTGGCCGGCGGCAAGCGGCCGTTCCACACCATCATTCCGGCGTTCCTCACCCAGCAAGTGGAGGGCCGCCAGGAAGCGGTGATGAGCTTCGGCGTGATGGGCGGCGACATGCAGCCGCAAGGGCATCTGCAGACCGTGGTGCGCATGCTCGATTACGGCCAGCAACCCCAGGCCGCCTGCGATGCGCCGCGCTGGAAGGTCAACCGCGACTTCACGCTCGACGTAGAATCGACGCTCGACCCCGAAACGGTGCTCGCGTTGCAGCAGCGCGGCCACCAGATCAAGCGCATCGACGACCCGTATATGGACTTCGGCTCGGGCCAGTTCATCTGGAAGCTGGACCGCAACGATCCCGAGCGAGGCTATGTGGCGGCGAGCGATTCCCGGCGCGACGGACTGGCAGCGGGCTTCTGAGCGCAATGCGGCAAGACCCGCGTCGCTGAGGATGTTGCGGCGCGGTGATATATTGGATGTTTCGCTGCGCGCGAGCGGCGAATGCTTACGCCTTGTCAGGTATCGGAGGGAAAAATGGCAATCGAATATCGTGGCTTTCGAATCGCAACCGATGCGAAAGCGGACGAGACGGACACGCAGTGGCTGTGCAGCGCAAAAATCGTGGGCATCGCCGGCGAGGCGCAGGACGTGACACTGCCCTCCGTCGAACTGACGATCCCCAAGCTGAAAATCGACGTGCTGATGGCGCTGTCCGCCGTCGAGCATCGCGGCAAGGACATCGTCGACGAGTGGTGCGCCGCGCATCCCGCGCTGGGCTGACGTCCGAAATCCGGCGCCCGCTACGCGGCGCCGCGTCGATTTCCGGTACGCCGCGCGACGGTTTCCTGTCACGCGGCATCCGCGCCGGACCCGCCGATCCTTCGCGGACCTTTACCCGGCCCAGTGGCCCGGCACCCACGCCCAGTGGTTGCCTTCCCAACGATAGTGTCCCTTGACCCAGTGATAACCGGGCGCGGGCGGAGGCGGCATGACCTCCACGCGCGGCGGGGGCTCGGGCGGCCGCGCCGGTTCCACCACGCACGCTGAAACGAGCGCCGCGCAGGCACATAGGGTCGCGGAAAGCATCGTTTTCTTCATCACGTTTCGTACTCCTTCTGGTTGCAGGCTGATCTGTCGTTGTTGCGCATGACGCACGGCGTATTCGCTCAGGTGCGGATCAGGCCGGTGGTGGCCCGCGGTGCACCCGCTTCAGCGAAGAGTGTGGCCGCGGTGCGCTGCGGATCGAGCGCGAGGCTTTCGCTGGCCGCGCCCGCGATGAGCGCGTCGAGCGAGGCCGTGGGCTTGAGGTCGCGTCCTTCGTAGAGATCGGCGCTGCGCAGGCCGGGCCAGTCGGCCACCACGCGCCCGCCTTTCACCGCGCCGCCCAGCAGCATGGCGACCGATCCCTGGCCGTGGTCGGTGCCGCCCGTGCCGTTCGCGGCGGCCGTGCGGCCGAATTCCGTGGCGACGAGCACCGTGGTCTTGTCCCAGTCGGCGCCCAGCCCGTCGCGCAGCGCGGCGAGCATCGTGTCGAGCGCCTTCAACTGGTTGGCGAGGCGCGCGTTCTGCGCGCTGTGCGTGTCCCATCCGCCGGTCTCGATCATCGCGATCCGCGGGCCGTCCGGGCGCGCGAGGAACTGCGCCGCGAGCTTGCCGAGGCTGGCCGGATCCTGCTTCGGGCCGATATCGCAGGCGAGGCCGCGCGCGCCGAGCGCCGATTCCCAGAGCGGCCGCAGCTGCGCATCGCCTTCGTAGAGCGAGGACACGCGCATCAGGAGATCGTCGGACGCCGCCGGCAGGGCGGAGGGCGCATACGACGTCACGCGTGCGGGGCCGCGCAGCGCCGCGGGCACCGTGGGCGCGAGCGCGATGGCGTTTTCGCGCGTCGCGGGCATCAGGCCGACCAGCCGGTTGAGCCATCCGTCCTTCACCTGATAGGGCGCGCGGCCGCCTGTTTCCAGCACGTTCTGGCCGTCGAAGTGCGAGCGGTCGCGATACGGCGAGGCGATCGCGTGCACGAAAAGCGCCTGCCCCGACTGGTACATCTGCGCGGTCTGCACGAGCGAGGGGTGCAGCGCGAAGGTGCCGTCGAGTTTCGTCGCGCTGGCCGCGTCGATCGTCAACGGGCCGCGCAGCGTCGCATAGGCGGGCTCGGCGTAGGGGACGACGATGTTCAGGCCGTCCGCGGCGCCGCGCTGGATCACGAACACGAAGCGGCGGTCGGTGGCCACGCTCGCGAAGACCATGTGCGGCGCGACGAGCAGCGCGCCCGCACCGGCTGCGGCGAGGCTCAGGAAATGGCGGCGGGAGGAAGAGGCCATGCGGGATGCCATGTGGGTCACCTTCTCAGAAAGTCGGGCGAGACGAGCAGCAGCGCGAGCGCCGTGGGCGCGCTTTCGGCATGCGCGACCGCCGTGGCGGTGGGCGCGCTCAGCGAGCCGGCCGTGAGTGTCTGGCCGAGCGTGCGCGGGTCGAGCCGGTCGCCTGTGCGCGCCGCGAATCGCTGCGCGACTTCCACACGGCGCACGAGCGCATCGGGCGCGGCCCAGCTTGCGGCGATATCGTCGTAGCCCGCCGGCGAGCCGGGCCGCCAGATCGGCTGGCCGAGCTGCGTGAGGAGCGGGGCGGCGTTCAGGTCGCCGGCATCGCGCCAGCCGAGCCCGCGCATCGACGAAACCGTCCATTCCCAGGGCGTCTTGAACTTCGTGTTGACCGCAATCCACGCCTGCGGCGATTCGACTAGCGCGCGATACACCGTCGGCAGATCGCCGCCGCTTTGCCGGTAGGCCGCGGCAAGGCGCCCGGTGAGTTCGGGCGGCGGATTGTCGGCGACGAAGTGGCGCCCGAGTTGCAAGGCGATATGGCGGCTCGTGGCGTCCGCGAGCGCGAGATCGTGGAGGATCGCGAGCGCCTGCTCCTCGCCGGGCTGGTCGTAGCGGCGGCCCATGACGATGCGCTCGCCGGGTTCGTGCAGCGCCGGGCGGAACACGAAGGCGCCCGGCGTCGCGCCTGGTGGCTGCGGCCCCTGCACACCCGCGACGCTCCAGCCGGTGAGCGCGCGCGCGAACTCGGTCACGTCGTTCTGTGTGTATCCGCTTCGCACACCTAAGGTATGCAGTTCCATGATCTCGCGCGCGAGATTTTCGTTGAGTCCGCGCTTGTGGTCCGGGTCGCGCGCGTCGGCCCGCAGGGCGGCTTTGCTGTCGGGGCCCACCGAGCGTGTCTGGTCGAGAAAGATCTGCATGGCCGGATGCTGCTCCACGGCCACGAGCATGTCTTCGAAGCGGCCCAGCACGTGCGGCCGGATCGCCTCCATTTCGAAGGCCCCCGCCAGGCTCGCCACCGGGCCTTTGTCGACGGATACCGCGAAGTGGTTCGACCAGAAGTGGACGAGGCGCTCGACGAAGGGCGTGTCCGTGGCAAGGGCGCTGGCAAGGCGCGCATTCACGGCGCTGCGGTAGAGGTCGACGCCCTCGCGGCGGATGTCGCGATTCACCGCCTGGCGCGCGGCCTGTTTCGGATCCTCGCCTGCCGCGCTTGTTGTGCCAGTCGTGCCGGCCGTGCCGGTGCTCGTCGTGGCGCCTGTCATGCTGTTTGCCGCGGCGTTGTCGGCCATCTTCTGCTGGCGCTCTTCGCCAAAGCGTTGCGCGATCGCAGCGGAGCCGGGTTGCCGGCTCCATGCCGCAGGCAGCGCTTCGTAGTGCGCGAATTGATCGAGAAGCCAGTTGCGCGGATCGGCGGGCGGCGTTTCGTCGGCGCGCGCGCCGAGCCCGAAACGGTTCATCGCGATCGCCGCGGCGCTGACAGTCGGCAGGCTTTCCATGCGAAGTCCTTCAGGCGTTGCGTACCTTCGTTAAACGGAGACGCTGCCGCCAATCCGTCGCTCGCCTGAGGACTTTTTCGCGCGTTGTTGTTACCGATTGTTATCCGGGCAATGTTGGCCGCCCGGTGCTATTGCGCCGTGCTTGCCGCCTGCGGCGGCTTCGCGGATTTCGCGGGAGGCAGACGCCATTGGCCACGCTGCCTCAAACTTTCGGCGAACTTCACGCGTTCCTCGGGCGTGAGCGTGGCCGCGAAATCGGCCACGCCGCTTTCCACCTGCGCACGCAACGCGGTATCCGCGGCGCGCGTGCGCGCGAGCGCATCGTCGAGCGCGGCGCGGTCCAGTTGCGGCGCGGCGAGCAGATCGAGCACCACGCGCCGGTCGTCGCGTCCCTCGCGGGCGTAGGCTTTGCCTTCGCGGCGCGCGTCCTTGAGCGCGTCGACGAACTGGGCCTGGCGCTCGGGCGTGAGATCGTCGGCGGCGAAACGCAGTGCCGTTTTTTGCGCGGGCGCCGCCTGGTGCTCGCCCTGGGACGCGAACCAGCGCCACGCGCCGCCCGCAATCGCGCCGAGCAGGAACACATTGAGCAGTACCGAGCCCGCTACCAGAAACTTCCAGCCACGGCCGTTCATTCGTCACCCCAGTCGGCGCTCGAACCGCCGAAGCTCGTGGTCAGATAGCTGCTCTCGTGCGTCTCGTATCCTTCGTGAGACGAGGGCGGCGCGCTGCCGAGCAGCAAAATCGACATCGCCAGCGCACCGGCGAGCGCACCCGCAAGCCCAACGCCTGCGAAGGCCGCGCCGGACCACCAGAGGCGCCGGCGTTGCGGCGCCCTGGCGCGCGGGTCCGCGTTCGCGGGCGCGCTGGCGACGATGCGCTCGAAGAGCGCACGCGTGGGCGGCGTCACCGTGTCGCGTGCGAGCCAGGCGTCGAGCTCGAGCGCTTCGTCGAGCGCGGTCTCGGCTTCGGCGCGGTGTGCACGGGCCCAGGCGAGCGCATCTTCGCGCTCGTGCGACGGCCAGCGGCGCGGATCGGCGCCATAGGCGGCTACGAGAGTATGGAAGCGTTCGGGTGTCATGCTGTGTCCTTGCTTGTGCCGTCGCCGGCCAGTTGCGCGCGCAACGAACGCCGGGCCCGCGCGAGCAGGCTCTCCAGCGCATCGACGGAAATGTCCATCATGGCCGCGGCCTCGATGTTCGACAACTCCTGGTAGTAGGTGAGCACCAGCGCCTCGCGCTGCCGCGCCGGCAGGGCGGCGAGCGCGCGGCGCACGCCTGCGTCGCGGGCGCGCTCGTCGAACCGCAGGTCGGGCGAGCCGGACGGATCGGGTTCGTCGGGCAGCGTGTCCACGGGCTCCTCGCGCCGGCCGCGCAGGCGGTCGTAGCAGAGGTTCAGCGCCACGCGGTGCAGCCAGGTGTCGAACTTCGCTTCGCCGGTGCGCCACTGCGGCGCCTGTTTCCAGATGCGCATGAAAGCCTCCTGGGCCACGTCTTCGGCCTCCATGCGGTCGCCCAGCATGCGGGTCGCCAGCGCGAGCAGCCTGGGCAGCTTGTTCATGACGAGCGTGCGTACGGCGCCGTGATCGCGCGCGCCCACACGGGCGACGAGGTCTGCGTCGGGATCTCGCTCGCTCAAGGCGCACCGTGACGGCTCTGAGGCGGCACCTCCGGCCGTGGCCGGGGGCGCCGCCTCGTTCGGGCGGCCCGTCGTGCCTGCCGCGCGTAACTCATGTTCGTCCACTCCCTGGCTGAAGAGGGGCCCGGCGCGCAGGCCGGCCGCCGCGCTGGGGACGAGGCGGCCGGGCGCGTGTGCGATGCTCTCGGGCCAGATGCTTTTCTTGTAGTGCGGCCACGCGGCTTCGGCGGCCCCGGCGAGGGCCGGGGCGCGGTAGCCGGGCACGGCGGTATAAATGGGGTCGCGAGGGCTCAATATACGACGACCGCCGGATGGTAGTACGCGGGGCGCTCAGGCACCACGATGCAGCCCGACAGCACGGCCGCGCTCAATGCAAGGATCAGAAGGGTTCTCATGTCATGCTCCACCGGCGTGCCGGAGGACCGCTCAGGCCCAATGTCCTTCGACCCAGCGCCAGTTCGGGCCGTGCTGGACCCAGTGACCGGGCACCCAGTGATAGCCTTCGCGCACGCGCTGCCAATGCCCGGCGATCCACACGTAGGCGCCGTGCCGCCAGCGCCAGTGGCCCGGATCCCAGACGTAGCCGGCGCGCGGCGGCGGCACGACTTCCACGCGCGGCGGCGGCGGGGCGACGATGATCTCCTGGGCGAGCGCCGCAGTGGTTGCCAGCGCGGCGAGAACGGCGACGGCAACGCGCCTCATCGTGTTTTTCTGCATTGTGTTTCTCCGTGCGGTGGGTAGGGCGCGTGCCCCGGTTTTTCTCTTTAACGGCGGGTGCGCAGAAAATCCGTCGCCGGGGTGACGAAATTTATCTTGTCCGTCGACAGCCCTTACAATAGGGACAGCTATTCCCTGTCCCCCGACAAGAGACCATGACACGAGACCTCCGCCTCACCCTCAATGCGCGTCAGCAGGAATTGCTCGAGTGGGTGCAACGCGACGGCTTCGTGACCGTTGACGATCTCGCGGCGCACTTCAATGTCACGCCGCAAACGATCCGCCGCGACGTGAACTGGCTCGCCGACATGAACCTGCTGCGCCGCTACCACGGCGGCGCGAGCCTGCCGACGAGCTCGGAGAACGTCTCGTATAGCGCGCGCCAGCGCATGTTCCACGACGAGAAGCGGCGCATCGCGGCGCTCGCGGCCTCGCACATTCCCGATCAGGCCTCGCTTTTCATCAACCTCGGCACGACCACCGAGGAAGTGGCGCGGGCGCTGAACCGGCATCGCGGCCTGCACGTCATCACGAACAATCTGAACGTGGCGAGCGTGATGACCGGCTATCCGGAGTGCGAGGTGCTGATCACGGGCGGCATCGTGCGGCCGTGGGACAAGGGCATCGTGGGGGAACTCGCCATCGATTTCATCCGCCAGTTCAAGGTGGACTACGCGATCATCGGCACCTCGGCCATCGAAATGGACGGCACGCTGCGCGACTTCGACACGCGCGAAGTGCGCGTGGCCGAAGCCATCATCGAGCATGCGCGCACCGTGTATCTGGTGACGGATCATTCGAAATTCGGCCGGCCGGCGCTCGTGCGCCAGGGTCATCTGAACCAGATTCACGCGCTTTTCACCGACAAACCGCTGCCGCCGGAGATGAACGAGACCGTGGCGGCAGCCGGCACGCAGGTCTATATCGCAGAGTGAGCCGGGTTCGCGGCTGGGGGTGTTTCATGTTCGTTCGAACATCCAGACGGACCGATTCGAACATTTCCTCGACGCTAAGGCGCATCGCGCCCCCGGTTTGGAGAGCCCATTCAAGGGCCTGATCGGCATGCAAGCCGATGTCTTATGAGGCCCCGATTGCGGATGGGCTTCGCGCTGTAATCCCCGTCCGGCGGTATCTGCGCGGCCATTCCGCCGCCCCGTGACCGTTCCTGCCCTGGCCACCGTGGTCCTCCATCCACCCAGGTAAAACCCCGCCAGAAAACGAACTTTACTTTTTCGATTTTGTTCGTTAGATTTCGTATCCGAACATTTCGAACATTTCAGGTTCGTCTTATTTTCAGGGACAGCAGGTGAATCAACAGAATCGGTACGATCTGCTCGTGGTGGGCGGCGGGATCAACGGCGCGGGCATCGCGCGCGACGCCGCCGGGCGCGGCCTTTCCGTGCTCCTGTGCGAGCAGGACGACCTCGCGTCGCATACCTCGTCGGCCAGCACGAAGCTGATTCACGGCGGTCTGCGCTATCTCGAGTACAAGGAATTCGGCCTCGTGCGCAAGGCGCTGCAGGAGCGCGAGACGCTCTTGCGCGCGGCGCCGCACATCATGTGGCCGCTGCGCTTCGTGATGCCGCACATGCCGAACCTGCGTCCGGCGTGGCTGATCCGGGTCGGCCTCTTCCTCTACGATCACCTCGCGAAGCGCGAACTGCTGCCGGGCTCGCGCGGCATCGACATGCGCCGTCACGCGGCGGGCGCGCCGCTCATCGATTCGATCCGCCGCGGTTTCGTCTATTCGGACGGCTGGGTGGACGACGCGCGCCTCGTGGTGCTCAACGCACTCGACGCGCAGGAGCACGGCGCCGATATCCTCACGCGCACGAAGCTCGTTTCGGCGCGCCGCGCGAACGGTGAATGGCAGGCGCGGCTGCAGCGCGCGGACGGCTCGATCCTCGACGTGCGCGCCCGCGCGATTGCGAACGCGGCCGGTCCGTGGGTGGGCGACGTGCTGCACGGCGCGCTCGGCCGCGGCGCGCAGCATAGCGTGCGGCTCGTGAAGGGCAGCCATATCGTCACGAAGCGCCTGTTCGACCACGACCACGCGTACATCTTCCAGAACCCGGACAAGCGGATCATCTTCGCGATTCCGTACGAACACGACTTCACGCTGATCGGCACGACCGACGTGGAGTATCGCAACGATCCCGCGAAGGTCGCCATCGACGGCGACGAAACGCGCTACCTGTGCGAGTCGATCAACCGCTACTTCAAGCGCAAGATCACGCCGGCCGACGTGTGCTGGACCTATTCGGGCGTGCGTCCGCTGCTCGAAGAAGAGGGCGCGGACAATCCCTCGGCCGTCACGCGCGACTACAAGCTCGAGCTGGACGACGGCGACGGCGCGCCGCTGCTCTCGGTGTTCGGCGGCAAGATCACGACGTTCCGCAAGCTCGCGGAAGAGGCGTCGGACATGCTGTGCCGCGCGCTCGGCTCGAATGCGCTCACGTGGACGGCGGGCAAGCCGCTGCCCGGCGGCGACATTGCCGGCGCGCGCTTCGCGCCGTTCGCCGACGACTTCGCCAAGCGTCACGCCTGGCTGCCCACGCCGCTCGCGCGCCGCTATGCGCGTGCCTATGGCACGCGTGCGAGCCGCCTGGTGGGCAACGCAACCTCGCTCGCGGGCCTCGGCAAGGAAATCGTGCCGGGCATCTACGAAGCGGAACTGCTTTACCTGCGCGATGCCGAATGGGCGACGTGCGCGCAGGACGTACTGTGGCGCCGTTCGAAGCTCGGCCTGCACGTGGCGCCGGGCACGCTGGAAGCGGTGACGGTCGCCATCGATACCTGGTTTGCCGCTGCCCGTGCGACGCCCGGCCTGCAAGACGCAGTGAATCAAGGCACGAAAGTCACGCACTGAGCGCCCACCGGGGCAAAGCCTGGCACCCCGAGGCCTCGCCCCACCCACGCGCCGTCACCCGCGGCGCGAATCACAACTACCAACGATGGAGATGAGAGACATGCAGGATCAATATATTCTCGCGCTCGACCAGGGCACGACCAGTTCGCGCGCGATGCTGTTCGACCGCCAGGGCAACATCGTGTCGATGGCGCAAAAGGAATTCGAGCAGATCTACCCGCAGCCGGGCTGGGTCGAGCACGATCCGCAGGAAATCTGGTCCACCCAGGCCGGCGTCGCCGCCGAAGCCGTGACGCGTGCGGGCATGAACGGCACCAACATCGCCGCGATCGGCATCACGAACCAGCGCGAAACGACCATCGTCTGGGACCGCGAGACGGGCCACCCCATCTACAACGCGATCGTGTGGCAAGACCGCCGCACGGCCGACTTCTGCGACCAGCTCAAGGCCCAGGGCCTCGAAGCGAAAGTGCGCGCGAAGACCGGCCTGCCGATCGACTCGTACTTCTCGGGCACCAAGATCCGCTGGATTCTCGACAACGTACCGGGCGCGCGCGAAAAGGCGCGTCAAGGCAAGCTCGCCTTCGGCACGGTCGATAGCTGGCTCATCTGGAACTTCACGAAGCACGAGCTGCACGTGACCGACGTGACGAACGCGTCGCGCACGATGCTCTTCAACATCCATACGCGCGAGTGGGACAGCGATCTGCTCGAAGCGCTCGATATTCCGCGCAGCATGCTGCCCGAAGTCCGTTCGTCATCCGAAATTTACGGTCCGACGAAGACCACGGTGTTTGCCTCGAAGATTCCCATTGCCGGTATCGCAGGCGACCAGCAGGCCGCGCTCTTCGGTCAGATGTGCACGACCTCGGGCATGGTGAAGAACACCTACGGCACGGGCTGCTTCCTGATGATGAACACCGGCACGAAGCCGATCGAGTCGAAGAACAACCTCGTGACCACCATTGCCTGGCAGATCGGCAACGAGGTGAACTACGCGCTCGAAGGCAGCATCTTCATCGCGGGCGCGGTGGTGCAGTGGCTGCGCGACGGCATGGGCGTCATCAAGAGCGCGGCGGAGATCGAGGCATTGGCGGCCAGCGTGCCGCATACCGACGGCGTGTATCTCGTACCCGCTTTCGCCGGCCTCGGCGCTCCGCACTGGAATGCGCGTGCACGCGGCTCGCTCTTCGGCGTGACGCGCGGCACGACCTCGGCGCACCTCGCGCGTGCGGCGCTCGATTCGATCGCCTATCAGTCGCTCGATGTGCTGTCGGCCATGGAAGCCGACTCGGGCATCAGCATCGGCGAGCTGCGCGTGGACGGCGGCGCGAGCGCGAACAACCTGCTCATGCAGTTCCAGGCCGACATGCTGGGCGTGGACGTGGTGCGTCCGCAGATCACCGAAACCACGGCGCTGGGTGCCGCGTATCTCGCGGGTCTTGCAACGGGCTACTGGAAGAACGTCGACGAGGTGAAGAGCCAGTGGCAACTCGACCGACGCTTCGGCCCGGCGATGGCTTCGGAGCAGGTGGACCGCTGCCGTGCAGGCTGGCAGCGCGCGGTACGGGCGGCCAAGGCGTGGGCCGACGACACGCACTGAGCCTCGTCTAAAATTCGTCAGTCATACTTAAAAAATATATTTCCATCAGGCGGGTCACGCATCACAGCGTGCCTGCCGCGTGGCTAGAGAGACAACATCATGTCACCATACATTGCAGAATTCATCGGCACCGCCATTCTGGTGCTGCTCGGCAACGGCGCAGTCGCCAACGTGCTGCTCGCCAAGACCAAAGGTAACGGCGCCGATCTCATCGTCATCGTGTTCGGCTGGGCCATGGCCGTGTTCGTTGCGGTTTATGTCACGGCGTCGTTCAGCGGCGCGCACCTGAATCCCATCGTCACGATCAGCCTCGCGCTCGCGGGCAAGTTCGCATGGTCGAAGGTGGGGGGGTATATCGCCGCGCAGATGCTCGGCGGCATGGCCGGCGCCGCGCTCGTGTGGCTCGCCTATCGGCAGCACTTCGCACGCGAAGAAAATGCGGATCTCAAGCTGGCCGTGTTCTGCACCGCGCCTGCCATCCGCAGCGTGAAGCACAACGTGCTGACCGAAGCGATCTGCACGTTCATCCTGATCCTCGGCGTGCTCTATCTGGCTTCACCGCAAGTGGGGCTCGGCGCGCTTGACGCGCTGCCGGTGGGCCTGCTCGTGCTCGGCATCGGCATCTCGCTCGGCGGCCCGACGGGCTACGCGATGAGCCCGGCGCGCGATCTCTCGCCGCGCATCATGCACGCGCTGCTGCCGATTCCGGGCAAGCGTGACAGCGACTGGCGCTATGCGTGGATTCCGGTGATCGGACCGCTCGTGGGCGGCGCCGCAGCGGCCGGCCTCTATCACTACCTGCACGTGGTTTAAGCCGGAGCGAGCCTCAATGCGCTAGCGTGCCGCACGCCCCGGAGCCCCCGGGGCGTTGTCGTTAGTGCCGGGAAGGATGCCTCGCAGGGCGCCTATAAGGGCGCGAGGGTAAGTGCGGATACGCTTTCTGACAATTGCTAACATCCGGAACGCTCGGGAGACGGTAACGTACCGCCCTGAACCAGGATCGAGCATGAAACTTCCGAACAACACTGCCATTGCGATTGCGCTCGTCGCGATCGCCTTGTCCGTCTCGACGCTGATCATCGCGATCGCGCAGCGCGTCTGATCGCACGCGCCGCGCGGATACCGCTCAAATGGTTTGAACGGCCTGGGCTGTCATTGGGCTCAGCGATTCGACCACATCGCGCAGCATGCCGATTGCGAAGTCGATATCTTCCGGCTTCGTAAAGCGCCCGAGGCTCAGGCGGATCGTGCGCGACGCCGCTTCGGTGCTCAGGCCGATCCCGATCAGCACGTGCGAGGGCGTGCCGGCAGCCGAATTGCAGGCCGAGGTCGTGGAGACCGCGAAGTCCGGACCGAGCAGGAACGGAAAGAACCCGGCGTGATCGATGGTGAGACTCATGGTGTGCGCAATGCGCCGCGCCTCGCGCGCGTTCAGTGTGACGCCCGGCAGCCCGGCCACGCCTTCCAGCAGCTTCGCCCCCAGTTGTGCGATACGCGTGTTGTCGGCTTCCATATCGGCGGTCGCGATCGCGCACGCCGTGCCCATGCCCACGATCTGATGCGTGGCGAGCGTGCCCGAACGCAGCCCGCGCTCGTGGCCGCCGCCGTGCATTTGCGGCGCGATGTGTGCGGCCAGCCCCTCGCGCACGTAGAGCGCGCCGATGCCCTTGGGCCCATACACCTTGTGGGCCGACATCGAGAGAAAATCGATGCCGAGCGCCTTCACGTCGATGGGCGTCTTGCCGAGCGCCTGCGCCGCATCCACGTGAAGCAGGGCGCCGGCCTCGTGGACGAGGGCCGAGATGGCGGCGATATCGGTGAGCGTGCCGATCTCGTTGTTCACGAGCATCAGCGAGACGAGACCCGTGTCCTCGCGCAGCGCTGCGGCAACGGTTGCGGGCGTGATCGCGCCGTCCGCGCCGGGGCGCACGTAAGTGACCGGCGTGCCGCGACGTTCGAGGCTCGCGGCCGTATCGAGAATGGCCTTGTGTTCCAGCGTGCTCGTGACGAGGTGCGGACGTGGACGGGGCTGCGATTCGATCCCTTCCACATAGCCCTTGAGCGCGAGGTTGTTCGATTCGGTGGCGCCCGAGGTCCAGACGATTTCCTCGGCGCTCGCGCCGATCAGTGCCGCGACTTCGCGGCGTGCGCGCTCCACGAGCGCGCGGGCACGGGTGCCGGCGCTATGCGAGCTCGATGCGGGATTGCCGAAGACCCCATCCACGCCAAGGCATTCGCACATGGCCGCGATGACGCGCGGGTCCGCCGGTGTGGTGGCTGCGTAGTCGAAGTAATGCAGGTGTTCGGTATTCGTCGTCATAGGGATTCCGCCAATCGAAGCCATGAATCGTACCTGGACGAGGCGAGAAATGGCTTCTAAATTGGCGGGGCGTGGGCGCGTGCTGTAGATAAAAATTCTCCCGGTCGGCCCGGGGCGACCCTGCGGCCTGCGCAGGTTCTTCGGCGATGGCCCGGTCCTCGCCCGTATCGTCAAGACCGTCGATGATCCGGCGCGAGACTCGACGGCTCGCCAAGGATGATGCCCGCGCCGGTCAGCTCACCGTGAAATGCACGCGCACTTCCTGCTCGCTTTCCACGGGATGGCCGTTCTCCATGGCGGGGAAAAAGCGCCAGTGGTGCAGGGTTTCGAGCAGGATCTGATTGAGGCGCGGATTCTGGGTCGGCTTGACGAGCTCCACGTCGAAACTGCCGTCGGGGTGCACCTTGAAGTGGGCGACCGCTGTGACCTGATAACCCTGCTCGCGCAGGTCGTCGGGCAGGACCGGCATGGGCTGTGCGAGGACGCGCGCCCGCAGGCTGCCCGGCGCGCTGGTGGGGGTGACAGGGGCGGTGTCGGTCGATTGCGCCGTGGTGGCCGATGCGGGTTGCACGGAGGAGGGCGATGAAGTCTTTGAGGATTCCTCATTAGAGATTGAAGGCGCCGGTGTTTGAGCCGCCATACGCGCAGGAGGCGCCGGCGCCGGATTGCTGCGCACGGGCGGCGCATGCGATGGCGTGGCTTGTATCGTCCGGGCAGCCGCATGCCGCGTGGCAACTACCGCAGACGGAACCGCAGCACGCACGGCGGGCGCGGCAGGGGCCGCAGGCGCGGGCGGCGTGATCTCCACGAGCCGCATATCGATAGGCGGATTCGGCTTTGGCGCCGGCATGCGCGCCATGAGCCGGTCTCCCGCACGGACCAGCAAGCCGAGGCACACCAGCGCAGCGATAACGAGCGCCGCTCCAAGCCGCAAGCGATCGCGATCGGCCAGCACGAAGACCTTCTGCAAACCGCTATTCACGATGCACGGCAACGAGGAAATGCTCCGCGCCCGCTTGCCGCGCGGCGAGCATGGCCTGCACGACCACGCCGTGCGCCGCGCGATCGTCAGCGGCCACCACCACGTTGCCGTCGGGGCGCAGCAGATGCGCGATCGCCGCCGTCACCTGGTCGAGCCGCACCGGCTGCTGGTTGACGAACACGTGGTTGGCCTGATCGACGCTCAAGGTAAGCGGCTTGTCCTGCGAAAGCTGCTGCGCGTGTCCCTGGGGAAGGTTCACGCGCACGGCGTCGAGCCGTTGCATGGAGAGCGAGGTCAGCATGAAGGTGGCCAGCAGGAAGAACATCACGTCGATCATCGGGATGATCTCGATGCGGCCGCGCTTCGACCGGCGCGAGCGTCTGAGCTTCATGGCGCGCGGTCCGCCTGCCCGGCGGCGAGGCGCAGGTCGCCGAGCGCGATGCTGGCGAACGACTCGATGTCGTCCATGAGCCGGTCGATGCGCCGCGAGAAGTAGTTGAACGCGAAAAGCGCCACGAGCGCGATGACGAGACCGATCGCCGTGGCGATCAGCGCCTGCGCGACGCCGCCCGTCACGCCCGAGGGATTCACGAGGCCGTCGCCGCCGATCAGCCTGAACGAATGCATCATGCCGACGATCGTGCCGAGCAGCCCCAGCAGCGGTGCCGCGGTGACGATGGTTTCGAGCAGCCACAGGCCGCGGCTCATGTCGCGCTCGATCTGGGCGGCCACGGCTTCGATGCGCGCTTCGGTGCGCCAGAGCGGCGTGCGCGTATCGGCGAGCAGGCGGCCGATGCGGCTGAGCGCGTGCCGCCGGGGCAAGCCGTTATGGCTCTGTGCGGCGAGTTCGACATACCCGCCGTCGCCGCCGTCGTTATCTCCGCCCGCTTCCTCCACCCAGCGCGGCATGCGCCCGAAGCGCCAGAACGCGTAGGCCCGGTCGAGCGTGATCGCCAGCGCGGCGATCGCGAGCAGGGTAAGCGGATAGATGACCCAGCCGCCCAGATGAGCCGTATCGGCAAGAGAGGTCCAGTCGTTCATGATCGAATTCCCGTGTGCGCCTGCGTGTTCCTGTGTACCCCAGGCATCAGAACAGCTTGGTGACGCCGGCATAGATCGCGCGCTGCGGCCCGTACTGCGGCGCCTGCACGCCGATGCCCGAACCGTCGCGCAGTTCGTACACGCTATTGAAGGCGTTGATCAGCACCACCCGTGCGTCGAACTTGCCGACGATCGGCTCGTTGAAGTGATGGATCAGGGCGATATTGAGCTGTCCGTACCACGGCAGCTTGTCGGTGTTCGCGAAGCCGCTGCGCAGGCCGCTGCCCACGATGGCGTCCGCGGTGAAGGTGTTCTGGCCGAAGTCGTACGCGCCGCCCATCGACATCGTGACGCGCTGGTCGTGGTCGAGGAATACCCAGTTATCCGAAATATAGGCGAGCTCGGCGGCATCGAAATTGAACTGCGCCGAGGTGACGTTCTTGCCCTGCGCGCGGCTGAACGCGAAGTTGAGGTACGCGCTCACGTTGCCCTGCTTGTAGTTGCCGGTGAGCTCGACGCCATAGACGCGGCCGTACTGATAGTTGAACGGCGTGTAGATGAGCGCGGTGCCGAACTGCCCGAGGTCGAGCAGGTTCGAGGCGATCTTGTAGTAGGCGTCGAGTCCGACCGTGAGCGACGGCGTGAGGCGCTGCGTGATGCCGATGTCGAAGTAGTGGTCGCGTTCGGGCTGCACGGGGCTGTCCGCCGTCACCTGGCTCTGGTTGGTCGTGCCGTTGAAGCGTGTGATCGTGCCGGCGGAGACCAGTTCGAAGTCGGGCGGCGTGAAGTAGCGGGCATAACCCACGTGCAGCGTGGTCGCATTGGTGGGCTGGTACACGAGGCCCACGCGCGGACTCAGCTGGCTCGCGCTCACGTATTCGTTCATGCCGTCGTAGCGCACGCCGTAATTCAGCGTGAGCTTGGGCGTGAGCTTCCACTCGTCCTGGAGATAGGCGCTGTACAGGTAGCCCGTTTTCGATCCCGAATCGTTGATCGTCATCGGGATGTCCGAGGTCTGGTTGCCGTTCGCGTCGGCCGGGAACACCGCTACGCTGTCGTTGAACACGGCGTGTTCCTGCTGCGCCATGAAGCCGGCGCGCAGCGTGTGGGTGTCGTTGAGCCGGAAGGTCGTATCGGTCTGGATGCCTTCGGCCTGATTGCTGCGGAAGTCGTTCGAGGCGACGCCGTTGAACATCAGGTCGCCGATTTCGTCGGGATTGAACTGGGTGCGCGTATAGCGCGTAAAAAGCGCAACCTGATAGTCGAGCGCGCCGCCATTCGTGCCCTGCAGCGCGAGCACGGCGAAGTTGTTCAGTTCGGACTGCGTTTCGTTCAGGTTGGCCGAATTGAAAGTGGTTTGCCCGTTGAGCGTGTACTGCGGTTGCAGGCCGGGCGTATTGGGCAGCTCGAACTGGTTGGCCGCGGTGCCCGCCATCACGCTCACGCGGGTGAGCGGATTGATGATGTACGAGACGTAACCGAAGGCGTTGCCCTGGCGCGTGTGGTCGTGGAGCGGATTCGCGTCCGAGGTCGGCGCCTCGATGCCCAGATTGTTCACGCCCAGCGAGCCGGTGAAGAAGTAGCTGAGCGGGCCCTGCGAGCCGTACACGTCGGCGCTCGTCTGCAGCGTCTGGTGGCTGCCGCCATAGACGTCGACGGCGCCGCCGTTGCCCGTGTCGCCCGACTTCGTCGTGATATCGACGATCCCCGCCGTGCGATAGCCGTACTGGGCCGGCAGCGCGCCCGTGATCAGATTGACCTGGTCGATGATGCGCGTGTCGAGCGATTGCCCGAAGCCGCTGATCGGCTCGGGGATGACGATGCCGTTGATGCGGTACTGCAGGTCGGCGTGATCGCCGCGCACGTGCACCTGGCCATACGAATCGTTGGCAACGCCGGGCGCCTGCAGCAGCACCTGGTTTATGGGCGTGCTCGCGCCTTGCGGCAGGTTCTGGATATCGGCCTGCGAGAAGTGGTACACGCTCGCGCCGATGTCGGGCTGCAGTCCGTTGCGCGCGGTGTTCAGGCGCTGGGCCGCCACGTTCACGTCCATGGTGCCGCCTTTTTCCAGCGCCACCTTGAGGGGCGCCGGCGCGCCCGTATCGACGGTGGCGATGCTCGTGCTCGCGCCGAAACCCTGCGCATCGATCGTGACCGCGTAGGTGCCCGGCTGCACGTTGGGCACCGCGAACGTGCCGTCGTGGCCGGTGTGCGTTTGCGCGAGCGTGTGGCCATTCGCGTCCTGGACGGACACCGTGGCGTTTTCGAGCACGTGGCCCTGGGTATCGGTGACCGTGCCGGTCAGCGATGTATCCGCCGTGGCGGCCAGGGCGTGCAGGGAGACGGTCTGGGCGAACAGCAGCCATGCGGCTCGCGAAATGAGGGTGTGGCGTTTCATGTTCTTGTAATCGGTTGGGAGGGCGCCATGCCGCCGCGGGCTATGCGAGCCTGCGGTGCCCCGGAGTTTCGGTGTTGGTCAGGTGTGTCTTTCTAGAAATGTTATAACATAACAATTAACGGATAAAATCGCGTATCGACATCCGGCAGTACCAAGGGTTTCGTGGCCCAGGACTGCTTAGGGTGTGAAATGTTATATCATAACGATTAGAAAGAAAACCGCGATCGGAGGTCCTGCTCAGGGGCAGGCCGATCGCCATGGCTGACTACCTGGTCCGGGAAAATCATGAACAAGCTTCCAGTCACGGTCCTGTCGGGGTTTCTCGGCGCCGGCAAGACGACCCTGCTCAACCACGTCCTCAACAACCGCGAGGGCCGGCGCGTGGCGGTGATCGTCAACGACATGTCCGAGGTGAACATCGACGCGCGTCTGATCCGCGAGGGCGGCGCCCAGCTTTCGCGCTCCGAGGAGCGGCTGGTGGAGATGAGCAACGGCTGCATCTGCTGCACGTTGCGCGAGGACCTGCTCGTCGAGATACGGCGCCTCGCCGCCGAGGGCCGCTTCGACTATCTGCTGATCGAATCCACCGGGATTTCCGAGCCGCTGCCGGTGGCGGAGACCTTCACGTTCCGCGACGAGGCGGGCGTGAGCCTCTCCGACGTGGCGCGTCTCGACACCATGGTGACGGTGGTCGACGCCTGCAATTTCGTGCGTGACTACGGCTCGCACGACCGGCTGCACGATCGCGGCGAGACGCTGGGCGAGGAGGACGAGCGCACGGTGGTGGACCTGATCACCGAGCAGATCGAGTTCGCCGACGTGATCGTTCTCAACAAGACCGATCTCGTGGATGGCGCCTCGCTCGCGCAGTTGAAGGGTGTCCTGCGCAGCCTCAACAGCCGCGCGCAGATCATGACGTCGTCGTTCGGGCAGGTGCCGCTCGACACCGTGATGGGCACGGGCCGCTTCGACTTCGAAGCCGCCGCGCAGGCGCCGGGGTGGCTCGCGCAGATGCGCGGCGAGCGTATTCCGGAGAGCGAAGAATACGGCATCACGAGCTTCGTCTATCGCGCGCGCGTTCCGTTTCATCCCGAGCGCTTCTGGAACTGGATCCAGACGGAATGGCCGGGCGTGGTGCGCTCGAAAGGCTACTTCTGGCTCGCTTCGCGCTTCAACCTGGTCGGCAGCTGGTCGCAGGCCGGGGCGATTTCGCGGCACGGCCTGGCGGGCGAGTGGTGGGCCGGCGTGGCGCGCAGCAGCTGGCCGCACGACGAGGAGAGCCTAGCCATGATCGTGCAGCGCTGGGCCGAGCCGTTCGGCGACCGGCAGCAGGAACTCGTGATCATCGGCACCGGCCTCGACGAGGCCGCCTTGCGCCGCGGCTTCGACGCCTGTCTGCTCACGCGCGACGAACTCAGTGCCGGGCCCGCGGCCTGGGCGGGCTATGCCGATCCGTTCCCCGCGTGGCATCTGCGCCGGCGGACCGACGAGGCCCACATGGAAGCGTAGCCGGCCGGACAGATCGATTCGGGCCTGGGCGGCCATCGCCCGGATCGGGGGCGACGCGCGCGGCCGGTGTGCGACAATGCTCGCGCCGTCAGCCGGAGCGTTGCCCACGTGGAGCCCTTTTCCTCGACCGTCCCCATCTCGATCGTCAACGGATTCCTGTCCGGTGCGAACCGGGCGGCCGTTGCGCGGCTCGCCGAACATTCGGGCATTCCGTACGAACTGCTGCAAACGCCCGGCGCGCGCGCCACCCAGGAGCAGTTCTCCACGCTGTACCGCCTGCTCGCGATCGAACTCGACGACGAGATGCCCGGCATCTTCAGCCGTCCGCTGCGACGCGGCACGCTCAAGTTCCTGTGCCTGAGCCTGCTCGACGCGCCGCGCCTCGAAGTCGCGCTGCATCGCTTCGGCCAGTTCTTCCACCTGATTCTCGACGACCTCGAACTCGTTTCGCGCCGCGACGGCGCGCACGCGTGCCTGGAACTTGTCGAGCCGTCGGCGCCTTCGGCGGCGCCCGTGCCGCGCGCGAGCATGCTGGGCTGCGAGCTCATGCTCAAGCTCGTGCACGGCGTGGCTTCCTGGCTGATCCGCCAGAAGATCCCGCTTGCGGGCGTGGATTTCGCATTTCCGCGGCCCGCGCAGGTGGCCGACCTCGTTTATCTCTTTCCCGGCCCGGTGCGCTTCGACTGCGCGGCCACGCGCATCGTCTTCGACGCGGCCTACCTCGACCTGCCGGTGCGGCAACGCAAGACCGACCTCGACGCGTTCCTCGCGCGCGCGCCCGAGGACTGGATCTTCGTCTCGTTCGCTGAGCGGCTCATGCATCACCGGGTCTGGCAGATCATCGCGGACCGGCTGCCGGTAGCCTCGAACATCGACGAGGTCGCGCACGACCTCAACATGTCGATGCGCACGCTGAGCCGCCGGCTGGAAGCCGAAGGCACGACGTTCCAGGCGATCAAGGACGAGGTGCGGCGCGATATGGCGATCCAGCGGCTCACGCGCTCGACCGACGCGATCGCGGCCATCGCCTACGACGTGGGCTTCGACAACCCCACCGCGTTTCACCGCGCGTTTCGCCACTGGACCGGCAGCACGCCGGCGGCTTATCGGCAGGGCGTGTCGCCGGTGCTCGTCGCCGCGCTTGCTGCCCCGCTTGCCACCTCCGTTGCCGCGCCGCTCGCCGGCGCCGAGGAATAACCCCGGCCGCGGGCGGCTCCCTCGCTCATAGGAACTATTGACAAAAACTGCCAGCCGGTTGGGTGCCTTCATGACGGCAGGATTTGTCAGTCGACGGACCGGTTTTGATATCGCGCAACCGGCCCGGGCGGGTTACGATGACTCATCGAACCTGTGCGAAGAGGCCGCCAGCCGTGGCGGATCCCGTGCCAGGGCCACATGGAAGGAGACGCGCGATGAGCTACGCAGCACCGGTCAAGGATATGGTTTTCGTACTCGAGCAGTTGGCGGATATTGCAAAAATCGCCACGCTGCCGGGCCTGGAGGATTCGAATGCCGAGACGGCTCAGGCCGTGCTCGACGAAGCGGCGAAATTCAACGCCGAAGTCATCGCCCCGCTGAACGTGGTGGGCGACACCCAGCCGAGCACGTGGCGTGACGGCGCGGTCACCGCGACGCCTGGTTTCGCCGAGGCGTTCCGCCAGTTCGGCGAGGGCGGCTGGCAGGGCGTGGTCCACCCGTCCGCATTCGGCGGCCAGGGCCTCGCGAAGACCATCGCGACGCCGTGCATCGAAATGCTCAATTCGGCGAACCTCTCGTTCGCGCTGTGCCCGCTCCTGACCGATGGCGCCATCGAGGCGCTCCTCACGGCCGGTTCGGACGAACTCAAGACGCGCTACCTGCCCAGGCTGATCTCGGGCGAGTGGACCGGCACGATGAACCTCACCGAGCCGCAGGCGGGCTCCGATCTCGCGCTGGTGCGCACGCGCGCCGAGCCGCAGGGCGACGGCACCTACCGCATCTTCGGCACCAAGATCTTCATCACGTGGGGCGAGCACGACATGGCGGACAACATCGTCCACCTGGTGCTCGCGCGCACGCCCAATGCGCCGGAAGGCGTGAAGGGCATCTCGCTCTTCGTCGTGCCGAAGTTCCTCGTCAACGAGGACGGCAGCCTCGGCGAGCGCAACGACGTGCACTGCGTGTCCATCGAACACAAGCTCGGCATCAAGGCGAGCCCCACGGCGGTGCTGCAGTTCGGCGACCACGGCGGCGGCATCGGCTACCTGGTGGGCGAAGAGAACCGCGGCCTCGAATACATGTTCATCATGATGAACGCCGCGCGTTTTGCGGTGGGCGTGCAGGGGCTCGCCGTTTCGGAGGCGGCCTATCAGAAGGCGGCTGCGTACGCGAAGGAACGCGTGCAGAGCCGCCCGGTGGATGGCTCGGCAAAGCAGTCGGTCACCATCGTCCACCACCCGGATGTGCGCCGCATGCTCGCGACGATGCGCGCGATGGTGGAAGGCGCGCGTGCGCTTGCCTACGTGGCGGCGGCGCATAGCGACATGGCGCACTACCATCCGGACGAAGCCGAGCGTGCGCGTCATCTCGCGATCTACGAGTACCTGGTGCCGCTCGTGAAGGGCTGGAGCACCGAAATGTCGATCGACGTCACGAGCCTGGGGGTGCAGGTGCACGGCGGCATGGGCTTCATCGAGGAAACGGGTGCCGCGCAGTACTACCGCGACGCGCGCATTCTGCCGATCTACGAAGGCACGACCGCGATCCAGGCAAACGACCTCGTGGGCCGCAAGACGCTGCGCGACGGCGGCGCGGTGGCGAAGGTTATCCTCGCTTCGATCGACGAAACGCTTGCCGCGCTCAAGAGCGCCGACGCCGGCGACGCCCGCCGCGCATTCGACACCATGCACGCGCGTCTTTCGGCGGGCCGCGCGGCGCTGTCGAACGTCGTCGATTTCGTGGTCGCGAATGCGAAGGGCGATCCGAACGCGGTGTTCGTGGGCAGCGTGCTGTATCTCAAGCTCGCGGGCATCGTACTGTGCGGCTGGCAGATGGCGCGCGCCATGCTCGTCGCGCAGGCACGCCGTGCGGAAGATCCGTCGTTCTACGGCGCGAAGATCGCGACCGCACAAAGTTTTGCCGACTACGTGCTGCCGCAGGCGGTTGCGCTCGAGGCCTCGATTCTCGCCGCGCGCAACGGCGAAGGCGCGCTCGCGCTGACCGAAGACCAGTTTTGAGCGCCGAGGGGCAAGCTATCGTGACGGACCATCAATCCTCTCAAAGCGCATCGGAACGCTGGGTGGCCGAG
>NZ_CAJMZC010000031.1:0-25059 GCF_905220215.1 Paraburkholderia sp. J12
GAGAACGGATGCAGGTCCGTCAAGCCTCTTTTGCGAATATTTTTCGGGTGAGGCAAATACCGCCTGCAAGCAGCCTCGCTCTCGTGCTCCATCACAGTCGCGACTATAACGTCAAACCATCGCAGCGTCGTTCGAGGTCACTGCCCCTTGGGCTTCTTCCCGAACATCGCCTTGCACGGCGGCGACAATTCGCTGTAGTGCTGCTTCAGGCACGCAGCGATCTTCTCTTTGTTAGGGATATCGCTCGCGCAGAAATGAAAGGCATCGCCGCGGCAGGCGTGATCCTCTTCTTCTTCCGTCGCCGCATGGCCGGCCAGTGCCCAGGACAACCCCATAAGCAGTGCCGCCGCAGCAGCCCTCATCTGGATCGATCGACTTTTCATGTCGTGCCCTCTCTAGTTAGCTACGTAGGGAGAAGTCACGCAACCCCCGTTCCCGGCACGACGCTTGCGCCTTTACCGAAGTCGCATTTGCCGGGAGGCGCTGCCCCACGCAGCGGCACACCATGCATCCGATGATCCTGAAGATTTCCGTTGGCGCCTCGTTTTGCCTCGTCGCCGCCCTGAGCGCCGAGTCCGCCGCCCACGCCGACGACACCGCCAGCCCCTGCGCCGCGCTCAAGCGCATCGTCGCCGCAGCGCCGCAGCACTTCGCCGCCCTCGGCCCCGACGATGGCCGCGCAGTCGCACAGCCCTATGGCGACGATGCCCACTGCGCGACGACGCACGGCACCTACCAATGCGAATGGAATACCCGCAATGCCAATGCGGACAGCGGCGGCAATCCGCTCGAAGGAGTCGGCGCCGACATCGCCGCATGCCTGCCCGATGCCACGCACGATCTGAACTCACCAGGCCGCCAGCATTTCTATCTCGGCACGCGCGCAAGCCGTACCGAAATCACGGCGCAGACGGAAGGCGCGACGCGCGTGAGGCTGTCCGTCTCGCAACAGTAAAAGTGGTAAGCGGGAATGAGTGCGGAAGGAAAGAAGATCGACGCCGGTCACGAACCCGCAGGCCGTCGTACAACGCGCCCGCGGGTTCCGGGCGTACGGGCTGCGCCGTGCCGGCGTCCCGTGAGCACCGTCTGGACGATCACGGCCGCGAGCAGAAACGCGCCACTCGCGAGGTTCTGATAATACGGGCTCAGCGTGCCGACCTGATTGATGACGTTATCGATCACCCCCAGCAGCAGTACGCCGGCCAGCGGGCCGGCCATGGTGCCCACGCCACCGGTCAGCAGCACGCCGCCGATCACCGCCGCCGCAATCGACTGCAACTCATAGCCGGTGCCGGCGCCCGAGAGCCCCGAATCCAGGTGCGACGCGAGCAGCGCTCCCGAAAGCCCGGCAAGCGCGCCGCTCAGCCCATACGCGAGGATCTTCACCCGTTCGACTCGCACGCCCAGCATGCGCGCCGCCTCTTCATTGCCGCCGATGGCAAAGATCGCCGCACCGAAGCGCGTGTGATTGAGCAGCAACGCGCCGAGACCGTAGACCACCACGATCACCCAGATCAGATTGTTCACGCCGAAGATCGATCCGTTGGCGATGCGCGTGAAAAACCCGGGATTCGCAATCAGCAGATCCTGGCTCGCGAGCACGAGCGCGAAGCCCTTGAGACCGAGCAGCGCCGCCAGCGTGACGATGAACGGCGCCATACGCGCCCGTGCGATCAGCACGCCATTGACGAGCCCGACGACGAACCCGGCCGCCACAGGCGCGAGCATCGCCGCGCCCCAGCCATACGGCGCGGCATACGCGGCCAGCACCGTGCCGAGCCCGACCATCGAGCCGACCGAAAGATCGAAGCCGCCCAGAATGATGACGAGGCTCTGCCCTACGGCAACGAGCCCAAGGAAAGCGCTGTTCGAAACAATGTCGGCAAGATTGGCGGGTCGCAGAAAATCCGGGAACACCATCCCTGCAATCAGCGCGACGACAACGAGCATCCCGATCGCGCCGCGCGACTGCACGAGCGCGATGAGCTGGGCGCGCCGGCTGCCGCGCGTTTGCGCGGCCGGGGTGGCGGCGTGGGCGATTGGCATGGCGTCAGGCTCCCGAGCGTTGCAGATACAGCGCCACGACGATGAACACAGCCTTGAGGATCTGCGCGTACGTGTAGCTGACGTTGTTCATGATGAAGCTCGCGTCGAGCACCTGCAGCAGCAGCACGCCGAACACCGCGCCCACGATCGAGATGCGTCCGCCCGAGAGCGGCGTGCCGCCGATCACCGAAGCGGCAATCGCATCGAGCTCGAAGTTCACGCCCACATAGTTGGGGTCGGCCGCGCCGAGCCGTGCCGATGCGAACAGCCCCGCCAGTCCCGCGAGCGTGCCGCTCGCCGCATACACGAGAAAGAGCGTGCGACGCACCGGAATACCCGCGAGGAACGCGGCACTGCGGCTCGCACCTACGAGGATCGTGTAGCGCCCAAAGGTCGTGCGGCGGACCACGAACGCCACGATCGCGGCGAACGCCAGCGCGATGAGCATCACAAGGGGAATCGGGCCGAGCGTGCCGGCGCCGAGCAGGTCGAATGCATCGGTATCGGGCAGATTCACGCGCGAGCCGCCCAGCAGCGCCTGCGCCAGCCCGCGCGCGGCCACGAGCAGCGCAAGCCCGGAGATCAGAGGATCGATGGCGAGCAGCGCGACCAGCATGCCGTTGCAGAGTCCGACCACGGCACCGATGCCCACCGCCGCGATCATGGCGGTGCCCACGCCATACGGCAGGAACACCGCAATCGCCGCGCTGGAAAGCGCCATCACCGAACCGACCGAGAGATCGATGCCGCGCGTCGCGATCGCGAGGTTTTGACCCAACGCAATGAGCACGATCGGCGCCGCTTCGAAGAGCAGGCTGCGTGCGGCGAACGGATTCGAAAACCCGGGCGTGACCGCGAGGTTGAATGCAACGAGCACCGCCAGCGCAATATAGACGCTGTGCTCGCGCAGCAGCGTGCGCCATGCCAGCGAGCGGGACTCGCCCGAAGGCGCGCGCGGCGCGGGGGAGTTCGAGGGGCTCAAGCGTTCCTCGTTCGATTCAAGGTGGGTCGCCATCGTTGCCGTCGTCGTCGATTGTGCCTTGTCCGGGCGGCCTGCGTTCATGGCGTGCCGTCCGCGTGGTCGCTCAGGTCCTGGCTTGCGGCATCGCTCGTGCCCGGGCCCGCCAGCACGGCGAGCACGTCGTCGGGATGCGCGCCCCTGGTGGGCATGCCGCCCTGGGTCGCGCCCTCGTTGAGCACCACGAGCCGGTCGGTCAGCGCAAGCAGTTCCTCCATTTCCGAGGACGTGACGACCACCGCCAATCCTTCCTCGGCAAGCTGCTGCACGACGCGATGCACTTCCTCTTTCGCCCCCACGTCGATACCGCGCGTGGGGTCGTCGAGCAGCAGCACGGTGGGCTGGGTGGAGAGGCAGCGCGCGATCAGCGCCTTTTGCTGGTTGCCGCCCGAGAGCGTGGAGATGGGTGCGCCGGGCCCGGCCGTCTTGATGCCAAGACGCGCGATCGACTCGCGCACGAGCTGCGCTTCTTTCGCCCGGGAAATGAAACCGAACCGCGAGATGCGCGGCAGCAGGCTCGCAACGATGTTCTCGCGCACCGAGAGATGCGGGAAAATGCCCTCCGCGCGCCGGTCTTCGGAAAGAAACGCGAGGCCGCGCGCAATCGAGCGCGCCGGCGTAGCGTGACCGAGCGGCCGGCCGTCGATATCGACCTCGCCGCCGTCCGGCTTCTGCGCGCCGAAGATCGCCTTGAACGTTTCGGTGCGCCCGGAGCCGAGCAGTCCCGCCAGCCCGACGATTTCCTTCGGCGCCACGCGCAGCGACACGTCGCGCACGCGGTTGCCCCATTGCAGGTGCGCCACTTCGAGCGCCGGCGTCACCTCCGCCCCGGCTTCGGCACGACCCGAGCGATCCGACCACGCATGCTCGCCCGCGCTCTCGCGGCCCAGCATCGCGGCGATCAGCGCGCCGCGCGGCAGTTCGTCGGGCGTGCCGGTCCGCACTACGGCGCCGTCGCGCATCACGGTGAAACGGTCGCACAGCCGGTAGCATTCGGACAGCCGGTGGCTCACGAACAGCAGGGCAATGCCTTCGGCCTTCAGGCGATCCACCACGTCGAACAGCACATCCACTTCGGCACCGCTCAGCGCTGAAGTGGGTTCATCGAGGATCAGCACGCGCGCGCCCAGCGACACGCCACGCGCGATCGCCACCATCTGCTGGGCGCCCAGTCCGAGCGACCCCAGCCGCGCCGCCGGATCGACCGCCAGCCGGTAGCGCTGCACGATTTCCGCCGCCCGGTCGAGCATCTGTTTTCTGTCGATCAGGAATCCGAATTTTTTCGGTTCGTGGCACAAGAAGATATTGTCGGCCACGCTGCGTTCGGGAATCAGGTTGATTTCCTGATAGACCGCGCACACGCCCGACTGCTGCGCGCTGCGCGGGCTGTCGAACGCCGCCGCGGCGCCGTCCAGCAGGAGCCCGCCCGCGTCCGGCTGATAGAAGCCCGTGAGAATCTTGATGAGGGTCGATTTGCCCGCGCCGTTCTCGCCGACGAGGCCATGCACTTCGCCCGCGCGCAGCGTGAGCGAAACGTCGCGCAGCGCGCGCACCACGCCGAAGGTCTTCGACACGCCGCGCGTCTCGAGCACGACGGCGCGCGGCGGGGCGGAGGGGGAGTGGGTAGCGGCAGCCGCGCTCGTCGTCATGGTGACTCTGCGCCGCTCAATAGACCTTGCCGGCGTCGAGCGACTGCTTCGCATTGGTCTTGTCGAAGAGCGCGTCGTCCATGATCTGCTTCTGCGGCACCGGCTTGCCGGCGAACCAGTCTTCGAGCGACTTGAACGCGAGCGGGCCGAAGCGCGGATTCGTCTCCACGTCCGCGGCGACGATGCCTTGCGAGATGTCGGTCACGATCTCCTTCGTGCCGTCGATCGAAACGATGGTCACGCCCTTGAGCTTGCCGGCCTGGCGCAGCGCCGTGATCGCACCCAGCGTCATGGTGTCGGCATGCGTGTAGAGCGCATTGATGTCCGGGTGCGCGAGCAGCATCTGCTCCATCACCTTCTGCGCTTCGGTCGTGGACCAGTTACCCGTCTGCGCGGCGACGATCTTCATGTCCGGATACGCCTTGAGGCCCGCGGCGAAACCGTCGGTGCGCTGGCTCTCCACCGTGTTGCCGTAGCCGCCCTGGATTTCGGCGATGACGGCCTTGCCGCCCGTTGCGTCGGCCAGCGCCTTGGCCGCGCGCTCGCCCTGCTTGTAGAAGTCGGAGCCGAGGAAGGTGATGAAGTCGTCGCAGAAGTTACCGGCCGTCAGGCGGTCGATCGTCACGACCGGAATGCCTTTGGCACGCGCCTGCGCGAACGCGGGCTGCAGGCCGGTGGAGTCGTTCGGCGCCACGATCAGCGCTTGCGCGCCCTGGTTGATCATGCTTTCGATGTCGGCCACCTGCTTGGCCTGGTTCGCATTGGCATTCGTGTAGAGCAGGCGCTTCACGCCGGCCGCCTTGGCCGCCGCGCGCACCGAAGCCGTTTCCGTCGCGCGGAACGGGTTCTGTTCGTTCTCCGATTGCGAGAAGCCCACCACCATGTCGCTCAGCTTCGTGCCGCCGGGTTTGGGGTTCGTGCAGGTCTCGCTGGAATTCGACTGCACTTTCTGGGCACCGGAATCCGACTGCGCCCAGGCGCTTCCGGTGCCGGCCGCCGCGAAGCAAATCCCGGCGGCGATGAGGATGGACTGAATACGTTGATGACGCATGGCTGTCTCCGTGATAGTCGTCGGCGGCGCGGGTTCCCACCTCGCTCCGGCCAGTCGCTTGTTCTCGTTTTCGCTGGATCCGACGCACTGCGCCGGATTATTACGGCCACTGCTTCAACTAATATTACCAGTCAATTATCGACGATATTAATGAGGGTATTCACGGGGGCGGTGGCATTGGGCGCGCAGACCGATGCCCGCTCGATGAGCGGACCATCGAGCTTCACGGTGCGCCGCCGCACCGGCGCGCCGGCGCTGCGGTTCTGCTCTTCCTGCAGCAGCGCCTCCACCGCCCAGCGGCCCAGTTCGTAGTTCGGCAGCACGACCGTGGTGAGCGCCGGGTGCGTGTGGCGCGCGATTTCCTGGTCGTCGTAGCCCATTACCGAGACGTCCTCGGGCACGCGCAGGCCCAGTTGCTTGAGCGCCTCGATCGCGCCGGTCGCCATCAGGTCGTTCGCGCAGAAAATCGCCGTGGGCGGATTCGCCTCGCGCATGAGCGAGAGCGTGAGTTCGAAGCCTTTGCCGGGACTCCAGTCGCCGTCGCGCACGAGGCGTTCGTCGTACAGCAGGTCGGCGGTCGCGAGCGCCTGGCGATAGCCCTTCAGGCGGTCCTTCGCCGCGTCCTGCCAGGTCTCGCCGTTGATGAAGCCGATGCGCCGGTGGCCCGCCTGGATCAGGTATTCCGTGGCCGTATGGCCGCCCGTGACCTCGGCCGGCACGACCGACGACAGCGCGTGATCGGACGAGTAGCAGTTGAGCAGCACGGCCGGCACCTTCAGGAGCGCGGGCGGCACGGTCACCTTGCGCGTGTACACGGTGGCGTAGATCACGCCCAGCACGTTGGGCAGCGCCAGCGTCTGCAGCACGCGCTGCTCCATCTGCGCATTGCCGTGGGTCGAGAACACAGCCAGCACGCAGCCGTTGTTCCAGGCGGCGTCGCGCGCGCCGTCGATGCTCACGACGGGGTGCGGGCTCGTGGAGACTTCGTCGGCAATGTAGATGATCAGGTTGCGGTCGCCCGCGGGCGCGGGCTGCGCGGCGCGGATCGGCAACTGGTAGCCGAGCGACTGCGCGACATCGTTCACCTTGCGGCGCGTGGCTTCGGAGAGCTTGGCGCCCACTGCGCCATTGAGAACGAGCGAAACCGTCGATTGCGACACACCGGCCGCTTTCGCGATGTCGGTCATGGTCGGACGGCGCTGGGTCGATTTTTTCATCGGGGGCAGGAAAGGCTGCGCGGCCTCGCGGCGAGCGGTGCGGCCGATCGGGCGTGCGCTGGTGGGCGAAGCGTAGCACTAATAATTTGACCCATCAATTGGAGTATGTCGCCATTTTCTGCGCTCACTGCCCATTGCTTTTCGCGCCTATATTAACGATTATTAGTAATAATTTTAGCGATACCAGGCGAACCCGTGACCTACCCGGAGAGCGATCATTTGACAGCCCAACCGTCCGGCTCGCGCCGCACCGCCCGCGACAGCGGTGCTCCGATCGGGCCTCCCTCGCAACAGGATCCGCCGTTCGATGCCTGCGCGCTCGATGACGGGCAGCTCGTCACGCTGACGTGCGGCGAATCGCGCGCGCTCGTCGCGCCGCATGTGGGCGGCTCGATTGCCGCGTTCTACGACGCCGGCGCCGCGGGGGCCGACGCATTCCACTGGCTGCGCCCGGCGAGCCGTGCGGCTCTCGACGCCCGCGACCCGCTCGGCATGGCCAGCTTCCCGCTGATGCCCTATTGCAACCGCATCCGCGACGGACGCTTTCGCTTCGAAGGCGAGATGATCGACCTGCCGAGCGGCACCGGCGCGCTGCGCCACGCGCTGCACGGCCATGCATGGCGCCGTCCGTGGACCGTGGAGGCGCGCACGAAAGACAGCGTCACGCTCCATTTCGTGCACGAGCCGCGCGGGCGCCGGGACGGACACCGGAGCGCCCGCGAAGCCGGAGCGGCAGACGCGCACGCGGGCTGGCCGTTCCGCTACGAGGCGCGGCAGCATATCGTGCTCGACGCCACGGGCCTGAGCGTGCGGCTTTGGGCGCGCAACCTCGCCTCGCGGCCGATGCCGTTCGGCTTCGGCCACCATCCGTACTATCCGCGACAGACCGGGACGCGCATCGCCGCGCGCGTGCGCGCCATGTGGGAAATCGATTCCGAAGTGCTGCCGGTTTCATTGAGCACGCATCCTGCCGTCGACGCGCTGCAGGCAGGCCTCGTGCTCGACGACTTCGACCTCGACAACAACTTCTCCGGCTGGCGCCGCGAAGCGCTGATCGAATGGCCGCACGCGGGCCGGCGCCTCGCGCTGCGCGCGAGCGCGCCGCTCGACTATTTCGTGCTCTTCAGCCCGGCGGGCCTGCCGTACTTCTGCGCCGAGCCGGTCAGCAACACGACCGACTGGCTCAATCTGCGCGCGACACGGCTGGACGTGGGCGGGACGGTGCTCGCACCCGGCGAGGCAATCGAGGCGCAGCTCGCCTGGCTGCCGGAGCGCCTCTAGACCCGGCAAGCTCAGGCACGCAGCGAGGCGGCTCGCGCCGCCTCACATCGCGCCTCACATCCCATTGACCGGCGCGACCGCATTGCGCACGCCCGCCAGCGGCGCGCCATAGCCGCCGGCTTCGGCATTGTTCGGCTGGCCGTTGGCCAGCTGGCCGCGCGGATCGGTGGGGCCGACGGGCAACTCGCCGGCCTGCCGGTTGCCGTGTGTGGGATATTCGCTGCCGGGCGCCGCGTTGGGCATCAGCGCGAGGCTGTTCTGCGGCGACTTGAGATCGTCATTGGGAGCAAGCTGTGCACTGGCGGAACCCGCGGCAAAACCGGCAGCGATACTTCCGGCAAGCGCGATGGCAAGAACGGGCAGCCGCGCTGCCCGGGAGACGTAAGCTTTCATGTCGAACTCCTTTCGGCAAGAGCGGCGCTATCGGCTATCGGGCGGGAACCGATTGCCCATCGCCGCCGGTTTGCATCTTTGAAGCGTAGCAGAGGCGCCCCGCCAGCGTATGTGCCCCACTGCGGACCCCACTGCGGCCGGCACACCCGCGAAACCGGCACAGCGAGTACCATTCCTGGTCGCACCCCGAGATGCGCGCCGGGCGTCCCCATGACGCAACCGGCAAAAACCCGGCACGGCCGAGGCGGCGCCGGCGGCTTCGGGATCGTTCGGTCACTGAGGCTCGGCCTGCGTCATGCCCGTCTGCAGGTGTCATGCAGGCTGCGTAGTTTTCCTCAGGACTACGAATGTATTAGCGGAATCCGGCTCACTAAAAAGCGGCTCCCGCCTTGCAAGCCGAAAGGCATCACCCACCGCATTACGAACCTGACAAGATTGCCATTGTTTGGCGAGTCCAAACTGAGTATTTGGAGAATCGGGATTTATCCTGTCTGGCATGGCAGATACGATACCGGCGAGATCGCACAGGACCGGAGGGATTCGACGTGAGCCAGCTACGAACGACATTTTCCAGGCACACGGCGTCCGGCTATCCCCTGTGCGGACCGGCGCATGGTGTCGGGTCCGCACGGGAGCTGGCCGGCGACCCGTGGGCGGCAACCATTCTGCAGCTCGGCCAGTTCGCCGAGAGCATCGACCCGGATGAAACCGGCCTCGACGACGAAGCGCTCACGGAAGCACCCGCGCCGAAAAGCCGGGAGGCCGTGACGGAGTACGGGCGCAATGCGGTCGTGACCTTCGTGGAGCGCATTGGCGAGAAAGCCGTATCGATCTCGTGGCGCGATTCGACCGGCGGCAACTACCGCGAGCAGCGCTGGGTGCTGCGCGCCGCGCGATCGCGCGGCGTGTGCGCGCTCACCGGCAAGAGCATTTCGCGCGGCGACTTCATCTACCACCCGGTGAGCAGTACACGCGGACGCCCGTCGAATCTCGCACAGATGATCCGCGCGGAGGCGCTGGAGATTTTCGAGTAACGCGCCGGCTGTTCCCGGCCAGTTCCCGGTCATTCACGCAACCCCATACGCCGCTCCTGGCTGCCGTATGGGGTTTTTTGCGCCGTTTCTCAGTCGGAATTGGCCAGATACGGCGACGTGAGCGTCCTGGGCGGGAACGGCTGCAGGCCCGACTGCGGCGTGAAACTGTAACGCACATACACGGCGGCAATCCACTCGCGGTACTGATACGCGTTGCCGAGCGAGGCCATCGCGCCCACCGCCAGCTGCGGCGCCAGCTGATACTCGCCGCTCGCGTAGAGCGAGTATGCGAGGCCCGTTTTGCTCTGGCCGGGGTAGATCGCGTTCGGATCGAGTGAAACCGTCTTCTGGGCATTCACCGTGTCCATGTTGCCTGAAGCGCTGGCCTGCAACGTATTGTCCAGCGGGAAATACGGCACCGCGTCCTGCCGATAGTGCTGCACGCCTATGGAGCCCTTCAGGTCATAGGTGAAGGCGCCCGTGCGGCCTGCATATTCCAGAGGCAGGTTCAGGATCACGTACTCCTGCGGACTGAAATAACCGCCCTGCCCATAGGTCACGTACGACTGGTTCTTGTCGTACGACATCACGGTGGTATTGAGACCCACCATCAGGCTCTGGTCGGCATCCTGATAGAGGCGCGTGTAAGCGCCGCCGCCGCCCTTGACTTCATAGTTGCTCACCACGTGGTGGCCGTCGTAGTACTGGAACTGAAGGTTCGCGTAGAGGCCGCTCGTACCGTCGTCCCAACCGAGCGCTGCCCGCCCGCCCGATTTGGTTACACCGCCCCATTCGAGATTCGCCCCCTGGTCGCGAGCGCCGGCGTACGAAAGCAGGCTGTCGGTCACCGCGCGCCGCGTGACGGCGAGCGAATACGAAACCTTGTCGGTAATGCCGCCGTCGTACTCGACGCCGCCCACCACGTTCTGATAACGGAAGCCCACCGGCGTGGCGCCGATGTCCGCCTTCAGCGAATTCGTCTCGTAGCCGATCGAGAGCCCAACGCCGCTGGCCGTCTGCGACCCGAAGCTGCTGCCCGTCGGGCTAAGCGCAAGACCGGAACCAAAGCGCGCCAGGGTCGGCAGGTCGGTCGCCGCCGTGCCGGCGTCGAGCGTAACCGGCGTGGCCGTCACGACGACATGGCCGTTGCCCGCCTGGATGCGTCCCTGAATGGGCGCTTCGATGTCGGTGAGGTCGGTGAGGCCATCCTCGCCCGCGCGGTTGCGGAACACGGGGCCGGCCGTGATCGTGCTGGCCTGGTCCCGGTTCACTTCGGCAAGCTCCGCCGCCACGCCGAGTGTCTGCGTGCTCGCTACCTGTTGCGGCGACGGCGTGGCGCCGGCCGTGGCCGGTGCATACGGCTGGGCGTAGCCGGCCGGCGGCTGCGGGATGTACGGCTGCGCCGCGTAGCCCGGGTTAGCCGGGCTGGGCTGGCTCGGGTAAGGCGGCTGGGGCACGTAAGGCTGGCCATAGCCCTGCTGCGCGTACGGCTGCGGCTGATAGGGTTGCGGCGCGTAGCCTTGCTGTGGATAAGCCTGCGGATACGGCTGCTGTGCATACCCCTGTTGCGGATACGGCTGCTGGGGGTAAGGCTGCTGCGGATACGGCTGCCCATAACCCTGCGGGTACGACGGATAAGACTGCGGCTGACCATACCCCTGCGGCACGGAAGCCTGGCGGCTCGCATTCGCCTGCTTGCGCGACTGCGCGGTCGTGCGCTTGCCCGAAGGCGCGCGTGCAGGCAGCGGCGGCGTGCCATAGCCCCCCTGCGCCTCTTGCGCCGCGGGCGACATCGGCCAGGGCGTCGCGGCATAGGGCCCGGGTTGCTGCGGCGGATACGGATAAGGCTGCTGCGGATACGGCGCGGCGGGCGCGGGTTGCGCGTAAGGCTGCGGCGCGTACTGCGCATAGGGCTGCAACGGTTGCGCCGCGACAGGCGCGCCCGACGCGCTGGAGCCATAGGTATCGGGCCCGTAACCGTCGTCGGCCGGGGCCGGAGGCACGCTCGCCAGCGGGTTCGTCGCGGGTAGCGGCTGATATCCCGAGACAGCCCCGGCAGGCGCCACGTAGGGCGTGACGTACGGCGCGGGCTGCGCCGGCGGGAGGGAAGTAGGCACGGTCGTGACGGGTGACGAAAGTTTGGACCAGGAAGGCGAACTGGGTGCGGGCGCCGCAAAATCCGCGGCAGCGGCCGACGCGGCGCCCGCCGTATCGACTGCCGTCCTGCCCTCGAACGGATTGGTGCCCGGCAGCGGATTCGCGCCGATCGGCCGGCTGAACGCCTCCCAGCCGCGCGGCACATTCGAGGCCGCCGTCGCAACCCGCGCGCCCGGCGGCGTGGTGCTCGCCACGAGCGAGCGCTTCAGGTACTGCGCAGCGAGGGTGAGCTTGCCCTCGGCGCGGTACATCCGGCCCACGGCCGCGAGCAGATCGGGATCGTCGGGCGCGCTGTTGAGCGCCGTCGTCGCGGTGTCTTCGGCGAAGCGCCAGTCTTTCGTCGCCGTAGCCGCGTAGATCGCCGCGGTCTGCAGGCCGAGGTCGTCGGGGCGGCGCCCGAGCGCCACGCGATAGCACTTGAGCGCATTCGCCGGATCGCCCGCCGACGAGTACATCCGCGCGAGCGCCGCCTGCAGGTCCGGGTTGTCGGGCATGGCCGCGAGCCACGGCGCGATCACCGCGTAGGCGCTCGCGAGGTCGCCGCTCGTGCGCACCTTATCGGCCTGGCGCACGACGATGGCGAGATTCAGGTTGTCGAAGTCGGTGCGCTGCTCGGGCGTGAGCTGCATCGTCCCGAGGCGCCGCATCACGTCGCCCAGCAGCGCGTCCTGATGGCTCGCGAACAGGATGCCCGCGTATTGCAGCTGCAACCCGGGGTCGCCCGGCGCCGCCGACATCGCGCCCTGCACGAGCCACAGCGCGCGGTTCGGATCGCCCGCGGCCACGTAGCCGCCCGCCAGTTCGCCGATGAGCGAGGGCGTGGCGAGCGCAATGGGTTCGGCGTTGCGCAGCACTGCGAGCGCCTGCGCGTTCTGACCGCGCCTCGCCATCTGCGCGGCGAGATCGACCTGCTGGCCCAGCCACAGGCGATGCTGCAATTCGGTCATCGCCGCAGTGCGCTGGGCAACGGGAATACGGTCCAGCACCTGCAGGCCGTTCGACCAGTCTTTCGTCTGCTCGGCGAGCAGTGCGCTCGCATAGAGCGCGTCGACCATGTCGGGGTGCGTGGCGAGCAAGCCGTCCATCATGCTGCGCGCCGTGCCCACCGCGCCCTGGCGCACGTAGATGCGCGCGAGGTCGAGCCGCAGCCACGGATCGTCAGGATTACTCACGAGTGCATCTTCGAACAGGCTGCGCGCCCGCCCGAGGTCGCCCTGGGCTTCGGCTTCGCGCGCCTGCGCCGCTTCCGCCGTGCCCCGCAGGCGGTCGAGACCGCCTGCCTTGGCCTGTTGCTCGGCAGTGAGCTGGGTGGCGAACTGCAGCGCCTCGTCGCCGCGGCCCTGCGCGGCGAGCGCGCCCACGAGGCCGCGAATCGCGTCGGGGTTGTCGGCCTGGCGGCGCAGCGCCATGCGGTAGGCCTGCTCGGCGCCCTGCGGATCGCGATTGGCGAGCAGCGCTTCGCCCAGCATGACCTGGGCCGTGACGTCGGACGGATTGAGCGCAATCGCACGCTCGTAGAGCGACTTGGCTTTTTCGAAGTCGCCGTTGCTCTGCGCGCCGATCGCCTGGCTCGTGTAGGTCCAGTAGGTCGCGCTCGTGAGCGCCTGGCGCCAGCGCGCCGGATTGCCCGCGCGCGACGCGCGTTCGAGGTAGTTGCGGGCCGCTTCGAAGTGCTCCTGCTTCAATTCGACGATGCCGAGGCCGCCGAGCGCATCGCCGTCGTTCGGCGAGGAAGCGAGCACCGAGGTAAAGCGCGCGCGCGCCGTCACGAGGTCGTCGCGGTCGAGCGCGGCGAAGCCCTCGCCGATCGTGCGCCCGCGCGCGTCGTTCGCCGCGTCCTCCCCGGAACGCAGGCGACCCTCCTGGTCTTGCTTGACCATGCTCTCGTAGCGCGCCTTCACGGCCGGATCGTCGGGCACGAGCTTCAGATAGGCGTCGTAGAGCGGCTGGTCGGAAGGCCGCGCCGCGAGCCACAGGAGCGCCTGGCGCCAGCTCGCGCGCGCCTGCGGCCCGACCTTGCCGTCGCCTGCCAGCTGCTCGAGCCGGGCAATGCCGTCGCGGCGCGTGGCATCGCGGTACGTGAGGTGCTGTGCGTAAGCCAGCGCGTAGCGCGGGTCGTCGGGGTTCTCGCGCGCGAGATCTTCGAGCCCCTTGCGTGCCTCGTCCCAGCCGTTCGGCGTGGCCGAGAGCGCCTGGTAATACTCGAGCCGCAATTCGGGCGTGGCGGGCTTGCCGCCGATCGCCTTCTGATACTGCTCGACCGCCGACGCGCTCTTGCCCATCTGCGCAAGGCGCCGCGCGTCGTTCACGGTCTGGTCGCGCGGACTGCTCTGCCCCAGCCGCCGGCCCAGTTCGTCGATGCCGGGATAATCGGGCGCCGCGGCGCGCAGCTTCTCCAGATACTGCTCCGCGCCGCCGCCGTCCTTGCGGTCGGCCAGGACCATGCCCATGCCGAAGAGCGCATCGGGCTGCTTCGGATCGATGCGCAGCACCTTCTGCCAGGCCTGCTCGGCAAGATCGCCGCGGCCATGGGCCTGCCAGTACTTGCCCTGATCGACGAGCGCCTGCAAGGGGTCCGGCGCTGCGGCATGCACCGCCGGCGCGAGCGTCAGCGCAACGCTGCCCGCGAGCGCGAGGCAGGCGGCGAGCGTGCGGGCGCGGCCGGGTCGCATCTTCATTCGCATGCGCCCCTCCACGACGGGATCAGTTGCCCATCCGCGTCGAAGCGGTAACGGCCGTCGATCGCGCCGGTGCCGAAGAGGCCCAGCACGTGGTCGTAGTACACCGGCTCGCGGCCCGGCAAGCCGTCGTCGAGCGCGGCCAGGTGCGTGCGCGCGAGCGCGAGGCTCTTCGTGTCGCCGAGCGCGGCGAAATAAGGGGCCAGCGCCCCCCAATAGCTGAGCGGCCCCTCCCCGCTGCCGATGCCCGTTGCCACCGCAACCTTCTCCGGCGGCACGCCCGTTTGCGCGACGCGCTCGCTCATGCCGCGCACCGCGTCGAGCCAGGGCTTCGCGAGCGGATCGGCGCTCGCCGTGAGACCCGCCCAGAGATAGACGCGAATCGCGTCGTAGCTGCCCAGGTCGCCGGTCTTCGGATCGACGACGAATTGCCCCTGGTGCCAGGCGGCCCAGTCGGGCGCGAAGCCGCGCGGCGAAGTGGCGGTCACCATCTTCAGCGTGCTCTGCGCGAGCGCGGTCCACGGACCCGTGCGCAGGTCCTGCGCGAGACCGCGCAGCAGCGGCAGCGGCAGATAACTCGGATTCAGGCGCGTCACGCCGCCGTTGACGAAACCCTGCGGCCCGGGCAGCAGCATCGGGCCGAGACCCGCCAGGTCGGTCATCTCGCGCTTCTCGATCTGTGCGGCGAGCGCCGTGCCGAGCGCCGTGTAATCGGGCGAGTTCCAGAGCCGGCCGGCCTGCAGGAGGTCGTAGGCGATCCAGAGGTCGGCATCGGAAGCCGAGTTCGGGTCGAGCACGCCCCACGAGCCATCGGGCTTTCTGCCCCATTGCCATGCAGGCAAATGCATGTTGCCGGCGTCGAATTGACCGCCCGCGAGATTCAGGCGCGTCCAGGCCAGCAGCCGGTCGAACGTGGCGCGGTCGTTCGCGACGAGCGCGAAGAACATGCCGTACGACTGGCCCTCCGAGGTCGATTGCTGCACGGCCGTCGAATAGTCGACCACGCGGCCGTCCGGCTGCACGAAGCGCGCGACGAACGAGCGGTACGAGGACCAGTCGCTGCAGGTGGCCGCCTCGGCCCCCAGGGCCGCGAAAACGAGCGCGACGCCGCAGGCGAGCCGGCAGGCAACGAGAACCCGGCGCGAGGGCTGTTTCATATCAGTCCTTCAGGCGACGCGCAGCCACAGCGCGCAGAATACGGAAGAAGAGCGCTGCGATCACGATGGCCGCGAACACCCCGCTCAGCACGAGCAGCAGCGGATGCGACGACAGCACCCAGCGCAGATACTCGATCGGCGAGAGCGAGCCCACGTAGTAGGCCTCGCCATTGGAGGTGACCGTGACCGTGCGGCCGTGGATCACGTCCATGGCGCCCTGGATCGACGGCAGCACGTCGGCATCGAGCAGCGCCGAAGTGATCTCCGCCTCCGATTCGCCCGGCGCGCTGATCAGCGCGACCACGCTGCGCCCCTGGCGCAACGGCGATTCGAAGCCCGTGATGAGCGCACTGCCGCCGTTGCTCACGAGCGAGAGATCGGCGCGCGCGGGTGCGCGCTCCACGCCGCGCGGGCCGTGCCACCAGTCTTCGAGTTCGAACGCGAGGTCCGAGAGCGTGAAGGTGCTCGTGTCGCCGTCGGTCGAGAACGGCATCGACTTCGCCCACGTTTGCAGCAGCGGTTGACGGCCCGGACCGCCCAGCATCAACAGATCCTTGTCTTCGAGGCGGGCGACGTCGCCCGGCCCGCCGATCGTCACGCCCGTGACCGGATAACCCGTCGATTCGCCCATGCGCCCCATCGCGAGCAGATAGAGGCTGTAGTCGCTCGGCGTCGGCTCGCTCGGGAAGATCACCGCCGTTTCCGAGAGATCCGCCATGCGCGTGAACGGGAAGCCGCTGTTCGCGAACGCGGCGAGGTCCGGCAGCGCCATGTAGTGCGGGAAGTCGGAGAGATCGATCGTCGAATCGGGATCGATCGAGCCCGCCACGTTCTGCAGCAACCGGCCCGTGCATTCGCCCGTATCGGGAATGTCGTAGTAGAAGTGCAGGCGCAGTTGCGAACGCGGCGTGAGCAGGAGCGGCGGCACGTGCACGATGCGGCGCGCGACGCCCGTCGTCGAAAAATCCGCGCCGAAACGCGCGAGCAGGCTGCTCAGGCTGAAGCGCGACGGCGTCACCGCGGGAATCTGCAGCGCCGACACGAAGTTGTTGTTCACGCTGACGTTCAGCGACGAGCGGTCCGGTCGCGGACGCACCGAGTAGCGGTAGCGCAGATCGAGCGGCGCACCCTTGGTGTTCCACATGAAGAGATCGGGCGGCACGTGCAGGTTCAGCGAGATCGCGCCCGCGTCGTAGCCCGTCACCGAGAGCGCGCGCTCGTCCTGCACCAGTTCGCCGAAGCGCACCGGCCGGCTGGTCGGCAGCCAGTTCGGCGCGTCGTAGGGCACGCGCGGCTTGAGCGTGGTGAGCTGGCTCACCGTGACGCTCGTGCCGGAAAGCGTGTTTTCGCCGAGCGCGAGCGCGCTGGCCGCGGTGCGCAACTCTTCCGCGTTGCGGCCGAGCACCAGCAGCAGTTCGCCGCGCGCCGGCTCGCTGCGATCCACCACGGCGAGGGTCGGACCGGAGACGCCCGGCAGCGTCACGCCGTCGAGATGCGAATCGGCCAGCGCGAACACCACGGCGTTGCCCGAGAGCGGCACGCTGCCCACCTGGGCCGGAAAGAGCGCGCCGCGGTAGCCTGCCAGCGCGCCGAACCACGAGGCCACCGTGCCCGCGGCGGCAAGCGTGTCGGGGTCGGGCTTGTCGGCAAAGACGAACGGCAGTTCGAGCCGGCGCACGTCGCGGCGGTCGAAGAACGGCTGCGGCAACGCGCCCAGATCCGGCTTCGTCGGCAGCGATGCGTAGGTCAGGTCGAGCGAACTCGCATTGCTCACGGTCGCCCACAGCGCGGAGTTCGAGGGATCTTCGCAGCTGCGCGTGTAATGGCCGATCAGCTGGATGTTGAGGTGATTGAACTCGGTGATGAAGCGCGGATCGAGCGAAATGTCGCGCGCCACCGTCGTGCCCGCCTGGTCGTGCGGCACCGGCAACGTAGCCGCCACTTCGCCGTTCACGAGCACCTTCAATTGCGAAAGCTCGGGCAAGAGCGCGGGCGAGTAGCTATAGATGAGATGCAGCACCGCGCCCGTGACCACTTCGTCGTTGCGCACCGAGAAGGGCACGCCGTTCTGGCCGTCGGTGCCGCGCAACTGGAGCGGATCGAGTGCGCCGAGATCGGCGAAAGTCAGCGTCTGGCGCCGCCCGCCTGGCACCAGCGTGCCGGGGTTGGCCGTGGTCGGCGGACGCATGCCGAGGAGCTTTTGCTGTTCGGGCGAAAGCGGCGGCACGGTCAGCGCGACCGCCGGCTGCTTGATCTCCTGCGGGTCGAACGTCTGCGCCGGTCCCGGCGGCGGCACGGCACCCACTGCCGTCGCACCGTCTGCGGAGCGGCCCGTGCCCGTCACGACCGGAGCCGATGCGGCCGCGGGGGCCGCAGGGACTTTTTGCGCCCAGGCGTTCGATGCGCCGAAGAACGGTGCGATCCACGGCGCCATGGCGATCTGCGCGGCGACACACCACGTGAGCGCACGCGTCATACGCGCATATCGCGAAACGCGCGCCTCGCCCGGCTGGCTTCGCTGCATGCCCGCGCATGCAGCCCCTCCCTCGTCCGAGCCGTGGCGCGGACGTAAAACCCCGGTCCTTTTTTTCATGTCCCTTGGCTGTCTTTTTGTCCGGCCTTCTTGCCTTCGCGCTTCGTCCACGCGCGCAGGTCGCCGTAAAGATGTTCGAAAAGTCCGCCGATACCGCGCACCCCCACGCGTAACACGTGCGAGAGCGCGCGCAGCGGTGCGTCGGCCTGCCGGCCCTCCGCCCAGCCGGTCCACGCATCGGCGCGCGAGAACGTCGTCTTCACGAAGTCGAATTCCTGATCCCTGGTCATCTCGACGAAATGCAGCCCGGCGCGTCCCGGCGCGGAGAAACTCACGGTCGCCGCGAACGCATATTCCTCGTCGCCGCGAAAGAGCGAGACCGTCACGTTCTCATGCAGCGGCACCTGGATATTCTGCGGCAGCGCGACACCCACGCCGCCCTCGGAGTAGTCGATGGTCTCGCACGCCAGCGTGCGGCCCGTGCCGAAGCGCAGCATCACGGGCATCTTCATCGCGATGCGATGCACGGCGCGCACCTGCTTCTGCTCGTTGGCGGCCGCCACGCTCGCGCCGAGAATCAGCATGTTGTAGGTTGTCCACGCGAGATTGAGGATCGTGGTCTGCACTTCGCTGTGCACGTGCGCGTAGTTGTAGATGTGCACGAGGCCGAACACGAAGCCGAGCAGGTTCAGGATCAGCAGGATCAGATAGGGCCGCGAGATCGACCAGTCGAAGTAGTTCTCGGCGATCTGGCCGCCCTTGGCCGTCACGTTGAACTTGCCGAGCTTGGGGTTGATGAGCGCGAGCAGCGTGGGCGCCGTGATGTACGACGCCAGCACCGACTCGTACACCTCGGCCCAGAACGAATGGCGGAACGCGCTCTGCATGCGCGAGTTCGTGACGTTCGCATGGAACATGTGCGGCAGCGCGTAAAGCGCGATGGCCGCCGCCGACGCCTGGATCACGTGCGCGCCGAAGAACAGGAACGACAGCGGCGCGGTGAGGAACACGAGACGCGGCACGCCGTAGAAGAAGTGCATCATCGCGTTCAGGTAGCACAGGCGCTGGCCGAGCGAGAGGCCCTTGCCGCCGAGCGGATTGTCGATGCGGAAGATCTGCGTCATGCCGCGCGCCCAGCGAATACGCTGGCCGATGTGGCCCGAGAGGCTTTCGGTGGCGAGGCCCGCGGCCTGCGGAATCGCGAGATAGGCCGTGGTATAGCCGAGGCGGTGCAGCTTGAGCGCCGTGTGGGCGTCCTCGGTCACGGTCTCCACCGCAATGCCGCCGATCTCCTCCACCATCGAGCGGCGCAAGAGCGCGCACGAGCCACAGAAGAACGTGGCGTTCCAGAGATCGTTGCCGTCCTGCACGAGGCCGTAGAAGAGCTCGCCTTCGTTAGGCACCTTGCGGAAGGTGCCGAGATTGCGCTCGAACGGGTCCGCCGAGAAGAAGTGGTGCGGAGTCTGCAGCATCGAGAGCTTCTTGTCGCGCAGAAACCAGCCGAGGCAGATCTGCAGGAAGGAGCGCGTGGGGATGTGGTCGCAGTCGAAGATGGCGAAGTATTCGCCGCTCGTGATCTTGAGCGCCTCGTTGATGTTGCCGGCCTTCGCGTGGCGGTTGTGCGCGCGAATCGTCCAGTTCACGCCCACTTCTTCGCAGAACGCCTTGAACTCGGGACGGCGGCCGTCGTCGAGCACGTGGATCGAGAGCTTGTCGGGCGGATAGTCGAGTGCGAGCGCCGCGTAGATCGTGGGCTTCACGACCGCGAGCGGCTCGTTGTAGGTCGGGATGAACACGTCGACGGTGGGCCAGTCCGTGCGCGAGGCCGGCAGCGGCACGGGCTTGCGGCGCAGCGGCCAGGCGGTCTGGAAGTAGCCGAGCATCAGCACGAGCGTCGCGTAGACCTCGGCCGACACCAGCAGCAGCCCCCAGGCCACGTCGAGCGGGCGCGTCCAGTAGGTCGTCTCCGTGAGACGCCAGAACATGTAGCGGCCCGAAGCGATCACGGAAAGCATGACCATCACGAGTGTCGCGTAGTGCCCCTCCACGCGGCGGAACAGCAGCGCGCAGACGAAGCAGCAGGCGGCGAACACGAGTTGCTCGGTGTTCGGCAGCGGCACCGTGAAGACGAAGAACAGCGAGCAGAGCGCGAGCGCCGTGAGCACGATCACGAACGGCGTGCTGCTCCAGATGCGCGCGTCGGCAAAGCGTTCGAGGCGCGTGGCGCGCCGTGGCGCCGCGCCGGCGGAATCGGTCTCCAGGGTGCTCATGCCACGCTCCTTCGCGAATCCGCGGTGGCGGCCGGTGCGTCCAGCGCCGCGAGCAGCCAGGCTCCGCAGGCGCGCATGTCGGCGGAGGCCTGGCAGAGCGGGTCGTAACGCACCACCGTGGTGTTGCAGGCGAGCGATTCGCTCACGCCCTCGTCGGCGTGAATCGAACCGGGAAACATGTGGCCGCCCAGCATGTCGCGCAGCACGCGCAGGACGTCCTTGTTGAGCTGGCGCGCCTGATCGACCTGGTTCACCACGTAGCCTTCGCCGACGAATTCCGGGCGCGGGGCCGCGTAAGCGTCGATCATGCGCTGCATCTGCGGGATCGCGGCGTAGGAGGCGGCGTCCGCGAGCACGACGTTGACGGCGAAATGCGCGGCCGAAAGCGCGGCGCGCGTGTACGCCGACGAGCCCGGCGGCGTGTCGACGACCACGATGTCCGACGGGCCGAGCCGCAGCGCGGCGAGGCCCTGCGCGAACCACAGCGGGTTCTCGTCCAGATGGCGTTCGAAGAGATGCTGCTCCTCCTCGATGAGCGCGCCGAACGCGAGGACCGTCACGCCGTCGGCGCCATCGACCATCGCGCGCTGCCACGGCACACCCGCGAGCGCGGCGCGCGAGAGGCCGTCGACACTGTCGAGCGGAACGCCGAAGTAGAGCCGCAGCGAATTCTGCGGGTCGAGATCGACCGCCACTACGCGCCGCCCGGCCGCCGCGAGCACGGAAGCCAGGTTGGCGGCGAGCGTCGTTTTGCCCACTCCGCCCTTGGCCGACACCACACTCACCACTTTCATGGTCGGCCCACTCCCTTCAGAAACCATGGACGGCGCGGCGCAGCCGCGGCTTTCGGTTCGACGCCCGCTGCCTGCAGGCGCGGCGCCTGAGCGGTGCCGCGCAGTCTGCCGAACAGGCTGTCGAGGCGCCCGTCTGTTCCGGGCGCCTGGATGGGTGGCGCGCTTTCCAGCGATGCTGCGGGCGCCGCGCCAATCAGCTTCCTGAGCGGCGACGAACGGGTGGACGTAGCAAGCGGACGGTTTGGTGCTGCCAGATTCGCTGCTGCGCTCGCTACCGGACCCGCTGCAAGCGGTGCGGACGCGACAGGCGCCGTTCGCGGTGCAATCGCAGGCGCGGTCATCGCGGGGCGGCCGGTCAGCGGCGGCAGAGCGGCGCCGCGTGGCGCGACGCGCGGCGCGGGCGCCGTCGCCTCGGGGCTCGCGATGCTCGCGGCGGTGCCGGGCTCGGGCTGCTGCGGCATCGCGTCGGCACGCGCCTCCATCGAGGGCGTCGGCGAAAAGCGGAACGCCGCGCTTTCGGGCGCCTTCGGCTGCGACTTCTGGAGCACGGGCGGAATATCGCGGCGCGGGGAGCGCGTGAAGAGCGGCGCCGAGCGGCGCAGCGCCGCCTGCGAACGGTCACGCGGCAGGAGCCCGCCGCCGGCGCGCGGCGGCGCGAATACCGAGCCGGTCCCGGCGTCCTCGCCAGCCTCCCCGGCCTCTGGTTCCACCGGATCGGCGGCCCCCTGACGGCGCGCGGCGTCAAGCGCGTCCAGCTCGACCTTGCGCGGGTCGATCATGCCGAGCAACGGCCAGCGGCCGCGGGCCTCATGTGCCTCGCCTTCCATGCGGATCTCCCGGTAGCTGCTCGAGTCCCCCCCGAACCGGTCGAAGAGTGCTTTGATGTCGCGTGAGGTGCTCATAGTCGGACGAACGATGAAAATCGATTGCGAACTACCGGTCAGCCGGCGGCGATAACCAGCAATAACCCACCGGTCAGGCCGTTGCGCGCGCCAGATGGAATTCGACGGCATAACCGTCTTCGGGTACGCCGGCCTGCACGACCGTCAGATCCGACGCGCCCATCGCATCGAGCCACGCCTGATAGCTGCCCTGCAGGAGCGCCGGCGTCCAGGCGAGGGCATCGCCGCCGAAGGCGGTCAGCGGTGCGCCGTAGTGCACGATGCGCAGGTAGTCTCCTTCGTCGGCCAGCTCCACGCAGCCCCACTGGATCGAGGCCCAGCGCGCGTTGAGCGCGGCGGCAAGGGCTTCGGTGGAGTCGCAGGCAGGCAGGGGATGCTCGGCGGCGAAACGCTCGCCGACGCGGAACATCAACTGGCGCAGTTCCTCGTGATCGAGCTGCGCCGCGAACTCCGCAGCCAGCGCGCGCAGCAGACCGCGCCATTGAGGAGAGAGATGCTGTTCGAGCAAGACATCGACGACGGTCGGCATGGATGGCAGGTCCGGGTAGGTGTTCGTTTGATTTCCGGCGACACGGCGGCTCGCGAGACAGCACGCCGTACGCTCAACCTCGGGCCTAATATCGCGCGCAGTGTAACGACTGGCAAATTTTTTTTCTACCGCTCGTCGCAATAACGCGACCCAAGGTTTAACCGTCGATAACAGCAAACGTTTCCTGTAATTGGTCGGCAGTATAGCTCAGGGAATATTGGCGACACGCCCCCTTTCGCAAGCCAGAAGTCAGAAAAAAATGCACGCGGAATTCAATGCGGGTAATTGCGTGCATGCCGGTATTTTTTTCCCTTGCCATCGTAGTACGTACAACCAATCGCGCGATAAGGAAAAGCCCGTCTCGACGAAGAGGCGGGCTTTAACGTCCGGATTTGCGCCTGACGATCAGAACAGCGGCAGCGGCCGGTTCGCCGGAGCGCCCGGCTGTGCCTCGTTCGACACCGTTGCCACGCCCGTCGAGAACGACCAGGCCACGTCGATCACGTTGTTCTGCGAGCCGTTGGTCAACACGCCCGTGACGTGGACCTGGTAGGTCGCGTTGCTCGCGAGCGGCTGGTACGGCACGCACAGCGCGCCATTCGTCAGTTCATCCGGATCGGTCTGCGGCGTTTGCGCGAGACACGGCACGTTATTTCCGCTGGCATCGGTAATCGTGAAGTTCAGAGCATTCAGCGTGCCTGCAAAGCCGCTTTGAATCGTCACGGGATAACCCACCGTGGTGAGTTCGTACTGCGTGGCATTGGCGAATGGATTCGGCGACTCGTTCGCAAACCAGCTGGTCGGCACGCCCTTTTGTCCCGCATAAGGATAGGTAACGACGGCGGTTGTCGGCATCGCATTCGCTTCATTGCCGAAATCGATGTTGAAAGCTTCCCAGCTCGCGTTCGCCGACGTGCCGGTACCCATCGACTGGAAGTCGTCGAGCATGACGATGCGGTGGTACGGCGCGTCGAACAGCGTTTGCACCGGCGTCACGCTATTGGGAAAAGCGGCGGGCTGGCCCGCGACCACCACTTCGCCGTATGCCGAATAGTTGCCTTCGGCGGCAATGCGCGCCTGCGGCGTCGCGCCCGTATAGCCCGGCAGGCCGGCCGTCTCGTCGTGGCCGTAAGTCTGGTTGTCGACGAGATAGGTGGCATGGTCGAGCGACGCCGCAGTCAGCCCGGCATCGGAGGCGAGCGCCGGCAGCCCGACCGTCTGGCGCATGGCGTTGACATAGGCAATGCCGTCGGCCGTGGCGTTGCCGCTTGCGGACGGCAAGGTCGTGGGCGTAGCGGCGGCCGGAAGCAGCGTGACCGAGCCGGCCAGCTGCGTGGCGGGCGGCGTCTGCGCGTTGTTATTACCCGACGCGTTGCCAACCGGCGCGCTGCTGGTGCTCGTGCTGCCGGAAGAACCGCCGCCACCGCCGCCGCACGCGGCGAGCAACGCGACTGCAAAAAGGGAAATGGCTTCTAGCCTGAATCGGGAGGAGAACCGCATGCCGTGCTGCCTTCAATCCTGGTGCCTCTGAGGCGACGCGGAAAGCCAGGTCCCACCGCGTTCGCTACCGTGTGATGCAGCGCGCCGGCGGATGGCCGGCACGCTGGCGATGCGCGTTCTGCGCGCACCTGCTGAGTAACGGCAGCAAACGTTAAAACTTGAATAAAAACGGGGCTATTACGTCTGACAAAAGCGCGGATTTGCTGCCGATTCTGCGGCTATCTCGCGTCAAATCATCAGATGAAAGCGCGGCTCGCGCGATGGTGGCTCACCCGCCCAGCGCGGCCAGATTGAGCGGATGCGAATGGCCGATCCACATGGCGCTATCGCGGTGGTCGCGCAGTGAATCGGTTGTGTTCGGATGAATGAAGACGTCGAGCGCGCCGTGATTCAGCACGAGCCATTCGGCAATTTCGGCCAGGCGCTCGCGCGGGAAGGCCAGTTGATACGACCACCTGGGATGTGGGCCGACCGGGCGCTCGTGGAAACGCCCCATCTGCAGCGTGCTGCCGAGGTACGCAAAGTGCGATTCGATGGCGATGCGCAATGCCCAGGCGGCATCGCGGGTAGCGGCGTCGAAATAGACGTGGGCGTGCCAGCTTTTGATTTCAGCCGGATCGAGAAAGGTCATGAGTGGAGGGAAAGGTTCGACGAGGCATTATTTTGCCGTGAAACGGGACGGGGACGGCGGGGCGTGCCCCGCCGTCGGCCGCTCATGGCGTCATGGCTTCATTGAAGGAACAGCCGGTAAGCCGGATTGTGCGTCTCTTCCCAGTGCGGATAGCCGAGCGTGGCGAGAAAGCGGCGGAACTCCGCGTCGTCGGCGGCCGGCACCTGGATGCCCACCAGA
>NZ_CAJMZC010000032.1:0-24271 GCF_905220215.1 Paraburkholderia sp. J12
ACGAAGAAACGGAAAGGCAAACGGCAGCGGTTTGAGCTTCGGCGGGGCAGGCTGCGGAGAAGCCGGTGGATGGGTGGGCGCGGATGGGGGCATGGGTCTGGCTTTGTCTCCGGGGCATGCAATGAATCGAACATCCTCCGGGCCATTCTCCAGACAGTTCTCCCGCGGCGCAATTTCGTTGCGCACGCAATTAACAAAGATTGACGAAAATCATGGTGCAATGAACGGGTGCGACTGTGGAAGGCCAACGCAGCCAGCTATCGCGCCGTGTGCGGGCACAGATCGAACACAACCTCTTCGGCCAGCGCAAGCTCGATCAGACTACCTTCCGATCGTTCGTATTCGAACTTGTGCAGCAAGGTCGAGTCGTGTTCCTTCAGCACAAGCGTTTCGGCCAGTGGCAGCATTCCCGGCAACGCGTCAATATCCTGTCCTGCCGCGTTTTCTGACTCTACGGGTGTTCTACCGTCGCGCATCGTCGCGTTCGCTGCATCGGTCCGCGCGGGTCGTGGAGCGGCCTTCATCAGCGTGCGCCGGTTCGCCTTGCGCCACGCCGAGTCCATCTGCGCCGTGTCGATCAGGTCGTCGCCGTCGCGCACGAGCACCCCGCACAAGCGGGCGAACCTGCTTCACGTCACAACCGGCGCGGCGCGCGAATTCCGATGCACTAATCCGTGCGCTACGAGCATTGCCGTAACACCAAGGCCGAGGCTGCTGGGGACATCCGAGCTGCACAGAAGCAGCTCGGACACTCTTCGGTGGTGATGACCGGGCACTATGTCCGGGAGCGCAAGGGGATCGCGTCGAGCCGACAAAATAATGGTTCGTCTGCCGAGTGAGCGCGGGTTTTGCTACTGTCTTGGAGCATGTCGAAGCCGACTCACGGTTTTTCAACGATGAGCATTCGACCCGAAGGTTTGATGTGTTCGAGGGGTTTGAGGAACCGGAGGTCTATATGCATTACGTGATCCTTCTGGAGAAGGGTTTTATCCAGGGGATGCACATCAATCAATCGGGACTTGAAGATTGTTGCCTATTATTTGCCGCGGGACGGGCATGAATTGCTGGACGATCTCCGCCATCGTAAGGCGAGCAGCACCTTACTCTGAGTGGGTGAATCGCTGCGGTGGAGCGCCAGTTGATGGGGCTTGACCTGCGGGTTTGCGAAGCAAAGAAAAAGGGCTTAGCCGAAGCTAAGCCCTTGAATTCTTTGGTAGGCCGTACGGGATTCGAACCTGTGACCAACGGATTAAAAGTCCGCTGCTCTACCAACTGAGCTAACGACCCAAAAGAAGCGGGATTATAGCCGTATATCACAATCGGCGTCAACCCTAAGGTTCTGGCGGCAAAGGATAAAACAAAGGCCCGGGATACGCCGTATCCCGGGCCTTCCTTTCACACGCGAGAGGCGCGCTTTGCGTGATGCAACCGCATGCACGACGACTACTTAGTCCCGCGACGCTTACTTGAGCTGTGACAACTTGCTCTGCGCCGTCTGGGCTACATCCGAACTGCCGTACTGCGAAACGATCTGCTCGAGGGTGCGTTTGGCCGCAGCCTTCTGCCCCTGCTCGATCTGATTGTTCGCGATGGCGAGCAACGCGTCAGGCGCCCGCGGATGCTGCGGGTAGTTCTTGACCACGTTTTGCCACGTCGCGGTGGAACCCTTGTAGTCCTTTAGCGCATACAGCGCGTTGCCGAGCCAGTACTGCGCGGTCGGCTGATAAGGACTCTGCGGGAACTTCGCGATGAAGCTGCGGAACGATGCGGCTGCGCCCTTGAAGTCGCCGTCGCGGAACTGCTGCGAAGCGGCGTTGAACGCGTCCGTCTCACCCGGCTGCACGGTGCCTTGCACGCCATCCACGGTCTGCTGTTGCGGCTCGAACTTCTTCAGACGCGTATCCAGATCCGTGTAGTAGTCCTTCTGTTGCTTCTGCAGGGTGGCCAGCTGATTCGCCATGTCCTCGTTCTGCCCGCGCAAGGTCGCGACCTGCTGGTTCAGCTGGTCGATCTTGTTGGACTGGTCGAGGATCGTGCGTTGCGCGGCGGACAGCTGGGTGCTCAGGCTGTCCGTCTTTGCCCGCAGGTCGAGAATCGCCTGACGCGCCTGATCGTCATCGAAGAGGCCTGCATGGGCCGGCATCGAGACGAGCGCGATGCCGGCGAGGCAGGCTGCTGCGGCTGCCCGCAGCGGGGAGAAACGGTGCGACATACGCCCCTTCAAATACGTCGATTACTGTTGATACACGAGGTCAGCACGGCGGTTCTGCGCCCACGATGCTTCGTCGTGGCCGAGCGCAACCGGCTTTTCCTTACCGAGGCTGACGGCTTCCATTTGCGAATCCGGCACGCCCATCAGCGACAGGGCACGGCGGACAGCTTCAGCACGCTTCTGGCCCAGTGCCAGGTTGTATTCGCTCGTGCCGCGCTCGTCGGTGTTGCCCTGGATCAGGACGTGACGTTCCGGATGCGTCTTCAGGTACTGGGCGTGAGCCTGCAGCAGCGACTGATAATCGTCCTTGACGGCGTAGCTGTCGAAGTCGAAGTACACGCTGCGCTTGGCGAGCGGGCTGTTCGGATCGTTCAGCTCATCCACGTTCACCTGGGCAACCGCGTTCGGGTTCGGTTGCGTGTTCATCGCGCCGCTGGCGTTCGGATTCTCTTCCTTCACACCAGACTTGCACGCGGCCAGCGCGCCGATCATCAAGACGGCCAGAGCCAGGCGGATTTTTTTGGACATCATTTTTACTCTCCTGAAGTGTTATTGCATGAAAGGGCCCCAGGACGGCTCGCGTACGATGCCGCCCTGAACGGACAGGATTTGCCGCGTCCGACCGTCGGTCGATACTGCAGCCAGCACGCCACGGCCGTTCACCTGAGTGGCGTAAAGAATGTACTGACCGTTCGCCGCGAAGCTGGGCGATTCGTCATGTGTCGTGTCGGTCAGCGCCGTAGCGACGCCGGATTGCAGATCCTGAATGTACAGCTTAAATCCGCCGCCTGTCCGTGAGATGTACGCGAGTTCCTTGCCGTCCGGGCTTACGCGAGGGCTGGTGTTGTAGTTGCCGGTGAACGTCACGCGCTGCGCGGCCCCGGCATTTTCGCCCTGGGCCGGCATCTTGTAGATCTGCGGCTGGCCGCCACGATCGCTCGTGAAGTAAATCCACTGGCCGTCAGGAGAGTAGGTGGGTTCGGTGTCGATCGTCGTGCCCTGCGAGAGGCGGCGCAGACCGCTGCCGTCGGCATTGACGGCGAAGATCTGCGTGTTGCCCGTGCGCGACAGTGCGACCGCGAGCGTGCGGCCGTCCGGCGACCAGGCGGGCGCCGAGTTGTTGCCCTTCTGGTCGGAGACGATCACGCGGCGGCCGGTAGGCAGGTCGTGCACGTAGACGATCGGCTTCTTCTTTTCGAAAGAAACGTAGGCGACCTTGGTCCCGTCCGGCGACCAGGCCGGCGAGATGATCGGTTCGGGGCTCGACAGCGCGATATGCGCATCCTGGCCGTCGGAGTCCGAAATCTGGAGCTGATAGCGGTTGCCCGTCTTGATGACGTAGGACAGGCGCGTCGCGAACACGCCGCGATCGCCGAGCAGCGTCTTGTAGATGTAGTCGGCAACCTTGTGCGCGCTCATGCGCAGGCCGCTCGCCGGGCTCACGAGCACGAGGCCGCCAAGGCTTTGGCCTTTGACCGTGTCGTAGAGCTTGAAGCGCACCTCGTACTGGCCATTCGCGAGCCGGTTCACGCTGCCGCCGACGAACGCGTTGGCACCCTTGGCTTTCCAGGCGCCCAGATCGACCGAATCGGTTTCCGAAACGGGCGCGCTGCCCGCGTCGATGTTGGTGAACTTGCCGCTGCGCGCCAGATCCGCACGGATGATGGCGCTGACCTGCTCCGGCGAATTCGCCTCGTTGGCGAAATTGGCCGTCGCGATCGGAAACTGGGTCGAGCCCACCCCGGTCACGAGGACGTTAAGTTGCGCGTGCGCCGCACCGCCGGCCGCGATCAGGCAAGACGCGACGAGGGTACGCAGACCAAGCTTCGTCATCAGACTCATGCTGTGATGTTTCCCGAAAAAGCAATTTTGTAACATCGTGCAACAGCAGACAGACCCGCAAACGCTTGAATCGTTCCGCGGCGCTGCTGCTGCACGCCTGAGTTCCCGTGCCCCTGGGGCGCCCTCAATCAGCTGGGCGTAATGTAATTGTAAAGCTTGACGGAGCCTTACCGTTCGTGTCGAGCGGCATCGGATCCGAGCGCTGGACGGCGCGCAAGGCGGCATCGTCCCACTGCGCGTTGCCGCTGCTGCGCGTGACCGACGACGAAAGCAGGGCGCCGTCCGGTGCGCAACGCACCGACACCACTGTTTCAAGGCCCTCTGTCGCGCCCGCCCAGACGATGTTAGGCCGCACGCGGCGCTTTACCTTGTCCGCATAGCCCGGCGACGCCGCCGTGCCTCCCGAGCCGCTGCCGTTGCCGCTTTTCGCAAGGCCGTTGCCGCTCGAGCTGTCGCCGCCGCCCATGTTGCCCTGCATCTGGGCAATGCGCGCGCGGCGCTCGGCGTCGAGCTTTTTCGACTGCGCTTCGGCCTGTGCCTTGGCCTTCGCGGCCTTGTCGGCGTCAGCCTTCTTCTGCGCGTCCAGCTGTGCCTGCTTTTGCTGGTCCTCCAGCTGTTGCTGCTTCTTCTGCGCTTCGAGTTGCTGTTGCTTGAGCTTGTCGGCCGCGGCCTGCTGCTCCTGTTGCTGCTTGAGCTTCGCTGCCTTCTGCTGGGCCGCGAGTTGGGCGGCCTGCTGGGCGGCAAGCTGTTGCTGGCGCCTCGCTTCGGCTTCCTGTTGCTGCTGTTGCAACAGGCGCTGCTGGGCGAGCTGGGCTTCGCGTGCGGCTTCTTCCTGCTTGCGCTTTTGCTGCTGCAGCGCAATGTCGGCATCTTCCGTCGGCTGCGGCGGGGCCGGCGCCACGGGAGCGGGCGGCGGCGCCGGACGCGGCGTCGAGAGATCGGGCACGTCGGTCCACAGTTCGGCTTCGGCGCCCGCCGGCGTGCTGTTTTGCCAGTGGATGCCGTGGTACAGGAAGAATCCGAGCAGCACGTGCATCAGCAGCGCGAGCAGCACAGCACGCAGCGTGCCGCGCTCGCGCGGCGGCTGAAGCGGATAGCTGGAATTCTTGCGGGTCATTGCGATTTGACGAGCAGTCCGACACGTTTGACGCCATGCGCCTTCAGATCGGACATCACGTTCATGACCGTCTCGTACTTGACGGACTTGTCGGCGGCGATCACGACCGGCTGGTCGGGATGGCTCTGCTCGCGGTCGGCGACGAAGCTGTTGAGATCGGCACGCGTCATGTCTTCCTGCTGGGTGGCGCCGGCATCATCCTTGTAGCGTACGCTCAGATTGCCATCCGGGCGAATATTGACCACGACGGGCGGCGTTTGCTGCTGTTGCGACGCACCGCCCACGGTGGGCAGATTGACGATCGAAGGCGCGACGAGCGGCGCCGTGACCATGAAGATCACGAGCAGCACCAGCATCACGTCGATGTACGGCACGACGTTGATGTCGGCCATCGCGCGGCGCGACCGGCTGCCGCGCATGCTCGAACGAACTGAGCCAGCCATCTTCGACTCCTTTGAAGCTTAGTGGGCCTGACGCTGCAGGATGTTCGAGAACTCTTCGATGAAGGTTTCGAAGCGGATCGCGAGGCGGTCGATGTCGTGCGCGTAGCTGTTGTACGCGACCACCGCCGGAATGGCGGCGAACAGGCCGATCGCGGTTGCCGTTAGCGCTTCGGCAATGCCGGGCGCGACGTTCGCGAGCGTGGCCTGCTGCACGTTCGCGAGACCGCGGAATGCATTCATGATCCCCCAGACCGTGCCGAAGAGACCGATATACGGGCTCACCGAACCCACCGACGCGAGGAACGAGAGGTTCGCCTCGAGCGCGTCCATCTCGCGCTGGAACGCCGCGCGCATCGCGCGGCGCGCCCCGTCGAGCACGGCGCCCGGATCGTTCAGGCGCTTTTCCTTGGCCTTCAGGAATTCGCGCATGCCCGATTCGAAGATGCGTTCGAGCGCGCCGATGGTATGACGATTGTTCGCGGCGCTTTGATACAGCGCCTGCAGGTCGCCGCCCGACCAGAAGTCGCGCTCGAAGCGTTCGGTCTGCGCGCGGGCGCGGCGGATCGCGAACCACTTGCGGAAGATGAAGGTCCAGGAGATCAGGGAGAGCAACAGGAGCAGTCCCATGACTGCCTGTGCCAGCAGGCTCGCATTAAGAACGAGGGAAATGATCGAAAGATCTTGTGTCGTGTTCATAGAGGTTCGTTGTAACGTCCCCAAAGGGGCGAGCGGCTGCAAGGCGTTGCGAGGGTTCCCGAAGGCAAACGGAAATCCCCGGCGCCAGCGCGGCCGAACCCTGCTTGGTCCTGGATTGACCGGCGCGAGTTCACTGGCGTTGTATCAACGGAAATGACTGCGTGGCCGTTGACACGGCCTTTGCGTCTTTGCCCGGCCCACGGCGCAATGCAGCGTGCACGTGGTCCGGCATGGCGGCAGGGCGCATCGTGGCGCCCTCGACACAGGCAACGCGAATGCTGCCCGTGGCGAGGAGCGTTTCGCCACGCCACGCTTCCTGCAGGAAATCGACCGACGCGCGGCCGAGTTTCTCGATCTTGCTGACGATCGTGACGACATCGTCGAGGCGCGCGGGCGCCCGGTAGTCGAGCGCCGTGCGGCGCACCACGAAGAGCGCGCCGGTTTCCTCGGCGAGACGGCGCTGATCGACGCCGCACGCGCGCAGCCATTCGGTCCGCGCGCGTTCGAAGAACTTCAGGTAATTCGCGTAGAACACGATGCCGCCGGCGTCGGTGTCCTCGTAATACACGCGAATGGGCCACGTGAAGCCCGGCTCGGGCGGGCGCGGGGCCTCGCCCGTCTGGCTGGTGGTTCTTTCCATGCCGCGCATTCTACCGGAACGCGCTGGCGTACTGACTTTCGTTCGCCTGACGTACCCGAGCCGGCTGAAAGCTTCAACAGCGATTTCAGCCGCGACGGATGGTGAGGCCGGCGAACGACTGGGCGACCGGCATCAGCTCGATCGTGTTGATGTTCACATGCGCGGGGCGGGTGGCGATCCAGTAGATCGAATCGGCGATGTCCTCGGCCGTGAGCGGCTCCACGTCCTTGTAGACGTTGGCGGCCTTGGCGTCGTCGCCGCGGTAGCGCACGTTCGAGAATTCGGTGCCGCCGCACAGGCCCGGCTCGATGTCGGTCACACGCAGCGCGGTGCCGGCAAGGTCGGCGCGCAGGTTCAGGCTGAACTGGCGCACGAAGGCCTTGGTGGCGCCGTACACGTTGCCGCCCGGGTAGGGCCAGCGGCCGGCCACCGAGCCCAGGTTGAAGATGTGGCCGCGGTTGCGCTCGACCATGCCCGGCAGGAAGGCGCGGGTCACCTGCACGAGGCCGGTGCAGTTGGTGTCGATCATGGTTTCCCACTCGTCGAGATCGGCTTTCTGGGCCGGCTCCACGCCGAGCGCGAGACCGGCGTTATTGACGAGCACGTCGACGGCTGAGAATTCGGCCGGCAGGGCGGCCGGTGCGGCTTCCACGGCGGCGCGGTCGCGCACGTCCAGCTCGACCGGCAGCAGGGCGTCGCCCAGCTCCTCGGCGAGGGCGTCCAGACGGTCCTTGCGGCGGGCGGTTGCGACGACACGGTGGCCGCCCTTCACGAAGGCGCGGGCGATGGCGGAGCCGAAGCCGGCTGAGGCTCCGGTAACGAAGACGATCATGGTTGCTCCCTGGTCGGTGGAAAGCGAAGAAAGGGTCAAGCCTACTTCCATTGCGGCAACGCGGCAAGAAACCGGCCAAAGGCCAGGGGACGGAACGGCCGAAGCCCGGCCGCACGGGCCTTGCGGCCGCCGGTTGCCTATTCCTGGCGCATCCAATACACTAACGCGCTCAATCCCTGCGTGACTGGCGATAGGGTCCCTGAACGGCAGAAAGTGCGGCCGGACCGGGGGCTCAAGGTGGAACAACCCACCGTGAAGCGCAGGGTGCCGTTTTGCCGTTCGCCTGGGCAGCCGAGATTTGCGCGCTCGTAACAGCGCTCTGCGGGCTGTCCTGCCTCGCGTGTGCGGCACCTCCTTGCGCCACGTCAAGGCTGGCCCTCCTGCCAGCAGCGCCGCGTACCTGCTACGTGTTTCGCGCGCGACCCGGTCAACCTGAACACACTCAACGGAATCCGTATGTTTGACAGAGCCGAAAGCACCATCGCCAAAGTCGATCCCGAACTCTTCAAGGCAATCGAACTCGAGAACCGCCGGCAGGAAGAGCATATCGAGCTGATCGCCTCCGAAAACTACACGAGCCCGGCCGTGATGGCCGCGCAGGGTTCGCAGCTCACCAACAAATACGCCGAAGGCTATCCCGGTAAGCGCTATTACGGTGGCTGCGAATACGTGGATGTCGTCGAGCAGCTCGCGATCGACCGCGTGAAGGCGCTGTTCGGCGCCGAAGCCGCGAATGTCCAGCCGAACTCGGGTTCGCAGGCGAACCAGGGCGTGTTCTTCGCCATGCTCAAGCCGGGCGACACGATCATGGGCATGAGCCTCGCGCACGGCGGCCACCTCACGCACGGCTCGCCCGTCAACATGTCGGGCAAGTGGTTCAACGTGGTGAGCTATGGCCTGAACGAAGCCGAAGACATCGACTACGAAGCGGCGGAAAAGCTCGCCCAGGAACACAAGCCGAAGCTGATCGTGGCCGGCGCTTCGGCGTTCGCACTGCGCATCGACTTCGAGCGTCTTGCGAAGATCGCGAGGAGCGTGGGCGCCTACTTCATGGTCGACATGGCGCACTACGCCGGCCTCGTGGCCGCGGGTGTCTATCCGAACCCGGTGCCGCACGCCGATTTCGTCACCACGACCACGCACAAGAGCCTGCGCGGCCCGCGCGGCGGCGTGATCTTGATGAAGGCTGAATTCGAGAAGCCGATCAATTCGGCCATCTTCCCGGGCATCCAGGGCGGTCCGCTCATGCACGTGATCGCTGGCAAGGCTGTCGCGTTCAAGGAAGCGCTCGCGCCGGAATTCAAGACCTACCAGCAGCAAGTGGTCGAGAACGCACGCGTGCTGGCCGAAACGCTGGTCAAGCGCGGTCTGCGCATCGTCTCGGGCCGCACGGAAAGCCACGTGATGCTCGTGGACCTGCGCGCGAAGAACATCACCGGCAAGGCGGCTGAAGCCGCGCTGGGTGCCGCGCACATCACGGTCAACAAGAACGCCATCCCGAACGATCCGGAAAAGCCCTTTGTCACGAGCGGCGTTCGCCTCGGCTCGCCGGCCATGACGACGCGCGGCTTCGGCGTGAAGGAAGCCGAGCAGGTGGGCAACCTGATTGCCGACGTGCTCGACAATCCGGAAGACGCAGCGACGATCGAGCGCGTGCGCGCCCAGGTCGCCGAGCTGACGAAGCGTTTCCCGGTTTATCGCTGAACCGGCGGCCGATCCTTCATGCGCTGCCCCTTCTGCCGGCACGAAGACACGCACGTGGTGGATTCCCGCGTGTCCGAGGACGGCGCCGCGATCCGGCGCCGCCGCCGCTGCCCGGCCTGCGACAAGCGTTTCACGACGTATGAGCGGGTCGAGCTGGCGATGCCGGCGATCGTCAAAAAGGATGGCAGCCGCACGGAATTCGACCGCCGCAAGATCGCAGCCAGCATGCAACTGGCGCTGCGCAAGCGCCCGGTTTCGGCTGACGCGATCGACGAGGCGGTCGCCCGCATCGAATATCAACTGCTCGGCAGCGGCGAGCGCGAAGTGCGCAGCGAGCGCCTTGGCGAGCTCGTGATGTCCGAGTTGCGCGAGCTCGACAAGGTCGCGTTCGTGCGTTTCGCCTCCGTCTACCGGCGCTTCGAAGACGTATCCGAGTTCGAGGACGTGCTCGAAGAGTTCCGCCGCTCCGGCAATGCTGGCACACCGCCGCGCAAGCGCTGATTTCATCCGCATTTTCTACTTCCCTCCTCGTGTTTTGCCGCTGCTGTTCGTGATGCGCTGATTCTCGCGAACTGCGCTGGCGTGCAACACCTGGCCGTTCGGCCAATTGTTCCGCTCACGCGACGGCGCTAGATTCACTGCAATGCCTATCAATTAAGGATTGCAGATGAAAAACCGTGGCTTCACGCTGATCGAAACCGTCGTTGTCGTGGTCCTGCTGGCGATGTGTGCGACCGCTACGACGCCGGTGTTCATTGCCTGGCGTGTGCGCGACCAGGTGGATGCACGGGCGAATGCGTTGCTCGGCACGCTCGCCTATGCGCGCAACGAGGCGATCCGGCGCAAGGTTCGTATCGTCGTCTGCCGGATCGGTGCGGCTCGCCACTGTCTCGGTTCCGGCGAATCCTGTCCCTCCGGCTCAGCCGACTGGTCGTGCGGCTGGGCCGTGGTGGCCGAAGACCCGGGCATGCAGCGCCTGTTGCGCGCGCAACCCGCACTCGACGATGTGGCCATTGCGTCCACCTTGTCCGCCATGACTTTCTCGCCGCCCGCGGGCCAGGCTATCGGCGCGTTGCGCAGCTTCGATTTCGCGCCACGCGTAGCGAGCGCGGCCATGCGCGGGAACGCCTGGCGCCGCTGCATCCGCATTGCCGCGGCGGGCCGCGCGCGGATCAGCGATGGCGCATGCGGAGCGGCGGCGTGAGGCGCGGCCGCGGCGCAACGCTGCTGGAGGTCGTGCTGGCAATGGCCGTCATGGCGATCTGTGTGCTGGGCCAACTGGCTACCCAAATCGCACTGTCGCGGCAGGCGCGGGCAGCGAGCGAGCGTGAGCGCGCGGCGTTTGCGGTGGATGCGATTGCTGAGGCTTCGCTTGTGCCTTCGCCCGGCGCCGTGGACCAATGGAAGGGGCGAGTGCCGACCGTCGTGCCGCAGGGGGCTCTCGTGCTTTCGAGCGCGGGCGGCGAAACGACCATCGCGACCATTACGTGGGCCGCTACGCAAAACGAAGCGGTGTCCGATTCCGCGCAATCGGATGGCAGCGATGCGGGTTCGTGCCAGGGCGTGTCCGCCACCAGAGGGCGAGCCTGCTTTTCGCTGGCGTTTGCGAAATGACGCGCCGCCGATTTCATGCGACCGGCTGCAGCGGACACACGCTGCTGGAACTGACGATTGCCGTCGCGCTCGGACTCGCGGTAACAGCCGGCGCGATCGCCGCTTATCGTTCGCAGCGCCAGGCATTCGTCCTTGCATCCGATAACGCGCGCGTTCACGAGGCTGGCATGAATGCGTTGATGCTGGTTGGCGAGCAGATCCAGATGGCAGGTTTCGTACCCGCCGATTCGGCGCAAGGCCTGGCCGCGAGCGCTGTCTTCGGTTGCGCCGGCGGACGGCCGACTGGAGCAGACGACAGCCTCACATGCGAGGCGTTGTCGGGCCGCTCCGACGGCATTGCGATTCGCTATATCGGCGACAGCGTTTCAACCTGGCCTTCATCGAACGGGCAGGTGACCGACTGTCTCGGGCAGGCGGTAGGGGCAGCCGGGGTAGTCGTGGTGAATCGCTATCACGCCAAGACCAGCGGTTCGACCGGCGAGCCGGAACTGTACTGCGAAGGCTCGGGCAAGGTGGGCACTGCGCAGCCGCTCGTGGAGGGTGTCGAGAAACTACGCCTGCGCTACTGGCTCGCTGGTGCGAGCCAACCGGTGGATGCGTCGTTGCTGGCGCGCGATCAGTGGACTGCGGTAGTCGCCGTCGATCTCTGCGTCCAGGTGCGCGGGGCTGTGCTTGCGCGCCGGGTGAGCTATGTCGATTGCGACGGCGCGGCCGTATCGGCAACCGACGGCCGGGCACGTCAGATCTTTTGGCGGCACATAGCGCTACGCAACGCACAGGAGGCTGCGATATGAAGCCACGGATGAGTCCACAGACGAGGCCACTGACGCGGCCACTTCAACGCCCGCGAATTCGAGGCATTGCATTGCCGGTCGTGCTGATCATCGCGTCGATGATGCTGGTCACGTCGTCGGCATGGTTCGAAGCCGCGTTGCTCGAAGCGCGCAACGCACGCCTCATTGCCGACGACCTGCTGGCGTTTCACGCCGCCGATGCTGCACTCATGCTCTGTACCCGCGCGCTGGTCAACGGCGCCATGCTGGCGCCGGCCGTCCCGGATCGCGCCGGCGAGCCAGATGGTTGGCGCCAGCGGGCGACCTTCGACACGCGCGCCGTTGCGGCCATTGGCCAGTGGCCGGGATCGGCGAGCCCGCCGCAATGCCTCATCGAATCCTGGCGACTGGATAGCAGACCCGCCGCGCGCGCGTTCGTCGTCACGGCGCGCGGCTTTGGGGCTTCGGAGGGGACGCAACGCTGGCTGCAGGTTCATCTGGTCTTCGACGAGACGCATGTCGAACGGCACTGGCGCCGTATCGCCGCGAGGCCTTTCTGATGAGGACGCATGGAGAGGGGTAATGAAAACCGGACATCGCGCATTTACCCTGCTGGAGCTGGCGATAGCGCTCGCTGCAATGGCGATCATCGCGGCGTTCGCGATGCCGTCCTGGCATGCGCAGGTGGCTCGCAGCCACCGTGTCGAAGCCGTCACGGCGCTGTATCGTGCGGCGCAATTCGTCGATACGCAGACGTCGGTTCCGGCGGCGTTGCCCACGGGCATGGATCAGGCGCCCGCAACGGGGCCACCGGTCTATCGTCTGCGTCTCGTGGCTGCGGACGAATCGAACGGCGGTTACGCAATCGAGGCAATTCCAGAGTCCACCGGCCCGATGCGCGAGGACGCCTGCGGGACCTTTACGCTCGACGCGACCGGCGCGCGCGGCAATCGGCCAGTCGCCGCCGAGGCATCGGCGGCGCTAACGGAGAACTGCTGGCGGGGACGCTGAAAAACGTGGAAAGGAAAAGGGATGGGTTTTAGTAGCCTGCGTCAGCCGTATCGTCCGGCGAGCCGGCGCGTGTCTTGCTGGCCGCCTTGCGGACATCGGGGCGCCGGATCTGCTGCCACACGCGGTAGGCCTCCCACGCGGTGAACGCAAGGCCCCCCCATTTGATGAGCGGCCGTGCGGCGGAGGCGAGGCTGCTGCGCAGGGGTTTGGCGACGATCAGCGAGGCGATCGAACTCAGCAGGGGATATTGCTTGAGCAGGCTGCCGACTCCCGCACCCGCCGCAGCGACACTGCGCGCCCGGCCAAAGCCCGGTACGAGAAACTTCAGCCAGCTGAAATGCGTGACCGTCTCGCGCAACTCGACGATCGTTTCGGTCAGCTCGGCGCGCTCGACGCTCGCCCGCACGATCAGCAGTTCCTTGCGCAACGCGCGCAACTGCGGCGTGGAGAGGTCGTGAGGACGCGGGCGGCTAGGGCGGAAAGCGGTGTCCTGTCTCGGTTTGTTCATGGCGTCGGCTGGGTGGGGAGGCAGTTCCGTGGCTTAGTGCTTGCGAAGGATTTCGCGGTCCTTTTCGAACTCTTCCAGCGTGGCGTGGAAAACGAGCGGGGCGTTGCGCAACCCGCTGCGCGCCTTCAGCGCACAGACGAGAGCAGCGAGCGCATACACAATGGTGATGCCGGCCAGTGCCTGCCAGCGCCACGTGTCCCAGAAGGCGATGGCGATCAGCGCGGTGAGCGCGATCAAGGCCATGGTGGCGAGCATCATTGCCGCGAGACCGAGGAACAGGACGGCCAGCAGGCGTTCCTTCTCCTCGGCGAGCTCGATGCCGATCAGCTCCAGCCGGGTCTGCAGGATCGCGAAAGCGGAGCCGAGCAGACGGCGCAGCGGTCCGTGTTCGTGGCTTGGCGATTGGGTGTCTGTCGTCATGGCGAGAGCGGATTGCGCATGCGGATGCGCGAGGAAGGGCAAGACGGCGCGGCACGCCGGACACAAACCAGCACAGGCGGGCGCCCATGCAACGGCACCCCCGCACACACATGCGGCTGCAGCCGCCGGGGGCGCCGCGCCGGGCGGCCGGACTGTCCCGGCTGGCCGGTAAGCGCGGGTGCTTTACTTGCGGTTGTGCTTTACTTGCGGTTGATCAGGAGGCCGATCAGGACGCCGACACCCGCCGCAATGCCGATCGACTGCCACGGATGTTCGTGGACGTAGTCGTCGGTGGCGCGAGCCGCCCTCTTGCCTTTCTCGATCACCACAACCTGAACGTCGGCCGCTTTCTCCTTCGCCTGCTTCAGGCGCGAGAGGGCCGTTTCGCGCAGCTCGGAAGCGCGCTCGCCCGTGGCGCTCGCTGCTTGCTTGAGCAGGTCCTCTGCATCCGCGAGGACGGTTTTGATATCCGACATCAGCCTCTCCTTGTTGACTTCTGACATTGACTGGCTCCCTTCGTGTCACGCCACGCGTGAATCGTAACAAAGAAACGGGCGCTGGCGAACGCGACGCGTCGCCCAGGTTCTGGGCGACGCACATCCTGTTCCCGTGCGCGGGCCCGGGCGTCGAACCAGGGCGCCCGTCTCCGCATGTCGCGACGCACAATCGATAATGGAGTCGATCTGTCCCGAAAAGTTTCCGCGATCCGGTCCAAAATTACCAAAACTCATAACGGTGTGAGGCGATGTTCGTTCGTGGCCCAGCGCGGGTCCCGTATGCTTGAGCGTTCGAGGTGCTACGGTTCGAGAGCCGGCCCGCTGGCGGGCGGCCTTCCCCTTCATTCCACTCTCACCCATCAGGAAACTCCACCATGAGTCTACGTCTTGGCGATATCGCCCCCGACTTCGAGCAGGAATCGAGTGTCGGCCGCATCCAGTTTCACGAATGGCTCGGCGACAGCTGGGGCGTGCTCTTTTCGCACCCCGCCGACTTCACGCCGGTCTGCACGACGGAGCTGGGTCTCACGGCCAAGCTGAAGGACGAGTTCGAAAAGCGCAACGTGAAGACGATCGCGCTTTCGGTGGACAGCGCCGAATCGCACAAGGAATGGATCAAGGACATCAACGAGACGCAGGCTGCGAACGTCGGGTTTCCGATTCTCGCGGACGGCGACCGCAAGGTTTCGACGCTCTACGACATGATTCATCCAAACGCGAACGAGACGTTCACGGTGCGTTCGCTCTTCGTGATCGATCCGAAGAAGAAGGTGCGCCTCATCATCACCTATCCGGCGAGTACGGGCCGCAACTTCGACGAAGTGCTGCGCGTGATCGATTCGCTCCAGCTCACCGACAACTATCAGGTCGCGACGCCCGGCAACTGGAAGCACGGCGACGATGTGGTGATCGTGCCGTCGCTGAAGGACGAAGAGGTGATCAAGCAGAAGTTTCCGAAGGGCTACAAGGCGCTTCGCCCGTATCTGCGTCTTACGCCGCAGCCGAACAAGTAAGCGGCCGCTCGAGTCCGCTCGAAGCGTTGCAAACAAAAAGCGCCGCACGGTGTCGTGCGGCGCTTTTTTCATGTCCAGGCTTCGCTTCGCGCGAGCCGCTCAGAAGAACGCCTGAATGCCCGTCTGCGCGCGGCCGAGGATCAGCGCGTGGATGTCGTGCGTGCCTTCGTAGGTGTTGACCACTTCGAGGTTCACGAGGTGGCGCGCCACGCCGAACTCGTCGGAGATGCCGTTGCCGCCCAGCATGTCGCGCGCGAGGCGGGCGATGTCGAGCGACTTGCCGCACGAGTTGCGCTTCATGATCGAGGTGATCTCCACGGCCGCCGTGCCTTCGTCCTTCATGCGGCCAAGGCGCAGGCAGCCTTGCAGGCCGAGCGTGATTTCGGTCTGCATGTCGGCGAGCTTCTTCTGGACCAACTGGTTCGCCGCGAGGGGGCGGCCGAACTGCTTGCGGTCGAGCACGTACTGGCGCGCGGTGTGCCAGCAGGCTTCGGCGGCGCCGAGCGCGCCCCAGGCGATGCCGTAGCGCGCCGAGTTCAGGCAGGTGAACGGACCGCGCAGGCCCTTCACGCCCGGCATGATGTTCTCTTCCGGCACGAACACTTCGTCCAGCACGATTTCGCCGGTGATCGAGGCGCGCAGGCCCACCTTGCCGTGGATCGCCGGCGCCGAGAGGCCCTTCCAGCCCTTCTCCAGAATGAAGCCGCGAATGTCGTCGCGGCCGTTTTCTTCAAGCTTCGCCCACACGACGAACACGTCGGCGATCGGCGAATTCGTGATCCACATCTTCGCGCCCGAGAGCGAGTAGCCGCCGTTCACCTTCTTCGCGCGCGTGACCATGCTGCCCGGATCCGAGCCGTGGTTCGGCTCGGTGAGGCCGAAGCAGCCGATCCATTCGCCGCTCGCGAGCTTCGGCAGGTACTTCTGCTTTTGTTCTTCGGAGCCGAACTCGTAGATCGGCACCATGACGAGCGAGGACTGCACCGACATCATCGAGCGATAGCCCGAATCGACGCGTTCCACTTCGCGCGCGATCAGGCCGTAGCTCACGTAGTTCAGGCCGGGGCCGCCGTATTGTTCGGGAATGGTCGGACCGAGCAGGCCCACTTCGCCCATCTCGCGGAAGATCGCAGCATCGGTTTTCTCGTGGCGGAACGCTTCCAGCACGCGCGGGGCAAGCTTGTCCTGCGCGTACGCGGCGGCGGCATCGCGCACCATGCGTTCTTCTTCGGTGAGCTGCTGGTCCAGCAGCAGCGGATCTTCCCAATGGAACTGGGCGTGTTCGGCCATGGTGTCTCTCCTTCTTCCTGATAAGGGTAATCTGTGCTTGACTGAAGTTCCGCCATGCGGAACAATGTTTTGCAGATTGACTCCAGTGTATCACCGAAAACGCCTATGTCCGCATCTGGATTGCCCTTATCCGCCGCCTTGCCGGGCGGCGACATCGACGAGCGCAAGTTCGTCGTCGCGCTCGCACGCGGTCTCGAACTGCTGCGCGCCTTCCGCCCCGGCGAAACGCTGCTCGGCAACCGCGATTTCGTCGAGCGCACCGGTCTGCCCAAGGCGACCGTGAACCGGCTCGCGTACACGCTCACCGTGCTCGGCTACTTACGCTTCGACGAAGCGCTCGGCAAGTACGCGCTCGATGCCGGCGTGCTCTCGCTCGGCTTCACGATGCTCTCGGGCACCGACATTCTCGAGCTCGCCCGGCCGCACCTGAGGGCGTTCGCGCGCGAGGTGGGGGCGGCGGTGTCGCTCGGCTGCCGGGACGGCCTCGACATGATCTATCTGGAGACGATACGCAGCGAGACGGCGCTCACGCTCGGGCTTGCCTCGGGGTCGCGTCTGTCCATGCTGACGAGCTCGATGGGGCGCGCGTATCTGGCCGTGCAGCCGCTCGAGATACGCGCAGCGCTGATGGCGGAACTGGAAAAGGCGGCGGGGGCAGAGGGCCCGGCGCAGGTGCAGGCCACGCAGCGCGAGATCGAGGTGTTCGCGCGGGAAGGGTGCTGCTACTCGTTTCGCGACTGGCACGACGATGTGAACGCCGTGGCGGTGCCGTTTCGCGAGCCGCGGGAGCGCCGCTGGCTCGTGCTGAGCTGCAGCGGTCCGGCTTCGTCGATGGGGCCGGACGTGTTTCGCGAGCGGGTCGCGCCGCTGCTCAAGTCGCTTGCGCGGCGGCTCGGGGAGACGGGCTGAGCTTGCGAGGCGCGATGGCTTGAGCCGCGGGCAAAAAAATGCCGGGACATTGTCCCGGCATTTTTGCGTGCGGCGCTGAAACTGCCGCTGGCGTACCGCTTATTTGCCGCTTACTTGCCGCGCTGGCGGCGTGCGTTTTCGGCGATGCGCATACGCAGCGCGTTGAGCTTGATGAAGCCGCCGGCGTCGGCCTGGTTGTAGGCGCCGCCGTCGTCGTCGAAGGTCGCGATGGTCTTGTCGAACAGCGTGTCCTTCGAGTCGCGCGACACCACCGAGACGCTGCCCTTGTAGAGCTTCACGCGCACCCAGCCGTTCACGTTCTGCTGCGTGTGGTCGATCAGCACCTGGATCGCACGGCGCTCCGGGCTCCACCAGTAGCCGTTGTAAATCAGCGCGGCGTAGCGGGCGAGCAGGTCGTCCTTCAGGTGCGCGACTTCGCGGTCGAGCGTGATCGATTCGATGCCGCGGTGGGCCTTCAGCATGATCGTGCCGCCCGGCGTTTCATAGCAGCCGCGCGACTTCATGCCCACATAGCGGTTCTCGACCAGATCCAGACGGCCGATGCCGTGCTTGCTGCCGAGGCGGTTCAGCTCGGTCAGCGCTTCGGCCGGGCTCACGCGCTTGCCGTTGATCGCCACCGGGTCGCCGTGCTCGTACTCGATATCGATGTACTCGGGCGTGTCCGGCGCCTGTTCCGGCGAGACCGTCCAGCGCCACATGTCTTCCTCGGCTTCCGCCTTCGGGTCTTCGAGGTGACGGCCTTCGAACGAGATGTGCAGCAGGTTCGCGTCCATCGAGTAGGGTGCGCCGCCCTGGCGGTGCTTCATGTCGATGGGGATGCCGGCGTTTTCCGCGTAGGCGAGCAGCTTCTCGCGCGAGAGCAGATCCCACTCGCGCCACGGGGCGATCACCTTGATGCCCGGTTCGAGCGCGTAGTAGCCCAGCTCGAAGCGCACCTGGTCGTTGCCCTTGCCGGTCGCGCCGTGCGAGACGGCTTGCGCGCCGGTCGCGCGGGCGATTTCGATCTGGCGCTTGGCGATCAGCGGACGCGCGATCGAGGTGCCGAGCAGATACTCGCCTTCGTACAGCGCGTTGGCGCGGAACATCGGGAACACGAAGTCACGGACGAACTCTTCGCGCAGGTCGTCGATGAAGATGTTCTCTTCCTTGATGCCGAGTTGCAGGGCCTTCTTGCGCGCCGGCTCGAGTTCTTCGCCCTGGCCGATGTCGGCGGTGAAGGTCACGACTTCGGCGTCGTAGTTGTCCTGCAGCCACTTCAGGATGACGGAGGTATCGAGGCCGCCGGAGTAGGCGAGCACGACTTTCTTGATATCGCTCATGGTGAATCCGTAACGGGTGAGATCTGTGCGCGCCGGCGCCCCGAACGCGCGGGAAAACGATATTTTGACACCAAACGGGCAGCGGGCCGCGCTTTTACCGCGACAGCCCGGCTAGCCGTGGGTGTCGCGCTCAGTGGTTCAGGCGCCCGAGCAGCAGGAATTCCATCAGCGCTTTCTGGACGTGCAGGCGGTTTTCCGCCTCGTCCCAGACCACGCTCTGCGGACCGTCGATCACTTCCGCGCTCACTTCCTCGCCGCGGTGGGCGGGCAGGCAGTGCATGAAGAGCGCGTCAGGGTTCGCGCGCGCCATCATTTCCGCGTCGACGCACCAGTCGGCGAAGGCTTTCTTGCGCGCTTCGTTCTCGGCCTCGAAGCCCATGCTCGTCCAGACGTCGGTGGTGACGAGGTCGGCGCCGTCGCAGGCGGCGTTCGGATCGTCGAGCACCTCGATGAACGGCTTGCTGTCTTCGGCCACCAGCGACGGGTCGAGCGGGTAGCCCGGCGGCGTCGAGATGCGCAGCTTGAAGTCGAGAATCTGCGCCGCCTCGATCCACGTGTAGAGCATGTTGTTCGCGTCGCCGACCCAGGCGACCGTCTTGCCGCGGATCGGGCCGCGATGCTCGTAGAACGTGAAGATGTCGGCGAGCACCTGGCAGGGGTGGTATTCGTTCGTGAGACCGTTGATGACCGGCACGCGCGAGCTTTCGGCAAACCGCTGGATGATGTCCTGGCCGAACGTGCGGATCATGATGATGTCCACCATCCGCGAAATGACCTGCGCCGAATCCTCGATCGGCTCGCCGCGGCCGAGCTGCGTGTCGCGCGTGTTCATGAACACCGCGTGGCCGCCCAACTGGAAGATGCCGGCTTCGAAGGAGAGTCGCGTGCGCGTGGAGTTCTTCTCGAAGATCATCGCGAGCGTGCGGTCGTGCAGCGGATGATACGTCTCGTAGTTCTTGAATTTGCGCTTGAGGATGCGGGCACGCTCGAGCACATATTCGTAGTCGTCAAGAGAGAAATCCTTGAACTGCAGGTAATGGCGTAGGGTCCGGGAGGTCATGAAACAAAAACGGCGCCGGATCCGGCCTCGAAACTGCAGGATGGGGCCGGCGACGCCGCTGCGGGTTGGTGGTAAGTCAATGCAGCATAAAGGATTTTGTGGGATTTGACGAGTCGCACTAAAAGTCGGGCGCGGGGGCGGGGTGGGCGGGCAAGCGGCCGTGGGAAGGGCGCTTCGGGCGGCAGCGACGGGCGCTCGGGGGTCTTGTGTGCGGTGCGGAACGACCCCCGGTACGTTATAATCGCGGAGTTTTCTTTCAGGCACGACAGCGAGTCCGGCGGCCCCGAAAAGAACCATGGATGAACCCGTGGGACGTCGGAGCGGCTCGCGGAAGCGAGCCTGTACGCCGGCCGGCTGCGCGCTGCAAATTCGACGATCTCGATGCGGCGTGGCGCCCGTCCGGGTGTGCGGACGACCGCTCCCTGTCCAACGGACTGTATTCGCGCGCGCAGTTGCACGACCGCGGTTGCGAGGCGGGCACGCCGGCAACCTCCGGCCCGCAGGCAACGCCTGGGTGGCGCGAGTGTGACGCCGCTTCGTGCCGCTGTTTCGTGCCGCTGTCATGTAGCGTGCTGCGGCGCAGCGTGCAGTCACACAGGTACCGTACATGGCCGACGAAGCCCCAACCGAATTCTTCATCCAAGGCATCACCTCGAACGGGAAGAAGTTTCGTCCCAGCGACTGGTCCGAGCGCCTCGCGGGCGTGATGTCGAGCTTCGGCCCGAAGGCCTCGGCGAATGCTCGGGGGCCCAATGCCTATCTGCGGTACTCGCTCTATGTCCGGCCGACGATGATCGGCGACCTCAAATGCGTGATCCTGGATTCGCGTCTGAAAGACATCGAACCCATGGCCTTCAACTTCGTGATGAACTTCGCCAAGGACAACGACCTCCTCGTGACCGAGGCCTGCGAGCTGCCGCACGATCACGCCACGCAGCAGGGCGGCGGCGGGAGCTGAGTCTTCATGCTGCGCCAGCTACGAATCGACCCGCCCGCGGCGGGTTTTTTTGTGTCTTTTTCCGGGCGCGGGACGCAAACGAAAAGCGCAAATAAAAAACCCGCCGAAGCGGGTTTTTTGTGGGGCAGCAGAAACTGCGGATAGCCCGCGTGAGCGGGCCGGCCGGAATTTACTGCGCGGCGCCCATTGCCTTGATGGCAGCCGACAGGCGGCTCTTCTGGCGAGAAGCCTTGTTCTTGTGAACGATCTTCTTGTCGGCGATGATGTCGAGCGTCTTTGCCGAGTTCTTGAAGATTTCAGCGGCTGCAGCCTTGTCGCCGGCGTCGATCGCCTTGCGGACAGCCTTGATAGCGGTGCGGAACTTCGAGCGCAGCGCCGAGTTGTGCGAGTTTGCTTTGACGGCCTGACGGGCGCGCTTACGTGCTTGTGCGGAGTTTGCCATGACGATTCCTTATGTTTCCGGAGCCTGAACCTGCCGCCTGCCATTGAATGGCAACCGGGCCGGGTCACGCTCCTTGCCTGGATTTGAACTTCCGGGAACGAATGCCCGAAAGCGCAAAACGGTATTGCCGAACGGTATTGGCGTATTCGCCAAGCGCTGCCGGCCGCGCCTTTTGTGCCAAAACGGAACCGGGCACACTGCAGTGCTACCGCGCAGTGCCACCGCTTTCCGCTTCCTTTCCAAGACGCGTCCGAGCCTTTTCGAGACCCGGAACCGCTAATTATAGCAACAGAATCATCGACGTGGCAATCGCTGCGCGCGTGGGGAGCCGGTTCACGCCGGCCCGAGCCGATTCAAAAAGGGTTTGATCGATTCGATATCATGCGGGCTTTTGGCCAGCATCGAGCGTCGGGGCGTCGCGCGGCACCCGTATAATAAGCGCCCCATGAATCTATTCCGAGCCCTGCTGACGGTCAGCGGCTTCACGCTGCTGTCGCGCGTGACCGGACTGGCCCGCGAAACGCTGATTGCGCGCGCATTCGGCGCGAGCCAGTTCACCGACGCCTTCTACGTCGCGTTCCGCATTCCCAACCTGCTGCGCCGGATTTCGGCGGAGGGCGCGTTCTCGCAGGCCTTCGTGCCGATCCTCGCCGAGTTCAAGAACCAGCAGGGCCACGACGCCACGCGCGATCTCGTCGATGCAACTTCGACCGTGCTCGCGTGGGTGCTCGCGATCCTCTCGCTGCTCGGCATCTTCGGGGCGTCGTTCGTGGTGACGGTGGTTGCCTCGGGCCTGAAGGGCGATGGCCAGGCGTATCCGCTCGCCGTCACGATGACGCGCATCATGTTTCCCTACATCGTGTTCATTTCGCTGACGTCGCTCGCGTCCGGCGTGCTGAACACGTACAAGCAGTTCTCGCTGCCCGCGTTCGCGCCGGTGCTGCTCAACGTGTCGTTCATCGTCGCGGCCGTGGCGTTCGCGCCGCACATGAAGCAGCCGGTCTACGCGCTCGCGTGGGCCGTGATCGTGGGCGGCGTGCTGCAGTTCCTCGTGCAGTTGCCGGGCCTCAAGCGCATCGACATGATGCCGCGCATCGGCTGGAATCCGGTGAAGGCGCTCGCGCACCGCGGCGTGAAGCGCGTGCTCGCGAAGATGGTGCCCGCCATGTTCGCGGTCTCGGTCGCGCAGATCAGCCTCATCATCAACACCAATATCGCCTCGCGGCTCGGCGCAGGCGCGGTCTCGTGGATCAACTACGCCGACCGCCTCATGGAGTTCCCCACCGCGCTCCTCGGCGTGGCGCTCGGCACGATTCTCCTGCCTAGTCTCTCGAAGGCGCACGTCGATGCCGATCCGCACGAGTATTCGGCGCTGCTCGACTGGGGCCTGCGCGTGACCTTCCTGCTCGCGGCGCCTTCGGCCGTCGCGCTGTTCTTCTTCGCCGAGCCGCTCACGGCCACGCTCTTCGACTACGGCAAGTTCGACGCGAACTCCGTGGTGATGACGGGCCGCGCGCTTGCCGCGTATGGGGTGGGCCTCGTCGGCCTCATTCTCATCAAGATTCTCGCGCCCGGTTTCTACGCGCGCCAGGACATCAAGACGCCGGTGAAGATCGGCGTCGTCGTGCTCGTCGCCACGCAGATCAGCAACTACGTTTTCGTGCCGATCTTCTCGCACGCGGGCCTGACGCTCTCGGTGGGGCTCGGCGCCTGCATGAACGCGCTGCTGCTGTTCATCGGGTTGCGCCGGCGGGGCATCTACATGCCGTCGTCGGGCTGGGCGAGGTTCTTCGTGCAACTGATCGGGGCATGCCTCGTGCTTGCCGGCGCGATGCACTGGTGTGCGATCAGCTACGACTGGCTCGCCCTGCGCCACGAGCCGCTCGCGCGCATTGCGCTGCTCGGCGCGTGCCTTGTCCTGTTTGCCGCACTATATTTCGGTATGCTGTGGCTGATGGGCTTCAAGTACGCTTACTTCAAGAGGCGAGCGAAGTGACCACGATGAATACGCGGGTGCTCGACTATTTCAGCACGCTCGTCGTCGACGACGACAGCCTGCCGCTCACCGAGGCTGCGCTCGCGATCGCGCAGGATGCGTATCCCGATCTCGATCTGCAAGGCACGCTCGCCGAAATCGACGAACTGGCGCTGCGCGTGCGCCGGCGTGTGCCTGAAGGCGCGGACCTGCGCGAACAGATTGCGACCCTGAACCGCTGCTTCTTTCGCGAGTTCGGTTTCGCCGCCAATCTCAACGACTACTACGACCCCGACAACAGCCATCTGAACGCCGTGCTGCGGCGCCGTCGCGGCATTCCGATCTCGCTCGCGGTGCTCTATCTGGAGATGGCGGGGCAACTGGGGCTGCCGGTGAAGGGGGTGTCGTTCCCCGGCCATTTCCTGTTGCGCGTTTCGCTGCCCGAAGGCGATGCGATGCTCGACCCCACCACGGGCCGCGCGCTTTCGGAATCCGACATGGTCGAGATGCTCGAGCCCTACGTGGCGAACGCGGGCGACTCGGTGGCGCGGGCGCTGCGCATGCTGCTCGAACCGGCCACGCGCCGCGAGATCGTCGCGCGCATGCTGCGCAACCTGAAGTCGATCTATCTGCAGACGGAACGCTGGCAACGCCTGCTCGCCATCCAGCAGCGGCTCGTGATCCTGCTGCCGTACAGCATCGAGGAAGTGCGCGACCGCGGCTTCGCTTATGCGCGGCTCGACTACCTGCGCCCGGCGCTCGAAGATCTCGAACATTATCTGGATGAACGCCCCGACGCCGAAGATGCCATGGTCGTCGAGTCGCAATTGCAGGAGTTGCGCCAGCGCACGCTCGACAACGAGCAGGACTGAGCGTCGGCGTCCAGCACGACGGCAGCCGCCCGGACACAAAAAACCCGCGACGTATGAACTGAACCCCGTAAGTTGGACGGTTCAAGAAGGCTAGACGGGCAAG
>NZ_CAJMZC010000033.1:0-7436 GCF_905220215.1 Paraburkholderia sp. J12
GTACGCCGAGAGCAGCACCACGAACGGCGTCGTGCCGTGCGCGCGCGCCGTGCGATGCACCGCCTCGCCCAGCTTCGCCGGCAGGTCCAGTTCCCATGCCGCTGCGTGGTAGTTCGCGACGGCCTGACGCGGATGGTCTGCGGGCAGCACTAGCACCGGCTGTTCCTCGCCCAGCGTCTCGCGCCAGTAGGCCAGCTGGCGCTCGCGCTCGCCCGCTTCCAGCCAGCGGCGCTGCCACACTGCGTAGTCCGCGTACTGGAGCGGCAGGGGCGGCAGGTCCGGCGCTTCGCCCGTCACCCGCGCGCGGTAGCCCGCCACGAACTCGCGCAGCAGCACGTCCACCGACCAGCCATCCGAGACGATGTGGTGCATCGACACCACCAGCACGTGTTCGTCGGCCCGCAACCGGAGGAGCCCCACGCGCAGCAGCGGGCCTGTCGTCAGGTCGAACGGTTCCGTGGCCAGCGAGGCGCTGGTTTCTTCCACGTTCTGCTGCGTGCCGGCGTCGATCTCGCGCCAGTCGAAATGCCCGTTAGCGTGGATCGTCTGCGTCGCCTGGCCGTCCGGCGCGGCCGCGAATGTCGTACGCAGACTCTCGTGGCGGCTCACCAGTGCGCCGAAACTTGCCCGTACCGCCGGTGCGTCGAGCCCCCCGCGCAGGCGCTGCGCCCCCGCCATGTGGTACGCGCTGCTGCCGCGCTGCAGGTTCCACAGGAACCACAGCCGCTGCTGCGCATGCGACAGCGGCAAGGCCTGCCGTTCGTCCGCCGGGAGCGGGCGCAGCGGCGGCACCCCGTCGTCCTGCGCTGTGGCCAGCGCCACTGCAAGCGCCGCGACCGTCTGCGCATCGAACACCTGGCGCGGCGCGATACGCAACCCTGACTCATGCGCACGCGCCACCACCTTCAGGCTCAGGATCGAGTCCCCGCCCAGTTCGAAGAAGTTGTCGTGGCGCCCCACGCGCTCCACGCCCAGCACCTCGCACCATACCCGCGCCAGCGTCTCCTCAGTCCCGCCCTGCGGGGCCTCATAGCCGTGTGCCTGATACTCCGGCGCGGGCAGCGCATTACGGTCGATCTTGCCGTTCGGCGTCAGCGGCAGCGCTTCGAGCACCACGATCACGCCCGGCACCATGTACTCGGGCAACGACGAGGCGAGCGATGCACGCAGTGTCTGCGGCTCCAGCGTGTGCCCCGCATGCGCGGTCACATAGCCCACCAGGCGCGCACCGCCCGCGCCCTCCTGCGCCGTGACCACCGCCTCGCGCACTTCCGGCTGTGCCAGTAACTGCGCCTCGACTTCGCCCAGTTCGATGCGGAAACCCCGGATCTTGACCTGATGGTCGATACGCCCGAGGTACTCCAGCTCGCCCGCCGCGTTCCAGCGCACGAGGTCGCCGGTGCGGTACAGGCGCCCGCCCTTCGCATCGAACGGGTCCGGCACGAAGCGCTCCGCGCTCAGCGCCGCACGGTTCAGATAGCCGCGCGCCACCCCCGCGCCACCGATGTACAGCTCGCCCGCAACACCCGCAGGCGCCAGATTCAGCGCAGCGTCCAGCACATAAACACGCCGGCCCGCGAGCGGCCGTCCAATCGGCACCCGGCCATCGCACGCGTCCGCCATCACGAGCGGCGTGCAGTCGAACAGCGTCGACGAAACCGTCGTCTCCGTCGGCCCATAGGTGTTGAGCAGCGTGACGTGACCGAGCCCCGCCGCGCGCCACGCTTTCACGCCTTCGAGCGCCATGGCCTCGCCACCCGCAATCGCGATGCGCAGCGCACCATAGTCGCGCGGCCCCGCCGCGGCGAAGTCTTGCGCGAGCAGGTGCCAGTACGCGGTGGTCACATCGATGATGCTGATCCGATGCTCGTGCAGCTTGCGATACAGCGTCTCGCTATCCCACAGGTCGGGCCCGCGCAACACCATTGCCGCGCCGACTGCCAGCGTCGGATAGATCTCCTCAACGAAGCCATCGAAGCTGAACGTCGCGAACTGCAGCACGCGATCGGCTGCGTTCAATGCACAGAAGTCGAGGGTCGCCTGGGTATGGATCGCGAGCGCATGATGCGAGATGGCTACGCCTTTAGGCTTGCCGGTCGAGCCGGACGTGTAGATCACATACGCAAGGCTCTGCGGATGCACGGCGACATTCGGGTTCGAGGCGGGTTCGCCGGATAGATCGATACGATCGATCTCGACGACCGGCAACACGTCGCTCGCGGGAATGCGCTCGCGCACGTGCGACTGTGTGAGCAGCAGGCTCACGCAACTGTCTTCGAGCATGTACGACAAACGTTCGCGCGGATACGCGGGGTCCAGCGGCACGTATGCGCCGCCCGCCTTCAGGATCGCCAGCAGACCGACCACCATATCCACCGACCGCTCCACCGAAATGCCGACGCGCACATCCGGTCCAACGCCAATCTGCAGCAGCCGGTGCGCGAGCCGGTTCGACCGCGCATTGAGCGCCTCATAGCTCACCTCGCGCGCACCGTCGATCACCGCGACCGACTGCGGATCGCTCGCCGCGCGGCGCTCGAGCGCGCGCATCACCGGTTCGATGTCGTCGTATGGATCCGGGTTGCCGGACCACGAGAGCAGACAATCGCGTTGCGTGTCGGCGGCTGCGAGGGCGTCGGCGGTCGATCGGCCCGCATCGGCGGCGATCGATCCCAGCAGCGCGAGATAGCGTTCGACGATGCGGTCAATCGTTTGTGCGTCGAACAGCTCGGCCGCGTAAGTGAAAGTGCCGGTCATCCGGCCATCGGGCGCCTCGTAGGTGTCGAGCGTCAGCTCGAACGGCACGCGCTGGTCGCCGATGCGAAAGCGCGTCGTCGCCACACCGGCCATCGCCTGCGCGACACCGTCGATCGCGGGCTGATGCCCGTACATCACGTCGAACAACGGCGTGCTGCCCATACCGCGCTCCGGCCGCAGCGCATCCACGAGCAGGTTAAACGGCAATTCCTGGTTATCCTGAGCACCGAGTACTGCGCCGCGCGTCTCGCGAATCAGCCTATGCAGCGGCGCACTCCGATCGATCCGGCAGCGCACGACCTGGGTGTTGACGAAAAAGCCAATCAGCTCGCGCACTTCGCTGCGTGTGCGTCCTGCAAACGGCACACCGATACGGATGTCACACTCGCCGGTGTACGCATGCAGCGCAAGCGCGAACGCGGCCATCGACACGGTAAAGAAGGTAAGCCGGTGTTCGCGCTCCACATGCCGCAATGCCTCGCGCAACGCATCCGGCACCGCGAACGGATGATGCGCGGCCGGATGATCCGAAGCCGAAGTACGCGGACGGTCCACCGGCAACACGAGCGGCACATGCGCCGGCACGAGGCGCTCGCGCCAGTATGCGAGTTGCTGCGCCTTCGCGGGCGACTCGATCCAGCGGCGCTGCCAGTTCGCGTAGTCGGCATAGCGCAGCGGTTGCGCGGCGAACGCCTGTGCTTCGCCGCGCACCGCCGCGCCGTAGCGACGCGCGAGCTCATCGAGCAGCAAATCGACGGACCAGCCGTCGGCGACGATGTGGTGCATCGCAAGCACGATGCGGTACGCGTCGTCGGCAACACGGACAAGCGCTGCGCGCCACAACGGACCGCCGGCGAGATCGAACGGCACTCCCGCGAACTTGCGCAGATGCTCGTCAACATGAACAAAGTCAGAGCGCGCGTCGATCTCTTCGAGCGTAACCGGTTGTGCAGAGTGGACGATCTGCGCAACGCCATGCTCGCCGTCCTCAGCGAACGTCGTGCGCAGTGCGCCGTGGTGCTGCACGAGCGCATCGAGTGCGCTGCATAGCGCCGCGATATCGAGCGCACCGCGAACATCGAGGCCACCGGCCATGTGATAAGCACTGCTGGCGCGATCGAGTTGCCACAGGAACCACAGCCGCTGCTGGCCCGAGGACGCCGCGAAGCGGCCCGTATCTTCGCTATCCGAACGAATGACGTCGATATCGAAGCGCTCGCCGGATGCGAGGCGCTCGCTCGCCAGCGCGGCCATGCGGCGCAGCTCCGGCGCGTCGAACACATCCGCGAGATCGAAACGCACCTGCCAGCGTTCGCGCATGCGTGCCACAAGCTGCGTTGCGCGCAGCGAGTTGCCGCCGAGCGAAATGAAATGCGCACTGGCTTCGGTAACCGGCCGTTCGAGCACCTCCGACCAGATGCCGGCCAGCAGCGGTTCCACGTCGCCGGACAACGCCTCGCCGGCAGCCTCGATGCGCGCGCCCATTCCCTCGACGAAGCGGCCGCCTTCATGGATCGCATAGGCGTCGAGCTCGCGGCTTTTCCACCGCTGCGCAGTCGCCGAACGCTGCAGCTTGCCGCTCGAGGTCTTCGGCAGCGCACCCGGGTTCAGCAGCACGGCCACGGCAAGCGGCTCGCCGCATGCCATGCCGACCGCCTCGTTCAAGGCATCGACAAGCGCCTGCGGCGGCACGAGCTTCTGCGTGCTGCGCGACACCTCGAGAGCGATACCGATGCCCTCGCGTCCGTCGAGCTCGACGCCGAATGCCGCCACGCGTCCCTTGCGCACGACCTCGACCTCGGCCTCGACCACGCGCTCGATATCCTGCGGATAGAGATTCTGGCCGCGAACGATAATCATGTCCTTGCGCCGGCCCACCACATAGAGCCCGCCGTCGTGCTGAAAACCGAGGTCGCCCGTGCGCAGCCATCGCGCGCCGTGGTCTTCGACGAACGCATCGGCCGTCGCAGCCGCGTTCTGCCAGTAGCCGAGCGCAACGCTCGGCCCGCTGACCCAGATCTCGCCGGAGCGGCCCTCAGGCAGCGTCGCGCGCGTATCGGGATCGACGATGCGCACGTCGTGCGCGGCTGCATGACGGCCGCACTGGACGAGGCGCACGCCCTCCGCTTCGGGTACGGCCCGCGCCGCGCGCAGGCCGGCCTCGGAGAACGCCTCGGTAACAAGCCCGCCGCCGCGCGTGCCGCCGGTCACGAACAGCGTGGTCTCGGCAAGGCCGTAGCAAGGGTACAAAGCGCCCGCATCGAAGCGCGCCGGCACAAAGCGCTCGACGAACGCCTCCTGCGTGTCGTGCCGCACCGGCTCCGAGCCGCAGAACGCGACGCGCCAGCTCGACAGGTCGAGGCCGCTCATCTGCGTATCCCGCACGCGCTCGCAGCAAAGCCGGTACGAGAAGTCGGGGCCGCCGGAGATCGTGCCGCGATAGCGCGAGATCGCATCGAGCCAGCGCACGGGCCTCTCGAGGAACCATTGCGGCGACATCAGCACGAGCGGGATACCGCTATGAATCGACTGCAGCAGCGCGCCGATCAGCCCCATGTCGTGATAGAGCGGCAACCAGCTCACGAACACGTCGTCGGCCGTGACGCCGAGGCTCGCCTGAATCGCGATCTCGTTGGCGAGAATGTTCGCGTGCGACACCATCACACCCTTCGGCGCGGAGGTCGAACCCGACGTGTACTGCAGGAACGCAAGATCGTCGCCGCCGGTCGTGACGGGCACAATCGCGGCTGCATTCAAAGCCGTGTCCGCGCATGCCTCGGCGCACACACGATCGATCGCGACGACCTGCGCGCCGGGCGCAATCGAAGTCAACGCTTCGGCGGACTTTGCTTCGATATCCGAAGTAGTTAACACGAAGCGCGCGTCGCAGTTCCCGGCAATACCGCGCAGTCGGGCAAGATGCTGTTCGCGCGCGGACTCCGGCGCATACACGGGCACCGCGATCACGCCTGCATACAGACAGCCGAAGAACGCGGCGACATAGTCGATCCCGCTGTCGGCAAGCAGCAGTGCGCGCTCGCCGGCGGCGCCGCGCTGCTGGAAGAGCGCGGCAATGCGGCGCGCGCGACGGTCGAGGTCGGCGTAATCGTGACGGGTGTCGCCGTTCGCGCCGACCGTCACGATCGCGGTAGCGTCGGGACGCAGTGCAGCAAGCTCGCCTACGCGGCAAGCGACGTTGAACGGTTGGGGTGTTTCAAGCAGCATCGCTGACCTTGCTATCCTGGGATGAAAAATGCGCCTGCAGTGCCCGCACGACATCGGGGTGATGCGGCAGGCTCATGTGATCCGCGTCGACGAACGCCGTGCGACGCTCGGCGCCCTCGACGTAACGCGACCAGTCGGACTGCCGCTCCGACGCGAGCGGCGTGCCTGCGAAGGCGACGCGGCGCGCCCACCAGTGCGTAAGCGGCGCACGCAACGGCTTGCGTTGCCCTTGCCTCACGATCGACGTGAAGTACTCGTTCATCAGCGCAGCCGTGCGCAGCAGTTCGAGTTCTTCGCCGTGGTGGTGCTCGGGCAGGAAGTCGCGCCACTTCTGCGCCTCGTCCAGGAACTGGCGGAACCGTTCCAGCTCCTCGTCGCCGATATGGCGCGGTTGAATCGCGCGCGCGGTCGCGACGCGACTAGCGGCCTCGACGATCTCGTGCGGCGCGGCCGAATCGACGAGCCCCACGAAATGCACCGCTTCTCCGTCGCGTTCGAGCAAATGCCCGACCTCGACCGCGAGCACGCCGCCGAGCGACCAGCCGAGCAGGTGATACGGACCTTCGGGCTGCACGCGGCGAATCCGCGCGGCGTAGTCGGCCGCGAGTTCGGGCAGCGTCTGCGGCCACCACGTTTTATCGGTGTAATACGGTGCCTGCACGCCGTACACGGTCGCCAGCCCCTCGAGCGCCTGCGCGAGGGTTCGGTACTCGGCGACGAGCCCGTATAGCGGATGAATCGCGAACAGATTCGCCGCGGCGCTCGCGCGTGTCATGCGGATGAGATTCGACGGCAGATCGCGCGACGCATCGGCCGCTTCGAGCAGCGAGCGCACGGTGGGATGCGTGAAGACCTGTTCGAGTTGCAACGCATCGAACCCTTCGGCACGCGCACGCTGGACGATCTTCAGTGCTCGCAGAGAATCGCCACCGACCTCAAAGAAGTTATCCGTCACCCCCACATCGTCACGCCCGAGCACCGACCGCCATACCCCCAGCAACACCCCCTCGCGCTCCGTGCGCGCCTCCACCCGACCCAGACCACTCCCCGCCTGCGGCTCCGGCAGCGCACGCCGGTCCACCTTCCCGTTCGGCATCACCGGCAGCCGATCCAGCACCACCAGCGCTCCCGGCACCATGTACCCCGGCAGCCTCCCCTCCAGCCCCGCCCGCAGCCCCTCTACCTCCACCGCACCCGACACGTAACCCACCAGCCGTCGCGACTCCCCCTCCCCGCGCAGCTCCACCGCCGCCTGCTCCACCCCCTCCACCTGCCGCAGCACCGCCTCGATCTCACCCAGCTCGATCCGGAAACCCCGCAGCTTCACCTGCTGGTCGATCCGACCCAGGAAGTCGATCGTCCCGTCCTCCCGCCGACGGCACAGATCCCCCGAGCGGTACAGCCGCGCGCCGTCACCGCCGAACGGATCCGGGATGAACTGCTGCGCCGTCAGT
>NZ_CAJMZC010000034.1:0-6865 GCF_905220215.1 Paraburkholderia sp. J12
GTCGATGCCAGCGGTGCGATCGTCATCCGCTAACGTGTCGAGCTTCGCTGCGATCTGCGATTCACCATACCAGTCGAGTTCGCGCATTGCTAACTGAGTGTTCGATGCGACCCATTGCAACCAACCCTCGCCGTGCTGCACGAACGCAGTCCGCAGCACGGGATGGCGTGCAATCGCCGCCCGCCACGCCGACGCGAACCGGCCAACGTCCAGTCCGTCGACGTCCAGCCGCAACTGCGTCAGGTACGCGCTGCCGCCCGGTGCGTATAGCGTATGGAACAGCATCCCCGCCTGCATCGGCGAGAGCGGATAGAGATCGTCGAGCTCCGCCGGCCGCAGGCCAAGCGCGTCGAGTTCGGGTTGCGCGAGTTCGACGAGCGGGAAATCCGAAGGCGTGAGCCTGCGTACGCCGGACGAACAGTGAGCAATCAACTGCTCCAGCTCCGTACGATACCGGTTGGCAAGATCGTCCATCGTCCGCGTGCGATAACGCTGCGCGCTGAATCCAATCGACACCTGCAACGCGCCTTCGTACACGCTGCCATTGATGGTCAATTCGTACGCGGCACTCGCTTGCTCGTCGAGCGGGCGGCCCGATAGTTCTTTGGCCGGGCGCCATGCGTCATCGCCGTCGAAGCTGCGGTCGAACTGTCCGAGATAGTTGAACAGCACCTGCGAAGGTTGCTGCGATGCGAGCACCTGCTTGACGTGCGCGTCGCCGAGATAGCGCAGCAGCCCGTAGCCCAGACCCCGCCCCGGCACCGCACGCAACGACTCCTTCACACGGCAGATCGCATCACCCAGGTCGCCAACCGGCTCCAGCTTCACCGGGTACACGCTCGTGAACCAGCCTACTGTGCGGCTCACGTCCAGACCTTGATCGATATCCTCGCGGCCGTGTCCCTCGACATCGATGCGGATGCTTTCGCGTCCGCCCCATGCACACAGCGCTCGGCCGAGCGCCGTCAACAGGAGGTCGTTGATCTGCGTGCGATAGGCCGATGGTGCGTCGTGCAACAGCGCGCGCGTCTGTTCGCGCGTCAGGCTGATCGAAACACCGGACGACGCTTTGATGGTCTGCGCGCCGTCCGCGTGATCCAGAGGGATATCGGCAGGCGTGCGCAGTACGTCGCGCCAGTAGTCGAGCTCGCCGCCCAGCGTCTGCGCGTGCGTGCCAACCGCCTGCGACCAGCGTCGATACGATGCGCTACGCGCCGGCAATAACGGTTTCTCGCCCGAACGCGCTTGCGCATACGCAGTCTGCAGATCTTCCAGCAACACGCGCCACGACACACCATCTACTACGAGGTGATGGATTACCAGCAGCAGCCGCGACGTGCCGTCCGCCACCTTCATCGACACGGCGCGCAGCACCGGCCCCGTCTCGATATTCAGGCTGCGGTGTGCTTCGTTGCAGCGCGCTTCGATGTCGTCGGTGCCGGTAACGTCGCAGGTGCTGAGAAAATCGGATGGCTGTGCATCGGTATAAGTCTGTTGCCAGTTTCCTTCGTCATCCTTATGGAATAGAAACCGTAGCGCGCCGTGATGCGAGATCACTGCACGCAAGGCGATTTCAAGTGCCTCCGTATCGAGCTCCTCGCGGCTTTCCAGCAGCACTGCCTGATTCCAGTGATGACGGTTCGGGATCGTCTGTTCGAAGAACATCTGCTGAATCGGCAGCAGCGGAACTTCACCGGTTTCGTCGTCGACCGTTTCCGGCATTTGCGCCCGCTGCGCAACGGCAGCGAGCAAGGCCACCGTCTGACGTTCAAACAATTGCCGCGCGCTCACCTGCCAGCCCGTCTGGCGCGCGCGTGCGACGATCTGCAAGCTCAGGATCGAATCGCCGCCGAGTTCGAAGAAGTTGTCGGTGCGGCTTACTTGTTCGATGTCGATGCCCAGTACTTCGGACCAGATCTGTGCGAGTGCTGTTTCCGTTTCGCCCTGTGGGGATTCGTAGCCACGCGTCTGGTACTCCGGTGTGGGGAGTGCCTTGCGGTCTACCTTGCCATTCGGATTCAGCGGCAATGCCTCCAGCACCATGATCGCCGAGGGCACCATGTAGTCTGGTAACTGCTTTAGCAGTGCTTCGCGCAGCGCCTGCTGCTCTACGGTGTGGTCCGCGTGTGCAGTCACGTACGCGATCAGACGCGTGCCGCCTGGTCCTTCCTGCGCCGTGACCACTGCTTCTCTTACTTCTGCCTGCGCGACCAGTTGCGCTTCGATCTCGCCCAGCTCGATACGCAACCCCCGCACCTTCACCTGATGGTCGATACGGCCCAGATATTCCAGTGCGCCTTCAGTCGTCCACCGCGCGAGGTCGCCCGTGCGGTATAGCCTCCCACCGTTCGCATCGAACGGATCCGGCACGAAACGCTCTGCAGTTAGCGCGGCGCGGTTCAGATAGCCACGCGCGAGACCCACGCCGCCCAGGTAGAGTTCGCCCGCCACGCCCTGCGGCACCAGAGTCATCTGTGCATCCAGCACGTGCGTGCTCACATTGCCGATCGGACGGCCGATCGGTACGACCTCATCGGCTGGACGGCACGTCCAGTGCGTCACATCGATTGCCGCTTCGGTCGGGCCGTACAGGTTGTACAGGCCCACTCCGGGTAGCTGCTCAAGCGTGCGGTTTGCCAGATCCGCGGGCAATGCCTCGCCGCTGCAGATAATCCGCTTCAGCTGTGTGCAGGTGTTTACCCCTTCATGGGCGACAAATGCCTGCAGCATCGAGGGCACGAAATGCAGGGTCGTCACGCCGTGATCGCGAATCAGCTCCACCAGTCGCTGCGGGTCGCGATGTGCACCCGGTTCGGCCACGGCCAGCCGGGCGCCCGTCATCAGCGGCCAGAAGAACTCCCACACCGAAACGTCGAAGCTGAACGGCGTCTTCTGCAGCACCACGTCGGTTTCTTCCAGCGCGTAGGCCGACTGCATCCAGGCGAGGCGATTCGACAGTGCGCTGTGACGGTTCGCGGCCCCCTTCGGGCGTCCTGTTGAACCTGAGGTGTAGATCACGTACGCCAGGTTCTCGCCGTGCACGCTCACCTGCGGTGCCACCGCGGGCTCCGTGGACACGTCCAGCGTGTCCAGTTCCAGCACCGTCACGCCCTTAGCCACCGGTAGCCGCTCACGCACCCACGACTGCGTCAGCAGCAGCGCCACGCCGCTGTCTTCCAGCATGTACGCCAGCCGGTCGCGCGGATACTCGGGATCCAGCGGTACATAGGCGCCGCCTGCCTTCAGGATCGCCAGCAGCCCGATCACCATCTCCACCGACCGCTCGACGGCAATACCCACCCGCACTTCCGGTCCCACGCCGAGCTTCGCGAGACGTTGCGCGAGACGGTTCGCCTGCGCATCGAGCTCGCCGTAGCTCAGTTGCGTTTCGCCGTACACAACCGCAACCCGTTCAGGATGCGCCTGCGCCTCGCGCGCGATCCGCTCATGCACCGGCATCACGTCTGCATAAGACTCGATGCACGAGCCAAGCGCCACAAGATCAGCACGCTCCGAACCCGCAAGCAAAGACATCTCGCCGATCACGCGACGATCGCCCTCACAAAGCACATCCAGCAACGCGGTCAAGCGCGCTGCAATCTCCTGTATCGAGCGATCCGCGAACATCGCGCGTTCGTAGCGATACTCGATGCGAATCCGCCCCGACTGCGTCACGATGAGGCTCAGCGGATAGTTGGTCTGCTCGCGCGCCGAGCGCATTTCAAATTCGAGCCCGCCTGGCGCCGCTTCCTTGAACGCCGCATCGACCGGATAGTTCTCGTACACCACCAGCGTGTCGAACAACCCGCGACCGCCCGCACCCGCCCAGCGCTGGATCTCGTTCAGCGGCGTGTGCTCGTGCTCGCGTATCGACAGGCCCTGCGCCTGGACTTCGCGCAGCCAGTCACCGACCGTCTGCTCCGCGCGCGGCGCCAGCACGACAGGCAGCGTGTTGATGAAAAGCCCCAGCAGTTGCTGCGAGCCCGCAAGATCGGTCGGACGACCCGAAACCGTCGCGCCGAACACCACCGCGCGCTGGCCGGTGTACCGTTGCAGCATCAGAGCCCACGCGGCCTGGATCACCGTGTTCACGGTCACGCGCTCTTCGCGTGCGAGCTGTTCGAGACGCTGCGTCAGCGCTTCATCGAGCGTCACGCGATGCTCGCCGTAGCCGGACTCCGGCGATTGGCGGCCGTCTCGTGGCAGCGCATTCGCGAGCGACGTCGATCCGTCGAGCTTCGCAAGCTGCTCGCGCCAGTAGGCCTCGTCGACTTTCGTATCGCGCTGCTGCAGCCAGGCAATGTAGTCACGATAACGACCGCCTTGCGCCAGCAAGCTCTCGCCCGCGTAGTGTCTCAGCACTTCGCCGAGCAACTGCGACATGCTCCATCCATCGAGCAGCACATGGTGATCGGTCCAAACCAGGTCATATCCATCGTCAGGACAGCCAAACACGTTGACCCGCATGAGCGGGGGTCGTGCAAGATCGAACCCGCGCTGGATATCCTCCTGCATCCACCGCGCGAGTTCCTCCTCGTAACGCTCGCCCAGCTGCGACCAGTCATGAACGTCATAAGGCACCGCGGCATCACGGTGCACGAGCTGAACCACCCGGCTTCCATGCTTCCACTCGAACCCGGTGCGAAGCGTGTCGTGGCGCGCGATCACGGCATTCCACGCCGCTTTCATGCGCCGATGATCGAGCTCGCCATGTATCGTCCAGCGCTTCTGGTTCACATAGACGCCCGAGCCGTCGACGTCCTGCAGCGTATGGAACACAACGCCCTGTTGCACAGGCGACGCCGCGTAGACATCGACCACCGTGGCGAGATCGGGATCGAGCCGCTCGTATTCGTCCTGCTGTAGTTGCGCGAGCGGAAAGTCCGACGCGGTCGCGCCCGGCTGCGCCGACACGCAATGCCGTATCAACGCCTGCAGTTTCGCCTCGAACCCGGCTGCGAGCCGGACGACGGTGTCGTGCGTCAACTCGCCGTCGCGATATCGCCAGTTCAGACAGAGGCAGCCTTCGACGACGATGCCGTTCAGATCGAGCGTCATGTCGGCGGGCTCGGCAGCCGAAACCGGCGAGCCCGCCGATTCGGCGGCAAACGAAAATCGTCCGCCCGTTTTCAGGCTCTGATCGAACTGGCCGAGATAGTTGAAGCCGATGCGCGGCACCGGCAAATCGCGCAAGCTATCCCGCAACCAGCCATACCCGATCCCACGCGGACGGACGTGCCTCAGTTGCTCTTTCACCTCGCGGATGGCGCGCGCGCTATCCTGTTGTGCAGGCAACCACACGGGGAATTGAGTGGTGAACCAGCCGACAGTCTGGCTCACATCGACATCGAGATCGGGCAACTCGCGACCATGCGCTTCGAGGTTCACTAGTACGCCGGTCCCGCCGCTCCATGCCGCAAGCGTCTGTGTGAGTGCGGCCAGCAGCACGTCTTCCACGCTCGCGCGCCAGGCACGGGGCGCGCCGCGCAACAACATGTCGGTCGTGTCGCGATCCAGTTCCGTGCGCACGACCTGCGGCGCCCACGATGCGGGAATTGCGATAGCGTCCCGCACGGGCAGCTCCGTCCTCGCGTCTTTTAGCTGCTCGCGCCACCAGCCGAGCCCGGATTGAAACGCTTCCGTCGCGGCCCACGCCTGTTGCTGTGCGACCCACGCGCTCCATGGCATGGATGGCACACGTTTGTACGTCTCTCCGGCGACGAGCGCCTGATAGAGCGTCTGCAGATCGTCGAGCAGGATGCGCCACGACACGCCATCGACGGCCAGATGATGTATCGCGAGCAGCAGGCGCGACTCGCGCTCCAACGCGAAATAGCCAACGCGAAAAATCGGTCCTTGTTCAAGATCCAGGCTCGTTTGCAGCCTGGTTCCCTGCGCTTCAAGGGCACGCGTCCATTGCGGCTCAAGGCGCAGGTCTACGCATTCGACGATTGCGTTATCCTCGGTCCTCGCGACACGCTGTTGCCAGTGTCCACTGTCGTCGCGCGTAAAGCGCAGCCGTAGCGCGTCGTGCATGCCGGACAGCGCGAGCACCGCACGCTCGAGCAACGACACGTCGAGATGCCCGTCAACCTTTAGAACAACTGACTGGTTCCAGTGGGATTCCCCGAGCGGGAAACGCTCGAAGAAGGTCTGCTGGATCGGCGTAAGCGGCAGCGCTTCGTTGATCTCCAGAACCGGAGCCGATTCGTCGTGCTGCACCTCCGCGACCAGGGCCAGCGTGGCAACGGTCGGATGTTCGAATACCTGCCTCGGTGTCAGCTTCAAACCCGCGTCTTTCGCCCGAGCGATGATTTGCAGGCTCAGGATCGAATCGCCGCCGACCTCAAAGAAGTTATCCGTCACCCCCACATCGTCACGCCCGAGCACCGACCGCCACCCCCCCAGCAACACCCCCTCCCGCTCCGTGCGCGCCTCCACCCGACCCAGACCACTCCCCGCCTGCGGCTCCGGCAGCGCACGACGGTCCACCTTCCCGTTCGGCATCACCGGCAGCCGATCCAGCACCACCAGCGCTCCCGGCACCATGTACCCCGGCAGCCTCCCCTCCAGCCCCGCCCGCAGCCCCTCCACCTCCACCGCCCCCGACACGTAACCCACCAGCCGCCGCGACTCCCCCTCCCCGCGCAGCTCCACCGCCGCCTGCTCCACCCCCGCCACCTGCCGCAGCACCGCCTCGATCTCCCCCAGCTCGATCCGGAAACCCCGCAGCTTCACCTGCTGGTCGATCCGACCCAGGAAATCGATCGTCCCGTCCTCCCGCCGACGGCACAGGTCCCCCGAGCGGTACAGCCGCGCGCCGTCACCGCCGAACGGATCCGGGATGAACTGCTGCGCCGTCAAC
>NZ_CAJMZC010000035.1:0-5410 GCF_905220215.1 Paraburkholderia sp. J12
GCCTGACGATTACCTACTTTCACACGGGCAATCCGCACTATCATCGGCGTGGAGTCGTTTCACGGTCCTGTTCGGGATGGGAAGGGGTGGGACCGACTCGCTATGGTCATCAGGCATGACGGGTTGCTGCGTCGCCTTTAGGGGCGCCACAGCCAATCGGGAAGAAGCGGTAAAGAGGGTGTTGCTGAATTGGGGTTGTGTTGTTTGTGGCACAACACCGATCTCTCAACCTGTGTGTGGTTCCGAGACCCTGCACTTCGTGCAGGGTGGGACATTCGTAAGTGCTGAAGCACTAACGACTGTCGACACACACCTGTTATAGGATCAAGCCTTACGGGCAATTAGTATCAGTTAGCTTAACGCATTACTGCGCTTCCACACCTGACCTATCAACGTCCTGGTCTCGAACGACCCTTCAAGGGGATCAAGTCCCCGGGGAAGTCTCATCTTGAGGCGAGTTTCCCGCTTAGATGCTTTCAGCGGTTATCTCTTCCGAACATAGCTACCCGGCGATGCGACTGGCGTCACAACCGGTACACCAGAGGTTCGTCCACTCCGGTCCTCTCGTACTAGGAGCAGGCCCCCTCAAACTTCCAGCGCCCACGGCAGATAGGGACCAAACTGTCTCACGACGTTTTAAACCCAGCTCACGTACCTCTTTAAATGGCGAACAGCCATACCCTTGGGACCGGCTACAGCCCCAGGATGAGATGAGCCGACATCGAGGTGCCAAACACCGCCGTCGATATGAACTCTTGGGCGGTATCAGCCTGTTATCCCCAGAGTACCTTTTATCCGTTGAGCGATGGCCCTTCCATACAGAACCACCGGATCACTATGACCTGCTTTCGCACCTGCTCGACTTGTCAGTCTCGCAGTCAAGCACGCTTATGCCATTGCACTATCAGCACGATTTCCGACCGTACCTAGCGTACCTTCGTACTCCTCCGTTACCCTTTGGGAGGAGACCGCCCCAGTCAAACTGCCTGCCATGCACTGTCCCCGATCCGGATCACGGACCAAGGTTAGAACCTCAAACAGATCAGGGTGGTATTTCAAGGACGGCTCCACGCAGACTGGCGTCCACGCTTCATAGCCTCCCACCTATCCTACACAAACCGGTTCAAAGTCCAATGCAAAGCTGCAGTAAAGGTTCATGGGGTCTTTCCGTCTAGCCGCGGGGAGATTGCATCATCACAAACACTTCAACTTCGCTGAGTCTCGGGAGGAGACAGTGTGGCCATCGTTACGCCATTCGTGCAGGTCGGAACTTACCCGACAAGGAATTTCGCTACCTTAGGACCGTTATAGTTACGGCCGCCGTTTACCGGGACTTCAATCAAGAGCTTGCACCCCATCATTTAATCTTCCGGCACCGGGCAGGCGTCACACCCTATACGTCCACTTTCGTGTTTGCAGAGTGCTGTGTTTTTATTAAACAGTCGCAGCCACCAGTTTATTGCAACCCCTTCACCCTTCTGGCGCAGGCCAGTCAAGCTACAGGGGCGTACCTTATCCCGAAGTTACGGTACCAATTTGCCGAGTTCCTTCTCCCGAGTTCTCTCAAGCGCCTTAGAATACTCATCTCGCCCACCTGTGTCGGTTTGCGGTACGGTCAACGTGAAACTGAAGCTTAGAGGCTTTTCCTGGAACCCCTTCCAGTTGCTTCGCTTCCGAAGAAGCTCGCGCCACACCCTTGAATCCTGCGCCCGGATTTGCCAAAGCGCCTTCTCCAATGCAGCGACCGGGACTTCCAACACCCGGACAACCTTCCGCGATCCGTCCCCCCATCGCATTTCACGTCGGTGCAGGAATATTGACCTGCTTCCCATCAGCTACGCATTTCTGCCTCGCCTTAGGGGCCGACTCACCCTACGCCGATGAACGTTGCGTAGGAAACCTTGGGCTTACGGCGAGGGGGCCTTTCACCCCCTTTATCGCTACTCATGTCAGCATTCGCACTTCTGATACCTCCAGCACACCTTCCGGTGCACCTTCGCAGGCTTACAGAACGCTCTCCTACCATGCGTGCAAAGCACGCATCCGCAGCTTCGGTATATGGCTTAGCCCCGTTACATCTTCCGCGCAGGACGACTCGATCAGTGAGCTATTACGCTTTCTTTAAAGGGTGGCTGCTTCTAAGCCAACCTCCTGACTGTTTTAGCCTTCCCACTTCGTTTCCCACTTAGCCATATTTGGGGACCTTAGCTGGCGGTCTGGGTTGTTTCCCTCTTGACACCGGACGTTAGCACCCGATGTCTGTCTCCCGTGATTGCACTCTTCGGTATTCGGAGTTTGCTATGGCGACGTAATCCGCAATGGACCCATCAACCATGACAGTGCTCTACCCCCGAAGGTGATACACGAGGCACTACCTAAATAGTTTTCGGAGAGAACCAGCTATTTCCAGGTTTGTTTAGCCTTTCACCCCTATCCACAGCTCATCCCCTAACTTTTCAACGTTAGTGGGTTCGGTCCTCCAGCACGTGTTACCGTGCCTTCAACCTGGCCATGGATAGATCACCTGGTTTCGGGTCTACACCCAGCGACTGATCGCCCTGTTCGGACTCGCTTTCGCTACGCCTGCCCTATTCGGTTAAGCTTGCCACTGAATGTAAGTCGCTGACCCATTATACAAAAGGTACGCCGTCACCCCTTGCGAGGCTCCGACTGTTTGTATGCATGCGGTTTCAGGATCTGTTTCACTCCCCTCCCGGGGTTCTTTTCGCCTTTCCCTCACGGTACTGGTTCACTATCGGTCGATCACGAGTATTTAGCCTTGGAGGATGGTCCCCCCATCTTCAGACAGGATTTCACGTGTCCCGCCCTACTTGTCGTACACCTAGTTCTTCCAATCTGTTTTCGCCTACGGGGCTATCACCCGCTATGGCCGCACTTTCCAGAGCGTTTGGCTAACAGTTCAGATAAAGAGTACAGGCTGTTCCCATTTCGCTCGCCACTACTTTGGGAATCTCGGTTGATTTCTTTTCCTGCGGCTACTTAGATGTTTCAGTTCGCCGCGTTCGCTTCACATGGCCTATGTATTCAGCCATGGATACTCCATTCGGAGTGGGTTTCCCCATTCGGACATCCCCGGATCAAAGCTTGTTTGCCAGCTCCCCGGGGCTTTTCGCAGGCTACCGCGTCCTTCATCGCCTGTGATCGCCAAGGCATCCACCACATGCACTTGTTCGCTTGACCCTATAACGGGTGTGTCTCATTGCTGGGCCACACTCGCTACAGGTTGAGTTTTCGCGTTGTGCCGTATTCCAAAGCAATCTTTCGATCACTTAAAAAATACTTCGATACAATCACAACCCTGATTCACCTACTCCACACCCATCTCTAAGTGTGTTCCGGATGAATCTCTTTACTACTTCTTCCTGATTGTTAAAGAACGACAGCCGGCAGGGTGTTACCCCTACCGCTCTGACTGGCTCAATCGCCAATGCGAAGGGTTCTGCAGTATTGCTGCAGAACGCTGTGCATTGAGGATTGGTGGAGGATGACGGGATCGAACCGACGACCCCCTGCTTGCAAAGCAGGTGCTCTCCCAGCTGAGCTAATCCCCCAGTCATACATGCCCAGGGGAATCTCCAGTCAGCCACCGCAGACAAATTGGTGGGTCTGGTTGGATTCGAACCAACGACCCCCGCCTTATCAAGACGGTGCTCTAACCGACTGAGCTACAGACCCCTGAGTCTGTCTTTTCTACAGCCGACAAGTGTGAGCGCTTTAACGCGAACGAGCGATGAGCTCTGGAAAGGAGGTGATCCAGCCGCACCTTCCGATACGGCTACCTTGTTACGACTTCACCCCAGTCATGAATCCTGCCGTGGTGACCGTCCTCCTTGCGGTTAGACTAGCCACTTCTGGCAAAACCCACTCCCATGGTGTGACGGGCGGTGTGTACAAGACCCGGGAACGTATTCACCGCGGCATGCTGATCCGCGATTACTAGCGATTCCAGCTTCACGCAGTCGAGTTGCAGACTGCGATCCGGACTACGATCGGTTTTCTGGGATTGGCTCCACCTCGCGGCTTCGCAACCCTCTGTTCCGACCATTGTATGACGTGTGAAGCCCTACCCATAAGGGCCATGAGGACTTGACGTCATCCCCACCTTCCTCCGGTTTGTCACCGGCAGTCTCCCTGGAGTGCTCTTGCGTAGCAACTAGGGACAAGGGTTGCGCTCGTTGCGGGACTTAACCCAACATCTCACGACACGAGCTGACGACAGCCATGCAGCACCTGTGTTACGGCTCCCTTTCGGGCACATCCACCTCTCAGCGGACTTCCGTACATGTCAAGGGTAGGTAAGGTTTTTCGCGTTGCATCGAATTAATCCACATCATCCACCGCTTGTGCGGGTCCCCGTCAATTCCTTTGAGTTTTAATCTTGCGACCGTACTCCCCAGGCGGTCAACTTCACGCGTTAGCTACGTTACCAAGCCAATGAAGGCCCGACAACCAGTTGACATCGTTTAGGGCGTGGACTACCAGGGTATCTAATCCTGTTTGCTCCCCACGCTTTCGTGCATGAGCGTCAGTATTGGCCCAGGGGGCTGCCTTCGCCATCGGTGTTCCTCCACATCTCTACGCATTTCACTGCTACACGTGGAATTCCACCCCCCTCTGCCATACTCGAGCAATGCAGTCACCAATGCAGTTCCCAGGTTGAGCCCGGGGATTTCACATCGGTCTTACATCACCGCCTGCGCACGCTTTACGCCCAGTAATTCCGATTAACGCTCGCACCCTACGTATTACCGCGGCTGCTGGCACGTAGTTAGCCGGTGCTTATTCTTCCGGTACCGTCATCCCCCCGCCGTATTAGGGCAGGGGATTTCTTCCCGGACAAAAGTGCTTTACAACCCGAAGGCCTTCTTCACACACGCGGCATTGCTGGATCAGGGTTGCCCCCATTGTCCAAAATTCCCCACTGCTGCCTCCCGTAGGAGTCTGGGCCGTGTCTCAGTCCCAGTGTGGCTGGTCGTCCTCTCAGACCAGCTACGGATCGTCGCCTTGGTAGGCCTTTACCCCACCAACTAGCTAATCCGCCATCGGCCGCCCCAATAGCGCGAGGCCCGAAGGTCCCCCGCTTTCATCCAGAGATCGTATGCGGTATTAATCCGGCTTTCGCCGGGCTATCCCCCACTACTGGACACGTTCCGATGTATTACTCACCCGTTCGCCACTCGCCGCCAGGCCGAAGCCCGCGCTGCCGTCCGACTTGCATGTGTAAGGCATGCCGCCAGCGTTCAATCTGAGCCAGGATCAAACTCTTCAGTTCAATACCTGTTACTGTTTTCTGCCTCTCTCGAGGCAGGTCGCTCACTCAAAGCTGACAGGTTTCAGAATAAATTCAAAAACCTGACTTACTTTAGTGTGAGACTCTTGATACTTTCGC
>NZ_CAJMZC010000036.1:0-4077 GCF_905220215.1 Paraburkholderia sp. J12
ATCGATGCCAGCCGTGCGATCGTCATCTGCCAACAAGTCGAGCTTCGCTGCGATCTGCGATTCGCCACACCAGTCGAGTTCGCGCATTGCTAACTGAGCGTTCGACCCAACCCATTGCAGCCACGCGCCATCGATCTGGCGAAAGCCCGTGCGCAGCATGTCTTCTGCCGAGCCTACCGCTCGCCAAGCCTGCGCGAACCGGGCAGCGTCGAGATCATCGACATCCACGCGCACCTGGTTCACATACGCACCCGGCGTATGCAGCGAATGAAACAACATACCGTTTTGCGTTGCAGACACCGGATAGATGTCGCGAACGTCGGCAAGCGGAACCGGCCACGCGTCGAGCTGTGCCTGGGTCAACTGCGCGAGCGGAAAGTCGGATGGCGTCGCGCGAGGAGCAGCCTGTGCGCAGTGCTCGACAATCTGTTCGAGTTCGCGACGGAAAGCCGCGGCCAGCCGCTCGATCACATCAGCCGGATAGCGGGCACCGGCATCGCTGATCGTCAGCTTCAGACGGTCGGCGTAGACGCCGCCGTCGATACTCAGCGCATGCGCCGGCTTCGCGGCCGGATCCTGCATCTCGCCGACGCCCGCTTCGACGAGCCGCCAGTCGGTACCGGTCCGCGACGACAGCGCCTCGTCGAATTGTCCAAGATAGTTGAACACGACCTGCGAAGGTTGCTGCGATGCGAGCGCCTGCTTGACGTGCGCGTCGCCGAGATAGCGCAGCAGCCCGTAGCCCAGACCTCGCCCCGGCACCGCACGCAACGACTCCTTCACGCGGCAGATCGCGTCACCCAGTTCGCCAACCGGCTCCAGCTTCACCGGGTACACGCTCGTGAACCAGCCTACCGTGCGGCTCACGTCCAGACCTTGCTCGATATCCTCGCGGCCGTGTCCCTCGACATCGATGCGGATGCTTTCGCGTCCGCTCCATGCACACAGCGCTCGGCCGAGCGCCGTCAACAGGAGGTCGTTGATCTGCGTGCGATAGGCCGACGGTGCGTCGTGCAGCAGCGCGCGAGTCTGTTCGCGCGTCAGTTCGAGCCCGATTGCGTGCTGTGATTCACTCGCTGAGCCGTGTTCGGCAACCGGGATATCGGCAGGCGTGCGCAGTACTTCCTGCCAGTAGTCGAGCTCACCGCCCAGCGTCTGCGCGTGCTTGCCAACCGCCTGCGACCAGCGCCGATACGATGCGCTACGCGCCGGCAGTACCGGCTTTTCGCCCGAACGCGCTTGCGCATACGCAGTCTGCAGATCTTCCAGCAACACGCGCCACGACACCCCATCCACTACGAGGTGATGGATTACCAGCAGCAGCCGCGATGTGCCGTCCGCCACCTTCATCGACACGGCGCGCAGCACCGGCCCCGTCTCGATGTTCAGGCTGCGGTGTGCTTCGTTGCAGCGCGCTTCGATGTCGTCGGTACCGGTAACTTCGCAGGCCCAAAGCACTTCGGACGGTTGTGCATCGGTATACGTCTGATGCCATTTTCCTTCGCCATCCTGATTGAATCGCAACCGTAGCGCACCGTGATGCGAGATCACTGCACACAACGCGGTTTCAAGTGCCTCCGTATCAAGCACCTCGCGGCTTTCCAGCAGCACTGCCTGATTCCAGTGATGACGATTCGGAATCGCCTGTTCGAAGAACATCTGCTGAATCGGCAGCAGCGGAACTTCACCGGCTTCGTCGTCGACCGTTTCCGGCATTTGCGCCCGCTGCGCGACGGCTGCGAGCAAGGCCACCGTTTGACGCTCGAACAGTTGCCGCGCGCTCACCTGCCATCCTGCCTGGCGCGCACGCGCGACGATCTGCAAGCTCAGGATCGAATCGCCGCCGAGTTCGAAGAAGTTGTCGGTGCGGCTTACTTGTTCGATGCCCAGCACCTCGGACCAGATCTGTGCGAGCGCTGTCTCCGTTTCGCCCTGTGGCGCCTCATAACCACGTGCCGCGTACTCCGGCGCGGGGAGCGCTTTGCGGTCCACCTTTCCGTTCGACGTCAACGGCAACGTATCGAGCACCATCACGACCGCGGGCACCATGTAATCCGGCAACGCATCGCCAAGCGAAGCGCGCAGTGCCTGCGGCTCGATCGCATGATCCGCGCGCGCAGTCACATATGCGACGAGGCGCGCGCCGCCCGGTCCTTCCTGCGGCAACACAACGGCCTCGCGCACATCGTGCAGTGCGAGCAGTTGCGCCTCGATCTCGCCCAGCTCGATCCGGAAGCCGCGCACCTTCACCTGATGGTCGATCCGCCCGAGGTACTCGAGCTCGCCGTCCTGTGTCCAGCGCGCAAGATCGCCCGTGCGGTACAGCCGCCCACCGTTCGCATCGAACGGATCGGGCACGAAACGCTCGGCACTCAGCGCCGGCCGGTTCAGATAGCCGCGCGCGAGGCCCGCGCCCGACACGTACAGCTCGCCCGCCACGCCGACCGGAGCGAGGTTGCCATCGAGGTCGAGCACGTACAGCCCGAGATCGGGAATGGCGCGGCCCACGGGGCTGCGTTGCGCCTGTGTGTCCGCCTCGCGCACCGGCCGGTAAGTCACGTGCACGGTCGTCTCGGTAATGCCATACATGTTCACGAGCCGCGGCTTCGCATCGCCGAAGCGCTGCACCCAGGAAGCGAGCGTTTGCGGATCGAGCGCCTCGCCGCCGAAGATCACCGTGCGCAGCGGCAGGTCCGGTTCGCTCATTTGCGGAACCTGCATCAGTTGCCGGAACGCAGACGGCGTCTGGTTCAGCACCGTCACGCGTTCGCGACGCAGCAGTTGCGCGAACTCTTCCGGCGAGCGGCTCACGAGGTACGGCACGACCACGAGTTTTCCGCCGTGGCACAGCGCACCGAAAATTTCCCATACCGAGAAGTCGAACGCGTACGAGTGGAACATCGTCCACACGTCCGACGCGTCGAAGTCGAACCAGGGATGCGTGGCGGTCAGCAGGCGCGAGACGTTGCGATGGGTGAGCTGTGCGCCCTTCGGGCGTCCTGTTGAACCTGAGGTGTAGATCACGTACGCCAGGTTCTCGCCATGCACGCTCACCTGCGGTGAAACGGCGGGCTCCGCGGACACGTCCAGCGTGTCCAGTTCCAGCACCGTCACGCCTTCTGCCACCGGCAGCCGCTCACGCACCCACGACTGCGTCAGCAGCAGTGCCACGCCGCTGTCTTCCAGCATGTACGCCAGTCGGTCACGCGGATACTCCGGGTCCATCGGTACATAGGCACCGCCTGCCTTCAGGATCGCCAGCAGCCCAACCACCATCTCCACCGACCGCTCGACGGCAATCCCCACCCGCACTTCCGGTCCCACGCCGAGCTTCGCGAGACGTTGCGCAAGGCGGTTCGCCTGCTCATCGAGCTCGCCATAGCGCAGCTGCGCCTCGCCGTATACCACCGCAACCCGTTCAGGATGAGCCTGCGCCTCGCGCGCGATCCGCTCATGCACCGGCATCACATCCGCGTACTGCTCCGTGCGCGCTCCCTGCGCCACCAGCCCCGCACGCTCCTGCGCCGACAGCAGCGCGACCTCCGCCACCGTGCCCACGTCCCCGCCCGTCAACGCCTCCAGCACCGCCACATAGTGACGACCGAACTGCGCCATCGTCCGCCCATCGAACAGCTCCCGCGCATACACCAGGCTCGCCGACAACGCCCCCGACGCCTCCTCCGCCGTCGTCAGCGTCAGCTCGAACTGCGCCATCCCCGCCCCCGGCGACTCCCACTGCACCGACACTCCCGGCAGCGTCTCCAGGCATCGCTCGTCGTCGCGCAGATGGTTGAACATCACCTGGAACAGCGGCGTGTGGCTCAGGCTGCGCTGCGGCTGCAGCGCCTCCACCAGCACGTCGAACGGCAGGTCCTGGTGCGCCTGTGCACCGCGCGCCGCCGCCTTCACCTGGCCGAGCAGCGCCGCGAGCGTCGTGCCCCCTTCAAGCCGCGTGCGCAGCACCTGCGTGTTCACGAACAGCCCGATCAGCCCCGCCGTCTCCACCCGGTCGCGGTTCGCCACCGGCACCCCTACCCGGATATCCGGCTGCCCGCTGTAGCGGTGCAGCAGCACCGC
>NZ_CAJMZC010000037.1:0-3454 GCF_905220215.1 Paraburkholderia sp. J12
GCTCTCCGCCATCACGGTGCTGCAGAACCACTTCCCGGGTCTCGGGAACATCCCCACGCTGATCATCGCGCTCATCATTGCCGCGCTGGTCTGCTCGGTCGTCGGGTACACGATCGAGAAGGTCGCCTACCGGCCGCTGCGCCGCGCGCCGCGTCTCGCACCGCTGATCACCGCCATCGGCGTGTCGATCCTGCTGCAGACGCTCGCCATGATCATCTGGGGCCGCAATCCGCTGGCCTTCCCGCAGCTGATCTCCACCGATCCGATCAACGTGATCAAGCCCTCCGATACGGGGGTCGGCGCCGTGATCTCGCCCACTGAAATCGTCATCATCGTCGTGGCGTTCGTCGTGATGGCGGGCCTGCTGCTGCTCGTGCACAAGACCCGGCTCGGCCGCGCCATGCGCGCCATCGCCGAGAACCCGGCCAACGCGAGCCTGATGGGCGTGAACCCGAACTTCGTGATTTCGGCCACCTTCATGATCGGCTCGGCGCTCGCCGCGCTCGCCGGCGTGATGATCGCCTCCGAATACGGCAACGCGCACTTCTACATGGGCTTCATCCCCGGCATGAAGGCGTTCACCGCGGCGGTGCTGGGCGGTATCGGCAACCTGGGCGGCGCGATGGTCGGCGGCGTGGTGCTCGGCCTCATCGAGCAGCTCGGCGCGGGCTACATCGGCAACCTGACCGGTGGGGTGTTCGGCAGTAACTATCAGGACGTGTTCGCGTTCGTCGTGCTGATCGTCGTGCTCGTGTTCCGTCCGTCGGGGCTGTTGGGCGAACGTGTGGCAGATCGCGCATAAGAGGGAGTAGAGCAAAATGACTTCAATTCAACCGATCGAGCCGTCCACCACGCTCATCCCGGAGAAGAACACGACGAAGACCCTCGCGGTGGGCGTCGTCACGGCCCTCGTCGTCGCTGCGCTGCCCTTCGTGGTCGGCGTGGTGGGCGGCAACTACTGGGTGCGCGTGCTCGACTTCGCGATGCTCTATGTGATGCTCGCGCTGGGCCTGAACGTGGTGGTCGGCTTCGCCGGCCTGCTGGACCTCGGCTACATCGCGTTCTACGCGGTGGGCGCCTATACGGCGGCACTGCTGACTTCGCCCCACCTCACGACGCAGTTCGAGTGGATCGCCAACCTGTTCCCGGGCGGCCTGCATACGCCGTACTGGATCGTGATTCCGGTCGCGATGGCGTTCGCTGCCGGCGCCGGCGTACTGCTCGGTGCGCCGACGCTGCGTCTGCGCGGCGACTATCTGGCGATCGTGACCCTCGGCTTCGGGGAAATCGTTCGTATCTTCATGAACAACCTCGACCGTCCGGTGAACATCACCAACGGGCCGCAGGGCATTACCGGCGTCGCGCCGCTGGACGTCGCGGGCTTCAACCTCGCGCAGCCGCACACGCTGTTCGGTTTCACGTTCACCTCGGTGTACTGCTACTACTACGTGTTCGTGATCTGCGCGCTGCTCGTGATCTGGGTGTGTACGCGTCTGCAGCACTCGCGCATCGGCCGCGCCTGGGCCGCGATCCGCGAAGACGAAATCGCCGCGAAGGCCATGGGCATCAACACGCGTAACGTGAAGCTGCTCGCCTTTGCGATGGGCGCGTCGTTCGGCGGCCTCTCGGGCGCGATGTTCGGCTCGTTCCAGGGCTTCGTTTCGCCGGAATCGTTCACGTTCTGGGAATCGGTCGTGGTGCTCGCCTGCGTGGTGCTGGGCGGTATGGGGCACATCCCCGGCGTGATTCTCGGCGCCGTGCTGCTGTCGGTGTTCCCCGAGTTCCTGCGCTCGACCATGGGCCCGCTGCAGAACGCGATTTTCGGCCACCAGATCGTCGATACCGAAGTCATTCGCCAGCTGCTGTACGGCCTCGCCATGGTCGTCATCATGCTGTACCGCTCGGAAGGCCTGTGGCCCGCGCCGAAGCACGAAGACAAGATCGCGAAGATTGCGAAGCGCAGCAGCAAGAAGCCGGTGCGCGCGTAACGGTAACGGACCGCAGGAGAAGACGAATATGAGCAACAAACCTATCCGCCTGTCCGTTAAGGGCGTGAACAAGCGCTTCGGCGGCCTGCAGGCACTGTCCGACGTGGGCCTGCAGATCGAGGAAGGCACGATCTACGGTCTGATCGGCCCGAACGGCGCCGGCAAGACCACGTTCTTCAACGTGATCACGGGCCTTTACACGCCGGATTCGGGCGAATTCAAGCTCGACGGCGAGGCCTACACGCCGACCGCCGTTTATCAGGTGGCGAAGGCGGGCATTGCCCGCACCTTCCAGAACATCCGTTTGTTCGGCGGCATGACCGCGCTCGAAAACGTGATGGTGGGCCGCCACGTGCGCACGAAGCACGGCCTCATCGGCGCCGTGTTCCAGACGCCTTCGGAGCGCAAGGAAGAGCGCGAGATCAAGGAGCGCGCGCTCGAACTGCTCGAATACGTGGGCATCGCGCAATACGCGGACTACACGTCGCGCAATCTCTCGTACGGCCACCAGCGCCGTCTGGAGATCGCGCGCGCGCTCGCGACCGATCCGAAGCTGCTCGCGCTCGACGAGCCGGCAGCCGGCATGAACGCGACCGAGAAGGTCGAACTCACGCGCCTGCTCGACAAGATCCGCGCCGATGGCAAGACCATCCTGCTGATCGAGCACGACGTGAAACTGGTGATGGGCCTGTGCAACCGCATGACAGTGCTCGACTATGGCAAGGTGATCGCGGAAGGTCTGCCGCACGACGTGCAGAAGGACCCGAAGGTGATCGAGGCATATCTGGGCGCAGGGGTGCACTGATGGCAAACGCAATTCTCAAGATCAAGGGCCTGCAGGTCAATTACGGCGGCATTCAGGCCGTGAAGGGCGTCGACCTCGAAGTGAAAGAGGGCGAACTCGTCACGCTGATCGGCGCGAACGGCGCGGGCAAGACCACGACGATGAAGGCGATCACGGGCCTGAAGCCCTATTCGGCCGGCGACATCGAGTACAACGGCCAGTCGATCAAGGGCGTGCCGGCGTACGAGCTGCTCAAGCGCGGTCTTGCGATGGTGCCGGAAGGCCGTGGCATCTTCGCGCGCATGTCGATCATCGAAAACATGCAGATGGGCGCGTACCTGCGCAGCGACAAGGACGGCATTGCGAAGGACGTCGAGCGCATGTTCGGCTTCTTCCCGCGCCTGAAGGAACGTGCCACGCAGCTCGCGGGCACGCTCTCGGGCGGCGAGCAGCAGATGCTGGCGATGGCGCGCGCGATCATCAGCAAGCCGAAGCTTCTTCTGCTCGACGAGCCTTCGATGGGTCTTTCGCCGATCATGGTCGAGAAGATCTTCGAAGTGGTGCGCACGATTTCGAAGGAGGGCATCACGGTGCTGCTCGTCGAACAGAATGCGCGCCTCGCGCTGCAGGCCGCGAACCGCGGCTACGTGATGGACTCGGGTCTCGTCACGATGGAAGGCGA
>NZ_CAJMZC010000038.1:0-3039 GCF_905220215.1 Paraburkholderia sp. J12
TTCGGCGCCACCGTCACCACCGGCATCGCCTCGGTCACCAGCGCGAGCGGCCCGTGCTTGAGCTCGCCGGCCGGATACGCCTCGGCGTGGATGTACGAGATTTCCTTGAGCTTGAGCGCGCCTTCCAGCGCGATCGGATAATGCAGCCCGCGACCGAGGAACAGCGCGTTCTCCTTGCGCGCGAACTCCTCCGACCACGCGATGATCTGCGGCTCCAGCGCCAGCACGCCGTGCAGCGCCGCAGGCAGGTGACGCAGCAGCTTCAGGTACTGCGATTCCTGCCCGGCGCTCACATGGCCGCGCAGCTTGCCGAGCGTCGCCGCGAGAATGAACAGCCCCACCAGCTGCGTGGTGAACGCCTTCGTCGACGCCACGCCAATCTCGCGGCCCGCATGCGTGAGGAACCTGAATTCGGTCAGGCGCACCATCGCGCTCGTCGCGACGTTGCAGACCGCGAGCGTGTGCTCCATGCCCAGCGACTGCGCGTGCTTAAGCGCCGCGAGCGTATCGGCGGTTTCCCCCGACTGCGAGATCGTCACTACCAGCGCGCGCGGATTGGGCACCGACTCGCGATAGCGATACTCGCTCGCGATCTCCACGTCGGTGCGGATCTTCGCCACCGTCTCGAGCCAGTACTTCGCCGTGAGGCCCGCGTAATAGCTCGTGCCGCACGCGAGAATCAGGATGCTGTCGATGCCCTCGAACACCTCGCGCGCGTTTTCGCCGAAGAGCTCCGGCGAAAACGATTCGGTGGCCGGAATGGTGTCGCCGATCGCGCGCGGCTGCTCGAAGATTTCCTTCTGCATGTAGTGGCGGTACGGGCCGAGTTCGACCGCGGCGCCATAGGCCTGCACCTCGCGCACCTCGCGCGTGACGGGGTGGCCCGCGCGGTCGGCAATGCGCACGCCTTCGAGCGTGATCTCGCAGACGTCGCCTTCCTCGAGGTAGCTGATGTGCCCGGCGCTGCCCGCGATGGCGAGCGCGTCGGACGCAATGAAGTTCTCGCCGTTGCCGTAGCCCACCACCAGCGGCGAACCGGCGCGCGCGCCCACCACCGTATGCGGCTGGTCCCTGTGCACGACGCCGATCGCATACGCGCCGGCCAGCTGCTGCACGGCCTCGCGCACGGCGGCGAACAGGTCGCCCCGGTAGAGGCTGTGGACCAGGTGCGCGATGACTTCGGTATCGGTCTGCGTGACGAACTCGTAGCCCTTCGCGCGCAGCCTCTCGCGCAGCGACTCGTAGTTCTCGATGATGCCGTTGTGCACGAGCGCGAGCGCGTTGTGCGAGAAGATCGGGTGCGCGTTGTTCACCGTCGGCGCACCGTGCGTGGCCCAGCGCGTGTGGGCGATGCCCGTCACGCCTTCGAAGCGGGCCTCGCGCACCTGGTCGTCGAGTTCGGCCACGCGCGCCACGCTGCGCACGCGCTGCGGTCCTTGCGCGGTCACGATGGCCACGCCGCACGAGTCGTAGCCGCGATATTCGAGGCGCCGCAGTCCTTCGATGAGGACGGGCACGATGTTACGTTGCGCTACTGCGCCGACGATGCCGCACATGGAGTTCGATCCCTGGAGGTTGAGAGGCGGGGCAGCGCCCGCGACACCTCGCGTGCTGCTGCCGTCGCCGCCGTGTTCATGGCTGTTGCTGCGCTTATTTCCTGATCTTGACCGGCCGCACGTAGCCGGTTTTCTCGACCTGGGTCTTGCCGTTGAGCACGAGCACGTCGTCGCTCACGTCTTTCCACACTGTCGTGCCCGCCGCGATCGTCACGCCGTGGCCCACGCGCACCGGCGCGACGAGCTGCGTATCCGAGCCCACGAACACGCGGTCGCCGATCACCGTGCGGTGCTTGTTCGCGCCGTCGTAGTTGCAGGTGATGGTGCCCGCGCCGATGTTCACGCCGGCGCCCACGTCGGCGTCGCCGACATAGCTGAGGTGATTGGCCTTCGAGCCCACGCCGATGTTCGCGTTTTTCACCTCGACGAAGTTGCCCACGTGGACTTCGTCGGCGAGCTTCGCGCCCGGGCGCAGCCGCGCGTAGGGGCCGAGCACGGCCTTGCTGCCCACCACCGCGTCTTCGATATGCGTGTAGGCGTCGACGCGCGTGCCCGCGCCGATCGCGGCGTTGCGGATCACGCAGTTCGGGCCCACCGTGACGTTGTCGGCCAGCGTGACGTCGCCCTCGAACACGCAGTTCACGTCGATGAAGACATCGCGGCCGCAGGCGAGCGTGCCGCGCACGTCGATGCGCGCCGGATCCGCGAGCGTGACGCCCGCCACCAGCAGGGCGTCGGCCACGTTGCGCTGGTACACGCGCTCGAGTTCGGCGAGCTGCTGCTTGCTGTTGACGCCGAGCGTCTCCCATTCGTCGCCGGGCTGTGCCGTGACGACCGGATGGCCCGCGGCGGCGGCCTGCCCGACCACGTCGGTGAGGTAGAACTCGCCCTGCGCGTTGTCGTTCTTCAGCGCGGCGAGCCAGCCCGCGAGCGGCGCACTCGGCGTGATGACGATGCCGGTATTGATCTCGGCGATGCGGCGCTCGGCTTCGCTTGCGTCCTTCTGCTCGACGATGCGCACGACCTGGCCGGCGGCGTCGCGCACGATGCGCCCGTAGCCGGTGGGATCGTCGAGCGTGACGGTGAGCACGCCATAGCCGTTCGTACCGGCTGCGTCGGCCAGGCGTTTGAGCGTGGCAGCGCGCGTGAGCGGCACGTCGCCATAGAGGACGAGTGTCGGCACGCGGGTGTCGAGCAACGGCAGCGCCTGCTGGAGCGCGTGACCGGTGCCGCGCTGCTCGTGCTGCACGGCGAACTGGACATCGGGTGCGCCGACCGCCGCGCGCACCGCGTCGGCGCCATGGCCGATCACGACGACGAGTCGCGTGGGATTGAGCGTGCGGGCGGTATCGAGGACGTGCGAGAGAAGCGGCTTGCCGGCGAGCGGATGCAGCACCTTGGGCAGTGCGGAGTGCATGCGCTTGCCCATGCCTGCCGCCAGAATCACGATGTTCATGGCATCGGTGAAGGTCGAATTTGAAGC
>NZ_CAJMZC010000039.1:0-2912 GCF_905220215.1 Paraburkholderia sp. J12
ACTCTTGCGACAGGTCCGGCTCCGACCAGCTGAAAGGCACGTTCGCAACCTGCTGCCTGACGCCCTCGCCGTTTTCCTCGAAGCGCGAATGCAGGACTTGATGGCGCGCGTGGATCACCGCAAGCGTGCGTCGCACCTTGCTGGTATCGAGCTCGCCTTGCAGACGGATCGCGCCGGCCGTGTTGTACGCGGGGCTGTTGCGGTCCAGTCGCCAGAGGAACCACAGACGCTCCTGCGCATGCGATAGCGGCGCGGAGCCGTCACCGCCCGTGCGCCGCACGATCGCACTGCCCGGACGAGCGGGCTCGATGTGCTCCGCCTTCGTCATAGCCGGCGCGAGGTCGGCGAGGAGCGGGTGCTTGAAGACGTCCTGCAAGGGCAGTTCGATGCCGTGGGTCTTGCGGATGCGTGAGACCAGCTTGATTGCCAGGATCGAATCGCCGCCGAGTTCGAAGAAGTTGTCGGTGCGGCTTACCTGTTCGATGTCGATGCCCAGTACTTCGGACCAGATCTGTGCGAGTGCTTCTTCCGTTTCGCCCTGCGGGGCTTCGTAGCTGCGCGTCTGGTACTCCGGCGCAGGTAGCGCTTTGCGGTCCACCTTGCCGTTCGGGTTCAACGGCAGCGCCTCCAGCACCATGATCGCCGAGGGCACCATGTAGTCCGGCAACTGCCTTAGCAGTGCTTCGCGTAGTGCCTGCTGCTCTACGGTGTGGTCCGGGTGTGCAGTCACGTACGCGATCAGGCGTGTGCCGCCTGGTCCTTCCTGCGCCGTGACCACCGCCTCTCTTACGCCTGCCTGTGCGACCAGTTGCGCTTCGATCTCGCCCAGCTCGATACGCAGGCCCCGTACCTTCACCTGATGGTCGATACGGCCCAGATATTCCAGTGCGCCTTCGTTCGTCCATCGCGCGAGGTCGCCCGTGCGGTATAACCGCCCGCCGTTCGCATCGAACGGATCCGGCACGAAACGCTCTGCAGTTAGCGTGGCGCGGTTCAGGTAGCCTCTCGCGAGACCCACGCCGCCCAGGTAGAGTTCGCCCGCTACGCCCCGCGGCACCAGATTCATCTGTGCATCCAGCACGTGCGTGCTCACGTTGCCGATCGGACGACCGATCGGTACCACTTCATCACCCGTGCGGCACGTCCAGTGCGTCACGTCGATTGCCGCTTCGGTCGGGCCGTACAGGTTGTACAGGCCTACGCCCGGCAACTGCTCAAGCGTGCGGTTTGCCAGATCCGCTGGCAATGCCTCGCCGCTGCAGACGATACGCTTCAGCTTCCTGCAGGTTTTTACCCCTTCATGGGCAGCGAACGCCTGCAGCATCGAGGGCACGAAATGCAGGGTCGTCACACCGTATTCGCCGATCAGCTCCACCAGTCGCTGCGGGTCGCGATGTGCGCCCGGTTCGGCCACGGCCAGCCGTGCGCCCGTCATCAGCGGCCAGAAGAACTCCCACACCGAAACGTCGAAGCTGAACGGCGTCTTTTGCAGCACCACGTCCGTTTCTTCCAGCACGTAGGCTGACTGCATCCAGGCGAGGCGGTTCGACAGTGCGCTGTGACGGTTCGCGGCACCCTTTGGCCGTCCGGTCGAGCCCGAGGTGTAGATCACGTACGCCAGGTTCCCGCCGTGCACGCTTATCTGCGGTGCCACGGCGGGCTCGGCGGACACGTCCACCACGTCCAGTTCCAGCAGCGTCACGCCTTCAGCCACCGGCAGCCGCTCACGCACCCACGACTGCGTCAGCAGCAGCGCCACGCCGCTGTCTTCCAGCATGTACGCCAGTCGCTCTCGCGGATACTCCGGGTCCAGCGGCACATAGGCGCCACCTGCCTTCAGGATCGCCAGCAGTCCAACCACCATCTCCACCGACCGCTCGACAGCAATACCCACCCGCATTTCCGGTCCCACGCCGAGTTTCGCGAGACGTTGCGCAAGGCGATTCGCCTGCGCATCGAGTTCGCCGTAGCTCAGCTGCGTTTCGCCGTATACCACCGCCACCCGCTCAGGATGCGCCTGCGCCTCACGCGCGATCCGCTGATGCACCAACCCGATGTCGTCGTAACCCTTCGTGCCAACGCCCCACGACAGCAGCCCAGTCACTTCGTCCCCGACGGGAAGCGCCGCATTGCCGATGCGCATGTCGCGATGCTGGGCGAAAGCCTCGAGCAAGCGCGTCATCTGCGAGGCGATCTGACCAATCGCGCCTTCGTCGAATGCTTCGGTCGCGAAGCCGTATCGCATGTCGATGGTTGCGGCCTGGGAGACGGCAAGCGTCAGCGGATAGTTCGTTTCTTCGCGATTCGCGATTTCGCCGAACTTCAACCCTGCCGGCGCCGCTTCCTTGAACGCCGCATCGACCGGATAGTTCTCGTACACCACCAGCGTGTCGAACAATCCGCGACCACCCGCACCCGCCCAGCGCTGGATCTCGTTCAGCGGTGTGTGCTCGTGCTCGCGCATCGACAGGCCCTGCGCCTGCACCTCGCGCAACCAGTCACCGACCGTCTGCTCCGCGCGCGGCGCGAGCACCACAGGCAGCGTGTTGATGAAAAGCCCCAGCAGTTGCTGCGAGCCCACAAGATCGGTCGGACGACCCGAGACCGTCGCGCCGAACACCACCGCGCGCTGGCCTGTGTATCGTTGCAGCATCAGAGCCCACGCGGCCTGGATCACCGTATTTACGGTCACGCGCTCTTCGCGTGCGAGCTGTTCGAGACGCTGCGTCAGCATGGCATCGAGCGTTACGCGATGCTCGCCGTAGCCCGACTCCTGTTGGTAACTTTCTTCGCGTAGCAGTGCATTCGCGAGCCACGTCGATCCATCGAGCTTCGCAAGCTGCTCACGCCAGTAGACCTCATCGGCTTTCGTATCGCGCTGCTGCAGCCAGGCAATGTAGTCGCGATAACGG
>NZ_CAJMZC010000040.1:0-2201 GCF_905220215.1 Paraburkholderia sp. J12
ATCTGCCGTTTCAGCTCGCGCGCCCCGAATTCCGGCTGATAACCCACCTCCACCAGATGATCGACCAGCGCATCGCTCATCTTCAGCGTAATGTCCTGCGCCGCCGCCGTGCGCACCACCCGATCGAGCTGGATCTGCACGATCGAGCGGATGTTCTCCTTCGAGAGCGCATGGAACACGATCACTTCGTCGATACGGTTCAGGAACTCGGGGCGGAAGTGGCCCTTGAGGACCTTCATCAGTTCGGCACGCACTTCCTTTTCGCTCTTGCGCTTGACCTCGGGCTGCTCGAGGTTGTCCATGATGATCGACGCGCCCAGGTTGCTCGTGGCGATGATGATCGTGTTGCTGAAGTCCACCACGCGGCCCTTGCCGTCCGTGAGGCGCCCATCGTCGAACACCTGCAGCAGCACGTTGTACACGTCCGGATGGGCCTTTTCGATCTCGTCGAGCAGGATCACGCTGTACGGGCGGCGCCGCACGCGCTCGGTCAACTGGCCGCCTTCGTCGTAGCCCACGTACCCCGGCGGCGCGCCAATGAGGCGCGCGACGGCATGGCGCTCCATGTACTCGCTCATGTCGATGCGGATGATGGCCTGCTCGTCGCCGAATACGCTTTCCGCAAGGGCCTTCGCGAGCTCGGTCTTGCCCACGCCGGTCGGCCCGAGGAAGAGGAACGTCGCAATCGGGCGATGCTCCTGGCCGAGACCCGCGCGCGAAAGGCGCACCGCGTCGCTCACGGCCACCACGGCGTCGCTCTGGCCCACTACGCGCTCGCGGAGCCTGTCTTCCATCTTCAGCAGCTTCTGGCGCTCTTCCTGCGTGAGTTCCGCAACCGGAATGCCCGTGAGTCGCGACACCACCTCGGCAATCGAGGCCACCGTCACCTCTAGCGTCTCGGAGCCGGTCTTGCGCTGCCACGCCTCGGTCAGATCGTCGAGCTTTTTCTGCTTCTCGTTGATGCGCTCCTCGAAATTCTTGGCTTCGTCGAAGCGCTTGCGCGAGGAAGCGTAGTCCTGCTCGCGCTTCAGCTGCGCGATCTCCGCTTCGAGTTCCTGGATATCGGCGGGGCGCGAGGTCGCGCCGATGCGCACGCGCGCCGCAGCCTGGTCGATCAGATCGATGGCCTTGTCGGGCAGAAAGCGCGACGTGATATAGCGATCCGAAAGCTCCGCGGCCGCGACGAATGCATCGTCCGCGAAGGTCACCTGGTGGTGCGCCTCCAGCTTGTCGCGCAGGCCGCGCAGGATCACGATGGTCTGCTCGACGGTCGGCTCCGGCACGAGCACGGGTTGAAAACGCCGTTCTAGCGCCGCGTCCTTTTCGATGTACTTCTGGTATTCGTTGAGCGTCGTGGCGCCGATCAGGCTCAGTTCGCCGCGTGCGAGCGCGGGCTTGAGCACGTTCGCGATATCGAGGCCGCCTTCGCCGCCGCCCTGTCCCGCGCCGACGATGGTGTGCAATTCGTCGATGAAGAGAATCAGCTCGTCGTTCCTGGCCGTGACTTCGTCGATCAACTGCTTGGCGCGCTCTTCGAACTCGCCGCGATATTTCGCGCCGGCCACCATCGAATTGATGTTGACCTCGACGAGCCGCTTGCCGCGCAGCACTTCGGGCACGTCGCCGTTCACGATGCGTTGTGCGAGACCTTCCACGATCGCGGTCTTGCCCACACCCGGCTCGCCGATCAGCACCGGGTTGTTCTTCTTGCGCCGCGCCAGCACCTCGATGGTGTTTTCGATTTCCTGTGCGCGTCCCAGCACGGGGTCGAGCTTGCCCTGCCGCGCCATCGCGGTGAGGTCGCGGCCGAACTTGTCGAGGTTCGGCGTACCGGTGGGCGTATCGACGCGTCCATCTTCGGCGCCCTTGCCGACGACCTTGACCACCTTCTGCCGCAGCGCTTCGGGCGTCACGCCGTACTTCTTGAGCAGTGTGCCCGCAATGCTGTCCGGCACGGCCGCGAGGCCAATCAGCAGATGCTCGGGGCCCACATAGGAATGGCCCAGATCGCGCGAAGCCTGGAACGCATACTGGAATGCTTTTTTCAGGCGCGGCGACACGGTCATCCTGTCGGGCGAGGCGTCGTCGCTGGCCGTGCCTTGCTTGGCGTGCTCGTCGATATAGCTCCTGATGTCCTGCGGCGAGAGCTTCAACTCTTTGAGGAGTGCTGCGCACACGTCCGTGTCGGCGAGCACGTAGAG
>NZ_CAJMZC010000041.1:0-2191 GCF_905220215.1 Paraburkholderia sp. J12
CCGAGGGCACGCAGGAAGACGCGCTGGCCACGCTGCTGTCGCAGCGCTCGCGCGAGCCGTTCGACCTCGAACGCGGCCCGCTGCTGCGCGTGTCGCTGGTGAAGCTCGCCCCGCGCGAGCACGTGCTGCACTTCGCGATGCATCACATCGTCTCGGACGCCTGGTCGCTCGGTCTGCTCACCCGGGAGTTCGCCCGCACCTACGCGGCCCTGCACACAGGCGTGATCGACGCACTGCCGCCGCTGCCGGTGCAGTACGGCGACTACGCCGCCTGGCAGCGCGAATGGCTCGACGAGGCGCGCCTCGAAGCGCAGCTGCGCTACTGGCGTGAGCGGCTGGGCGACGAGCACCCGGTGCTGGAGCTGCCGGTCTCGCGCAAGCGCACGGGACTGCGCGCAGCGCAGGGCGGGCGCGTCGCGCGTCGTCTCGGCGCCGGGCAGACGCAGGCACTGCGCCGGCTCTCGCAGCGCCACGGCGCGACGCTCTTCATGACGCTGCTGGCCGCTTACGACGTGCTGCTCGCGCGCTACAGCGGCCAGCAGGACCTGCGCGTGGGGGTGCCGGTGGCGGGTCGCGACCGGGCGGAGATCGAAGGGCTGATCGGCTTTTTCGTGAACACGCTGGTGATCCGCACGGAGCTGGCCGGGGTGGAGCACTTCGCAGCGCTGCTGGCGCAGGTGCGCGATCGGGTGGTGGAGGCGCAGGCGCACCAGGACGTGCCGTTCGCGCGGCTGGTGGAGGCGCTGCAGCCGCAGCGCAGCCTGAGCCACACGCCGCTGTTCCAGGCGATGTTCAACCACGCGGGGGCGGCGGGCGCGGAGCTGGTACTGCCGGGGCTGACGGTGTCGCCGGTGGCGGCGGGCGCGCAGAGCGCGCGCTTCGACCTGGTGCTGAACACGGTGGAGGAGGCCGGGGGCGGGCTCTCGGTGTCGCTCACGTACGCATGCGACATCTTCGACGAGGCGGTGGTGCAGCGCCTGCTGGACCACTACGTGGAGATCGTGGAGCAGATCGGTGCACAGCCCGGGCAGGACCTGCCGCTGGGCGAGATCCGCCTGAGCGTGGAGGCCCGTCATCACACGGTGCCGGTTGTGCGGGCATTCGAGCCGGTGGTGGGGCGCATCGCGCAGCAGGCGCGGCGCAACCCGCAGGCGCCGGCGCTGCACTGCGAGGGCGAGCGGCTCACGTACGGGGAGCTGGACGGCTGGGCGAGCCGCATCGCGCGGCGGCTGCTGCGCGCGGGGGTGAGGGCCGACGAACGGGTGGGGGTGTGCATGACGCGCTCGGCGGGGCTGGTGGCGGCGCTGCTGGGGGTGATGAAGTCGGGCGCGGCGTTTGTGCCGCTGGACCCGGAGTACCCGCCGGAGCGGCTCGCGTACATGATGGACGACGCGGGCGTGAGCCGGGTGCTGGCCGATGGAGAGACGGCGCGGCAGCTGCACGCGCTGCTGGCCGGGCACGAGGTGATCGCGGTCACGGATATGGCGGAGGGGGAGGACGAATCCGCGCCGCCGGTAGAGGTGCCGGTGCATCCGGAGCAGCTTGCGTACGTGATCTACACGTCGGGCTCGACGGGTCGACCCAAGGGGGTGGCGATCAGCCAGCGCGCGCTGGCGCTGCATCTGGCGGACTTTATCGAAACCTACGGGATCACGGCGCGGGAGCGGCAGCTGCAGTCGTCGACGGTGAACTTCGACGTGTCGCTGCACGAGATGCTGCCGGCGCTGATGAGCGGGGGGCAGGTGGAGATGCGCGGGGCGCAGGCGTGGGATCTGGAGACGATGAGCCGGCATCTTTCGGAGGAGCGGGTGACGTTCGCGCGGATCCCGACGGCGTACTGGCAGCAGTGGCTGCGCGAGCCGCCGGCGGCCGGGGAGCTTGAGGCGCTGCGGCAGATCACGGTGGGCGGCGAGGGGCTGCCGGGCGACGCGCTGGGGCAGTGGCGCGCGGGTCCACTGGCGCATATCCGGCTGGACAACCTGTACGGGCCGACGGAGACGACGGTGGCGTGCCTGTACCGGCGCACGTGCGCGCAGGACGTGGAGCAGGCGATCGTGTCGATCGGGGTGCCGTATGCCTCGCGCAGCGTGTACGTGCTGGACGGCGAGGGCAACGAGGTGCCGGTGGGCGGGCTGGGGGAGCTGTGCATCGGGGGGGCGACGCTGGCGCGGGGGTACCTGGGGCGTGCGGG
>NZ_CAJMZC010000042.1:0-1598 GCF_905220215.1 Paraburkholderia sp. J12
ATGTACCAATACGATCAGTACGACCAGACCATCGTCGACGAGCGCGTCGCGCAGTACCGCGACCAGGTTCGCCGGCGCCTCTCGGGCGAATTGAGCGAAGAAGAGTTCCGCCCGCTGCGCCTGCAGAACGGCCTGTACATGCAGCGCCACGCGTACATGCACCGCATCGCGATTCCTTACGGCAACCTGCGCAGCGACCAGCTGCGCATGCTCGGCCACATCGCGCGCGTGCACGACCGCGGCTACGGCCACTTCTCGACGCGCTCGAACATCCAGTACAACTGGATCCAGCTCGAAGAAACACCCGAGATCCTCGAAAAACTCGCCTCGGTCCAGATGCACGGCATCCAGACCTCGGGCAACTGCATCCGCAACATCACGGCCGACCAGTTCGCGGGCGTGGCGCCCGACGAAGTCGTCGATCCGCGTCCGTGGGCCGAGATCCTGCGCCAGTGGTCCACGTTCCACCCGGAATTCGCCTGGCTGCCGCGCAAGTTCAAGATTGCGGTGTCCGGCTCGAAGGAGGACCGCGCAGCTGTGCAGATCCACGATCTGGGCGTTTATCTGGACCGCAACGCGCAGGGCGAGATCGTCGCGAGCATTCTGGCGGGCGGCGGCCTCGGGCGCACGCCGATCGTGGGCACCATCATCAGGCGCGATCTGCCCTGGCAGCATCTCTTGACCTACTGCGAAGCCGTGCTGCGCGTGTACAACCGCTACGGCCGGCGCGACAACCTGTACAAGGCACGCATCAAGATTCTCGTGAAGGCGCTTTCGCCGGCGAAGTTCGCGCAGCAGGTGGAAGAGGAGTGGCAGCACCTGAAGGACGGCCCCTCGACGCTCACGCAGGCCGAAGTGGAGCGCGTCTCGCAGTATTTCGCGCCGCCCGCGTATGAAAAGCTGCCCGACACCGATACGTCGTACGAGAAGCATCTGCTGGAAAACCGTGCGTTCGCGCGCTGGGTGGAGCGCAACGTGCGCCCGCACCGCGTGTCGGGCTACGCGTCGGTCACGATTTCGCTCAAGCCGCACGGCATCGCCCCGGGCGACGCCACGGACCGCCAGATGGAAGCCGTGGCCGACTGGGCGGACGAGTATTCGTTCGGCCAGATCCGCGTGTCGCACGAGCAGAACCTGATTCTCGCGGATGTGAAGAAGCGCGACCTGTTCGCGCTGTGGGAGAAGGCGAAGGCGCAAGGCTTCGCGACGGCGAACATCGGCCTCCTGACCGACATCATCGCGTGCCCGGGCGGGGACTTCTGCTCGCTCGCGAATGCGAAGTCGATTCCGATCGCGCTGGCGATCCAGGAGCGTTTCAACGACCTCGACTACGTCTACGACCTCGGCGATGTGTCGCTCAACATCTCGGGTTGCATGAACTCGTGCGGGCATCACCACGTGGGCAACATCGGCGTGCTGGGGGTGGATAAGGACGGTTCCGAGTGGTATCAGGTGTCGCTGGGCGGCGAGCAGGGCACGGGCGCCAACGGCGCGCGCCTGGGGCGCGTGATCGGCCCGTCGTTCTCGGCCGACGAGATGCCGGAGGTCGTGCAGAAGGTGATCGACACCTTCGTTGAGCAGCGCATCGACGGCGAGCG
>NZ_CAJMZC010000043.1:0-1405 GCF_905220215.1 Paraburkholderia sp. J12
TGAACTGCACCCCAAAAGTTGGACACCGATCCAACCTTTGGGGTGTTTTTCATGGCGAAGTACACAGAGCAGTTCAAGCTGTCGGTGATCGCGGACATTGAGTCTGGAACGATGCTGTCCTGGCGCGCCGCTGCGCAGCGGCACAACGTTGACGAAGCGACGGTGCGTAAATGGGTTGCGGCCTATCGTGCACACGGAGCGGCGGGCATCGAGCGCAAGCATGAGTTCTACAGCGCGCCATTCAAGCAATTCGTGCTGGAGCAGGCAAAAAGCGAAGGCCTGTCTGATCGGCAGGCCGCTGCACGGTTCAATATTCGCAACCCCAGCGCCATTGGGGTGTGGAGGCGGCAGTATGATGAGGGCGGATTCGCTGCCTTGTCTGCCCGCTCACGGGCGCGCCCGCAAAAAATGCCCAAACCACCCCAGGCTATATCCCCTTCACGCCCCGATGACGATGCGCGTACTCGTGAGGAGTTGCTCGAAGAGCTCCAGCATCTGCGAATGGAGAACGCGTACCTAAAAAAGCTCGAAGCCTTGGCTCAGGCGCAGCAGCATGCAGCGCAACGCAAAAAGCGCAAATCGTGCTCGAGCTAAGGCAGCACCATCCTCTGGCGGCCCTGCTGAAGATCGCTGGTCTGGCTCGCAGCACCTTTTACTACCAGCAGAAGGTCCTGCAGGCCGGAGATTGTTACGCCGGGCTCAAGCAACGCATTCGCGCCATCTACGAATCGCACCGGGGCCGGTATGGCTACCGGCGAATCACTGCCGTCCTCCGGCAGACTGGCGAGGCGGTGAACCACAAGCGGGTCCGGCGCCTGATGCTCCAGCTCGGGCTGAAATCCCTGGTGCGGCCAAAGAAGTACCGTTCCTGGCGAGGCACGGTGGGCCGGATTGCACCGAACCTGCTCAACCGGCAATTCCGGGCGCAGCGCCCCAACGAGAAATGGGTCACGGACGTCACCGAATTCAGGGTGAAAGGGCAAAAGCTCTATCTGTCGCCGGTGATGGACCTGTACAACGGGGAGATCATTGCCTGGCAGAGTGCCACCCGGCCGAGCTTCGAGCTGGTCGGGCAGATGCTGAAGAAAGCCTTCTCGCGCCTGGGAAACGGCGAGCGTCCGCTATTGCATTCCGATCAGGGGTGGCAGTACCAGATGGCGGCCTGGCGCCGTCTTCTGGATCAGCACGCCATCCGCCAAAGCATGTCGCGCAAGGGCAATTGCCTGGACAATGCCGCGATGGAGAGCTTCTTTGGTACGCTCAAGGCCGAGTTCTTCCACCTCAATGAGTTCGACAGCGTCGAACAGCTACAGGCAGGAATCCGCCAGTACATCCATTACTACAACCACGAACGTATCCGGCTGAAACTAAAAGGGCTGAGCCCTGTGCAATACAGAACTCAGCC
>NZ_CAJMZC010000044.1:0-950 GCF_905220215.1 Paraburkholderia sp. J12
TACGGCCCACGCGAGTCGATGGAATACGACGTGGTGATCGTAGGCGGCGGCCCGGCCGGGCTGTCCGCGGCGATCCGCCTGAAACAGCTGGCCGCCGGAAAAGGCACCGAAATCGGCGTGTGCGTGCTGGAAAAAGGCTCGGAGATCGGGGCGCATATCCTCTCGGGCGCGGTCATGGACCCGCGCGCGCTCCATGAACTGATGCCCGACTGGAAGGAACAGGGCGCGCCGCTGAACGTGCCCGTGACCGAGGACCGCTTCCTTTTCCTTTCGGAAACCGGCGCGAAGTCCGTGCCCAACTGGGCGCTGCCGGAAAACTTCAAGAACCACGGCAACTACGTCATCAGCCTCGCGAACGTCACGCGCTGGCTGGGCCAGCAGGCCGAGGCGCTGGGCGTCGAAATTTTCCCGGGTTTCCCCGCCGCGGAAATTCTTTACGATGAGAAAGGCGCCGTCAAAGGCGTGGCCACCGGCAACATGGGCGTGGGCAAGGACGGCGAGCCCACCGAGAACTTCCAGCTCGGCATGGAGCTGCACGCGAAGTACACGCTCTTCTGCGAAGGCTGCCGCGGGCACCTGGGGCGCCAGCTGAACGAGAAGTTCGAGCTCGGCCGCGACGCGGATCCGCAGGTGTACGGTATCGGCATCAAGGAGCTGTGGGAGATCGATCCGGCCAAACACCAGCCGGGCCTCGTGATCCATACGGCGGGCTGGCCGCTCGACACCGACACCTACGGCGGCTCGTTCCTCTACCACATCGACAACAACCAGGTGATGGTGGGTTTCGTGGTGGGTCTGGCCTACACGAACCCGTACCTTTCGCCGTTCGAGGAGTTCCAGCGCTACAAGACGCACCCGGAAATCCGCAAGTACCTCGAAGGCGGCAAACGCGTGTCCTATGGGGCCCGCGCGATCACGGCGGGCGGCCTGATGTCGCTGCCGAAGCTGGT
>NZ_CAJMZC010000045.1:0-853 GCF_905220215.1 Paraburkholderia sp. J12
CGCGCGGATCGTGCGGGTCGGGTCCAGGCGGGGATCGGTGAAGTTGGGGTGGTTCATACGGCCCTCGGAATGATTATTGGGTTCGATTTATTGCTCGGACGCGAACGTCAGCGGGCTGTGCGCTGCAATGGCGCCGTTTTGCACGAGTCGCGTCACCGCGGCGATGTCCGGCGCGAAGTAGCGGTCCAGATCGTAGTGCGGCACTTCGCTGCGCACCGTTTTCATCACGCGCGCGAGCGACGGGCTCGTGGGGTGCGGCGCGCGCAGGTCCACACCCTGGGCTGCTGCGAGCAGTTCGATCGAGAGGATGTTGGCCGTGTTGTCGGCGATATCGGCGAGCTTGCGCGCCGCGAACGTCGCCATCGAAACGTGATCCTCCTGGTTGGCCGAGGTGGGCAGCGAATCGACCGAGGCCGGATGCGCGAGCGTCTTGTTTTCCGAAGCCAGTGCCGCGGCCGTCACGTGCGCGATCATGAAGCCCGAGTTCACGCCGCCATCTTTCACGAGGAACGGTGGCAGGCCCGAGAGCGTGGCATCGATCAGGAGTGCGATGCGGCGTTCGGCGAGCGCGCCGATTTCGGCGGCCGCGAGCGCGAGATTATCCGCGGCGAACGCCACCGGCTCCGCGTGGAAGTTGCCGCCCGAGAGCACTTCGCCGGTGTCCGGGAAAATCAGCGGATTGTCGGAGACGGCGTTCGCCTCGATGAGCAGGACTTGCGCCGCATGGCGCATCTGGTCGAGACACGCGCCCATCACCTGCGGCTGGCAGCGCAGCGAGTACGGGTCCTGCACCTTGTCGCAGTCGTGGTGCGAAAGATTGATCGCCGAGCCGTCGAGCAGCGCGCGATAGGCC
>NZ_CAJMZC010000046.1:0-850 GCF_905220215.1 Paraburkholderia sp. J12
CCTTCACGATGCTCTCCGGCGCCACCTTCTGCGCCTCGCGCCACTGCTCCACGCTCCAGCCCTGCGGCAGATAGCCGTTGATGGGGTCGTGCGCGCTCGTCTGGTCCGTCACGCAGTCCGGCGTGATGCCGCGCGCGACGATCTCCGCGAACACGTCCGCCGCGTTGCCGAGCAGGCCCACCGAAACCGGCTTGCCGGTCTGCTTCGCTTCCTCGACGATGGCGAGCGCCTCATCCAGCGTCTTCGCCTTGCGGTCCACGTAGCGCGTCTTGAGGCGGAAGTCGATGCGCGTCTCGTCGCATTCCACGGCGATCATCGAGAAGCCCGCCATGGTCGCGGCCAGCGGCTGCGCGCCGCCCATGCCGCCCAGACCGCCGGTGAGAATCCAGCGGCCCTTCGGGTTGCCGTTGAAGTGCTGGTTCGCCACCGAGTAGAACGTTTCGTAGGTGCCCTGCACGATGCCCTGCGAGCCGATATAGATCCAGCTGCCCGCGGTCATCTGGCCGTACATCATGAGGCCCTTGCGGTCGAGTTCGTGGAAATGTTCCCACGTGGCCCAGTGCGGCACAAGGTTGGAGTTCGCGAGCAGCACGCGCGGCGCATCGGCATGCGTGCGGAACACGCCCACCGGCTTGCCCGACTGGATCAGCAGCGTTTCGTCTTCGTTCAGGTCTTTCAGCGACGCCAGGATCTGGTCGAAGCATTCCCAGTTGCGCGCGGCGCGGCCGATGCCGCCGTAGACGACGAGCGCATGCGGATGCTCGGCCACCTCGGGGTCCAGATTGTTCTGGATCATCCGGTAGGCGGCTTCGGCCAGCCAGGTCTTGCAGACTTTCTCGCTGCCGCGCGG
>NZ_CAJMZC010000047.1:0-784 GCF_905220215.1 Paraburkholderia sp. J12
TGCTCGTGAATACGACGGCCGTGCCGGTCACGCAGACCTTGCCGTGGGACCAGCAGGCGCTTCCGACCCTGCCGTTCGAGGTGGCCAAGGATCGGGTCGACGTGTTGATCGAACTGGGCGGCCAGATCGATGCGGCGGCTACCGACTATCTCAAGCGGCGCGGCGCGCGGCTGGTGTCGTATTGCTGCGGCTCCGAGTACATTCTGGCTACCGAAGCCGTGTTGTTTCGCAAACAGATGTGGGGCAGCAATCTGTTCGTCAACCAGCGCTACGACGATATCTGGATGATTCCGCAGATCGAGGTGAACCGGGCCTACCTGGAGGTGTTACGCCGGCAACGCGCACGCGTCGTGCCGTTCGTATGGAGTCCGATGTTCATGGAGTCGCGGCTCAAGGAGTTCCCCGAGATTCCGCAAGGGGGAGAATACCGGCCGAGCCCCGGAGCGCGGCGGCTTTCGGTCCTCGAGCCGAACATCAACATCGTGAAGTTCTGCCTCTATCCGGTGCTCATTGCCGAACTGGCTTACCGGCAGCGTCCGGAGGATATCGAACTGCTGCAGGTGTGCAACGCCACTGCGCTGGCGCACGAGAGCCCGGAGTTTGTGTCGTTGATGAATCAGCTGGATATCGTACGGCAGCATAAGGCGGTGTTCACCGGTCGTCATGAGACGCCGCTGTTTCTCGCGCAGAACACGGATATCGTGATTTCGCACCAGCTTGAGAACCCGTTGAATTACCTGTATCTCGAGGTGTGCTGGCAGGGTTATCCGCTCGTGCACAACGC
>NZ_CAJMZC010000048.1:0-718 GCF_905220215.1 Paraburkholderia sp. J12
CGCCGGATTGCGTTGCATCGCGGACGGCGTGCTCGTCGCCTGGCGCGCCAACCGGGACTACCCGGTCAGTGAACTGGCAGCGGACGGCGGTAACGCGCCGTTTCAGGCTCCCTTCAGTACGGGTTTTGCGCTGGTGCGTCACGAGATGGAGTTTCCGCGCGGCACGAAGCTGACGTTCTACAGCCTGTACATGCACCTGATGTCCAGCGCCGACTACGACAGCAACTTCCCGAAGCGGCAGAAACCGGCGTACTGGTCGCGGCAGTGGACGATCACGAACTACGCGCAGGACAAACCTACCCCTGTGGCCGGACAGGTTGCCGATGGACAGGTCGGCCTGCACGTGCGCAGGACGCCCAAAGGTTCCGTCCTTGGCATCCTGCCGCAGGGCGCGAGCGTCAGCATCGGCAAGACGGAAACGGTGCACGGCGCGACGTGGGGGCAACTGACGGACCTGAACGGAGCCACGCTGTACGCCCCTGTCGCGGGCGGCTATGTCGCGCCCGCTGCAGCCATTACCGGCTGGATTTTCCTGGGCGCGCAGAACGGCGGGCCAGTCGCGAAAGAAACCATGCCGGATTCGACCTTCGACCGGGTAACCGTCACAACGAACCAGGCGTGCAGCCCGGGCGATCTACAGGGCACAGGCGGCGGGATTCCCGTCAAGGCGGGCGACCTGATGGGCCACCCGGGGCGCTACGACTCGCTGGACCGGTGC
>NZ_CAJMZC010000049.1:0-718 GCF_905220215.1 Paraburkholderia sp. J12
TGCCGGATTGCGTTGCATCGCGGACGGCGTGCTCGTCGCCTGGCGCGCCAACCGGGACTACCCGGTCAGTGAACTGGCAGCGGACGGCGGTAACGCGCCGTTTCAGGCTCCCTACAGTACGGGCTTTGCGCTGGTGCGCCACGAGATGGAGTTCCCGCGCAGCACGAAGCTGACGTTCTACAGCCTGTACATGCACCTGATGTCGAACGCCGACTACGACAGCCATTTCCCGAAGCGGCAAAAACCGGCGTACTGGTCGCGCCAGTGGACGATCACGAGCTACGCGCAGGACAAACCCACTCCGGTGGCCGGACAGGTTGCCGATGGGCAGGTCGGCCTGCACGTGCGCAGGACGCCCAACGGCCCTGTCCTTGGCATCCTGCCGCAGGGCACGAGCGTCAGCATCGGCAAGACGGAAACGGTGCACGGCGCAACGTGGGGGCAACTCACAGACCTGAATGGAGCCACGCTGTATGCGCCTGTCGCGGGCGGCGACGTCGCGCCCGCCGTCGCCATTACCGGCTGGATTTTCCTGGGCTTGCAGAATGGTGGACCGGTCGCCAGGGAAACCATACCGGATTCCATCTTCGACCGGGTCGTCGTCACCACGAACCAGGCGTGCAGCCCGGGCGATCTACAGGGCACAGGCGGCGGCATTCCCGTCAAGGCGGGCGACCTGATGGGCCACCCGGGGCGCTACGACTCGCTGGACCGGTGC
>NZ_CAJMZC010000050.1:0-512 GCF_905220215.1 Paraburkholderia sp. J12
AGACCCCCGCCGCCGATCGGCACGAAGATCGCGTGAATCGGGGCCTGATGCTGGCTCAGGATTTCCATGGCCACGGTGCCCTGGCCGGCGATCACGTCCGGGTCGTCGAACGGGTGCACGAAGGTCAGGCCGCGCTCGTCCTGCAGGCGCAGGGCGTGGGCGTAGGTGTCGCTGTAGGATTCGCCCGCCTGTACGACCTCGACGGTCGGGCCGCCGTGGGCGCGCACCGCATCGACCTTCACCTGGGGCGTGGTGACGGGCACGCAGATCACGGCCTTCACGCCGAGCTTCGCCGCCGAGAGGGCCACGCCCTGGGCGTGGTTGCCCGCCGAGGCGGTGATCACGCCGCGTTCGAGCTGCGCGGGCGTGAGCTGGGCCATCTTGTTGTAGGCGCCGCGCAGCTTGAAGGAGAACACGGGCTGGTTGTCCTCGCGCTTGAGCCACACCGTGTTGCCGAGACGCGCCGAAAGATTGGGCGCGCGCTCGAGTTCGGTTTCGCGGGCCACGTCGTA
>NZ_CAJMZC010000051.1:0-496 GCF_905220215.1 Paraburkholderia sp. J12
CTCGCAGAAGCGCCTGAAGCTGCCGCGCTCCTCCGGAATCGTCACCGCGAACACCGCCTCGCGTGCCTCGCCCACCTCCGCGCGCTCGGCCACGAAGCGCATGCGGTCGAAGTTCATGTTCGCCCCCGAGGTCACCGCCACCAGCGTCTGCCCCGCGATGCCCTCGCGTTCCGCGTAGCGCTTGAGCGCCGCCACGGCCAGCGCCCCCGCCGGCTCCAGCACGCTGCGCGTGTCCTGGAACACGTCCTTGATCGCCGCGCACAGCGCGTCGGTGTCTACCGTGATCACTTCGTCCAGATACTCGCGGCACAGCCGGAACGTTTCCTCGCCCACCAGCTTGACCGCCGTGCCGTCCGAGAACAGGCCCACCTCGGTCAGCTCCACGCGCCGGCCGGCCGCCAGCGACTGCGCCATCGCGCACGAGTCGTCGGTCTGCACGCCGATCACGCGGATCTCGGGGCGCACCGCCTTCACGTACGCCGCCACGCCTGCGGCA
>NZ_CAJMZC010000052.1:0-496 GCF_905220215.1 Paraburkholderia sp. J12
CGCCGCGGGCGTGGCGGCGTACGTGAAGGCGGTGCGCCCCGAGATCCGCGTGATCGGCGTGCAGACCGACGATTCGTGCGCGATGGCGCAGTCGATGGCGGCCGGCCGGCGCGTGGAGCTGACCGAGGTGGGCCTGTTCTCGGACGGCACGGCGGTCAAGCTGGTGGGCGAGGAGACCTTCCGGCTGTGCCGCGAGTATCTGGACGAAGTGATCACGGTGGACACCGACGCGCTGTGCGCGGCGATCAAGGACGTATTCCAGGACACGCGCAGCGTACTGGAGCCGGCGGGGGCGCTGGCCGTGGCGGCGGTCAAGCGCTATGCGGAGCGCGAGGGCATCGCGGGGCAGACGCTGGTGGCGGTGACCTCGGGGGCGAACATGAACTTCGACCGCATGCGCTTCGTGGCCGAGCGCGCGGAGGTGGGCGAGGCGCGCGAGGCGGTGTTCGCGGTGACGATTCCCGAGGAGCGCGGCAGCTTCAGACGTTTCTGCGAA
>NZ_CAJMZC010000053.1:0-446 GCF_905220215.1 Paraburkholderia sp. J12
TCCAGGCCGCCGCGCTGCGCCGCTTCGAGCGCGAGGCCGATGTGCGGCAGCTCGCCGTCCGGGAACACGTAGCGGTCGATGAACTCGCCGCCGCCGAGCGCGGTTTCGCCCGAGTCGGCATCCGACGACGTGATGCCGTGGTTCATGGCGATGCCTTCGTCGGCGAGCAGATCGTGCACCTTGCGGAAGTACACGGGCAGGTTCTTGCGCCCGACGTGCTCGAACATGCCGACGCTCGTGATGCGGTCGAACTGGCCGTCGACATCGCGATAGTCCTGCAGGCGGATCTCGATGCGATCTTCGAGCCCGGCGGCCTTCACGCGCGCCGTGGCGAGGTCGAACTGGTTCTGCGAGAGCGTGACGCCCACGCAGCGCGCGCCGAACTTCTGCGCCGCGCGCAGCACGAGCGCGCCCCAGCCGCAGCCGATATCGAGCAGGCGCTGGCC
>NZ_CAJMZC010000054.1:0-431 GCF_905220215.1 Paraburkholderia sp. J12
ACGCCAAGCAGTCGATGGCCCAGCAGGTGCGCGCGATGCTCGCGCTGCAGGAACGGGGGGCGGCCACGCTCGACTACGGCAACAACATCCGCCAGATGGCGCTGGAAATGGGCGTGGAGAACGCCTTCGACTTCCCGGGCTTCGTGCCGGCGTACATCCGACCGCTCTTCTGCGAAGGCAAGGGGCCGTTCCGCTGGGTGGCGCTCTCGGGCGATCCTGAGGACATCTACAAGACCGACGCGAAGGTGAAGGAGCTGATCCCCGACGATCCGCACCTGCACAACTGGCTGGACATGGCGCGCGAGCGCATTGCGTTCCAGGGGCTGCCGGCGCGGATCTGCTGGGTGGGGGTGAAGGATCGCTATCGTCTGGGTCAGGCGTTCAACGAGATGGTGAAGAACGGCGAGCTCAAGGCGCCGATCGTGATCGGG
>NZ_CAJMZC010000055.1:0-431 GCF_905220215.1 Paraburkholderia sp. J12
CCGCGAAGCAGTCGATGGCCCAGCAGGTGCGCGCGATGCTCGCGCTGCAGGAACGGGGGGCAGCCACGCTCGATTACGGCAACAACATCCGCCAGATGGCGCTGGAAATGGGCGTCGAGAACGCCTTCGATTTCCCGGGCTTCGTGCCGGCCTATATCCGGCCGCTCTTCTGCGAAGGCAAGGGGCCGTTCCGCTGGGTGGCGCTCTCGGGCGATCCCGAGGACATCTACAAGACCGACGCGAAGGTGAAGGAGCTGATCCCCGACGATCCGCACCTGCACAACTGGCTGGACATGGCGCGCGAACGCATTGCGTTCCAGGGGCTGCCGGCGCGGATCTGCTGGGTGGGGGTGAAGGATCGCTATCGTCTGGGTCAGGCGTTCAACGAGATGGTGAAGAACGGCGAGCTCAAGGCGCCGATCGTGATCGGC
>NZ_CAJMZC010000056.1:0-352 GCF_905220215.1 Paraburkholderia sp. J12
CTCATCGGCCGAGCATCGGCAGCTTCAGCCCTGCTTCGCGCGCAGTCTGCTGCGCGAGTTCGTAGCCGGCATCCGCGTGGCGCATCACGCCCGTCGCCGGGTCGTTGTGCAGCACCCGGCCCAGACGCTCGTGCGCCGCCGCCGTGCCGTCCGCCACGATCACCACGCCCGCGTGCTGCGAGAAACCCATCCCCACGCCGCCGCCATGATGCAGCGACACCCACGACGCCCCACCCGCCGTATTCAGCAGCGCATTGAGCAGCGGCCAGTCGCTCACCGCATCCGAGCCGTCCTTCATCGACTCCGTCTCGCGGTTCGGGCTCGCCACCGAACCCGTATCCAGGTGGTCCCG
>NZ_CAJMZC010000057.1:0-350 GCF_905220215.1 Paraburkholderia sp. J12
ATCGAACTGTAGTCCGCCCCCTGGTTGCGGTAGTGGAACAGGCTGATGTTCCAGTCGGGCGCCATCGACGAGAGAAAACGCATCAGCGCTCCCGGGCGCTCCGGAAACTCGAAGCGGAACAGCCGCTCGTCGTGCGCCAGCGGCGAGCGCCCGCCCACCATGTAGCGGATGTGCTGCTTCGAAAGCTCGTCGCCCGTCAGGTCCACCGTCGGGAAGCCGTGCGCGACGAACGCCTGCGCGATCTGCTCCGACTCGCCCCGGTTGCGGATCTGCACGCCCACGAAGATGTGCGCGCGCTCCGCATCGTCGATGCGGTAGTTGAATTCCGTCACGCTGCGCGTGCCCACCAG
>NZ_CAJMZC010000058.1:0-338 GCF_905220215.1 Paraburkholderia sp. J12
ACGGCTGGAACGCGCATGGCGCACATCGAGGTGTTCTGCGACGGGAGTATCAAGCCGTTCATCAAGGCTGGGCGCGACTGGGTCAACACCAATTGCGCGAACGCGACCCAGTGGAGCCAGCTTGGCCTGTCCGCAGACCCGACGATTCTCCGTATTGACCGTGGGACCACGCTATACGACAGAGACCCCAGCGGAAGCACGCCGCCGCAAAAGAGTGACCATGCGAAGCAAACCGATGTCATCCAGGCCTATCCGTTCGCCGCCCTGCCGCAGGACGCGGCGCACCTGTTCACGGAGACCGCGCCCGGCAGTGACGGCGCGAAGCGTCGCTGGTGGAA
>NZ_CAJMZC010000059.1:0-314 GCF_905220215.1 Paraburkholderia sp. J12
CCCCTTGCGGGCGGGTAGGTGGGGGCGGTAAGATTCGCCCCCTTCGCAGTTCACCGGTGATGCCGGTGTGTGGGCGAAGGCCGCCGGAGGGAACGGGCGGACGCAGGATCAGCAGCTTTCAGGCGGCGACGCAAAAAAGGTGTTGACGAAGCGAAAAAGATTCTTCATAATCTCGTTTCTCTGCTGCAGACGCAGCGACGCAGAAAGAAGCCGGTAGTTGGATGTTTTTAACGGCGCTTTCGCGAATGATCTTTAAAAATTTACAGCCGATAAGTGTGGGCGCTTGATGCGGCGGCGAACCCGGCCTGTTCTTC
>NZ_CAJMZC010000060.1:0-277 GCF_905220215.1 Paraburkholderia sp. J12
CGGACTGGCCCTGGCCCTTGCGAAGAAACGGAAAGGCAAACGGCAGCGGTTTGAGCTTCGGCGGGGCAGGCTGCGGAGAAGCCGGTGGATGGGTGGGTGCGGATGGGGTCATGGGTCTGGCTTTGTCTCCGGGGCATGCAGTGAATCGAACATCCTCCGGGCCATTCTCCAGACAGTTCTCCCGCGGCGCAATTTCGTTGCGCCCGCAATTAACAATTGTTGATCAAAATCATGGTGAGTTGAGACGGGAAGCCCTGCTTGGCGACCGCTTTTCCCG
>NZ_CAJMZC010000061.1:0-272 GCF_905220215.1 Paraburkholderia sp. J12
GCGCTCGGCAGCGATACGCCAGGCGCGGGTTCTCTCGACAAACTGAGTCCGCTCATGGCCGCCGTCTACCGCGTCCTGTATCCGGGCGGTGACGGTGCTCAAGCGGCAGACGAACTCCGCGCTTTGGGGCAGAACACCCCGGGCGAGGGATTCCCGTGGGCCGCCTTCCGGGCGTCGCGCCTGATTGCGAAGCACGAAAGCGAATGGGCCAACCCCGTGAAGTGGCAGGCACTGGTCAGCACCATCGAGCAGCGTACCGGGCCGAAGCCGGA
>NZ_CAJMZC010000062.1:0-167 GCF_905220215.1 Paraburkholderia sp. J12
GTGACGCGCGCACCGTTGATGCGTCTGACCGTGGTGCGTACCGGCGAGCACCGGCATCACCTCGTGTGGACCCATCATCATGTGCTGCTCGATGGCTGGAGCGTGTCGCAACTGCTCGGCGAGGTGCTGCGACACTACGCAGGTGAGAGCTTGCCGGCGCAAGGCGG
>NZ_CAJMZC010000063.1:0-165 GCF_905220215.1 Paraburkholderia sp. J12
CATAATCTCGTTTCTCTGCTGCAGACGCAGCGACGCAGAAAGAAGCCGGTGGTTGATGAGTTTTAACGGCGCTTTGGCGGACGATCTTTAAAAATTTACAGCCGATAAGTGTGGGCGCTTGATGCGGCGGCGAACCCGGCCTGTTCTTCGGAGCGGGGCGGGATG
>NZ_CAJMZC010000064.1:0-164 GCF_905220215.1 Paraburkholderia sp. J12
GCCGCCGCTTCGATCTGGCCGCGATGGCCGCGCAGTTCGTGGATGCGTGCGTCGAAGGGCTTGACCGAGCCGGCCGCCGCGTCCACGCAGAGAGCCCCCGAAACGAGCGCGGTGCGGTACAGGTCTTCGATTGCAAAGAGGTTGTAGAGCGCGAGCGCGGTGGA
>NZ_CAJMZC010000065.1:0-151 GCF_905220215.1 Paraburkholderia sp. J12
CCGCTTCTTCGCAGTTCACCGACGAGCACGACATTTACCGGCTGCTGGCCACGAGCGAGGCGTCCGGCTCTTACCTCGTCAGCCGCAAGGGCATGTGGCACGGCGGCATTCACATCACGGAAGCAGGCGCGGGCCAGACGCTGGACCTTGA
>NZ_CAJMZC010000066.1:0-145 GCF_905220215.1 Paraburkholderia sp. J12
CTCGGGTTGGGTGCGTGAGCAGAACTTTGCGGGTGGCCGTGTGACCCGCGAGTTTTCACAGGACTGGATCGATTTCGAGTGCCACGACGAAGACCACGATCCGGCGCACACCATTTTCGCGACCACGAACGACTATGTGGACTAC